>JAOPVP010000007.1 GCA_025966135.1 Frankiales bacterium
CCCCCCCCCCCCGTGCCCCCCCCACAACTCGGGCAGTCTCAGACGCCGACGGCGCTGAACCCGCCGTCGACGTAGACGATCTGGCCGGTCGTCTTCGGGAACCAGTCGGACATCAGGGCGACGCAGGCCTTCGCGGTCGGCTCGGGGTCGTTCACGTCCCAGCCCAGCGGGGCCCGCTGCGCCCAGGCGTCCTCGAACTGGTGGAACCCCGGGATCGCCTTGGCGGCCATCGTCTTGAGAGGACCGGCCGCAACCAGGTTGGAACGCACGCCGTGGGCGCCGAGATCCCTTGCCAGGTAGCGGTTTGCGCTCTCCAGCCCGGCCTTGGCC
This sequence comes from Frankiales bacterium, assembly GCA_025966135.1. Classification (GTDB taxonomy): domain Bacteria; phylum Actinomycetota; class Actinomycetes; order Mycobacteriales; family SCTD01; genus RYN-111. Next base: position 331 of record JAOPVP010000007.1, read on the forward strand.
ACACCCATCCAGTCGTACGCCGGCCAGGCCACCCGCGCGTCGAAGTCGAGGCCGACGTAGGACGAGCCCGGAGCGAGCAGGGGCAGCGCGGCGCGGGCCAGTGCGGGGTAGGACCAGGTCGAGACGTGCAGCGCGGTGCCGGCGTCCTCCCACGAGGTCTCCAGAACGCCCTGGCCGAGCGCCGCCGCAGGGGCGAAGCCGATCGCGTGCAGGATGCCGTCCACACCGTCCACGTGCTCCCGCAGCCGCTTCGGCAGCAGCTCGAGATCCTCCTCGGAGGTGACGTCGAGCTCGATCACGGGCGGGCTGCTGGGAAGCCGCTTGGCGATCCGGTTCGTCAGCGACAGGGAGCGGCCGAAGCCGGTGAGGACGATGGTCGCGCCCTGCTCCTGGGCGAGCCGCGCGACCGAGAACGCGATCGATGAGTCGGTGAGCACGCCGGTGATGAGCAGGCGCTTGCCTTCGAGCAACATCAGTCCTCCGCGAGATGTCGGGCGAGGACCGTCTGGGCCTCGCGTGCAGCCGTCCAGAACACGCCGCCCTCGGGCAGCACCACCAGCTCCGACGAAGGGAGTACGGCGGCGAGCTCGGCGGCCAGGTCGGACGGGTGGAGGGGGTCGTCGGTCTGCGCCAGCACCAGCGCGGGGCAGGAGATCTGTGAGAGCACGGCACGGTCGTGCAGTGGCCGGTCCTCGTAGCGCGGCGCCGGGGCCGGCTTGGTGACCAGCTGGGTGGCGCGGCGCAGGACGAGGGCATCCACACCGCGGCGCTGCCGCACCTCGTCCGGGAGCTCCTCGAGAAGGATGTCCGCGGCGCCGCGGGCGTCCCTGCGCTCGATGGCGGCACCGAGCCGGTGCAGGCGCTCGGTGGCGCCGTCGCGACGGGTGTCGTCGATGACCGCCGGCAGGACGAAGGCGACCTTGCGGAACCGGTCAGGCTCACGCGACAGGGCGCGGAGCAGGGCGCCGGAGCCCAGAGACAGCCCGACGGCCTGCGAAGCGCCGACCGCGTCGGCGACCGCGAGCAGGTCGTCAGCGAGCAGGTCGTAGTCCCAGCCGTCCTCGAGCAGCGCACTGCCGCCGTGCCCTCGGAAGTCCAGCAGCACCCGGGTGCCCGCTACTCGGGTCGCGAGCGGCCGGGTCTCAGCCACGGAGCCGCCCAGGCCATGGGCGAAGACCGTGACGGGACCGCTGTCGCCGAGCACCACGAAGGACACTCCGTTGACCTCACCGGGGCTGATCTCACCGGAGGGGGCGGGGGCGACCGAGGGAGGATCGGGGAGGCGGAGCAGCATCAGTGGCCCATCCCGAGTCCGCCGTCGACGGGGACGACGGCGCCGTTGACGTAGGCCGCCTCGTCGCTGGCCAGGAAGGCAAGGACGGCCGCGACCTCGTCGACCTTGGCGGTGCGTCCGGCCGGGATGCTCGCGAGCACCTGCTCCCTGCGGGCGTCGGTGAGCTCGGCGGTCATGTCGGTGTCGACGAAGCCCGGGGCGACCACGTTGCTGGTGATGTTGCGCGCGCCGAGCTCGCGCGCCAGGGAGCGGGAGAAGCCGACCAGGCCGGCCTTGGAGGCGGCATAGCTTGCCTGTCCGGCCGAACCGCTGAGCCCCACGACCGAGGAGACGAACAGCAGCCGTCCCCACTTGCCGCGCAGCATCGAGCGGGACGCCCGCTTCGCGAGCCGGTAGGCCGCGGTCAGGTTGGTGTCGAGGACCCGGCTGAAGGACTCCTCGCTCATGCGCAGCAGCAGCTGGTCGTCGGTGATGCCGGCGTTGGACACGAGCACCTCGACGGGGCCGTGCGCCTCCTCGACACTGAGGAAGGCGGCCTCGATCTCGTCAGTGGACGTGACGTCGCACTTGACCGTGAACAGCCCTTCGACCTCGCCACTGCGGCTGGTGACCGCGACCCGATGGCCCTGTGCCGCAAGCGTTCTTGCGGTGGCCAGGCCGATGCCGCGGTTGCCACCGCTGACGAGGACGGAACGGGGAGTCATCACAGCGGTCCGTTCGGTCGGGTTCCCTTGCGGTGCGGGAGCTGGGCCAGCGTCTCGATGAGCCGGCGGCGCGTCTCGCCCGGCTCGATGACCTCGTCGACCGCACCGCACTCGAGGGCACGGGTGAGGCCGCCGGTGGTCGCTTCGTGCTCAGCGGCCAGCCGAAGCACCAGGGCCGCCCGTGCTGACGGATCTCTCTCCGCCATGAGCTCGCGACGGTGGAGGACCTCGACGGCTGCGGTGGCGCCCATGACGTCGACCTGGGCGCCCGGCCAGGCGAAGACGCGGTCCGCACCCAGCCCCTTGGAGCCCATGGCGATGAAGGCTCCGCCGTACGCCTTGCGGGTCACGACGGTGAGGCGCGGGACAGAGGCGCCGGCGAACGCGTGGAGCAGCTTGGCTCCGCGCCGCAGGACACCCTCATCCTCCTGGGCGACGCCGGGCAGGTACCCAGGCACGTCCACGAGGAAGATGAGCGGAAGGCCCATGCCGTCGCACCACTGCACGAAGCGGCCGGTCTTGTCACCGGTCTCGGCGTCGAGGCAGCCGGCCATCCGCTGCGGGTCGTTGGCGACGACACCCACGGCGCGCCCACCCAGCCGACCGACCATCGTGACAGCGCTGGTTGCCCAGTCGCGGTGAAGCTCCAGGTAGCTGCCCGGGTCGAGGACCGCTTGGATGACGGGGCGGACGTCGTAGGACTTGCGGGGGTCGCCCGGAACCAGCGCGCCGGGGTCTGTGCCCTCGACGAGCGAGGTGTCGACGCTGCCCTGCTCACCGACGAGGAGCGCGAGCCGACGCGCGCTGTAGAGCGCCTCGTCGTCGGTGGGCGCGAGGAGGTGGGCCACACCGCTGATGCGACCGTGGGTGTCCGGGCCGCCGAGGCGGTCCATGTCGACGTTTTCGCCGGTGACCCGGCGGACGACGTCCGGGCCGGTCACGAAGACCCGGCCGGCCGGCCCCATGATCACGATGTCGGTCAGCGCCGGCCCGTAGGCGGCGCCACCGGCCGCCGGCCCGAGCACGACCGAGACCTGCAGGACCCTGCCGCTGGCGCGGGTCTGCGCGGCGAAGACCTCGGCCACGCCCGCAAGTGAGGCCACGCCCTCGCGCAGACGGGCGCCCCCGGAGTGCCAGATGCCGATCACCGGAATGCCGCGCAGCAGCGCGAGGTCGGTGGCCCGGGCAATCGCACCGCAGCCGTCGACGCCGAGCGCGCCGCCCTGGACGCCAGGGTCGGTGGCAAACGCGACGACGTGCGTACCCCGGATCGTCCCGGTCGCCACCACCACACCGCAGGGCGCCTCAATGAGCTCCCAGCCGTCGAGCAGCGCGTCCAGGCGGCGGGTGCAGGTCGGGGCGAGCTCCGGGCCCGCGGTCATGGTCATCGGAGGAACACCAGGGACACGTCGTGGCCTCCGAAACCGAACGAGGTGGACAGCGCGACCTCGTGGACGAGCTCGCGTGGGACGACCCGGACGGCGTCGATGTCGGCCTCGTCGTCCATGTCGTCCAGGTTGCGGATGGGCGGGATGACGCTGTCGCGCAGGGCAACGACGGTGGCCACGGCTTCGACCGCGCCGGCAGCTCCGAGCAGGTGCCCAGTGCAGGACTTGGTGGCGGTGACGGCCGGGCGGTGCGCCCCGAGCGCGAGGGTGAAGGCCCGCGCCTCGGCGACGTCGCCGAGCGGGGTGCTGGTCGCGTGGGCGTTCACATGACCGACGTCGGTCGCGGTCAGCCCCGCGTCGCGTAGTGCCAAGGTGATGCTGCGGGCGGCGCCGCTACCAGCGGGGTCGGGCGCCGTGATGTGGTGGGCGTCGGACGCGAGCCCGGCGCCGCCGAGGCGGGCGTGGACGCGCGCGCCCCGGGCCCGGGCGTGCTCCTCGGTCTCGAGCACCAGCACGCCGGCTCCCTCGCCGAGGACGAAGCCATCGCGGCCCTTGTCGTAGGGGCGAGACGCGGCCTCGGGCTCGTCGTGCCGGGTGGACATCGCGCGCATCTGCGCGAAGCCGGCCATCGGCAGCGGGTGCACGCAGGCCTCGGAGCCGCCGGCGACGACCACGTCCGCGCGACCGCTCCGAAGTAGGTCCAGGGCCAAAGCGATGGCCTCGGCGCCGGAGGCACAGGCACTGACCGGTGTGTGCACTCCGGCGCGGGCACCGAGGGCAAGCCCCACCGTGGCCGCCGGGCCGTTGGGCATGAGCATCGGGACCAGGTGCGGCGACACCGCCCGCGGCCCCTTCTCCCTCAGCACATCTGCCTGTCCCAGGATCGTCAGCGCACCTCCGATCCCGGAGCCGATCACCACGGCGAGGCGCTCGGGCGCGACGGCCGGCGTACCGGCGTCGTCCCAGGCCTCACGTGCCGCGACGAGAGCCAGCTGCTGGACGCGGTCGAGGGTGCGCGCCTCGAGCCGCTCAAGTCGACCCTCGAGGTCCACCGTGGCGGCCAGGCGAGCGGGCAGCGCGTCCCACTGCTCGCCCTCGAGCAGGCGGACGCCGGAGCGGCCGCTGAGCAGCCCCTCGGTCAGCGCTGCCACGTCGGGGCCGAGCGGGGTCAGGGCGCCCAGCCCCGTGACGGCGACGGGGCCCGCGAGGGCCGCGGTCACGCAGGGACCCCGGCGGCGGCGATGTAGTCGATGGCGTCGCCGACGGTGCGCAGGTTCTCGAGCGCCTCGTCGGGGATGCGGACGCCGAAGCGCTCCTCGCAGGCCACGACGACCTCGACCATGGTGAGCGAGTCGACCTCGAGGTCGTTCTCGAACGTGGCCTCACGGACCACCTTGTCGGCGGGTACGCCGGAGACCTCGTCGAGAACCTCGGCGAGACCGGTCAGAACGTCCGTCTGGGTGAGCGTCATGTGTCTTCTCCTGTAGCTAGGGGTGAGGGGGTGGAGCAGCTGGCCTGTCTCAGGGCAGCGGGTCTGTAGTGGGTCGACGAGGTCCCAGGGGCACAGTTGTTGTGGGCACAGGACGACCTGGTGTTATGGGCACAGGACGACCTGGCCGGCGGCCGTGAGCCCGGCGCCGAACCCGAAGAGCAGCACCGGGTCTCCGCTCTCCACCTCGCCGAGCTCCAGGAGCCGGGCCAGGGCGAGCGGCACGGACGCGGCGCTCGTGTTGCCGCTGTCCACCACGTCCCGCGCGACCACGACGGAGGCAGGCAGCCCGAGCGAGTTCGCCACCGATTCGGTGATCCGCAGGTTGGCCTGGTGGGGCACGAAGGCCTTCAGGTCCGCGGGCGCGATGCCGGCCTCGTCGCAGGCGCGACGGCACAGGTCGGGGAGCGTCGTGGTCGCCCAGCGGTAGATCGCACGGCCCTCCATGGCGAGCAGCGGCGGGTTCCCGTGGATGGTGAGCCTGGCGTGCTGGTCGCCGTCGTGGCTCCACACCACCGGGCCGACGGTCTCGGTGGCTGTCCGGCTGACGACGACCGCGCCGGCGCCGTCGCCGAACAGGAACGCGGTCCCCCGGTCGTCCGGGTCGACCATCGGAAGCAGCTTCTCCGAGCCGACGACGAGCACGTGCTCGGCGGTGCCGGTGCGAACCGTGTCGGCGGCCAGCCCGAGCGCGTAGGCAAAGCCCGCACAGCCGGCTCCGATGTCGCTCGCACCGGCGTTCACGGCACCGAGACGGGCCGCCACCTCAGGGGAGCCGCCGGGCAGCGGACCGGGCATGGTGCAGGTGGCCAGCAGGACCAGGCCGAGGTCGGCGGCGTCGACGCCGGCCGCGGCGAGCGCCTTGCCGGACGCGGAGGTGGCCATGTCGACCACGGACTCGTCGTCGGCCGCGACACCGCGGGTCACGATGCCGCTGCGCTCCCGGATCCACTCATCGCTCGACGCCGTCCGCGCGGCGATGGCGAGGTTGTCCTCGCGCCGGGCCGGTCGGTGCGCGCCGATCCCGGTCAGGGCCGCGCCGGCAAGGGTCCGGGTCTTCACGCGGTCACCGAGGTCGGGATGTCGGCCGGGGTCTTGAGGGCGACGATCGGCACACCCGGGAGCGCGCGCTTGGCCACCGCAGCGAGCGTGCCGCCGGGGGCCAGCTCGATGACGAGGCTCGGCGACCGGCCGGCGATCGTCTGCAGGCACAGGTCGAACCGCACCGGTCCGGTCAGCTGACCCACCAGGCGGTCGAGCAGCTCCCGGCCGTCGGTCACGATGGCCCCGTCGGCGTTGGCCACGACAGCGCAGACCGGCCATCCCGGCGTGGTTGCGGCGACCAGCTCGGACAGACGGGGTACGGCGGAGCTCATCGCGCTGGTGTGGAAGGCACCGGCTGTCTCGAGACGACGGACGCGGGCCGACGCCGGCGGTGCGGCCGCGAGGGCGTCGAGGGCGTCGAGCGGACCTCCCAGCACCACCTGGCCGGCGACGTTGACGGTCGCTACCTCCAGACCGTGGACGACAGCGGCGGCCAGCACCTCGTCGGCATCGCCGCCCAGGACCGCCGCCATACCGGTCGGCTGGGAGGCGGCGGCGACGGCCATCGCGCGGCCCCGCTCGGCGGCCAGGCGAACGGCACTCGTGTCGTCGAGAACACCCGCGACAGCCAGCGCGGCCAGCTCGCCGATGCTGTGACCGCAGACCATGTCGGGGGTGACGTCGAGGGCACGGGCACTCAGCAGCGCGGTCGCCGTCAGCAGCGGCTGCGCCACGGCGGTGTCACGGATCTCGTCAGCGCCGGCCGCCGTGCCCAGGTGCAGCAGGTCGAGCCCGCAAGCGTCGGACCACGTGGCCAGGTCGCCCGCCGCACCAGGCAGGTCGAGCCAGGGCACGAGCATGCCGGGCGTCTGGGAACCCTGGCCGGGCACGAGGAGGACTATCACCCCGACAACACTTGTCGAGCCCAGGACCGAAAGCGGCAGCAGGCGCACACCGAAAGGTACGGTCGACTTTGTAGGAAACCTACAGTTGTTGTGTCCGACCAATGACGAACGCAACACGGACGACTTGCGCGTCCCTCGGATCGGCGAGGTCGAGGCCCACCAGCTCCATAATCTTGCGAAGCCTGTAGCGCACGGTGTTGGCGTGCACATACAACACCCGGGCCGTCCCCTCAAGTGAACTTCCGGAGTCGAGGAACGCCCCCGCCGTGGCCAACAAGTCGCCCCCGGCAGCGGCCAGCGGCCCGTGCACGTCCTCCAACAACCGCGCACGCGCGCTCGGGTCTCCCAGGACCGCGCGCTCGGCGAGCAGGTCGGTTGCCTTCACCGGACGCGGGGCACCCGGCCAGGCGGCGACCGCGGCCAGACCGGCAAGCGCCTCCTTGACGCAGGTGGCGGCGGACGCCAGATCGTCGACGACGGGACCGACCACCACCGGCCCCTCGGGGAGAGCCACCGCCAGCTGCTTCACGGCCGTCTCCGGTCGACCCTCGCCACCGACGACCACCAGCAGCCCACCACCCGCTTCGCCGGTGAGGACGAACAAGCCGCTGTGCCGACCGTGCCCGCGCAAGTCCTCGAGCCGCGGCTCGACCGGACCGCTGGGGGCCAAGGCGGCCAGGGCGGTCACCCATGCAGGGCGCCCCCAACCGAGGGAGCCGGCTCGAGACAGCGTGAGGTCGCCCACCTGGTCGCGTACCAGGGCTTCGACGACGCCGGCCTCGAGCCGTGCGTCCCAGGCTCCGCGGGCCTCGGCCGCGGACGCGTAGACCTCGGCCGCGGCGAAGGCGATCTCGCGGGAGTACCGCAGCACGGCCTCGCGCAGCTCCTGCTCTCCCCCCGGCTCGGCCAGCCGAGGGACCTGCGTCTCCAACACGTCCACGACGACGCGGATGAGCTGCACGGTCTGCTTGAGGCTGACGGCGCGGGTCAGCTCGCGCGGCGCTGCGCCGAAGACGTCCGGCGCCGGGGCCGGTGCGGTGGACGCGTCGCGGAGCCAGCCGGTGAAGGCGGCGATACCGGCCTGGACCACCAGGCCGACATCGGCGCGCTGGGCAGGCGGCAGGCTGGTGAACCACGGCAGCGCGTCCATCTGCTGCACGGCCTCAGTGCTCAACCGGGACTGCGCCTTGCGCACGCGTTGCCACGTGGACGGCACCGCCAACCTCCCTACTAGGACAGCGAGGAGGCTAATCCCCCGTCGCGGGCCGCTCCATGACGAGGGCGCGGCTGCGACCACGGAAGACAGCCACCGTCTGCGCGCCGCGCCGCACCGTGACGTCGTACACGCCCGAACGGCCGCGCAGGACGACCTCCACTGCCTCGGCCACGAGCACGTCGCCAGCCGTCACGGGCACGAGGAACTCGACATCTGCGCCCGACGCGACCGTCGCCCGGCCACGCGTGTTGCAGGCAAAGGCGAAAGCGCTGTCGGCCAGCAGGAACAGGTACCCGCCGTGGCAGATCCCGTGCCCGTTGGCCATGTCCGGCCTGACCGTCATGGTGGCGGTCGCGCGCCCGACGTCCACTCCGGTGATCACGATGCCCAGCGCCCGGGTCGCCACGTCCGCAGCCAGCATCCGGTCCGCCTGCTCCTGGGCGCTCATGCTGCGACCCTAGGGGGTACGACGAAGGCCGCTCCCTCCAGAGAGGGAGCGGCCTTCGCCCGCTGTCGTACTAGGCGGACTTGATGGCCGAGACGTCGAACTCGAGGTTGACCTTGTCGCTGATGAGGACGCCCCCGGTCTCGAGGGCAGCGTTGTACGTCAGGCCCCAGTCCTTACGGCTGAGACTGGCCTTGCCCTCGAAGCCGGCGCGGAGGTTGCCGTACGGGTCCTTGGCCGTGCCGGTGTGCTCCCAGGTGACCGTGACGGGGTGCGTCACGTCCTTGATGGTCAGGTCACCGGTCAGCTCGAAGTTGTCGTCGTCGACCGGCTTGACCGACGTGCTCACGAACGTGGCCTTGGGGTGCGTCGCGGCGTCGAAGAAGTCGCTGGTACGCAGGTGGTCGTCGCGCTGCGGCTGGCCCGTGGTGACGCTGGCAAGGTCGAAGCTCAGGGTCACGGTGCTCTTCGTGGGGTCCTCGAAGTCGAGATGGACGCTGCCCTCGAAGGTCTCGAAGGAGCCGCGGACCTTGGTCACCATCGCGTGCCGGGCGGTGAAACCGAGGCGCGTGTGCGCCGGGTCGAGGGTGTACGTGCCGGTCAGGTCAGAAGTCGTGAGTGCGGTCGTCATGAGGGTCTCCAGGGGGGGGTAAGGGAGGTTCTTGCTCGTGCAACTAACCCTATCCCCTTTTTATTGCCTGTTCAACAATTTCTGGTTCAACGGCATGAGGCCCCGCTCACAGGTCCTCGAAGTGCTCGACGCGGGGCGCCTCGGCGAAGTGCGGGCCGATGAGAGCGCGCCAGTCGCCGAACCGGGGGCTGGCGCGGAACTCCTCGTGGGCGGCCAGCGAGTCCCACTCCACGAGCAGCACGAAGCGGGTCGGCGTCTCCACCCCCCGAGTCATGCGGACGCTGCGGCAGCCCGCGCTGCCCGCAATGAGCGCGCGAGCCTGGGCATAGGCGGCTGAGAAGGCCTGCTCCGCGCCTGGCGTGACGTCGATGAGGGCGACTTCGACAACCATGTCCCCAGCCTCTCAGATCCGCCCGGCCAACCCGGTTAGGGTCCGCAGCATGGGACTGTTCGACCTCACGGGCAAGAAGGCGCTGGTCACGGGTGGCACCCGCGGAATCGGGCTGATGATCGCTCGCGGCCTGCTCGACGCCGGGGCCTCCGTCACCGTCAGCTCACGTGACCCGAGCGCCTGCGAGCAGGCACGCCAAGAGCTCTCGCCGTACGGCGAGGTCATTGCTGTTCCTGCCGACCTGTCCACCGAGGTCGAGTGCCGGCGGCTCGCCGCGACCGTCCGAGGCCCGCTGCACATCCTGGTCAACAACGCCGGTGCGACCTGGGGTGCGCCGCTCGAGGAGTTCCCCGAGTCGGCCTGGGACAAGGCCCTCAACCTCAACCTCAAGGGCCCGTTCTTCTTGACCCGTGCGCTGCTGCCCCGGCTCGAGGACGCAGCCAGCGACGACGACCCGGCGCGGGTGATCAACATCGGGAGCATCGACGGGCTACGGGTCCCGGCGTTGCCGACCTACTCCTACTCCTCGAGCAAGGCCGCGATGCACATGCTCACCAAGGTGCTGGCCAAGGAGCTCGGACCCAGGCGAATCACGGTCAACGCCATCGCGCCCGGACCGTTCGAGTCCAAGATGATGGCCGCGACCCTCGACGCGTTCGGCGACGCGATCGCCGCCTCTGCCCCGCTGGGACGGATCGGCCGGCCCGATGACATGGCCGGCACAGCGGTGTTCCTGTCGAGCCGGGCGGGGTCCTACGTGACGGGTGCGATCATCCCGGTCGACGGCGGGATCGCGACGACGGTCTAGCCGTGCTGCTTCGCGAAGCAGCCGCGGCAGAGGGCCACCTGGGTCCCGATCAGGCGGTAGAGCCGACCGACGCTGCTGCAGTGGTCGCACCCTTCCAGGACCTGCGGGACGGGGCCGGTGAGGTCGATGGTCATGCTCAGATCATCCGCTCCGAGCCGGGTGGCGCGCGCCCGCCGTGCGGCCCCACTTCGCATGCTCCGACGGGCCTGCAGGGCTGGTCCGTCCGGCCTACAGGAAGGCGGCGGTCGAGCCACCCAGTGGCATCGGGTCGATGCCCAGCTTGGCGTGGTCCCACGACCTGATCCGGTCCACGTCGACCCGGACGGCGACCCGCTTGTTGAGCATCATCTCGACGAACGGACGCATCTGCTCGGTGTAGGGCCCGGTGTAGCGCTCCCACACGCTGACCCCGACCGCCCAGAGCGCATCCGGGTCGTCCACGACGACGGCGTGCCCCTCGAGCGAGATGCCCTTGAGCTCGTTGTAGGTGTGACCGCTCTCGATGAGCACCGTGATGCGGTCGTCGCGGCGCAGGTTGACGACCTTCTGCGACCGGCCCTTGGTCTCGAACCAGATCTGACCGTCGATCACGGCGAACCACATGGCCACCAGGTGCGGCACGCCGTCGGGACCGATGGTGGCCATCGTGGCGGTGCGGCTCTGGTCGATGAAGGCGACGATCTCGTCGTCGGTCAGGGTGATCTGCGCGCGCTGGTTAGTCCCCATCCGCCGAACTTAACAGCAACGCGTTCTACACCAGCAGCCGTGCCGCGTCGCTCACGCGAGCCCGCAGCAACACCGCCTCGTGGGCGAAGGCCCGCTGGTGCTGCACGTACTCCGCACGTCCCTGCTCGGTGTCGACCTCGACCGGCGTCAGACCGAGCGCCGAGAAGTCGTACGGGGACGCCCTCATGTCGAGGGTGCGCACCCGGCGGGCCAGATCGAAGCAGTCGGCCACGATCTCGGAGGCGACCCAGGGCACCAGCTTGTAGGACCACTTGTACAGGTCCATGTTGGCGTGCAGGCAGCCGCCCTGTTCGAGGTCGGCCTGGTCCTCCCGCCGAGGTTGCAAGAGGTTCAGCGGCCGGGCCGACGGGGTGAAGAACCGAAAGGCGTCATGGTGCGAGCAGCGCAGGGGAAGGCTCTCCACCACAGCGGCGGTTCCTTTGTCCCCCAGGCGAAGCGGCCACGCGCGGTGCCGCGGTTCTTCGCGGTAGACCATCGCCCACTCGTGGAGCCCGAAGCAGCCGAACTGCGGTGGGCGGGAAGCCGTGCGGTCGAGCAGCTGGGCGATCCACGATGCCGATCGCGCGACCCGGTCGGGCGGGTGGTCGAGCCAGGGCTGGGCGCCCGGGAAGTCCGTAAGGGACACGCCGGCGCCGGGGCTCCAGCGCCGAAGGCGAGACGGGCGGTGCGAGTAGTAGGTGAACAAGAAGTCCTCGACCGGATGCTCCTGCCCCCGGGCCGCACGATGACGGTGGCCCTCGGTCCAGAGGTCGACGCGACGGTGATGCGCGTCCTGCCGCGCCGACCACTGCGAACGGGTCAGGACGGTCACGACAGGATCCGGTCGCGCAGCTCGGGCCAGCTCCCGAGGCGGAGCATCACGGTGGCGACCGAGGGCACCTCCCGTGGTCGGGACCACACGTCGTAGGCCGCCGATCCCCAGCCGTGCCCGCCGGCGAAGAACTCCGTGACGGCAGCGAGGCACTCCTCGTCGGACCAGCGGCGGGGGTTGGCCAGCTTCTCCCCTCCGTGGACGGGGATGCCGGCCGCTTCGCACGCAGCCCGCCAGCTACCGAAGCGGAGCCGCACGACGGCGGCGGTGGGGTGCGCCTGCGGATCGCGGTGGCTGTCCCAGTACTCCGCAGAGACCGCCACCCGGCCCCGGGCGTTGTTCTCCCGACCCCTGGTGATCGACATCGCCTGCAGCCCGATGAGGACGGCAGACCGTGGGTAGCGCTGCTCCGGCGACAGCGTCGGCAGGATGCGCTCCTTGTCCTGGGGCCAGATCGCCTTGCGCACCTGGTCGTTGGAGACCTCGAGGGCACTCGCCACTTCCGACACCCGGGCGCTGTCCACCTGCTCCAGGAAGGTGTGGATGCGCCGACCAAGGGCGACGCTCTCGTCATCGCGGGGCTTGCGCCGTCGCACGGGCTTGGGCACCGGGAGACCGGAGCGCACGAAGATGGCCTTCGCCCGCCACAGCTCCAAGCCGTAGGCCGCCCCGGCCTCCTCCAGAGACTCGCCCTTGGCCATCCGCTGCTGCAGCCGCGCCAGGTGCGGTTCAGGGGTCGCCTGCCTGCGACGCCACGGCAGCTGCTCGGTCATGTCCCTATTGTCGTACGACGGCGTCGAGCGCACGGACACCTGTGCAGGAGTCGTGGCTGCGTGTTGTAGGCAGGAGTCATGCAGCAGCCCGCAGCCGCCGCCGCGAGTGACGTGACCCTTCGCCGCGACAAGGCCCTCATCCTCCAAGGCGTCGACCTCACCGTGCGCGATGGCGAGCGGTGGGCGCTGCTCGGCCAGAACGGGTGCGGCAAGACCACCTTGCTGTCGCTGCTGGGGGCCCTCCAGCACCCGACGAGCGGCACCGTGGACGTGCTGGGCCATCGCCTCGGCCAGGTGGACATCTTCGGCGTCCTCTGGCCGCGGATCGGCCACGTGCAGGGGCGGCACCGGCCGTCGGGGCGGTTGACCTCGCTCCAGCTCGTGCTCACGGGGCTCACCGGCACCAACGGACTGCGGCTGCGCTGGGAGCCCACCCTCGCGCAGCTGTCCTCGGCGTCGGACAGCCTTGAGGCGATGGGCGTCGCCGGCCTCGCCGACCGGGACTGGGCGACGCTTTCCAACGGAGAGCAACGACGCGTCCTGATCGCGCGGGCCTTGGTGAAGATGCCGGACCTGTTGCTGCTCGACGAGCCAGCGGCCGGTCTCGACCTGCCCTCCCGGGAGCACCTCGTCGACGCCCTCGACGCGCTGGCCCAGGGGCGGCCGGACCTCCCATCAGTGCTGGTGAGCCACCACGTGGAGGAGCTGCCGTCGAGCACGACGCACGCCGCTCTGATGCGGGACGGACGCATCATCGCCTCTGGTCCCGCGCAGGAAGTCCTCACCTCCGAGCCGATGTCCCGGTGCTTCGCACTTCCACTGCACGTACGGTATGAGGAAGGCCGTTGGTCGGCCCGACGAGTAGTCCGGTAGTGGCAGGAGCAGGCGTGGCGAGCAAGGCACCTCGCGGGGACAGGGACGACGCGGGGATGCGGGTCAGCCCCCCCAAGGACCACGCGGCAGGTCTCCCAGCCGTGGTGGTGAGCATGCGGGACGGCCTGCAGCAGATGGGCATTCGGCGCACCGCGCTCACCCTTCTCAAGGTCAACCAGGCGGACGGTTTCGACTGCCCTGGCTGCGCCTGGCCTGAGCACAAGAAGCGCAAGCACGCGGAGTTCTGCGAGAACGGCGCGAAGGCAGTCGCCGAGGAGGCGACGTTGCGACGGGTCGACCGCGCCTTCTTCGCCGCTCACTCGGTGCACGACCTGGACAGCAAGAGCGAGCACTGGCTGGGGCAGCAAGGCCGCCTCACCGAGCCGATGTACAAGCCCGCGGGCAGCGACCATTACCAGCCGATCTCCTGGGACGACGCGCTCGACCTGGTGGCAGCCGAGCTGAAGGCCTTGCCGAGCCCTGATGCTGCCGCGTTCTACACGTCGGGGCGCACCAGCAACGAGGCCGCCTTCGTCTACCAGCTCGTGGCGCGACTGTTCGGCACGAACAACCTCCCCGACTGCTCCAACATGTGCCATGAGTCGAGCGGCGTGGCTCTCGGCGAGACCCTGGGGATCGGCAAGGGGACCGTGTCGCTCGACGACGTCGAGAACGCCGACCTGATCCTGGTTGTAGGGCAGAACCCGGGCACCAACCACCCGCGGATGCTGACGACGCTCGAGAACGCCAAGGGCAACGGCGCGACCATCGTGGCCGTCAACCCCTTGCCCGAGGCCGGTTTGCGGCGGTTCAAGAACCCGCAGACGATCCGCGGGGTCGTCGGGCACGGCACCGCGCTCGAGGACCTGTTCCTGCAGATCCGTCTCAACGGCGACCTCGCCCTCTTCCAAGCGCTCGGGCTTCTTCTGCTCGAGGCCGAGGACGCCGCCCCAGGGACCGTGCTCGACCAGCCGTTCATCGCCGAGCACACCAGCGGCTTCGAGGCCCACTCGGCCCACCTTCGGCAGCTGTCCTGGGACGACGTGCTGGCCTCGACCGGGCTGACGCGCGAAGAGGTCGAGCAGCTGCGTGACCTGGTCCTGGCCTCCCGCAACGTGATCGTCTGCTGGGCCATGGGTCTGACGCAGCACAAGAATGCGGTGGAGACGATCCGGGAGGTCGTCAACGTCCTCCTGCTGCGAGGCAGCATAGGCCGACCCGGTGCCGGCGTATGTCCTGTCCGCGGCCACAGCAACGTCCAGGGCGACCGGACGATGGGGATCTGGGAGAAGCCACCCGCAGCCTTCCTCGACGCGCTCGGCACCGAGTTCGGCTTCGTGCCGCCCCGGAAGAACGGCCATGACGTCGTCGACACGATCCGCGCGATGCGCGACGGTCAGGTACAGGTGTTCATGGCCTGTGGCGGCAACTTCGCGGCTGCCACGCCCGACACCAACGCGACTCACGACGCGTTGCGGCGCTGCCGGCTGACCGTGCAGATGTCGACCAAGCTCAACCGCTCACACGTCGTCACGGGCGCAGCGGCGCTGATCCTCCCGGTGCTCGGACGGACCGAAAGGGATCGCACGTCAGCCGGCGACCAGGTGGTCTCGGTCGAGGACTCGATGAGCAGCGTGCACACGAGCAGGGGGACGCTGCCGCCGGCCTCGGAGCACCTGCGCAGCGAGGTCTCCGTCCTCTGCGGGCTCGGGCACCGGCTGGCCCCGGGAGGGGCCGACTGGACGGCGATGGCGACCGACTACGCCGTCGTACGCGGTCATGTCTCACGGGTGATCCCGGGCTTCGAGGACTTCGAGGAGCGGCTCACCGACGGTTTCGTGCTGCCGCTCCCTCCTCGCGAGCGGGAGTGGCACACCGCCACCGGGAAGGCGCAGTTCACGGTCAACACCCTCGAGGTGATGCGGCTGCCACCGGGCCGGCTGATCCTTCAGACCATCCGCTCGCACGACCAGTACAACACCACCATGTACGGGCGGGACGACCGGTACCGCGGCATCAAGGACGGGCGCCGCGTGCTGTTCGTCAGCCCCGCCGACCTGGCATCACGTGGACTCGAGGACGGTCAGCACGTCGACATCGTCAGCGAGTGGCCGGACGGCGTCGAGCGACGGGCGGCGCGCTTCCGGCTGGTGTCCTACCCGACTGCGGTCGACTGCTGCGCCGCCTACTTCCCCGAGACGAATGTGCTCGTGCCGCTGGACAGCACGGCGGACCGCAGTGGCACGCCGACGTCGAAGTCCGTCATCGTGCGCCTGGAGCCAGCGGCCTGACCTTCAGCGGGCGGTGCCACGGACGCTGCCACGCAACGTGTCCGCACCGCCCGGCAGCACGACGCAGATCACACGGCGCTCTCCTGCAACCCATTCCTCGAAGCCGGCGTAGCAGCTGCGACGGCAGGCGCCCGAAGGGGGAACGGCTCGTCACCTGTTCGAGGCTTAAAGGAATTGCTGCACCCGTTCGACACCTGACGGGGAGGCGCAGTGACACCGGACGAACCGAACGTGCCAGCAGTCGCGCTGTCGATCGTTCACGCCCGTCTCATCGCGCTCGGCCTCGCGGCGCTCTACGCGGTGGCCCTGCCCGTGCACCTGACCCAGCTGACAGGCGTCGCACGAACGGTGATGGCAAGCCTGGCCGCAGCCAGCATCGCCGGGATGCTTGCGTGGGCGGCAGTCGCCAGCCGATGGCCGCAGCGGGTGACCCCACCCAGGTCCGACGCGCTGGCCGTGGTTCCCCTCGTCAACAGCCTGGCGCACTTGGCCCTCACCGCTGACATCCGACAGACGACGACGCTGATGCTCGTGTTCCTCGCAGTCGGCGCAGCTGCGGCATCCTGCCGTTTCGCCGTCGCGATCTGCGTGACCGCAACCATTGCGTGGGCGATCATCTGCGCCAGCTTTGCCGGCCCGGCGCGCAAGGGCCTCCTGCACTACGCGGTCCAGCTGGGCATGGCGCTCACGCTGGCCGCCTTGTTGTTTGCGATGCGGCGGCGACGCGAGAACCACCTGCTGGCTGTGCAGACGCAGCTGATCGAGCACGTCGGGCGCGTGGAGGCGGGGCAGCAGGAGCTCGCGCTGTCCGAGCACCGGTTCCGCAGCCTGTTCCGCGACTCCCCCGTCGGCATCGGGCTGTCCGACGAGCACGGGTTGTTCGTCGCGGCAAACCGCGCGCTGTGCCGGCTTCTCGGTCGCGACGAGGCCGAGATCCTCGGGCACAGCGGCAACGAGTTCACCCATCCGGAGGACGTGCCGTCTCAGGACCTCACCAGAGCCTGGCTCGCGAACCCCGATCCCGGGATCGTCCGCACCGAGAAGCGCTACGTCCGGCCGTCCGGCGAGGTGCGCTGGGTGTGGCTGACGGTCAACAAGGTGGACGGCCCCACCGGTCAGCGCTGGTCGATCGGGCACATGCTGGACGTGAGCGAGCGCAAGGCCACCGAGCAGGCGTTGACCGACTCGGAGGGCAACCTGGCGGCCGTCTCCGCGGTCGTCCGGCGGATCCGCACCGGCGAGGACGCCAGGCACGCGATCACCACCGCGGCGTTGGAGATGTCGGGCGCGAACTCGTGCTGCATCCTCGAGCCCCGCACGCCCGACGGCCTGATCGTGACGGGTTCGGCCGGGGTCGATCTCATCGGCACCACGATCGCGTTCGACTCGGTGTCGGTGTCACTCGCCGTGTACCGCAGTGGTAAGCCGCTGTTCCTGTCGGATGCGGCGGGTGACCCACGGGTGTCCCAGGTGCTGCTGCAGGCAATCGAAGGCACAGCGCTTCTGTTGCAACCCGTGATCGCCGACGGAGTGGTGACGGGCGTGCTGTCCGTCAGCTGGCCGTACCGGGTCGAGAGCGTGAGCGACCGGGCGGTCCGCGCCATCGAGCTGCTGGCCGACGAAGCGGCCATCGCCCTGCAGCACGACCAGCTGCTCACCCGGCTGGCCGCGCTGGCCAGCACGGACACTCTCACGGGACTGGACAACCGCCGCGGCTGGGACGACCGCCTCGGGCAGCTGCTGGCGCAGTCACGCCGGACGGGGGCGCCCGTGACGGTGGCGATCCTCGACTTGGACCACTTCAAGAAGTTCAACGACCAGCACGGCCACCTCCGTGGCGACGCCATGCTGTCGACCACCGCCCGCAAGTTCCAGGCTCAGCTGCGCGAGGTGGACCTGCTCGCACGCTGGGGTGGAGAGGAGTTCGCGGTAGCCCTGCCCGGCTGCGACAGCGCAGCGGCACGGCCGTTGCTCGAGCGGCTCCGACCAGCGGTGACTCACGGCCAGACCTGCAGCGTCGGGTACGCCACGTGGGACGGCGTAGAGACCCCCGAGCAGCTCCTCGCCAGAGCAGACGAAGCGCTGTACGACGCCAAAGCGGCCGGCCGCAACCGAAGCGTGGCGGCGTTGACCCCCGCTCCGCGCAGGCCACCCGTCGAGGAGACAGCCGTCGCCGACGGACCCCGCTGAGCTCAGCCGGGCGAGTCCTGGTGGACCGGTGCGGGTGCGGCCAACCGGTGGCCGAAGGCGAGCAGACCGATGGCGGTCGCGAGTCCGACGCCGCCTGCCACCAGCAGCGGGAGCCGGCCGTTCCCGTGCCAGGCGAAGCCGGCCCACAGCCCCGCCACCAGCACCGCTCCGCCCGTGAGGGCTTGGAAGAGCCCCTGCGCGCCGCCTTGTCGGTCGGGGGGTGCCAGGCTCGCGACCCACGCCTTCCCGACTCCGTCGGTGCACGCGGCGAAACCGCCGTACAGCGGCAGCAGGACGAACACGAGCCAGGCTGAGTGAGCCAGCCCCAGGCCGAGGTAGCCGATGGCAAAGAACCCCAGTCCCGTGGCAAACACCACGTACCGGGGCAAGCGGTCGGACAGGGCCCCGGCGGGGTAGGACGCTGCGGCGTAGACGGCGTTGTAGACGATGTAGGCGGCGATGACGGAGCCGGTCGACAGACCCAGGTCGTGGGCGCGCAGCAGCAGGAGGGCGTCGGGGAAGTTCACCAGGCTGAACAGCGCGAGCACCAGGATCAGGCGGCGTAGCTGCGGGGACAGGCCCGCGGGAGGGGCGATGCCCGGCCTGGCCGCCGGTGTCGCGCGCGGAGTCGGCCGGCTGTCATCCCGGACAGCAGCGACCAGCGCCACGGACAGCACGGCAGGGATGACGGCGATGAGCAGCAGCGGACGGATCCGGTGCCCGAGCAGCTCGTACAGGGCCAGTCCGACGGCAGGACCGATCACGGCGCCGGCGGTGTCGGCCGCGCGGTGGAAGCCGAAGATCCGTCCGCGCGCGGACGGGTCGGCGCCGACCATGAGCAGCGCGTCGCGCGGGGCGCCTCGCACGCCTTTGCCGAGCCGGTCGACACACCTGCCGCCGAGTACGACGGGCCACACCACTGCCACGGCGATGAGCAGCTTGCCGGCCGCCGCGAGGCCGTAGCCGAGGGCGATGAGCGGCTTGCGCCCGAACCGGTCCGACAGCCGCCCGGCGAGCAGCCTGGTGACCGCGGCCACCCCCTCTGCGGCGCCTTCGACGACACCGACGACCGCGGCCGGCGCGCCGAGCGTCACGGTGAGGAAGATCGGCAGCACCGGGTACAACATCTCGCTGGCGGCGTCCTGCAGTAGCGACACGGCCGACAGCGTGCGTAGGTTGGGCGTCAGCCAGGCGCGGTCGGAAGCGGTCGTCACAGGCGCACCACCCGGGTTGCGCCCTTGCGGGCAAGGGAAACGATCGGGTCAACAGCACGCTCGTCGCGCTCAGCAGCCGCTGCCGGAGGTAAGGCCATGAACAGCGAACGCACCTTCCTCATTGTCGGGGCGAGCCTGGCCGGCGCCAAGGCAGCCGAGACCCTACGCGCCGACGGCTTCGACGGTCGCGTCGTGCTGATCGGCGCCGAGAGCGAACGCCCCTACGAGCGGCCTCCGCTGTCCAAGGACTACCTCGCCGGCACCAGCGAGAAGGACAAGGTCTACGTCCACGCCGCGTCCTGGTATGCCGAGCACGAGGTGGAGCTCAGGCTGGACACGCGCGCCACCGCGCTCGACACCGCTGGACACACGGTCAGCCTCCAGGGGGGCGAGTCGCTCAGCTACACCAAGGTCCTGCTGACCACAGGGTCGACGCCCCGTCGGCTGGACGTCCCCGGCAACGACCTCGACGGGATCTTCACCTTGCGTACCGTCGGTGACTCCGAGGCCATTCGGGCGGCGATCAGCCGAGGCGGTCCCGTCGTGGTGATCGGGGGCGGGTGGATCGGCCTGGAGACCGCCGCCGCCGCCCGCGGCTACGGCGCGGACGTCACCATCATCGAACCCCGACCGACGCCGCTGCACGCCGTCCTGGGACCGGAGATGGGCGAGGTCTTCGCCCAACTGCATCGCGACCACGGAGTGGACCTGCGGGTCAACACCGGGGTCCGCGAGATCCGGGGCAGCGGCCGTCGGGCGGTCGGGGTCGTCACCGACAGCGGCGAGGAGGTGGCCGCGGACACAGTGATCGTCGGAGTCGGGATCCAGCCCAACGTCGAGCTCGCTGAGCACGCGAGGCTCACCGTGGACAACGGGATCGTGGTGGACGCGCACCTGCAGACCTCCGACCCCGATGTGTACGCCGCCGGCGACGTGGCCAACTTCCACCACCCGCTGCTGGACCGGCGCATCCGCGTCGAGCACTGGGCCAACGCGCTCCACGGCGGACCGGCCGCGGCCCGAGCGATGCTCGGCACCGGCCAGCCGTACGACCGGGTGCCCTACTTCTACTCCGACCAGTACGACCTCGGTATGGAGTACTCCGGCCTCGCGGCGCCCGGGGACTACGACCAGGTGCTCCTGCGCGGCGACCAGAGCAAGCGCGAGTTCATCGCCTTCTGGCTCAGGGAGCAACGCGTCCTCGCGGGGATGAACGTCAACGTCTGGGACGTCACGGACCCCATCCAGCAGCTCGTCCGCTCGGCAGCGCCCGTCGATCCCGCCAGGCTCACCGACACCAGCGTCCCCCTGGACCAGGTGTTTGCCTGAGATCTCAAGGCGCGTACCGCGGCGGCATGACGGCGAGCCTGCAGCGCAGCGCAACCGAGCAGTGCCCGGTTCGTGTCCCGCGGACGCGTCGTCGTCGACGGGCCGACACCTGGCCGTGCCGAAGGAGAAACAGCAGCGACGCACAACCCTGCGCACTATGCGGAAGCATCAGGCGGAAACACTCACTCACCCAAAAATCGCCTTGTCAGCCCCTTAGTCTCCTCATAAGAGGTCGGAGAGGTCGCCCGTTCGACGAGGTGGCCGTCGGAAGGGCGAGGCTAGATGGTGCGCACGACTCCTTCGCACAACGAGATGCGGCGGCGGACTGGCATGCAGCGCCTCCAGCCCCCTGAGGTGCTTCCCTGGACCGGGACCTCGGGGCGTCTACGCGCAGACGAGGCTCGCCGGGTCCGCGACGTCCTCCGATGGGAGATCCTGGCCGCCCCGGCGGCCTGGAAGCTGCCGAGCGAGGAGCAGCTCATACGCAGCTTCTCGGTGAGCCGGAACACCGTGCGGGTGGCGCTCGGCCTCTTGCGGGAGGAAGGACTCCTCGAGCGCGTGCAGGGGGCCGGCACCTTCACAAGGGCGCGGCACACCCGACACCGACTGGATCTCGGTCTCGACATGCGCACCAGCCTGCATGGTCGCCCGACACTGGAGTACTCAGTCCTGGTCGCAGAGCGCCGGCCGGCTCCGGAGCCGCTGCGTCGAGCTCTCCAGCTCGGTCCGACCGACGACGTGGTGCTGATCGAGCGGGTGGCCGTCCTGGACCACGTACCGCTGCTCGTGTCCACAGGCTGGTTCCCGGCCCACCTCGCCGCTCCCATCCTGGACCTGGACCTGACGTCGGAGCTCTCAGACCTGCTCGTGTCCATCGGTCTGGAGGTGCGGGCAGGAGAGTTCTCGGTCGAAGCGGTGCGTGCGGACAGCACGGCCACCAACCTTCTCGGCGTCCGGGGAGGCGCCCCCATCCTGCGGTTCACCTTCCAAGCCGACCTCGTCGATGGGACACCCATCGAGTTGAGCTTCCTGCACTGCCGCGGGGACCGCCTGGAGCTGGTGCCCCAGCTGCTGCAGCTCGGCAGGCAAGCGGGCGGTTAGCGGTGGCGGAAGCAGCCACTTCCTGGCGGGCTGCCGCACGCTCCCGCTGGCTTAACTTCCGGGACCCCCCGAGGACTTACGTCCGTAAGGTCGTGCCCCGAGCCTGGCGCGCATGGGTTTCACCGTGGAGACGCGCTTCCACCTGGTCGTAGCGGTCACCGGTGTCGCCTTCGGCATGACCTTCCCGTTCGTCCCTCTCCTGGCCGGGCAGCTCGGCGCCGCCGCCGCGCTTGCCGGCCTGATCACGGCAGCGAACGCGCCCGCGGTCCTTGCGGTGGACGTCTTCGGCACGGGTGTCGTCCCCAACCTCGGAGGGCGAGCTGTCCTTGTTGCCGGGCTCACGGCCTTCGGACTCGGCTCGGCGCTGGCAGCATGCCCGTTCGGGCTCGAGGTCCTGGTGGTGTCGAGGCTGTTCGAAGGAGTGGGTCTCGCGCTCTTCATGTCAGGTGCGCTGTACCTGGTGGTCAGGACGCATGAGCCTGGGCGTCGGGCGCGCGCGCTCGGCAGCTTCAACGCCCACTGGTTCCTGGGCATCGCGGTCGGGCCGGTCGTAGGCGGTTTCATCGCGCAGACCGCCTCCGGCGCGAGCGGCTACCGCCGCGCCTTCGCGGTGTGTGCCGCCGTCAGCTTCGGGTCCGCCCTGCTTGCGCGACTCGCGCTGGAGCCGTATCCGAGCACCGGGCGGGTGGAGCTCAGACTTCCCGAGCTGGCGTGCCTGCGGGTCCCCCGGCTGGCGCGCGCGGTGGCACTCGGCGGGTTCGGTGAAGCCGTCCGCGACGCCCTGGCCGGCATTCTCCTGCCGCTGGCTGCGGTGTCGGCGGGCCTCGACAACGCCGCCATCGGTGTTGTGCTCACCGTTCTCGCACTTGCTGACGTCGTCAGCATGAAGCTGAGCGGTCATCTGGCAGATCGCTACGGCAGGTCACGCCCGCTCATCGTGACGCTGGTTGTCGGTGCAGCAGTCGCCTGGTGCGCCGCCGCGGCCGACAACGCCGTTGACCTGGTGGTCGTAGCACTCGCCCTCGGGCTGTGCCTTGGTTCGGCATGGGTCATACCACCTGTCATGGTCGTGGACGTCGCATCAGAGTCCCCGGACCTCTTCGACACGGAGTCCGCCGTCGCCGCGTACCGCATCTGCGCGGACGTCGGGCTGTTCCTGGGCTTGTTCGGGAGTGGCGTCGTGATCGGTATGACGGGTCCGGCTCGGGCCTTCGTCCTGTTCGGCGTCCTGCTGCTCGCCGGCGCGGCACTCGCCAGGAGCGTGGGCGAGACCCGTCACCCCCAAGAGCACCTGGTGGCCGCCGGCGAACCCCTGTCGTGACACCTTCCGCCGCTCGAACGGCGGACCTCTGCTTGCACGCCATCACGGTGATGGCGTTGCCGACACTGATCGGAGATCGCATGGAGTCCAGTTCCATTCCCACCACGACCGCAGCCGATCCAGCCACGGTGGCCATGCTCGCTGCCATGGCCCGTCGCCGGGACCTCGCCTTCGACGAGGCCACGCTGACGGCTGCAGCGACGCTCGACGCCTGGCTGGCACCTCGTCAGCTCGAGCTGCGGCAGCACGAGCTGTCCTTCCTCGAGCTCGTCGAACCGCCCACGGCCTTCCAATGGCTCGAGCAGGGTGGACGGTCGACCGCGTGACGCGCCACATCCCTTCCCACCTCGATTCGGGAGATCAGTCGTGACAGACCTTTGCAACCTGACGGCCACCGAGCTACTGGGGCTCTACCACTCCGGCAAGGCCCGCCCCAGCGAGGCGGTGGAGTCCTGCCTGGGACGCATCGAGAAGATCGAGCCCTCACTCAACGCGGTACTCACCTTGCTGGCCGACCGAGCTCGGGAGCAGGCGGCGGCGTCGGACGCGCGGTGGCAGGCCGGCACCCAGCGCCCTCTCGAAGGTGTGCCGTTCCTGCTCAAGGACATCGTGGCGACAGAAGGCATCCGCACCACCGGCGGATCGGCGATCTACCGCGACTGGATTCCCAGCCAGTCGGCCGCCCTGGCCCAGCGGCTCGAGGCCGCCGGGGGCAGCCTGCTCGCGAAGGTGCAGACCATGGAGTTCGCCTATGGCCACGAGGTCAACACGACCTGGGGTCCCATGCCCAATCCCTGGGACCTCGAGCGGACTACCGGTGGATCGTCGTCCGGGAGTGGCGCAGGGGTGGCGGCTCGCTACGCGCCGCTGGCCATCGGAACAGACACCGGCGGTTCCATCCGCGACCCATCCAGCTTCTGCAACCTGACCGGCATCAAGCCGACGTACGGTCGGGTCCCGCGGCACGGCGTGATGCCGCTGGCCTGGAGTCTGGACCACGCGGGTCCCATGACACGTGACGTGCGTGACGCGGCGCTGATGCTCGAAGTCATCGCCGGCTACGACGCCGGCGACCCGATGTCGTCGCGGCAGCCGGTTCCGGAGTACAGCGCCCTCCTCGGTGACGGCGGAGCAGCTGGCCTGCGCGTGGGCGTACCTGTCGAGTGGTTCTGGGACATCATTGATCCCGAGGTGAAGGCCGCCGCTGATCGGATCGTCGCCCTGCTCGCGGACGCCGGTGCAACCGTGACCCCGGTCCACCTGCCCAACGCCCACCTTGCCGACGTGATCGGCTGGACGGTCATGCTGGCCGAGTTCGGGTCGCTTCATGAGGTGACCCTGGACCGCCTGGCGGAGTACGACACGGGCAACATCGATGCGCTTCCCGCAGCGCAGTTCGTGTCCGCCTCCGACTACCTGCGGGCCCAACGGCTCCGCAACCTCGTACAGCGGGACTTCGAGGCTGCGTTCGACGACGTGGACGTACTCGTCGTGCCGGGATCCATCTCGGTGGCGCCACGGCTTGACGAGATGGGGGTCACGCTGGACGGAACCTTCTACGGCTACGCCGAGCACTTCCTGCGCACCATGTTCGTCTTCAACGTCACCGGCCTCCCCGCACTGAGTGTGCCCAGCGGCCTCAGCTCCACCGGCCTCCCCATGGGTGTTCAGCTCGTGGCCCGGCCTTTCGCGGAGGCCACAGCCTTCCGCGCAGCACAGGTCATCCAGCGCGCCACGGACTTCCACACCGCCGTGCCCCCACTGGTCGCCTCACTCTGAGGCGAGGCTGGTCAGTCCGACGGACTGACCAGTCGATCCAGAGGTCCGGTGGCGGGACGTGCAGGCTGCACGTCCCGCCGCCGGGCCCAGGAACGCGTGGCCGCCCGTCCCAGAAGGAGGGCAGACAGCAGCGCCGGGCCAAGCCCAGCCAGCGCGATGACCGACGCGGGCGGGGCCACGGTCAACAAGGCGGCGGCCGACCCTCCCCCGGCGCCCACTCCCAGGCGCAGTGCGGCGTACAACAGGGCGAAGCCCTCTGCGCGCCGATCCGCGGGCAGCACCTCCTGCAGCGTTTGTGACGAGAGGGCATTCATGGGTGCGAAGGTGAGCCCCGCGCAGAACATGGTGCCGACGATCCACGGCAGCGAGGAGGCCCAGGTCAAAGGCAGCAGCACCAGCCCAAGGACCAGGCACAGCAAGGTCGCACCGAGCAGGCGTCGTGACGCGAGATGTCGGTCGGGCAGCCGGAGCATCAACAGTCCCGCCAGCACGCTTGCCGCTGCAGGAACGCCCGTGAAGATGCCGGCAAGCTCTGCATGGATGCCCCGCGCCGCCAGCAAGGCTGGAAGTGATGCCTCGACGAGGGTCAGACCGAAGGCAGTCGCCAACGCGAGCGCGTAGATCTCCCGGGCGTCCTGGAGGCGCCACGGCGACCGTGAACTGCCGCCGACCTCGCTACCTGCCCACGTTCTGGAGGGAAAGGCCTCCTGCGTCAGGGCTGACGCCAACAGGCTTGCGGAGATGCAGGCGACCGAGACCACCGGCGAGAGCCACAGTGCCACGACCATGACGAACAGCGGCGCGACCACCCAGTTCAGCTCGAGGACCACCGCGTTGATGGTGAAGCCACGCGACAGCTGTCCCTCCTGGAGGATCGCGGGCAGCCGGGCCAGGAAACCACCGGGCACGGCTGCGCCGAAGCAGCCAGCGAACGATGCCGTCAGAAGGGTCGCGGCCAGGTGGGCGCCGAAGGCGAGCTCCAAGGTCAGGAGCAGGAACAGGCTTCCGCAGAGGAGCAGCTCGATGCCCAACGCACGCGGTCGGTCGGGGCGGTCAAGAGCAGGTCCTCGCCACAGCGTGCCCAGGGCCTGACCAAAGGCGCACACGCCGCCCAGGAGCGCCCCCGTGGCAAACGACCCGTACGCGCTCCGCCCGGCCAGCCCGAGTGTCAGCGGCGCCATCGTGACGGGAGCCCGAGAGAGGCTGATGGACAGCAACCACCAGCGGAACGGCGTAGAGGTGGCCATGCGGGTGGCGTCAGCGCTCCGTGATCGGTTCGGTGCCTGGCGTCGCCTTGATGATGAGGACGACTCCGGCGAGGACGGCGACCCCGGCGACGACGGTGCGTAGCCCGACGGGCTCTCCGAGGAGGACGGCGCCGATGACCAGCGCGATGATGGGGTTGATGTAGGACGCGGTCGCCACCAGCGTCGGAGAGGTCACCCGCACCAGCCACATCGCGGTGGCGTAGCCGGCTAGAGCACCTACCAGGAACGTCCATGCCCAGCCGTAGAACGACGCGGCGGTGACCTGCGTCAGCCGGAAGGACGTCACAGGCTCGGTCCCCACCGCCAGGATGAACGTCCCTAGGCCCCCGATGACCATCTGCAGTCCCGTGGCCAGGAAGAGGTCGGGTGCCTGCTCGGCCTGCGACGCGTACACCGTGCCCAACGCCCACGCGGCAGAGCACAGGACCACGACGAGAGCCCAGAACGGGTCCACGGCACCCGCCCCGCCCTGCGTGACGAGCAGTCCTGTGCCGAGGAACCCCACCACGAGGCCGATGCGGGCCGGCAAGGCGATGTGGCGCCGCAGCCAGGCGAACTCGATGAGGGCCACCCACAGCGGAACGGTCGCAGCAAGCAGCGCGACAGTGCCCGAGGCCACGTGCCGGACGGACAGGACCACTCCCCCGGTGCCGAGGACGACGCCCAGGAGCCCAAGGACGGAAGCCGAGGTCCAGTGCCTGCGCGTGAGACCTGCCCAGGAGCCGCGGCGAAGGCCGATCGCGGCAAGGATCAGTCCGGCCATCACGAAACGCACGCCCGTGGCCAGCAGCGGCGGGATGGTCCGGGCGGACTCAGCCATGGCCGCGTACACCGAACCCCAGCCGATCCACAGGACCAACAGCCCCAACCAGATGGACAGGTTTAGAGGACGGAGACGCGGGCTTCGCGTGCGCGGGGTGTCAAGGTCAGTAATGATGCGAAGACCCAAGCACGTCCAGCGTCTGTAAAAGGCCTCCACGCGTAGCCGGGGAGTTACGCCATCTGAGGCTTGACTGTGGGCAGCCGGGCCACGCGACGAGAGCAGCCCGCAGACGGACTTCCGCCACCAGCTCGGTGGGACCCCGCGCACCGGGCGATCTCCTCGATCTGGCCCGAGCTGTCGGCCAGATCTGAGGGGACCGAGGCAGTTTGATCCCCTCCGCGACAGCGGAGGTGGCGGAACTTCGACGCTCGCCCGGGGGTTGAGGCGTACTGGCGATGTTGCCGCGTCCTCGATGGTGGCTTAACACATGGTTCACCGAACGCGTGGTGCCAGGACATCTGGCGTACCCAGAGTGCGACCCCATGAAGCGGTACTTGTCTCAGCGCCTGCTGCTGACCATCCCGATCCTGCTCGGGGTCTCGGTCATCGTGTTCTTCACGGTCCAACTGGTTCCTGGCGATCCCATCGCCACCATGGTGGGGGCGCACGCGACCCCGGAGACCCGCCACCTGATGGCCCATCGCTACGGCCTCGACCGCGCACTTCCCGTCCAGTACGTGCTGTGGCTCGGCAATGCGCTGCAGGGGGACCTCGGCGCATCCATCGCCCGGCAGACCGATGTCAGCGGCATCGTCGCGACAGCGTTCACGAACACCCTCACCCTCACGCTCTTTGCTGCCAGCATTGCCGTTGTCGTGGGCGCCGGCCTGGCCATGGCCATCACGTTCAGTCGGCGCCGGACCTCCCGGATGCTCTCCTCGATCGTCTCACTCGCCTCGGTCTCGATGCCCCAGTACTCACTCGGCGTCATCGTCATCGTCGTGTTCGCCGCCAACCTTGCGTGGTTCCCCGCTGGAGGCATGCACGACGTGTTGGCACCAGACTCGTACTCATCGTTGGTGCATCACCTGATCCTGCCCGGCCTGACGGCTGCAGCCATCCCCACCGGCATCATCGCCCGCATGTTCTCCGCGGCCCTGGCCGAGGAGTCGCAAGAGCCGTACGTCGACAACCTCCGTGCCCGAGGGCTGTCGGAGTGGAGGGTGCGACGACACATCGTGCACGGGAGCCTGGCCTCTCTACTGACGATCAGTGGCCTCCAGATCGGCTACCTGCTCGGTGGCGTGGTGTTCGTCGAGGTCGTCTTCGCCTGGCCTGGCATCGGAGAGCTCGTCTACGAGTCCATCTCGCGACGCGACTACCCGGTCATCCAGGCGGGAATCCTGGTGTCGGCCCTTGCCTTCGTCATCACCAACCTGGTCGTCGATGTTGCCCGGGCCGCCCTCGATCCCCGCGTACGGGCGTCGGGGGTGACGGCGTGACGACGGTCCCCGTAGCCCTCACGATGGGCTCGCGATCCCGGTCTCGGCGCACCTGGGCGTGGTCAACCCGACTGCTCATGGCGCTCGTCGCGCTGCTCCTCCTGGTTGTCCTTGTCGGACCGTGGGTCGCTCCCTACGGTGAGACCACCGGCAGCGCAGCCGACCGCCTCATGGGATTCGGCCAACAGGGCCATCTCCTCGGCACCGACGGTCAGGGCCGCGACATCTTCAGCCGCCTCATCTTCGGAGCTCGACTCTCACTGCTCACCGGCATCATCCCGGTGCTCATCGCGGGAACGATCGGCTCCGTTGTGGGGCTGTGCGCCGGTCTGAGCTCTCGGATCGTGAACACCCTCATCATGCGGACGCTCGACGTCTTCTACTCCTTCCCGTCGATCCTGCTGGCCATCGGCGTCGCCGCCGCTCTGGGGCCCAGCATCAAGAACGCGATCATCGCCCTCTCGATCGTGCTGATCCCCCCGGTCGCGCGCATCGTGGAGGCCGAGGTCGTGGCCCTGAGAAGCGCGGCGTTCATGCGCGTTGCCGAGTGCAGCGGTGCCTCCCGGGTCGCCATCGCGGTACGCCATGTCGTGCCAAACATCCGGTCGGCACTGGTCGTCTACTGCACCACGCTGATCGGCCTGACCATCGTCGATGCCGCCGGGCTCAGCTTCCTCGGACTCGGCGCTGCCCCCCCGACCGCCGAGTGGGGCCTCATGCTCAACGACGCGCGCGACTTCTTCTTCCGAGCACCCGCCGTCGCACTTGCCCCGGCTGTCGCCATCCTCGTCGTCGCTCTGCTGTTCAACGCCCTCGGAGATCGACTCCGCGTCGAGCTCGACGTACGGGACCAGGGAGGTCATTCATGACATCGGTCGAGCGCTCCGTCGTTCAGACCTTCGCGCAACCTGCGGTCGACAAGACTGTGCTCCGGGTCGCTGACCTCACGACCGGGTTTCGACAGGACCGGTCGACCGTAGACGTCGTCCGCGGCGTCAGCTTCGAGCTGAAGGCCGGCCGAACGCTGGTCCTTCTCGGGGAGAGCGGCTGCGGGAAGTCCGTGACGGCGCGTTCTGTCATGCGGCTCCACCCGGACCGGGCGGTCATCAGTGGCTCGATCGCCCTCGGCGACCAGGAGCTCCTCACGCTGTCCCCGAGGTCGATGGTCCAGCTGCGTGGCCAGCAGATCGCGCTCGTGCCTCAGGACCCGGCCGGCGCGCTCAGCCCCCTGCGCAAGATCGGCTCGCAGCTCTCCGAGGTGCTTCGCGTCCACGAGGTGGTGTCGGGTCGGCAGGCCAGGGCCGAACGGGGACTGGACCTGTTGAGCCGAGTCGGCATCTCCGACCCGCGGCGGGTGGCCCATGCGTACGCGCACGAGCTCTCCGGCGGGATGCGCCAACGCGTCGCCATCGCGATCGCGATCGCCTGCGACCCGGCTGTCCTCATTGCCGACGAACCCACGACGGCGCTCGACGTCACGGTTCAGGCGCAGATCCTGGACCTGTTCGAGGACCTGCAGGATCGGCTGGGCATGGCCACCCTGCTCGTCACCCACGATGTCGGTGTCGCGGAGCGGATGGCTGACGAGATCGCGGTGATGTACGCCGGCCGGATTGTCGAGACCGGTCCGGCCGAGACGGTGCTCGGGTCACCGCGACACCCCTACACGGCCGCGCTCCTTCGTGCCCTCCCGGCGCCAGGTGTGGCCCGCGGCGAGCTGATTCCGATCTCCGGGCAACCCTCCGCGCCGGCCGAGAGGCCTTCGGGCTGTCCGTTCCGGACACGGTGCAGCTTCGTGCACGACGCCTGCTCCACGTACGAGCCCGCGCTGCTCCACACCGACGTCGAGACCTACGCCGCATGTGATCTCGTCCATCCCCAGGAGCGGGTGGCCAGCTGATGGTGATGGCAGAGCACCTTCTCGAGGCCAAGGGCCTGACAGTCACCTACGGGAATGGCGTCAGGGCCGTAGCGGATGTCGACCTGACCGTGGATCGAGGGGAGATCGTCGGCCTGGTCGGCGAGTCAGGCTGCGGCAAGTCGAGCCTGGCCAACACGGTGCTTCGACTGGTGAAGCCCGAGTCAGGCAGCCTGCTCTTCGACGGGATCGACCTGCTCACCGCCAGCAAGGCCGAGCTGCGGGCGATCCGTCGACGGTTGCAGGTGATCCCCCAGGACCCGAGCACGTCGCTGAACCCCAGGCTCACGATCGCGCAGTCGGTCGAGTTCAACCTGAAGGTCCATCGCTGGGGCCGTAAGGAGCGCCAGGCGCGGGTCCTGGAGATGTTCGAGCGGGTAGGCATTCCGGCCGGCTACAGCAACCGCTATCCGCACCAGCTCTCCGGCGGACAGCTGCAGCGGGTGGCCATCGCCCGAGCTCTGGTGACCGACCCGGACCTGGTGGTCTGCGACGAGGCCGTCTCAGCACTGGACAAGAGCGTTCAGGCGCAGATCCTCAACCTGCTGTCAGAGCTCCAGCGTGACCTCGAGGTGGCCTTTCTGTTCGTGTCCCACGACCTGACGGTGGTGGAGCACATCTCCGACCGCGTCATGGTCATGTACCTCGGCCGCATCATCGAGCAGGGGCCGGCGTCCGCGATCCTGCAGTCACCCCAGCATCCGTACTCGCAGGCGCTGCTGGCCAGCATCCCCACCCGGGGGCAGGCACGCGCCGTGATCGAAGGTGAGCCGCCGAGTCCGGTCGACCCGCCCAGCGGATGCGGCTTCCGCACGCGCTGTCCACACGCGATCGAGGCCTGCGCCTCCTACGACAACACACCCGTTCCTGTGACACCGACGCATGAGGCTCGGTGCCTTCGCGTAAAGGAGCTCGTCCTGAGTAACCCACAACCCTGGAGGAACCAATGAGGCGCACGGCGCTCGCGGCTGGCATCACGGCAACTGCATTTGTACTCGCTGCGTGCGGTGGATCATCTGCCAGTGGAGGTGGATCAGGTGGCCACTCCAACACCCTGGTGATCGCCATGACCGCGGCCCAGCTTCCAGGTCTTGATGCCGGCACGTTCGAGAGCGAAGGCTGGGAGGGCGAGCGGTTCGTCGGCCTTCAGCTCTACGACGGGCTCACCAAGATGTCCCTCAACCAGGACAAGACCGGGCCGGTCATCCAGCCGGACCTGGCGACCTCATGGACCTCCTCTCCTGACGTGAAGACGTGGACGTTCAAGCTGCGTGCCGGCGTCACGTTCCAGGACGGCACGCCCTGGAACGCCGATGCGGCGGTCTTCGGCTTCGACCGGATCCTCAACTCGAAGTCGAAGTACTTCAGCGCCGACAACGCTGGGCTGATCGGCTTCTACACGCAGGCCATTGCCGGCTACAAGAAGCTCGACGCAATGACGTTCCAGATCACCACCAAGATGCCGTACGCACTGCTGCCACAGGATCTGCCCTTCCTGGCCTTCCCCAGTCCCACCGCGGTTGCCAAGCTCGGGAACAAGGCGTTCGGCCAGAGCCCCGTTGGCACCGGTCCGTTCACGTTCTCCAAGCGACTCAGCGGCGGCAGCGTCGAGTTCGTCAAGAACGAGCACTACTGGGCAGGCGCCCCGACACTGGACAAGCTGGTTCTACGGCCCATCCCAGAAGCGACGGCGCGGGTCGCCGCACTGCGCTCCGGGGAGGTCAACTGGATCGAGTTCCCCGCCCCCGACGATGCTGCCCGGCTCGGTAGCGAGGGCTTCGTCGTGCACACCAACCCGTACTCCCACATCTGGCCGTGGCTGTTCGACGTCACCAAGGGACCGCTGAAGGACCCCCGAGTCCGCCTCGCACTGAACCTGGCCATCGACAGGAACGCCATGGCGAAGCAGACGCTGAGCGGCTTCGGCGCACCCGCGGAGCAGTACGTGCCCCAGACCGACGTCGGCTACGAGCCTGCCGGCAACGTCCTCACGTACGACCCGGCCAAGGCGAAGTCACTCCTGGCCGCGGCCGGCTATGCCAAGGGGTTCTCGATGACCCTGTCCTATCCCACGAGCGGGTCGGGCAACATGGTTCCAGGACCCATGAACCAAGCGCTGCAGTCAGACCTCGCCAAGGTCGGCGTGAACGTCAAGCTCGAACCCATCGAGTGGTCAGCCATGGTCGGTGACTGGAGCGCCGGGAAGATCTCGCTGGGGGCCAACGCCACGAACATCTCGCTCGGGTTCCAGCCACCCATCTCGTGGGAGCTCTACTTCGACAGCAAGAGCATCTACAACACCGGGCACTACAAGAACGCCGAGTTCGACTCCCTGTGGAAGCAGGCCAAGCAGGAGGTCGATGACACCAAGCGCGCCGCTCTCATCGCGAAGATCAACTCGGTGCTCGTCAAGGACAACCCCTGGTTGGTCGTCGTCAGCGACCTCAACCCACGGGCTACCACCAAGAACGTCAAGGGATTCATCCAGCCCAGGTCGGTCTGGGTCGACCTCACCCACGTCACAGTCAGCTAGGAGTTGAAGATGACCATCATCGCCACCTGCGCCTTTCCACCTACCTACGACGTCGACAAGAGCCTGGAACTGCACCTGAGCTACATCGAGGAGGCTGCCGCCGCGGGGGCTGACCTCGTCGTCTTCCCGGAGACCAGCCTGCAGGGCTACCCCTCCAACTTCAGCGTCATGGACGCTGAGGCCGAGATCAGGAAGATGTACGACGTTGCGGAGCTGGTGCCAGGAGGTCCCAGCGTCGAGGCCATCGCCGCCAAGGCCGCGGAAAAGTCCATCCACGTCATCTACGGGCTGACTGAGGCCAGCGACCGTCCCGGCGTGGTCTACAACACGATGGTCCTGACCGGTCCGGACGGGTTCATCGGCAAGTTCCGCAAGGTTCACGTCGGTCTGAGCGAGCAGATGGTCTGGCGTCCGGGAGACGACTGGCCGGTCTTCGAGACCCCGTTCGGTCGCATCGGGATGCTGATCTGCTACGACAAGGCCGTCCCGGAGTCGTGCCGGGAGCTCACCCTGCGCGGGGCGGACATCCTCGTCATGTCGACGGCCTGGCCACTCCTGCCGGGACACGGAAGCGGTGAGGACAACCTCTGGGTCCAGCAGTACGACGCCTTCGAGCGCGTACGGGCCATGGAGAACGGCCGCTGGTTCGTGTCGTCGAACCTCATCGGCGAGCTCGGCGGGATCGAGTTCTTCGGGATGAGTCAGATCATCAGCCCGGTGGGCGAGGTGGTCGTCACGACCGGGACCGAGACCGTCGGACTGGTGACCGCCGAGATCGACGTCTTCGGTGGGATGGCGGATGCCCGCGCCGCGATGGGGGGTGCGTTCCTGATCCGCGACCGTCGACCGGACACCTATCTTGCCCTCAGCGGCGAGCGCGAGATCGCGGTCGACGGCTGACAGATCTGGAAGCAGCCGGCGGACCCTGCTTGGGCGCCCCGCCTCTCGTTGACCCTCCGGGTCATCGGGAGGCGGGGCGCTGGGATCTGGCCGTACCAGCAGGCGATCCAGGTCACTTCCCTGGCGTGCTTGGCGTAGCCTGAGTCCACGTATGGGCCACCGCCGGTGCGCGGTCTGATTCAGGAAGAAGCGCGCCATGGCAGGTGTCCACACCAAGGAGATCCCCGACTCAGGGGCAGCGGCAAGCCAACACGGAGTCCGCGCTGTGACCCGGGCGCTCGACCTGCTCATCGAGCTCAGCACCTGGGAACGTCCGGTGGGCCTGACCGAACTGGCTCGGCGAGTCGATCTGCACCCCACGACCGCGTTGCGGCTGCTCGAGTCCCTGCGTTCACGCGGCTTCGTACGCCAGACCGCCGACCGTTCGTACGTCCTCGGCAGCCAGACCTTCGAAGTCGGCAGCGCCTTCCTGCGCAACGTGTCGATCTGGTCTCAGGCGAACCAACTCGCTGACAAGCTCGCCGAAGCCACGGGTGAGACTGCCAGCGTGGGAGTCCTCGACGGCGGCCAGATCCTCTACATCGCCATCGCCAAAGGTCAGCAGGACATGGGCATCGCGTCTGCGGCGGGGACCCGGCACCCTGCCTACTGCACGTCACTCGGCAAAGCCATCATGGCCGAGCTCCCCGCCGAGGAGGTTGCCGAGATCCTGCGCAACGACCCGCCCCGACGCCTCACACCGAAGACGCTGGTCGAGATGGACGCCATCAGGCGTGAGCTGGCGACCATTCACAAGCGTGGGTTCGCCGTCGACAACGAGGAGCGCACGCCGGGTGTCGTCTGCATCGGCGCCGCCATCCGTGACCACACCGGAAGCCCGGTGGGCGCCCTGTCGATCTCGGGACCCGCGGCGCGCATGCGAGCGAACGGCACCTCCGAGCTCGGCCACGTGGTGGCGGCAGCTGCCGGCGCCTTCTCGGCCTAGGGGCAGCTACCGGTACTGGCAGACGACGTCGACGAGGGCGGGAAGGCCCGTACGGAGCACGTGCTCAGCGGCCTTGCGCACCTCGGCCTCGACCTGCGACGGATCGACGACGGGGCCCGAGGCATACCACCCGAAGCCCTTCGCGATAGCGGCGAAGTCCGGCTCGGGCTCGCTGATCGCCATGCCGATGTGCGCCCGCTCGACCGGCGTACCGCGCTGATCCGCGATCTTCTCCTGGTGCTCCCAGTCGTTGTAGTAGGCGCGGTTGTTGAACATCACGACGAGCATGGGCAGCTCGTAGCGGCTGGCAACCCACAGTGCCCCCACGTCGAACATCAAGTCGCCGTCGGGCTGGATGTCGACGACGAGCCGCCCGGTGCCCTTGTGCGCCAGGGCCACACCGAGGGAGATCCCGATCTGCGTCGCGGTACCGAGCTGGCGGCCAGGGTGGCGATGCGGCTGATCGAAGTCCCACAGCCGATAAGCCCACTCGGACGCCGAGCCCGCGGTCAGCACCCAGTCGTGCTCCCGTGCGACCTCCCAGATCGCCGCAGCCAGCTTCGCGGTGGAGATCGGTGACTCGTCTGCCTTTGCCTCGGCCCGCGCAGCCCACCTGGCGAACACGGCGTCATGGCGACCACCCAGGTCCTCACGCCAGGCCTGGCGCAGGGCAGCGCGGGCTGGTGACTGCTCTGCCAACAGCCGCCTGCACTCCTCGACGAGGAGGGGCAGGGCCACCGAGCTGTCCGCAACCACCTGGCAGTCCGCTGGGATCAGCTGCGAGTAGTCCTCACTCCAGGCGGAGATGCCGACGTCGCCGAACCCGAGGTCGAGGACGCGGCACCCCGGACGCAACCGGGAGACCGACTGCCGCGCCACCCCATCGGTGGACTGGGTCGACTTCGCCATGTCCTTGACGTCGACGAACAGCACGCAGTCGCTGTCGTCGATCGCGTTGGTGTCCGTCACCGCAAGCGGGTGCCGGTTCGGGAAGTTCAGGCGATACCTCGTGTCAATGGCTCCGATACCCACGAGCTCAGCCAGAGTCACCAGGTGGCCGAACGAGTCATGGTCGCGGCCGGGGTAGCCCAGCACCATGACAGGACGTTCGGCTGCGCAGAGGATCTCGGCGAGCCGCCGCAGCTCCGCCGGATCAGGGCCGATAGGGGCCGGCGGTAGCGCCCTGCGGGCGACCTCGTCGACCGGAATCGGCGTCTCGACACGGTCTTCCTGCAGGCCGGCGTCCAGCGCGATGTAGACGGGGCCTTGCGGCGCCGTCGTCGCAATGCGGTGCGCGCGGGCCATGATGTCAGGCATGCTGACCAGCGAACGCGGCTCGTGGTCCCACTTGGTGTAGTTGCGCACCGCTTCGCCTTGCACGTTCGCCGAGTGGATCCAGTCGAACCACGGGCGACGACGCTCGTGCGCCGCCGGGCCGGACCCGCCGAGGACGAGCACCGGGACCCGGTCGATGTAGGCGTAGTAGATCCCCATGGTGCCCTGCAAGAGCCCGACGAGGTCGTGGAGGATGACGGCCATCGGCTTGCCGGTCGCCTTCGCGTAGCCGTGGGCGAGACCAACCGCGATCTTCTCGTGGGGGCACTCGATCATCGGCATGTCGTCGCCGCCGTAGTTGACGAGCGAGTCGTGCAGCCCGCGGAACGTGGCACCCGGGTTGAGGGCGATGAACGGCAGGTCGAGCTCCCGGAGCACGTCGACCATCACGTCGGAACCCCAGACCGGCTCGTCGTAGGGCGCGTGGTTAGGCACCGGAGCGCCCGCTCTCTCGCACGGTGGGGGCCATGGCGAGGAGCACGCTCTTCTCGTGCGTGTAGGTCTGGAGCTCATCCATCGCCCGCTCCTTGCCGATGCCGCTCTGCTTGAAGCCACCGAACGGTGTGAGCGCGGGGCGCCGGTTGTGGTCGTTGATCCAGACGAGCCCAGCCTGCAGCCGCCGGGCGGTGCGATGGGCCGTGTCGAGATCCTTGGTCCACACGCTCGCGGTGAGCCCGTAGATGACGTCGTTGGCGAGGCGGATGACCTCCTGCTCGTCCTCCCACCGGAACAGGCAGGTCACGGGACCGAAGATCTCCTCCTGCACCAGTGTCGAGTCGTGGCGCGCTCCCTCGAAGACGGTCGGCTGGATGTACAGACCGTCCCCGAGGTCCTCGCGGTCGACCGCGGATCCGCCTGTCAGCAGCGTGGCGCCGTCCTCCACGGCCTCGCCGATGAGGCGCAGCACGCGGTCGTACTGTGGCCGCGAGACGATCGATCCCATGTCGGCCTTCTCCTCCCACGGCAGGCCCGGGTAGAGGGCCTCCACCCGTGCGACCAACCGCTCGCGGAACTCGTCGTAGAGGTCAGTGTGGACGAAGATGCGCGTCGACGAGCCGCAGGACTGGCCCTGGTGGACGAAGTTCATCCCGACCACCGCGCCTTCCACGGCGCGCTCCAGGTCGGCGTCCGGGTAGACGATGAACGGGTTCTTGCCACCCATCTCCAGCGTGACCGGCTTGATCGTCTCAGCGCCTCCGGCGAGGACGAGGCGGCCGGTCGGCAAGCTGCCCTTGAAGTGGATCTTGTCAACCTTCGGGTGGCGCACGAGAGGTGCGCCGGCCCCCACTCCGGATCCGGTGATGACGTTGACCACGCCCGGCGGTAGGAGATCCTCCGCGGCCTTGGCAACCTCCAGCGTGCTGAGGGAGGTGAACTCCGAGGGTTTGAAGACCAACGTGTTTCCGGCCGCGAGCACAGACCCGACGACCTGCGCCGCGAACATGAAGGGGTGGTTGAACGGCATCATGACGCCCACCACTCCCCAGGGTTCGCGCACGGTGTAGTTGAAGGTGTCCGAGTCCAGCGGAATCGTCCGGCCGCCGATGGTGGGGATCAGACCGGCGTACGTGCGCATCATGTTGACGCCCGCAGCGACGTCGGCTCGCATCTTGCGCAGCGTGCTTCCGTTGTCGACGACGTCGATCATGGCAAGGCGGTCACTGTCACGTTCCAGCCTGTCGGCGAGCTCGAACAGCAGGTCGGCGCGCTGCTTGGGCGACGTGTCGCTCCAGCTCGACGTAAAGGCCTCGGAGGCCGCGAGAACAGCGGCCTCCACATCCGCCGGACCTGCCGACGGAATCGTGGCGATCAACTCACCGGTGGCGGGACACCAGGCGTCCAGGGTGCCACCATCCGTCGCCTGCACCCAGGTGCCACCGATGAACATGGCGTCGGGCGCACGGCGATCCAATGCGGGGTGTCGAGTGGTCACGGTTCACCTTTCGTCCGCGGGTCTTGGAATTGGCCCGAGGGTCGCGCCGTCGGGAGGGGGGCCGGGTCTGACTCTCGCGAGCGACATCTTTGGCGAAGGACGACGCTACAGGGGCACTGCACTGTGTGCAACTAGCTTTCATTCAGTGCAATAACGTCGAACCCCTCGGGTCTGCCGAGCTGCGTGAGCGGCCGGTCAGCGACGCGGAGGACAACCAGCAGGAGCAGGCCCAGCTGCGCCGCCGGCACCCAGAGAGGTGCATGTACGGCGATGATCGTGCCGATCACCGCGCCGGCGATCAGCCCCGCAAGGATGAGCAGGCTGTGCCCGATCTCGCGCACCGGTCGGCCTGAGGTCACGCGGATCACGGCGGTCGTGAGCGTGCCCGTCAGGTAGGTCGTGGACAGGCCGGCTACACCGAACCGCTGGACGGCGCTGCTCTGCACTCCGAGTGCGAACGCGTTCAACGCCAGCAACCCGAGCTTCAACGCCGTTCCGGGACTACCCGCGGTGACCCACCACGCAACCGCGTAGACCGCCACCACCGCAGCCTGAAGCAGGAGCGCCCGGGTGACAGCCCGCGGCCACACCGGGTCACCCGCACGGGCGGTGCCGGCGACCCTGGTGCCGATCGCGCACCCGAACACGAAGGCCAGTACAGCGCCACCCGCGTGCAGAGCGAGCTGGCCCGCCGCAGAACCCAGGGACAGACCGAGGAGCACCATGTTGCCGGTCATGACGCTCGAGAACGCGCCACCGAGCACCAGGTACCCGGCGGCGTCGGTGAGTCCGCTGTTGAGCGCCAGAAGGACGACCATCACGTCTCGGTCACGAACAGTCGTCTGCCGCTCAGAGGCCATGTCTCACTCCCAGGTAGACACGGCCGTGCAGTCCGAGATCCATTCACCCTCCAGTCATGAGTTCGCCTCCGGCGGAAGACTCCGTCCGGGCCGGCAGGTCAGCGCAGCACCAGCCGGCGCAGCTGTTCCAAGGGCGGACGCACGTCCCCGAGAAGTTCGAGGCGGTCGACCAGGTCGAGCAAGGCCGAGGCGACCTGAGGATCGGCGCCCGCAGCTTCGCTGAGCTCGCCGTACCGGCCGACGGCGTCGGACCAGTCCCATCGCAAGGCAGGATCGCGTCCGTCACCGGGGTAGCCGTTGGCCTCGGCAGACCAGGTGCGCCCGTCCGTGAGGGTGACGGACACGGTGCCGGACGGTCCCTGCGGCGGAAGGTCAGCCGTGACCGTGATGCGCTCCGCCAGCGCCAGCGTGTCGATGTCGGCAAGCCGCTCAGCCGCGAAGGCCTCCAGCAGCGCCGAACCCCTGCCCACCCGATAGGCAGCGATCACACAGCTCGCCAACGCGAAGCGGCCCGACCGCTTGGCCTGCTTCGGATTCTCTGGCGGAAACACCTCGGACAACCGGGATGCAGCTCTCGGCGTCAGGTGAACGCGGATCGCCGCGATCTGCTCCGGCGGCAGCCGCTGGTCGCCCAGCATGCCGATGAGAACAGCAGAGACCGGATGCAGGTCGCTGAAGTGCGGATAGGGCTTGAAGCTCACCTGCTCGACATGCCACGGCGGAGCGGCCAGCAGCTCGCTCGTCACGAGCGCATCGACCGATTGGCCGTCCCGACCGATCAGCCCACCTGGCGCTTCGAGCGCTGCCGGCGAGGCGTGGAAGGCGGCCGCGGCGAGCTGGGCGGCCCGCACGCCGGCACTGGCTGCCCACGCCGTCTGCACGGCGCGCATCACCTCCCGCTCGTCGAACTCGGTGATGCCACAGGACAGGGAGGCGCCGATACCGATCGCGTCACGGGACGTCGTGACGTCGAAGCGCAGCATCCGGCAGACCGCCAGCGCAGCACTGGGCACGCCCAGGAACGTGGACGGGTGCTGCCCGCGAAGGTGCATCCCACCGGCGTCCGCCAACGTGCCGAGACCGCCGAACAGCTGGTACCCGACGACGAGAGCGGTGGCCAGGTCGGCCCCGCTGACCTCGTGCTGCGCGGAGCTCGCCGCACCCGCCAAGGCCGGGACGAGCACTGCACCGGGGTGCGCTCGGGTCGCTTCGTCGAAGTCATCGAGTCCGAGCGCCCCACAGGCCAGGCTCAGGATGAACGGGACGTCCCTTGGTCCACCGACAGCGAGAGCACGCGTGACCCGGTCGTCGGCGGCGCCCGCCAGCATCATCCCGAGGCAGTCCAGCAGGTGCGTCTTGACCGCGACGAGCACTCCGGAGTCCAGCCCCGCGAGCTCAAGGCCGGCCGCGGCCTGCGCTGCCCCGGACGCAAGTCCGTCAGCGACCGGGCTCGCTGCTGTCACAGACCCAGCCGTTCGGCTTCCCGCCACGCCCAGTGGGCGAAGAGCAGGTCCTGCGAGGCCAGGCCTTCAGTGCGCACGACGATCGTCTCGTCGGGACGCTGGCGACCGGGCACGCTGCCGCCGACCAGCCCGGACAGCTCCCCCGCCAGTCGG
Source organism: Frankiales bacterium (assembly GCA_025966135.1). Classification (GTDB taxonomy): domain Bacteria; phylum Actinomycetota; class Actinomycetes; order Mycobacteriales; family SCTD01; genus RYN-111. Next base: position 40,688 of record JAOPVP010000007.1, read on the forward strand.
TCCTTGATCGGATGGCCAGCCGCGAGCAACCCGGCGATGTCACCTGCCTCTTCGGTCTGCGCCCAGTCGTCGACGATCAGCCGGTCACACGAGGTGTAGGCGTCACCGTCGAGCTCGTTCGAGCCGATGGCGCAGAGCAGCACACCGGGACGCAGCGGCCCCCGGACGATAGGCGCGCGTGCGGTCGTCGCAGTCACGATCAGGTCGGAGCCGTCCAGCACAGGGTCCACCGAGTCGTACACCCGTACCTCGGCGTCGGTCAGCGTGCGGGCCAGCTCCGCGAGCTCAGCGCAGCGCTGAGGAGTCCGGGACGACAGCGCCACCTCGGCAACCGGCACGGCTGACAGCAGGACCGCAACGCTTGCCCGGGCCACGACTCCCGCACCGATCACGCCCAGCCGGGCGGGTGTGTTCGCCAGTCGCTGCGCGGCCACACCGACTGCGGCTGCGGTTCGGAGCGAGTAGTTGTAGTGCTCATCCACGATGGCCAGCGGCACGCCCGTCTCGAGGTCGATGAGCACCACGAGCCGGGTCGCGAGCTCTGCCCCGGGGCGGGTGCCGTCGGGCTCGGCGCGGTAGCTCACGATGCGACATCCCGCCACACCGAGCTCCGGCAGGGCCACCGCCTTGGAGTGAAAGCGCAGCGCGTGACCCGGCGGTCTCATCCGCAAGGCCCGTGGCGTCGGGTAGTGCACCCGGTCGCGGGCCTCCCACGAGAGGGCGAGCTCCGCGAGCTCGACCGCACGGGCCGGGGTCAGCACCTGCTCACACACCGAGCTGGAGACGTAGTGCGGCTGTTGCATGGTGAATCTCTCCGATGCAGGTGGATCAGATGTCGATGACGGTCAGGACGTCGCAGCCCTGCGAGATGGGCTCGTAGCCGTCGTCGGTCACCACCACGACGTCCTCGATGTGGATCTTCTCGCCGGACGGGAGCAGGAAGCGGGGCTCCACGCAGATCACGACGCCTGGTTCGAGCACCGTGGTGTCCTGCAGGCTCAGGGACGGCGACTCGCCCGCGTTGAGGCCGAGACCGTGGCCGATCCGCTTGCGACCAGTAAGCGCAGGCAACCCGGCGTCGACCATCGCCTCACTGCAGGCGCGGGCGACGTCACTCGCGAGCGCTCCCGGCCGGACCGCCTGGAGTGTCCGCGCATGCAGAGTCGCGATGCACTCCTGAACGGCCAGATGTTCGGCTGTCGGCGCGCCGAGCACCGCACGCCGTGCCACATCGGCCTGGTAGCCGTCCAGGGTGGCCCCGAAGTCGCACCAGATCGTGTCGCCTGGACGCAGGGGCGCGTTGCGGTCACCGAGGCTGGTTGCACTGGTGATGTGGCCGGCGACGTCGAAGCTGCTCCCCACGCGCGAGAGCTCGACGGCCATCGAGGTCACGAAATCCGCTTCGCTGGCACCCAGCTGGAACTGCTTGGTGGCCTCGGACCAGGCCAGCAGGCTCATGTCGGCCGCGGCCCGCAGCGTCGCGACCTCGTAGTCGCTCTTGTGTAGACGCAGGTCGTCGAGGATCGGGCCGGCATCCACGATCCCCAGGCCGGGCAGCGCCTCGAGCAGGGACTGCAGGTCGGCATAGGGCAGACCCAGCCGGTGGTTCTCGCCCAGCTCCATGCCGATGCGCGCCCGGTCGAGGCCGCTCTCACGCAGCGCCTGCTCGAGCAGCTTCACGTCGAACGGCACGTCCTCGTAGCCGTACACCCGGACCGACGGCACCGTGGCCTGCACCTTGGCCCCCTGCTGCCGGTACACCACTGCCACCGGATCACCTTCGAGCGGGACGATGAAGAGCATCGGCCGCATGACCTTCTCGATCTCGCGGGTCTGATGTCCGCTCAGGTACCAGTAGTTGAATTTCTCGCCGACGAGCACAGCGTCCAACTCCGCCGCTTCCATGCCACGCCGCAGCCGCTCGTGCCGAGCCGCGATCTCTGCCGAGCTCACTGCCATGACTTCTCCGATCCAGGTTGGTGCGAGTTGTTCAGATCTGTTCGCCGTTGCCGCTCAGCCGGCGCAGGACGAGGGCGGCGGTGACTGTGACCGCGGTCAGGATGACGCTGAGAACGGCGGCACCCGTGACATCGCCGTAGTCCCAGCGGTCCCAGATCAGCGTGGACAAGACCACGTTGTCCGAGGATTGCAGCATCAACGGAAGCGTCAGGTTCTTGATGGTTGCCAGGAAGACGAGCAGGAACCCGTTCAGGAGCACCGGGCGCAACAGCGGCAGCAGGACGTGCCGCCAAACCTGCGATGCCCGCGCCCCGCTTGCCTGAGCCGCCTCCTCGAGACCCTGCTGGATCTGGGCGATGCCGCCCGTCGTGAGCCGTGTTCCCAGGCTGATGTACTGCGTCGCCATCGCCACCACGATGATCCAGACGGTCCCGTAGAGAGGCACCGGCAGGAGCAGGTAGATGAGCAGGACGGCGAGGCCGATCACCACGCCGGGGATGGCGTGCGGGATGAAGGCCAGCACGTCCGCCATCCAGGCGAATCGCGACTTCGACCGGACGATGATCCAGGAGAGCAGGACCGAGAGGAGCATCGCCGCGAACGAGGCCGTGAGCCCGACGACGAGGGTGTGCCCGAGGCTGGACACGAACAGGTCCGTCGAGAGCGTCTTCCGGTAGCCGGCAAGGGTCATGTGCTGCAGGCTCGAGACGCTGATGGATCCGATGTAGGGCTCAAGACTGGCGTAGATGAGCACCAGCAACGGCAGGACGAACGACACCGCGGCGTACAGCATGCTCGCCCCGAACGCGACCCAGCGCCATCGACCGAGACGTTGCCGCCTGGGCCGGAAGGCCTTGCCGGTGACGGTCGCGAAGTCCTGGGCGCGACGAACAGTCCTGTTGTAGATGAGCAGCGGTGCGACGGCCAGCGTGAGCAGCAGGATGCCGTAGGTACTTGACGCGCCGTAGTCCGGCAGGCCGAAAGCCGGATGCGTGACCCGGTACACCTGCGTGCTGAAGACCGTGACATGGCCCGGCAAGCCCAGCACGAGCGGGACGTCCACCGCTTCGATGACCGTGACGAACTGGTAGATCCCTGCGCCGATCAGAACCGGTCGGAGCAAGGGGAGGCTGACCTTGCGGAGGATGGTCCATGGGCCGGCCCCTGAGGTGCGGGCAGCATCCTCCAGGCTCACGCTCATGTTGCGCATGGACGCCGTGATCAGCAAGAAGGTGAGTGGTACCAGTGCGAGCCCCTGGACGAAGATCATCGCCGGGAGCGAGTACGCGTTGAGCGGGCCGGATCCGTGCAGGCCGAACACGTTGTGTAGGGCGACGTTGACGTAGCCGTTGGTCGGGTTGAGCAGCAAGCCCCAGGCGATCGCGGAGATGAGTCCGGGCATGCCCGTCGGAGCGACCAGCAGCACGTAGACGAGCCCGCGGGCCGGCAGGTCGGTGCGCTCGACGAGCCACGCGAACACGAGGCTCACCGTGAACGCGAACAACAAGCCGGCAGCGGCGAAGACCACCGTGGTACCCAGGACCCGATAGGTCTGGGAGTCGCCGAGCACGCCGGTGAAGTTGGCTGAGCTCCACGGGAACGGCGGGCGGATCCTCACACCTGCCCGGGTGTCCTCGAAGCTGCTCAGGAGCAGCATCAGGATGGGACCGATGACGAGATACACCAGCACCAGCACCGTGATGATGTTGATGGCGCCATGCACCGTCAGGCGTCGGCGGCGTCGGACCGCTGCGGGTGGTGCCGTCGGCGGCTGTGCCGGTCGCGTGTCGACGCGCAACTCGGTCATCGGTCGGTCCCGACGTCAGTGGTGGGCATCGGCCACCTCGGCGCCCAGGGTGTCAGCGCTGTCAGCCCGGTCGGCGAGGAGCACCACGCAGTCGTCCGCTGCCGCGTTGACGTAGACCCTGTCGCCGGCGTCGAACTGTGCCCGCGCGCTGCCGCGCGCGCGCAAGGACTGGCCGCCAACGTTGATCCGGTAGTCGACGCCCTCGCCGACGAACAAGCTGAGCTCGACCTCGCCGGCGAAGCAGTTGTCACGCTCACCGGGGGTGTCCGTGACGACCAGGGACTCCGGGCGAAGTGCGACCAGGGCGGAGGCACCCGGGAGGATCTCCGGGTCCGGGCGGCAGTTGAAGGTGCCGAGCTCGGTCTCCAGGACGAGCGCGTCCGGGCTCGACCTGAGCGCCCGCCCGGCGACGAACGACGTGGCGCCGACGAAGTCGGCCACGAACCTGCTGTTGGGCTCCAGGTAGATCTCGCGCGGGCTGCCCTCCTGGACGACCCGGCCGCCGCTCATCACCGCGATCCGAGTGGACAGTGACAGTGCTTCCACCTGGTCGTGGGTGACGAAGACGGTGGTGATCCCGATCCGCTGCTGGATCAGGCGCAACTCGCTGCGCATCTGCTCGCGCAGCTTGGCATCGAGGTTCGACAGTGGCTCATCCAGGAGGAGAACCTTCGGTTGGCGCACCAGAGCGCGCGCGAGCGACAGACGTTGCTGCTGGCCGCCGGACAGCTGGGTTGCGCGGCGGTCGATGTACTGGCTCATGTTCACCAGGTCGAGCGCCTGCTCGACCCGGGAGGCGATCTCGGCGCGGCGCAGCTTCCGACCGATCCGCAGAGGGAACGCGACGTTGTCGAAGACCGACATGTGCGGCCAGACCGCGTAGTCCTGAAAGACCATCCCGATGTCGCGTCTGTGCGTGGGGACGAGGACGCTGTCGGACACCACCACGACGCCGTCCATCTCGATGGAGCCGGAAGTCGGCTGTTCGAGGCCGGCGATGCAGCGCAGCGTGGTCGTCTTGCCGCACCCGCTCGGCCCGAGCAGGGTGAAGAACTCGTTCTCGCCGATGTCAAGGGACACCTGGTCGACAGCCGTGACGGTTTTGTTCTTCGTGGCGTACGTATGGCAGAGCTGGTCGATCCTGATGGCGCTCATGGAGCCCTCCGACAGTCGTGGCCGGGATGCGGGCGGCTGCCGACCGCAACGTGCGGTGCGGCAGCCGCCCGTCCTCTAGTTGGACAGGGCCTTGCTCATCTCCGACGACACGGTGTTCTGCACGGTCTGGTTGTCGGAGGTGCTGGCCACCGACAGCGTCGCTCCCGACGGCATCGGGCTCGGCTGGTCCGCGTTGCCCTTGAACTCCACCTTCAGCTGTTGGGCCTGACCCTCGGCACTGCCGAACCAGCCGAGGAAGCAGGCTGCAGCGTTCGGGTGCTGCGCCTTCTCCATGATGACGCTGTACTTGTCCTGCGAGGGGACGACGTCAAGGTAGGTGATCTCGATCGGGGCCCCGCTGCCCTTCGCCGCTGTGATCGCTGATGTCGTCGCACTGGTGGTGAACAAGGCCTCACCGCTGACGACCTTCTGGATGCTGGACGTCGCGCCCTTCACGACCTGCGGCTTCGCGGTCTTCATCAGGTTGTTGAACCAGGTCATCGTCTTCGACTCGCCCCAGGCGACCGCCAGGCCGGACAGGTAGATGCCCCGGGGGTCCACGATCACCCGTCCGGAGTACTTGGAGTTGATCAGCTGGTCCCAGGTGGTGGGCAGCTCCGCAGCGGTGACGACCTTCGGGTTGTAACCGATCCCCACGAAGTCGCGAAGCGTGCGGTAGGTGCCCACGCCGCCGTAGGTCAGCAGGAAGTTCTTCGGCACCCCGAGCGCTGACCAGTCCACGTTCTTGACGAGCTTCTGGTCGAACAGCGGCTGGGCAGAGGCCAGGTCGGTCGAGGTCGCGTCGACATCCAGGGCGTGGTTAGCCTGGATCTCGGTGATGATCTTCTGAGTCGCGTCCGTGGGCGTCACCGACGTGAAGTTCACCTTGATCCCGGGATACTTGGCCGTGAAAGGCACGATCTCCTTCGCGAAGTCGCCCGCATCGGTGCGCGACCAGTAGTTCAGCGAGCCTTCCTTGGCCCCCGCCGTGCACGCGGCGCTCGTACTGGGGGCGAAGGCGCTGGAGGTGGCAGCGGTCGTGGTCTTGCTAGAGCCGCAAGCTGTGACTCCGAGGGAGGCGCAGAGCGCGCCGGAGAGGATCATGACCACACGCTTGCCCGTTGTACGCCGTGACATCGTGCCTCCTGTTTCAGGGATGACGGATCCGCGATGCCCGGACGGCATCGTTGAGGAGCGGTTGAGCCGACCCCGGTGAAGGGCCAGATCATCGGCGACGCTGCCGGCTGGCGAGACCATACATCGATGTTGCGCTCTACGGAAGTTCATTTCGCGCAGTGCAATGTTGGCCGCGGTTCACGCTTCACGTCCCCTTCCCGCGGTGCTCAGCGGCCTGCTCGCCCGACGTGGCGGACCCGAAGCCGTGGTGGACGACGGCCGAGGCACGAGCACGTCGGCGGCCAAAAAGCTGCTCGCCGGGAGAGGGCGGCTCGTGTACTCTCGCCGCTCGTTGCACTCTACGAATAACCGTTTCACATAGCGCAATCACTTACGATGGGCCGCCCCGGAACTGCGCGGTCCGACTCCCTCCACAGAGCCGGGCGTCATCCCGTACGCCCGAGACAGGTGACCAGAATGGAACAGCTGCTCAAGGCCGGCACGGCCGTGATCGCCGACGTGTTCGACAGCCTCGGTGTCCTGCCCCCCGTGCTCGCGGACGTGATCGCGCCGATCGGGTCCTCCACCCGCTTCGTCGGCCCGGCCTACACCGTCGTCGGCGCCTCGGTCACGACAGCAGAGACGGGCGATCGGGCGAAGCTGGCCGCGATCGACGGCATGCCGCATGGCGTCGTGCCCGTATGGGCCGGTACCGACATCCACGGCGTGTGCTGCTTCGGCGACCTGCTCGCAGAGGCGATGCACATCCGCGGCTGCGCCGGCGTTGTGGTGGACGGCGGCGTCCGCGACATCGGATACCTGCGCGAGCTCGGGTTGCCGGTCCTGGCCCGCTACAGGACGCCCGCGCAGGCGATCGGACGGTGGAAGGTGAGCGCTCACCAGGTCCCGGTCCAGGTCCGGGGCGGCCTTCAGGACTGGGTCACCGTGACGCCGGGAGATCTCGTCGTCGCCGACGAGGACGGAGTCATCGTGATTCCCGCCAACGACGTGCAGCGGGTGCAGGACCTGGTCATCTCGTGGGCCGGTACCGAGGAGACCTCCCGGGCGGCGATCCGCGACGGCATGCCCCTGCTGACGGCCCTCGAGCAGTTCGGCCACCTGTAGCCGTGACCGCGCCGCTGGCCCCGGTCCACACGTCGTACGCGCCTACGGCCATGGTGAGCACGGTCGACACCCTCGCCACAGAGGCAGGGCTCGCCGCGCTTCGCCGGGGCGGGTCCGCGGTCGACGCGGCGATCGCGGCCAACGGGGTGCTGACGGTCACGCTGCCCAGCCAGTGCGGTCTTGGCGGTGACCTGTTCGCGATCGTGCAGCGCCGCGGTGAGGCGCCCGAGCTGCTGGTTGCCGCGGGCCGGGCCGGGTCCGGTGCGGACGCCGGAGCGCTACGCGCGCAGGGCCATCTGAACATGCCGCGCGACGCCGATGTCCGCAGCGTCACGGTGCCGGGCTGCGTGGACGGTTGGCTCGCGCTGCACCGTCGGTACGCGCGTCTCGACCTGGCTGAGCTGCTTGCTCCGGCCGTCCGCTACGCAGCCGAGGGGTTCACCGCGTCCGCCTACCTGGCCGAAGCGGTCACCCGACGTGCCGCGACCTCTCCCGATGCGGCAGCGATGACCACCGGTGGTCACCTGCGCGCCGGGGATCTGGTCCGGCGTCCCGGCGCTGCGCGGGTCCTGGCCGCGATCGGCAAGCACGGTCGCCGCGGTTTCTACGAGGGTGAGTTCGGATCCGGTCTGATGGCCCTCGGGAACGGGCTGTTCACCGACGACGACCTGCGCACCGACCAGGCCGAGTGGATGACGCCGCTCTCCCTCGATGTCTGGGGGGCCCGCCTGTGGACCGCGGCGCCGCCGAGTCAGGGGTACATCACGCTCGGCGCAGCATGGCTCGCCGAACAGGCCGGACTAGGGTCCGATCCCGAGGACCCGCGCTGGCCGCACCTGCTCATCGAGGCGATCCGCCAGGCCTCTCACGACCGTCCCGAAGTGCTCTTCGAGGGCGCCGACGGTGCGCGCCTGATCCACCAGGAGCGACTCCGGCCGCGGTGCGCCGGCATCTCCCCCGACCGGGTCGCCGACCTGTCTGACTCCTATCGTCGCGGCGGCACGACGTACCTGTGCGCGGTTGACGCCGACGGCACCGTGGTCTCGTTGATCCAGTCCAACTGCATGAGCTTCGGTTCCGGCCTCGTCGCTGGTGAGACCGGGATCTGGCTGCACAACCGTGGCATCGGGTTCAGCCTCGTCCCGGGGCATCCCGGTGAGTACCAGGCCGGCCGCCGGCCGGCCCACACCTTGGCTCCGGCCTTGGTCACGAACGAGGCCGGCGAGTTCCGCGCCGTACTCGGCACCCGCGGCGGGGACTCGCAACCTCAGATCGTCCTGCAGCTGATCGCACGGCTGCTCGGCGCCGGTCAGGACCCGGCCACGGCGCTCGCGGCCGGGCGATGGGTGCTGAGGGGGACGGGCGACGAGACGTCCTTCGACACCTGGGGCTTCCAGGGGCGGGTGCGGGTCGCCCTTGAGGGCCAGGCACCAGCGGCATGGGCGGAGGGCTTGCGCTCACGCGGACATGAGGTGCGGATGGAGGCACCGTTCGCGCATCCCTTCGGCCACGCCCAGCTGATCGTCTCAGACGGGTCGCGGCTCGCGGGGGCCGCAGATCCGCGGTCGGACTCGGCAGCCGTAGGCGGTTACTGAACCGCCACGGCTACCGCGCTGCTCCGGTGTCGACCGCGAGCGTCACGTCGATCTCGATGGGTGCCTGACGAGGAAGCGCGGCGACACCGATGGCGGTCCGCGCGTGCTGGCCCCGCTCGCCGAGTCGCTCCAGGAAGACGGCGCTGGCTGCATCCATGATCTGCGGCTGACCGTCGAAGCCCGGCTCGCAGGCGACGTACCCGGTCACCCTCAGCACCTGGCGGATGGCTGCCAGGCCGCCGAGCTCCGCGTTGACGATGGCGAGCACGTTCAACGCGCACAGCCGGGCCGCCTCCTTCGCCTGCTCGACCGTGACCTCGCGCCCCACCGTGCCGGTCGTGCGGATCCCATCGCCGTCGTAGGGCAGCTGTCCACTGATGTGCATCACCCCGTCGTGGATGACGTTGCGGAGGTAGGGCGACGTCGAGCGGCGCGGGGCGGGCAGGTCTGACTGGGGGTCAAGGTCATCAGGCACCCCGCGAGCATATCGACTGCGCGCCGCTCGAGCGTCGAATTCTGGAGCCGACACCGGCTCAGTTCCCAACGGTCAGGGTCCTGACCACCGGAGGTGGCCAGGACCCTGACATGCCTTGTCGCGCAAGCGGATCAGCCCTTGGGAGCGGCCTCCACGCGGCGTCCCATGTCGCGTACGAGCTGCTCGGCGCAGCGCAGCGCCAGGGCACCGATCGTGGACGTCGGGTTTCCGGCGCCGCCCGTGACCATCGAGCTGCCATCACACACCACGAGCCCCGGGGTGTCCCAGACGCGGTGCCAGGGGTCCACGACTCCGGACGCGGGGTCCTCACTCATGCGGCAGGTGCCCATGAGGTGCCAGCCGGGTTGGGAGAACGTCTCATCCATCGGCTGGAAGTCCAGCGAGCGCGCCCCCGCCGCGGCCCCGATCTCCTCGAGACGCGCACTCCCGAACTCCAACAAGGTCCTGGTGTTCGGGTGCAGGTCGTAGTGGACATTCGCGGCCGCCAGTCCGCTGGAGTCCACGACATCGGGGTCGAGCGTCACCCGGTTGGTGGCGACCGGCAGGTCGTCGGCCTGAATGGCGCAGAAGACGTGCCTGTCGAAGCGCTCCTCGAAACCGCGCATGTGCCCCTGCCCCCATGGTGCGGGGCTGCGACCGGTGGTCGCCCCGAGTGCGCTCGACGCCGGACCCCACGCACCGCCGAAGGTGATGGTGATGCCGTTGACGCAGCCCCGAGCCAGGTCGGTGTCGTACCACTCCTGGCAGTACGGACCGGCACCAAAGGCGCCCTTGAAGTGGCCGGTGGGCTGGTCGAACCACATGTCGGCGAGCCGGTAGCCGTGCGTCATGAAGTGGCGCCCGACGTGGTCGGAGCTGTTTCCGAGCCCGTCTGGGTGCGCGGCATTCGCGCTGAGCAGCAGCATCCGCGGCGAACCGATGCCGTTGGCAGCAACGACCACCAGCGGGCACTCGATGCGATGACTGGTGCCGCTCGCGAGGTCGTCGTACTCGACTCCGTCCACCGCACCCCCGACGCCCGTCGTGATGCGGGTGACGCGCGCCAGTGGGCGCAGGTCCAGGCCGGCCGCGAGGGCGGGCTTGATGTAGGCCTGGGTGGCCGTGCCCAGTGCCCCACGCGGACAGCCCACGTTGCACATGCCGCACCCGTTACACGCCAGCCGGTCCCCGCGGTCCTCGGTGAGAATGGCGTTGTCGGCCGGCCACCAGTGCACCCCGAGCTTCTCCAGCCCCTGTGTGAGCAGGTGGGCGTAGTCGCCGTGCCGGACCTGGGGTTGCCGCACCGCGCCGGGCCGGGGCGGATAAGCCGGATCGCCTGTCAGGCCGGAGATCCCGACGTCCAGGTCGTTCTGGTCGTAGAACGGATCGAGGTCCTCGTAGGAGAGGGGCCAGTCGATGGTCCCCTCCAGCCCGTGCTCGGTGCCCTTTCGGAAGTCAACCGGCTTCAGCCGGTGCCAGAAGCCGGAGTAGTGGTTGGTGCTGCCCCCGACCGCGTTGTACAGGTAGGGCGCGAAGGTGCCGTTGGTGATGACCGGGAAGTCGTAGGGCTGGTCGCGCAGGTTAGGGGTGAAAGCCCAGTCCCGGCGCATCGAGAACTCCCAGTCGTCCGAGAACGTGGGGTGGTCCACGGGATGCACGGAGGGACCCTGCTCCAGGCAGACGACCTTTGCACCGGCCCGGGTCAGGACCCAGCTGATGGCAGCGCCGGCCATTCCGGCGCCGATGACCACGACGTCGGGGGAATCATGGCGCGACACGGGTCACCTCGTTCGTGGGCTGGTAGGAGCCGCGCTTCGTCGTGGGTACGGCGGGGTCGCGCGCGATGCGGTAGCCGAGCGGCTGAGGGGCACCGTGGTAGTCGTAGCCGCGGTCCGCGAGCGCCGCCAGGACGCGATGCGAGGCGTAGTAGCCGAAGTAGACGAAGTCGCGCCACCACCCGAACAGCACGGGATCGGCGGCCTCGAGCTCGGTGAGCATCGCCGTCGCAGCAGCCACGGACGGTGTCGTCAGTCGGTCAGCGATGCCTTGCAGAGCGGTGAGATCGGCCTCGCTGGAGTGCTCCTCCAGGAAGCGCACGACCTGCGCCTCGCCGGCAGAGGGATAGCCCTCGCCACCCGGCACCATCGCGGTGACCAAGTGGGTCAGTCGCTCACTCAGGTCAGCGGGGAGGGTGAGGTCGTAGTAACCGGCTCGCGAGGGATGCGGGAAGTCCGTCATGCACCCGTCGCCTGCGGGTCACGGTAGATGGGCCCGCGGTCGACGACGGCACCCAGCAGGTCGAGATAGGTGTCGGTGTCGTCCTGCGCCGGCGACGGCTGCTGACCCGGGTAGCCGATCAGCGCCCGCACGTCGGGGTTGAGGAAGTAGGCACCCGCCGTGAGCGTGCCGAGCCCCTCGAAGGCCTCCACGTGCAGGCTGTTGAGCCGCTCGACCGCCTCAGCGGCCGGCAGGTCGCGGGCGACCTCGACGGCCTTGGCGAAGCTGCCCCTGAGGTCAGGGCGGACCCGCAGCGCCTCATCGATCCAGCGGATCGGGACATCCGCCTCGCTGGCCGAGGGCATTCCCTCCGCGTTCGGGATCAAGACGTCTGCGAGTCCGGCATACAGCCGGCGGTCCTCATCGCTGAGGTCGCTCGGCACCACTGCCTCCGTGTTGGTCGTGCTCATGCCGACACCGCCTGGTTACCGCGCTCGGCGATGAGGTGCTCGACCGAGCGCAGCGCCAGAGCCATGATCGTTGCTGTGGGGTTCACGCCGGAGGACGTCACGAAGACGCTCCCGTCGATGACGTAGAGGTTCGGCACGTCGTGGGCACGGCCCCACTGGTCGACCACGGAGGTCGACGGGTCCTCACCCATCCGCGCAGTGCCGAGCAGGTGCCAGCCGCAGTCGCGCATGAGCCGCGTCGTTGACGTGGTGAGGGCGCCGGCTGCCTCGTGCGCCTCCCGGGCGCGGTCGATGTGGAAGTCGATGAGCTTGGTGGTGTTGTCCGAGCTCTTGTAGACGATCTTCGGTGCGGCGATCCCGTCGGAGTCGGTCAGCTGCTCATCGAGCACGACGCGGTTGGCCTCGTCGGGCAGGTCCTCAGCGATGATGCCCCACTCGAAGGAGCGGCCGAAGTTCTGCTTGACGTTGCGGTGGAAGTTCGCGCCCCAGGACTCCTCCACCGGACGGCCGCCGTAACCGGACCGCATGCCGAGGGGGCCGCCGGTCGGCATCACGTTCCACTTGGCCCCTCGCACGAAGCCACGGGACTCATCGCTCTCGTAGAACTCCATCGACTGGATGGACTGCCCGGCGGGGCCGAGCCAGCTCTCGAGGTCGTCCTCGTAGGTACCGACCACGGCGGCGTAGGGGTGCATCATCAGCCGCTTGCCGACCAGGCCGGAGGAGTTGGCGAGGCCGTCCGGGAAGCGCGCCGACTCGGACAGCTGCAACAGCCGGGGGGTTCCGACGCCGTTGGCCGCGACGATGACGACGGCGGCCTTCTGGCGACGCTCGACCCCGTCACGGTCGACGTAGATCGCGCCGGTGGCCAGACCCTTGTCGTCGACGGTGATCTCGCGGACACGGGCGCCGGTGACCAGGCGCGCACCGGCCTTGAGAGCCAGTGGCCAGTGGGTCAGGTCGGTGCTGGCCTTGGCGCCCTGCGGACAGCCGGTCAGGCACGCGCCGTACCGCACGCACGGGGACCGGTCGCCGTGCGGACGCGAGGCGATCGAGTTGGGGCCGGGCCACCAGTGCCAGCCGAGCTTGTCCATGCCCTCCGCGGCCTTACGGCCGATCTTGCCGATCGGCAGAGGCGGCTGCGGGAACGGGGCACCCGGCGGGTAGGCGGGATCGTCACCGAGCCCGGACGCGGCCACGTCGCGGTCCATCCGCTCGTAGTAAGGCAGCAGGTCGGCGTAGCTGAAGGGCCAGTCGTCGGCGATGCCGTCCATCGAGTGGACCCGGAAGTCCGAGGGCAGGAAGCGGCACCAGTGCGCGGCGTAGAGGATCGTGCTGCCACCCACAGCGCTGTACATCAGAGGGTTGACGTCGGAGTCGGAGGTGTCGATCGGGTAGTCCGACGGACCGGACCGGACGTTGGGGTTCGGATGCCAGGTCTTCTGCTTGATCAGCTCCCATTCCGGCTTGTCTCCCGCGAAGGAGCTCGGCGGCGTCCAGTCCCCCTGCTCCAGGCAGACCACCGAGAAGCCGTGCTCCGCCAGTTCCTTCACGGCGACGGAGCCGGACGCACCAGCACCGATGACCAGCACGTCGGCGACGTCGGGCAAGGGACGTTCGAGGACAGGGAGACTCACCATTGATCCCGCTTTCTTCCACGTGACGGCACGGTTGGCGCGTGTCCGAGACCGTGCACCGGCTCAGTCCGAATATGAGACCGGAACTCCACCCGGTCGACGAAACGTCGACCTGACGAGACCGTAACGCGTTGTTCCGCACACCGCAACCGCATGTCGAAAAATGGAACAGCCTTGGCGCATGCGTGTCCTAGGCCAGGAAAACAAGGCACAACCGACCAGCTAGCCGGCGCGGCTGCTGCGGGCCCGCCAGCCGAGGCGTTGGCTGGCTCGCCCCGCGACGTCGCGGACCAGCGCCCCGAGGGTCTCCACGCCGGTCTCCTCCAGGCGGAACTGCGGCATCATGACCGACAGCGCGGCCACCGCCCGTCCGGTGGCGTCGTGCACGACAGAGCCGACAGCGCAGACGTCGTCCCGGAAGTACGACGTGTTGACGACGTAACCGAGCCTGCGGCCCTCGTCGAGCGCCGCCCGCAGCGCGGCGGGGTCGGTGATGGTGCCGTTGGCGTGCCGGGACAGTGGCTCCTCGAGATATCTCTCCAGCAGCCCGTCGTCGTCGGCGAGGAACGCCAAGCCGGCCGAGGCCGCATGTGCCGGCCAGATCTCGCCGACAGAGGCGACGGACACCACGGACTGCTTCGAGGGGATGGAGTCGATGCAGACCGCGTCGCGGCCGGCGAGCACGGACAGCATGGCCGTCTCGCCGGTGCGCTCGTGCAGCTCTTCCTCGGCCCAGCGCAGCTCCCGGCGCAGGTCGATGTCGCCGAACGCCCAGGCAGCGAGCATCAGGCACCGAGGACCCAGGCGGTAACGGGTGTCCTCGAGCTGGACGACATAGCCGCTGGACTGCAGGGTCCTGGCGAGCCGGAAGGCCGTGGCCTTGCTCGTGCCCAGCTGGTGGGCGAGCTCGGTGGCCCCCAGGGGTCCTTCGCACAACGCTTCCAACAGGTGCATGGCCCGTTCGACCGATGACACCCCGCCCGCGTCCGTCACCATCTGGCCCTACCCCTCTCCTGCTCCGAGAAGGCAGCGACGACCCTCACCCCCTCCACAGATGCCGATGGTCATCTTGGCATTCCGGACGGTCACCCCATGCGTTCTAATAGCCGAGTTCGGCACGAATCACCCCTGCGAGCCCTTCCCCCGCCGCGTAGCGGCGACAGTTCTCCTCGACCCTGCGGGCCAGACCGGCGCTCCTGGCCGCCGGCGGGTTGGCGGTGTGCGGGGTGATGAGCACCTGCGGCAGCCGCCACAGCGGGTGGCCGTCCGGGAGCGGCTCGGGATCGGTCACGTCCAGTCCAGCAGCGCCCAGCGCTCCGCCCTCGAGCGCCGCGACCAGGGCGGCGGTGTCGACGAGCCCGCCGCGGCCGACGTTGATGATGACGGCGGACGGCTTCATCAGCCGCAGACGCTCCGCATTCACCAGTGCCGTGGTCTCAGCGGTCAGCGGTACGGCCAGGACGACCACGTCAGCGGTCGGCAGGGCTTCCTCCAGTCGACCGATCGGCAGGGTGATGTCGAAGTCGGCGACCGGCGCGCCGGTCCTGGTGACGGCGACGGTGCGACAACCGAATGGAGCGAGCAGGCGCAGGAACGCGATCCCGATGCCGCCCGCCCCGACGACGACGACCTCAGCCCCGGCGAGGACCGTCCCTCGCAGGTCCTCGGGCTGCCAGGACGTGGCGCGGGCGCACTGCGGCAGTCGGCGCAGACAGGCCAGGGTGAGCGCGAGCGCGTGCTCGGCGACCTGTTCGCCGTACACGCCCGTGGCTGAGGTGACGGTGCGCCGCGCGCTGAGCACTCCGCTGGTGAGCCAGCGCTCCACGCCCGCGTCCGGTAGCTGCAGCCACCGCACGCCGTCGTGCAGGACGCCTGCCAGCTCTGCGCCGTCGCCCCCGACCCAGACCACGGCTTCCGCCCGCCGCGGGTCGCTGGTGACCACGCAGCCACCGGCGGTGACAGCCGCGGTGACGTCCGCTGGCTGCGACGGCCCCACGAAGACCTGCGGCCGCGGCGACCCGTCCTCAGACGACATGACGCCGCACCATCTCCTCGTCCAACTCGATCCCGAGACCGGGACGTGGACTGAGCACGACCTGGCCACCTTCGGTCGCGAGCCGGGTCTCGGGCGTGACAAGGGCCTCGAAAGTGTAGATGTCCTTCTCCAGGGTGAAGTGCTCAACGGTGATGCAACCCGGCGTCGCCGACGCCAGGTGTGCGTGCAGGTTGGCATGCCAGTGCGGCGCCACCGGTACCCCGAACGTCTCGGCTGCCCGCGCCACCCGCATCCACTCGGTGATACCGCCGAGCACGCCCGCATCCGGCTGCAGCACATGTGCCCCTCCACGTGCGAGCAGGTCCTGGAAGTCCCAGCGGGTCGCGGCGATCTCGCCGGTAGCGATGGCCGTCTCGGACCGCTGCGTCAGCTGGGCGTGTCCGACGACGTCGTCGGGAGACAGCGGTTCCTCGAACCACCACAGCCCGGTGTCACCGGCGGCTCGCTCGAACGCCCGAAGGGCCCGCAGCGCATCCGGTACGGAGCGGTAGGCGTTGTTGGCGTCGAGCGCGAGCCGCCCCCGGCCGGCCATCACCTCGACAGCGGCCCGCACGCGGTCGGCGTCCTCCGCGACGGTCAAGCCACCCACCTTGATCTTGTGGTCGGTGAAGCCGTTGGCCTGGTTCGCTGCGATCTCGCGCGCCACCGCGTCCACCCACGGGCCTTCCTCCGGGCGGTAGTAACCACCGGATGCGTACGCCGGCAGCGCCCGCACAGCGCCTCCGAGCAGAACAGCGAGGGGGGCGCCGAGACGCTTGCCGGCGAGGTCCCAGAGCGCGATGTCGACGGCCGAGATCGCGCGCAGGACCCCGCCGCGACGGCCGATGAGCAACGCCTCTTGGTACATCCGCTCCCAGTGGCCGGCGATGTCATCGGCATCCGCCCCGAGGAGAACCGGAGCGAGCACCTGGTTGACGATGTCGGCGAGCAGCCGCCCGCCGCCCGTGCCCGCGTAGGCGTAGCCGATACCCGGCTCCGAGTATCCCTCCCGCTCGACCGAGACGAGAAGGTAGTCGCGATTGCTCAGCACGCGGGTGCTGATCCTCGTCGGCTGCCGCAAGGGCAGCCGGACAGCGCGCGCATTGATGCCGGTGATGGTCACGAGCGGACTCCGTTGTCGATGTGGCCGGCAGGACCGAACGCGAGAGGGGCGCCAGCCGGGTTGCCGACGGGCAAGTACTCCTCCGCGCACTCCGGCAGCAGGTTCGGGGTGACCCACAGCTCGTCGAGTCGAAGGGTGTTGCGCATCCGCACCATCCGGACGTCGGCCGGGTCCGACAGTCCTGCGGTGTGCAGCGCGGCCTGGATCGCGTCCTGGTCGGTGGCGAGGACGATGGGCAGCTGCGCGCGCTGGACACCTTGCTGCCCTGCGGTCAGGGCGTTGGCGTAGGTCACTGCCAGATCCACATCGGCGATCGCCGCCGCCGTCGTGAAGTCCGCGAGGCCGATGCCTACGGCGTTGCCCTCGGAGGCCTGACTGACCCCGAGGACGACCACGTTGGTGATGGCAACACCCGGCGGCTCCGGCATCCCGCGCACCATCCGTCTGCCGAGCACGTTGGTGTCCATGCCGGTGCCGGAGATCTCCTTGCCCATGAGGTCCACGAGGAGCACGTCGAGGTGTCGGAACGGCAGCCTCCCCTCCTGCGCCTTCGCCAGGACCAGCAGCGCAGCCTCGCCCTCCCCACCGATGTCAGCGGGCGGCAGGAAGGCCACCTGCGCCAGTCGTTTGCGTCCGTCCTCGATGAGGGCGAGCCCTCCGAGCACCGACAGCTCGGTCGTGAGCAGCCGGGCTGCGGCGACGATGCGGCGCTCGAGGTGGGCCGGTCCGAGCCGGTGCAGCTCCTGCGCGCCGCGCTGCTTGCCGAGCCCGATCGCGAGCTGCTTGGCCAGACCGCTCTCGACCGCGCCGGAGAAAGAGGTATGGCTCTTCAGGCGGTTCGCCAGCAGGACGTGGTCCGCGCGCGCTGCGTGCGTGTCGACGTACACGTCGAGCAGGTCACCCTCCCCGACCTCCACGGTGCCGAGCTTCACCGTCTCCATCGAGGCGACGACCGGTGCACCCACACCCTCTTCGGTGATGCCGAGCGACGCGAGTACCTCTCGCTGCCCCTCGGCCGTCGCGCCACCATGCGAGCCCATCGCCGGTACGACGAACGGCTCGGCACCTCGCTCCCGCACGAGCGTCACGCAGGTGCGGACGACGTCGGCAATGCCCGCGATGCCCCTGCTACCCACCGCGATCGCGACCCGTTCGCCCGCAGAGACACCACTGAGCTCGTCCTGCAGCGCGGCACGGGTGGCGTCCACCGGCCCGGGTGGAGGCGCCGTCTCGCGCTCACACCGCCGGACGTGCACGAGGGTCGGTAGGGCCATCCGACCACCGACAAGATCCGCGAGGGCGAGGGCCGGGAGCACCGGTTGGGCGGGCCACCGTGGGATGGGTGCCACCTCGTTCGGCTCGGTCACAGGAACCGCAAATCGGCGCCCTCGTTGGCGGGCAGGACGGTCTCGGCGTACAGCCTTCGCCAGCCGCGCCCCGGAAGGGGCGGGGGCGAGAACTCCTGGCGCCGCCGGTCGAGCTCGTCCTCATCGACCAGCAGGTCGAGCCGCCGGGCCGCCACATCCAGGCAGATCAGGTCGCCGTTGCGGACGAGCGCCAACGGCCCGCCTACCGCGCTCTCCGGGCAGACGTGCAGGACAACGGTGCCGTAGGAGGTGCCGCTCATCCGGGCGTCTGAGACCCGGACCATGTCCTTGACCCCGGCGGCAGCGAGCCGCCGCGGGATGGGCAGTGAGCCGGCCTCCGGCATGCCCGCAGCCACCGGGCCCGAGTTGCGCAGCACGAGGACGTGGTCGGGCGTGACGTCGAGGTCGGGGTCGTCCAACGCCGCGCCGGCCTCATCGGCGGAGTCGAAGACCAGAGCTGGGCCGGTGTGCTGCATCAGCGCGGCTGTCGCCGCGGAGGCCTTGATGACGGCGCCCCCAGGAGCCAGCGACCCGGTCAGGACGGCGAGCGCGCCGGTGGACCCGAGGGGGTTGTCGAGGGTACGGATGGTGTCCTGCCAGTTCGGCGGAGAAGCCACCTGCTCGACGAGCTCGGCGAGCGGCCGACCCGAGACCCCGACCTGGTCGAGGTCGAGCTGGTCGCGTAGCTCGCGGAGCAGCACGGGTACACCGCCGGCTCGGTGGAAGTCCTCCATGTACCCCTTGCCGGAGGGCTTGAGGTCCAGCAGCAACGGAACCTCGCTGCTGACCGCGTCAAAGTCCGCCAGCGCCAGCTCCACGCCAGCGCGCCTGGCCACAGCGAGCAGGTGCACGATCGCGTTGGTCGACCCGCCGATGGCCGAGAGCACCCGGAGCGCGTTGAGGAACGCGGAACGGGTGAGGATCTCCTTGGGCAGCACCGGCTGGAGCGCCAGCTCAGCGGCGCGGCGCCCGGTCGCCACGGCGTGCCGCAGGCGCT
>JAOPVP010000002.1 GCA_025966135.1 Frankiales bacterium
CCGAGGTCATCGACGGCATGACCTGGTCGGCCACATGCTCTCGTGCACCCACTCAGACAGGAGCACGCGATGACCGACATGACCGCCCTCGCCGAGCAGTACCTGGCCAGCTGGAACGACATCGACCCGACCTCGCGGCGTCGTGCCATCGACACCCTCTGGACCGAGGACGGCTCGTACGTCGACCCCCTCGCCTCCGTGCAGGGACGCGAGCAGATCGACGCGACGATCGCGGCGGTGCAGGAGCAGTTCCCTGGCCTCGTCTTCCGACTCGCCGGCTCGGTGGACAGCCACCACGACGTCTGTCGCTTCACCTGGGAGCTCGGGCCGCAGGGCGCCGAGCCGATGGTCGTGGGGTTCGACGTCGCCGTCACGGACGGCAAGGGCCGGCTCCAGTCCGTGACCGGCTTCCTCGACCGCGTGCCGTCCTAGGAGCTGCGCAGCCACAAACGACCACACCTGCGCAATCGGGGCTCTCGTAGGGTGGCGGATGTGAGCCACCCCGTCGATCCCGCCTTCCTGGCCCTCCCGCTGCGCGACGCCGCCGACGCCGCCCTCCAGGCCGCCCGGGATGCCGGCGCGACCCATGCCGATCTGCGGGTCGAGCGCTTGCGCGGCCAGGACCTCTCGATGCGCGACGGACGTCTGGAGAGCCTCGGGGACGACATCACCCTCGGCATCGCCGTACGCGTGGTGCACGACGGGACCTGGGGCTTCGCGAGCAGCCCGGACGTGACCATTGACGAGGCCGCCAGACTCGCCCGCGAGGCGGTCGCAGTCGCCAGGACGGCGCGGCCCCTGAACACCCAGCCGGTCGAGCTCGCCGACGAACCCGTCTACGACGACGTGAGCTGGGTGTCCGACTACGACATCGACCCCTTCTCGGTCGACCCAGCCGACAAGGTCGCGCTCTTCGAGCAGTGGAGTCGGGGGTTGCTCGCCCACGACGAGGTGAACCACGTCGACGTGTCGCTGCAGCAGGCGATGGAGATCAAGTTCTTCGCCGACACGGCCGGGACCATGACCACGCAGCAGCGGGTGCGCCTGCTCCCCCAGGTCACCGGCACCCGGGTGGACCCTGGTGGCGGCTTCGAGACGATGCGGACCGTCGCCGCACCGGTCGGCCGAGGCTGGGAGTACCTCACCGGTGGCTATGACTGGGACGACGAGCTCGCGCAGATGCCGGAACGCCTGGTGGAGAAGGCCAAGGCCTCGAGCGTCGAGCCGGGACGCTACGACCTGGTCATCGACCCCTCCAACCTGTGGTTGACGATCCACGAGTCGATCGGCCACGCGACCGAGCTGGACCGCGCTCTGGGGTACGAAGCGGCCTACGCCGGCACGTCCTTCGCGACGCTGGACCAGCTGGGCAAGCTGAAATACGGCACCGACCTCATGCACGTCACCGGCGACCGGCACACCCCGCACGGGCTGTCGACCGTCGGCTATGACGACGAGGGCGTGGCGGCGCAGCAGTGGGACATCATCCGCGGCGGCCTGCTGGTGGGCTACCAGCTCGACCGCCGGATGGCGAAGCAGAACGCCGACGCACTCGGAGTCAGCAGGTCCAACGGCTGCGCCTACGCCGACGGGCCACACCGGGTCCCGGTGCAGCGCATGCCGAACGTGTCCCTGCAGCCCGCACCCCAGGGCCCGTCCACCGAGGAGCTCATCGCCGGGGTCGAGCGGGGCATCTACGTCGTCGGCGACAAGAGCTGGTCGATCGACATGCAGCGCTACAACTTCCAGTTCACCGGCCAGCGCTTCTACGAGATTCGTGCGGGTCGCCTGGTGGGCCAGCTGAGGGACGTGGCCTACCAAGCCACGACCACGGAGTTCTGGGGTTCCATGGAAGCCATCGGGGGTCCGCAGACCTACGTGCTCGGCGGCGCCTTCAACTGCGGCAAGGCCCAACCGAGCCAGACCGCGGCCGTGTCACACGGCTGCCCCGCCGCACTGTTCCGTGGCGTCAACATCCTCAACACCGTCCGGGAGGCCGGGCGATGAGTGAGATCGTCGAGAAGGCCCTGTCGTTGTCGAAGGCCGACGGGTGCGTCGTGATCCTCGAGGAGAGCAGCACGGTCGACCTGCGCTGGGCGACGAACACCCTGACCACCAACGGCTCTCACCGCGAGCGGTCGCTGGTCGTCATCAGCGTCATCGGCGAGTCGGTCGGTGTCCGCAGCGCGTCCGTCCTGGACGACCTCGAGGGCCTGGTGCGCGCGAGCGAGCAAGCCGCCCGGGAGGCCGGGCCGGCCGAGGACTTCGAACCGCTCGTGACCGGGGAGGCGGACCCATCGTTCGCGGACCTGGCCGAAGTGACCACCACGGCCGTGTTCTCCACGCTGGCAAGGGATCTCGGCACGTGCTTCGACGCCGGAAGGGCCGACGGGCTGCGGCACTACGGCTACGCGTCGCACGACGTCACGACCACCTGGCTCGGGTCCTCGACCGGCCTTCGGCGGCGGCACGTGCAACCCCGAGGCTACGTCGAGATGACCGCGAAGAACGACCAGCGGGGCGGCTCCTCGTGGGTGGGCAAGCACACCCGGGACTGGTCGGACATCGCCGTACCGTCGTTGGACTCCGAGCTGCGGCGGCGGCTGTCCTGGACGAAGCGGTTCGTCGAGGTGCCCGCCGGCCGGTACGAGACGCTGCTGCCGCCGAGCGCCGTCGCCGACCTGATGGTCTACGCCTACTGGACAGCCTCGGGACGCGACGCGGCCGAGGGCCGGACCGTCTACTCCAAGCCCGGCGGCGGGACGCGGGTCGGCGAGACCCTCGGGCCCGAAGGCTTCACGATGCGCAGCGACCCGCGCCACCCCGCCCTCGGTGTCCGACCCTTCCTCGTGACGGGCGGTTCGTCGTCGACCCACAGCGTCTTCGACAGCGGCCTGGAGCTCACGGCGACGGACTGGGTCAGTGACGGGCGGTTGAACGCCCTCATCCAGACCCGGTCCTCTGCAGCGCACACCGGCTCACCGCTCACACCGTTCGTCGACAACCTCATCGTCGACGGCGGCGGCACAGCCAGCACCGACGAGCTGGTGGCCACGACCGAGCGCGGGCTGCTGGTGACCTGCCTGTGGTACATCCGCGTCGTCGACCCGCAGACGCTCCTGCTCACCGGCCTTACCCGCGACGGGGTCTACCTGGTCGAGAGCGGTGAGGTGGTCGGCACGGTGACGAACTTCCGCTGGAACGAGAGCCCGGTCGACCTGTTGGGGCGGATCGCCGAGACCGGGCAGTCGGTCCGGACGCTGCCACGCGAGTGGAGCGACTACTTCACCTGGGCCCAGATGCCGACCCTGCGCATCCCGGACTTCAACATGAGCAGCGTCAGCCAGGCGTCCTGAGCAGCGCCTCGCGTCGGGTCCAGGCCCAGCGCAGGAACCACACCGACAGGACGAGGGTCAGCAGGTTGATGCCGAGCTCGATGAGGCCACCGACGCCGCTGACGTAGGTGCCGTGCTGGAGGTCGTAGAGGGCATCCATGCAGAACAGGTAGACCCCTGCTCCCCCGCCGGCCAGCAACCACAGCAGCCCCGTCGGTCGACCGGCGCGAACTGCGCGTACCGCGAGCAGGACGCACACCCCGAGCCAGGCGTCGGCGACCGGGAAGGCGTTCTCGAAGTCGACGTACGCGCCGCTGTCGTCGCTGGCGACGGCCCCCCGGGCGGTGAACCACAGCGTCCAGTAGGCGATCAGGACCACGATCGCGACCGCACCGGCAAGGGTGAGACGACGGAGCTCGGCGGGCGTGATCGGCATCATGGCGCCCGAGGCTAGCGAGGGGCCGAAAAAAGATGTAGTCGGGGAATGCCCCACAACTGCCGCAGACGTCGTACGCTGAGCGAGGTTGTTGTTCTTTCGTCGTTCTCGAACGCCTGCGGACACTCGGTCGCAGGCGTTCTCCTTTTCTGGGAGACGGTAGGCCAGCAACCCGGAGGCAGCATTTGCGACCTCCGAAACCACAGCAAAGGGATAGTCATGGCCGAAGGCACAGTCAAGTGGTTCAACGCGGAGAAGGGCTTTGGGTTCATCGCCCAGGACGGCGGCGGCGCCGACGTCTTCTGCCACTTCAGCGCGATCGCGGCCGAGGGATACAAGTCCCTCGATGAGAACCAGCGCGTCTCCTTCGACGTGACGCAGGGCCAGAAGGGCCCGCAGGCGGAGAACGTCCGCCCGCTGTAGTTCCCATCTAGCTGTAGGCGAAGGGCCCTGACCTCTGGTCGGGGCCCTTCGTCGTTCTGCGAGGCTGGGGGTTCTGGAAGGCGGTGGAGGTGCCGGACGCTGTGAACGTACTGGGTGGACCGCTCGACCCCTGCGGGACAGACCCCGTGACGGGCTTCTTCCGCGACGGCTCCTGCACCACCGGGCCACAGGACATGGGCAGCCACACGGTCTGCGCCGTCATGACCCAGGAGTTCCTCGACCATCAGCTTCGGATCGGGAACGACCTGTCGACCGCGCGGCCGGAGTACCACTTCCCCGGCCTGCGCCCCGGCGACCGCTGGTGCGTGGTCGCGGCCCGGTGGTTGCAGGCGCACGAAGACGGCGTCGGCGCCCCGGTCGTCCTGGCCGCCACACACACCCGCGCCCTTGACGTCATCTCCCTGGAGGTGCTCCGGCAGCACGCTGTCGACGTGCCCGCCGACCCGAGCGGGTTGCTCTGAGAGTGACCGTCCGGGTGCGGCCCGGAGCGAGCCGCACCCTCGTGGGCGGCAACTACGAAGGCGCGCTGGTCGTCCGCGTGGGGGCCAGGGCGGTCGAGGGCCAGGCGACCGAGGCGGTCCTGGCCGCGGTGGCGGGAGCCTTCGCCGTGAAGCGCCGCGATGTGGTGCTCATCAGCGGGGCGACCAGCCGGACCAAGGTCGTCGAGGTACAGGGCGGTTCCCAGGACACGCTGGACGCGCTGCTCGCGAAGTAACCGGACAGCAGGCGGTCTCCGTGCTGGACTGCCCGAATGCCCTTCGTACTGATCGACAAGCCGCGTCCCCACGTCTGCCTGGTCACCCTCAACCGGCCCGAGCGGATGAACGCCATGGCGTTCGACGTCATGGTCCCGCTGCGGGAGGCGCTGGAGCAGGTGAGCCTCGACAACGACGTCCGCGTCGTTGTCCTCACCGGAGCCGGGGCGGGGTTCTGCGCCGGTGCCGACCTGGTGAGTGCGGGGCGGGTGCCCAACATCGACGGCCTGACCCTGCCGGGCATCGCCCGCCGCTCGATGGAGCTGCTCGACGACGTCATCCGGGCCGTGCACGCGATGCACCAGCCGGTCATCGCGGCGGTCAACGGTGCAGCCATCGGCGGGGGCTTCTGCCTCGCGACCGCAGCGGACATGCGGATCGCCTCGCAGGAGGCCTACTTCCGGGCCGCGGGCATCAACAACGGGCTCACCGCCGCTGAACTCGGCCTCAGCTACCTGCTCCCCCGCGCCATCGGCTCCTCGCGCGCCTTTGAGATCATGCTGTCCGGTCGCGACGTCCGCGCCGAGGAAGCCGAGCGCATCGGCCTGGTCTCCCGGACGGTGCCGGCAGCGGACCTGCTCGAGGCCAGCTACGAGCTGGCAGCGCGGATCGTCGGTTTCAGCCAGGTCGGCGTCGAGCTCACCAAGCGGATGCTGTGGTCGGGCCTGGAGGCGAACTCCTTGCACAACCACATGGAGCAGGAGGGGCTGGCCCAGCTGTACGTCCGGCTCACCACGCAGAACTTCGAAGAGGCCATCAGGGCCCGCGGCGAAAAGCGCCCGCCGGTCTTCCGCGACTGACCTCAGCCGCCCAGGAGTCGGTCGTCCGGGTGGCTGTGCGGGACCTGCGGCGCACCTACCGCTGCCTCGAGGCCGCGGTAGGCCACCCGGTACATGCAGGCGTCGCAGTTCATCCGGATGTCGCCGGCGCGGGCCTCGTCGAAGCGCCCCAGCACCAGCGTCGCCAGTCCCTCCGAGACGCCCAGCGGCTCGGAGACGACCACCTCGACGCCGGCCACGTCAGCGGCCTGCCGCACCACCTGCCGGGGCAGGTACCCCGGCCCGAGGAAGTACCGCGACAACGCCACCCGCACGAACCCCTGAGCCCGCAGGCGGTCGAGGGCCAGCGCCACCGAGGGCCCTGTCGTCGAGACGAACGCGATGTCCACCGAGGGGAACCCCCGTCCCTCCCAGAGCAGTCGGGCCGTCGCGGCCACGCCGGCGTTGGCGTCCGGGTCCAGCGACCCACCCGCCACGAGCACCACCGGCAGGTCGACGACACCGACCTCGGCGAGCCGACGGGCGAGCACGTCGACGACAACCGGATGCGGGCCGAGGGGGCGGCCGTACCGCAGCACCACACCGGGATGCGCGAAGCGGGCGGCCTGCACCGAGGCGGCGACGTCGGTCTTGGAGTGCGATGCCGCCCCGAGCAGCAGCGGTACGACGGTGATGTCCCGCTCACCCTCCTCGACGAGCAGTCGGATGGCCTCCCGGATCGAGGGCGAGGCGTTGTCGACGTACGCGGCCTCGGCGCGCAGACCCGGTCGCTGGGCAGCCGCCATCACCAACAGGTCGCGCACGACCTGCTGGGAACCGTCGTCCTTGGAGCCATGGGCGACTCCGAGCAGCACGCTCATGGCACCAGTCTCGCGGACACGACCTCGCCGATGACCACGACCGCCGGCGCAGACAGCCCGGCCGCGTCCTGAGCCACTGCCCCGAGGGTGGAGACAATGACTTCCTGGGTCGGCAGCGTGCCCTCGCGGACCACCGCAACGGGGGTCGAGGCCGACCGCCCACCGGCCATCAAGGCCTCGGCGCAGGCCCCTAGTCGCTCCGTTGCCATGAGCAGGACCAACGTGCCACCGAGCCGTGCGAGCGCGTCCCAGTCGACGGTGGAGCCGGCAGCGCCCGGGGCCAGGTGCGCCGACACGACCGACACCGACTGGGTGATCCCCTTCGCCGTCACCGGGATCCCCGCCCAGGCAGGTGCCGCGAAAGCACTCGTGACGCCAGGCACGACCTCGACAGCGATGCCAGCGTCGACGCAGGCCGCGACCTCCTCGATCCCACGGGCGAACAGGTGCACGTCACCGCCTTTGAGCCGCACCACGCGCCGGCCCTCCCGTGCCCGCGACACCATGAGCTCCGCGATCGCCCCCTGCGGCCACGAAGGGCCGTGCGACTGCTTGCCCGTCTCGACCACCTCGACGCCGGCACCGACGGCCACCGACGGCGCCAGCCGGTCACGGATCACGACGTCGGCCTCGGCGAGCAGCTGCCGACCGCGCACCGTCAGCAGCCCTGGGTCACCCGGCCCTCCCCCGACCAGCGCGACCGACCCCATCCCCGGTCTGGTACGGCGAAGCGGGAGGGTCCCGGTCTCGAGGGCGAGCGCAACGGCGTCACGCAGACCGATGGCCCGACCGGGGTCGCGGCCCGCCGTCACCGACACCACCACGTCGTCCAGCCGCGCCACGGCCGGGACCCAGGCGTCGGACTGGGTCGCGTCGTCAGCCCGCACGCACCAGATCTGCCGCGCCCCGCAGGCGGCCGCCACCGCCTCGTCCACGGCACCGGTGCAGCTGAGGACGAGCCAGCAGCCCTCCACGTCGGCCTCCTCGAAGGCACGCCGCATGACCGGCAGCTCGAAGTCGGGTGGGGCCTCCAGCGCCACGACCGAGACGGACGCACCCGAGGCGGCCACCCCGCGGGCTCGTCGAACGCCGACAGGACCGGCGCCGACGACGAGCACCCGCTTGCCGCGGAGGTCCAGGTGCAGCGGGTAGGGCTGGGTCACGTCCTAGACAGTGGCAGCGACCAGGCCGCGCCTGCGCAGGACCTGCCGCTCGAGAGGGGCGAAGACGCACAGCTCAACCGCGATGCCGATGACGAGGATCGAGATGATGCCGGCAAAAACGCCCGCGGTGTCGAGGTTCTGGCGGCTCAAGTCGAGCAGCTGCCCCACGCCCAGGCCGAGGTCGGGCGAACGGGCGATGAGCTCTGCCGCCATGAGCGACCGCCATGAGAAGGCCCAGCCCTGACGGAGGCCGCCGACATACCCGGGGAGGGCGGCGGGGAGCAGGACGTGCCGTGCCGAGGCGAGACCGCGCGCGCCCAGCACCCGTCCGACGCGCAGGAAGAGCGGGGGCACCTGGTCCAGGCCCGACACCATGCCGTTGGCGATGGAGGGCACGGCCCCCATGAGGACGACGAAATAGATCGTTGTGTCGGACAGCCCGAACCACAGGATCGCGGCGGGCACCCAAGCCACGGACGGCAGGCTCTGCAGCCCGGACAGGATGGGACCGACTGCGCGGCGGACCGGCTTCACGCGGCCGACGAGCAGGCCGAGGGGTGTGGCGATGGCGAGCGAGGCGAGGAACCCGAGAGCGCCGCGTCGGACGCTGTTCCAGCTCGCCTTCTGCAGGTCACCAGCGTTGAACTGGTCCTTGAGGGAGTTGACGGTGTCGCTCGGTGACGGCAGGCGCACCGGGTCGACGACCTTGGCGTTGTAGACGAGCTGCCACACGCCGACGAGCAGGGCGAGGAACACCAGCGGCGGCCAGGTGGCCGCCCAGGCCTTGCGCAGCCGCGAGGTCTTCTGCTCGCGCTGCGACTCCAGGGCATCGAGGCCGGCCTCCAGCTGGGCCAGGTCGTCGGCAGGCCCGGAGGAGCGGTCACCGAGCAGGCTCACGACTGACCACCATGCCGACGGATCTCGCTCCTGAGGTCGTCGGTGATGGCCACGGACAGCGCCGCCACCTCCGGCGACTCGATCCGGCGCGGCTGGCCGATGTTGACGTCGTACTCCTTGACGACCCGCCCTGGGCGGGAGGACAGCAGAACCACCCGGTCCCCGAGCCGGACGGCCTCGCGGACGTTGTGCGTGACGAACAGCACCGTGAGCTTCTGCGACTCGCGGATCCGGACGAGCTCCTCGTGGAGCACGTCGCGGGTGATCGCGTCGAGGGCGGCGAAGGGCTCGTCCATGAGCAGCACGTGACTGTCCTGGGCCAGCGCCCGGGCCATCGCGACGCGCTGCCGCATGCCTCCTGACAGCTCGTGCACGCGCTTGGTGCCGGCGTCCTTCAGGCGTACCAGCTCGAGCAGGTCCCTGGCGCGCTCACGGCGGTCCTGCTTCCCCACGCCCTTCAGGCGCAGGGCCAGCTCGACGTTCTCCCGGGCCGTCAGCCACGGGAACAGCGCCGGCTCCTGGAACATCAGCGACGGCTTGCCGCCGAGCACCTCGACTGACCCTGCGGTCGGCTGGTCGAGGTCCGCGACGAGGCCGAGCAGCGTCGACTTCCCGCAGCCCGAGGCCCCGAGGATGCACAGGAACTCACCCTCGGCCACCGCGAGCGAGACGTCCTCCAGGACGTTGGGGGCAGCGCCGAAGCGCTTTGTCAGGCCCCGCACGGCCACAGCCGGTCCGGCCTCGACCACCTGCACGGAAGCTCCCCCTCGATTGCCCTGAAGAACAGTCATCGTGTCAGCCCTTCCCAAGTCCCGCGTCGTCGACGGTCCTGCCGAGCACCTGGTTCAGCAGCGTGAGGTCGTAGATGCCCTTCAAGCTGCCGCTCTTGACCAGCCCGGTGGAGAACGCGTGCTGCGCCTCTTCCTGCAACGTGGCCGCGAGCGGGTCCTCGGTGACCTGGATCTGCTGGAACGCGCTCGCGATGACCGCCGGCTTCAACGCCTTGCCCGTGAGCTGTTTGAGTGCCGCGTTGACAACGGCCTGCGCCTTCTGCGGGTCGGCGCTGATCTGCTTGTCAGCCTCCACCTGGGCCTGGAGCAGCGCCTTGATGGTCTCCGGGTGCTGCGCGAGGAAGGACTTGTTCACGAGCAGGTTGGTCGTGACGAACTTGCCACCCGGCCACAGCGACTTCTCGTTCACCAGGACCTTGCCGCCACCCTCGAGGACCAGTCGCGAAGCCCACGGCTCGGGCACCCAGGCTCCGTCGATCGCGCCGGACTTGAACAGGTCGAGCGTCTGCGCGTTGTCCTGCGCCACGATCGACACGTCGCCCGCGCCCTGCTTGTCCTCCTTGAAGCCCTTGCCGGCCAGGTAGTTGCGCAGGGCGATGTCCTGGGTGCCGCCCGTCTGGGGGTCGGCGATCTTCTTGCCCTTGAGCTGGGACGGATCGGTGATGCTCGGCTTCACGACGAGCGAGGCCCCGCCCGAGGTCGCTCCGGCGACGAGAACGACGCTGCCCTTGCTCTTGAGGAAGGCGTTCACCGCCGGCCCGGGACCCAGGTAGGCCGCATCGATGGCACCGCCGAACAGCGCCTCGACGGCGGCGGGGCCGGCGTTGAAGGTCTGGGTCTTGAGCGCCGTCGTGCCGAGCTTGGCCTGGTAGATGCCGCTCGCGACGCCGTACACCGGACCGGCGTGCGTGACGTTTGCGAAGTACCCGAGGCGCAGCGTCTTCGCGGCCGAGGGAGTGGCGGTACTTGCGTTGCTGCTGCCGCCGCACGCGGTTGCCAGTGCGGCCACGGCGAGCACAGCGGTGGTTCTCCTGAGAATTCCCACAGGAACACTAGCCTTTCAAGTCATGATGGTGCGAGGACGGGAACGGGCCTGTCAGGCGGTAGCAGGCCGCCTGTGACATCGCGTGCCGGGACGGCAGGAGTCCACGCACCAGCCCACCCAGGGCGTGCGGTCCCAGCCACTCATGCCGATACTCCGAGAACGGTCCCGACCATGCCGGCGGCGATGGTCGCGCCGGTGGCCTCGTCGATGAGCACAAAAGCGCCCGTCGTGCGGTCGTCAGCGTAGTCGTCGACGAAGACGGGCGAGGATGTGACGATGGTCACGCGCCCGATGTCGTTGAGGGCGAACGCGGGGGCCTGGCCGCTGGAGAGCGTGGCGACGTCCAGCGTGTCGTGCAGCTCGGTGACGATCGCCTTCACGGTTCGGGTCGTGTGCTTGAGCAGGACCCGCCGGCCGGGCACCAGGGGTACCTCGGCCATCCAGCAGAGCGTCGCCTCGAGGGAAGACGTCACCGTCGGCGCGTCCTCGGCCGCCGCGATCAGGTCCCCGCGCGACACGTCGACCTCGTCGGCGAGGCGCACAGTGACCGCCTGCCGCGCGACGGCGTGCGACATGGGCCCGTCCGCGGTCTCCACGGAGGCGACCGTCGTACGGCGACCTGATGGGAGGACGACGACCTCGTCGCCGGCGCGGAGAGTCCCGGTGGCGAGCGTGCCCGCGTAGCCGCGGTAGTCGGGGAGCTCGACCGACATGGGCCGGATGACGTACTGCACCGGGAAACGCGCGCCGCGCGACCCCAGGTGGTCGCGGTCCACCTCGACCGTCTCGAGGTGCTCGAGCAGGGCAGGGCCGTCGTACCAGGGGGTGTTGGCGCTCTTGTGCACGACGTTGTCGCCCTGCAGCGCCGCGATCGGGATCGCCGTGACGTCGGGCAGACCGAGCGAGGCCGCGAAGTCCCGGAACTCGGAGACAACCGCATGGAAGACGGAGGGGTCGTAACCGACGAGGTCCATCTTGTTCACCGCGAGCACCAGGTGCGGGACGCGCAGCAACGCCGACAACGAGGCGTGCCGACGGGTCTGCTCCACGACCCCCTTGCGGGCATCCACCAGCACGAGCGCCAGGTCCGCGGTCGAAGCGCCGGTGACCATGTTGCGGGTGTACTGCACGTGTCCCGGGGTGTCGGCCACGATGAAGGTGCGGGCGGGCGTCGCGAAGTAGCGGTAGGCGACGTCGATCGTGATGCCCTGCTCACGTTCGGCCCGCAGCCCGTCGGTGAGCAGCGCGAGGTTGGTGTAGTCGTCGCCGCGGTCGGCAGAGGTCTTCTCGACAGCTGCCAGCTGGTCGGCGAAGACGGTCTTGGAGTCGAACAGCAGACGCCCGATGAGCGTGGACTTCCCGTCGTCGACGGAGCCCGCGGTGGCGAAGCGAAGCAGGCCGCTCATCAGAAGTAGCCCTCCTTCTTGCGGTCTTCCATGGCGGCCTCGGAGGCGCGGTCGTCGGCGCGCGTGGCGCCGCGCTCGGTGAGGCGAGTCGCCGCGACCTCCTCCAGGACCTGCTCCGCGGTGGCCGCCGGCGAGGCGACCGCGCCCGTGCAGGACGCGTCCCCGACGGTCCGGTAGCGCACCACGTGGGTCTCGACGGTCTCCCCCGGCCTGGGCTGCGAGTGCGGCGTGACCCCGAGCAGCATCCCGTCGCGGACGAAGACCTCGCGCTCGTGGGCGTAGTAGATCGAGGGCACCTCGATCTGCTCGCGGACGATGTAGCGCCAGATGTCGAGCTCGGTCCAGTTCGACAGCGGGAAGACCCGGATGTGCTCGCCCGGGTTGTGGCGGCCGTTGTAGAGGTTCCAGAGCTCTGGGCGCTGGTTCTTGGGATCCCACTGCCCGAAGGCGTCGCGGAACGACAAGAACCGCTCCTTGGCGCGGGCCTTCTCCTCGTCACGGCGAGCGCCACCGAAGACTGCGTCGAAGCGGTTCTCCTCGATGGTGCGCAGCAGCGTGGTCGTCTGCAGCGGGTTGCGCAGGCCACCGGGCACCTCGTGCACCCGACCGGCATCGATGTCGTCCTGCACGCTGCCCACGACAAGGCGGGCTCCGAGCTCGGCCACCCGTTGGTCGCGGAACGCCAGCACCTCGTCGAAGTTGTGGCCGGTGTCGACGTGCACGAGCGGGAACGGGATGCGGCCCGGCCAGAACGCCCTCTCGGCCAGCTTGAGCATGACGATCGAGTCCTTGCCGCCGCTGAACAGCAGGGCCGGGCGCTCGAACTCCGCCGCGACCTCCCGCAGCACGTGGATGCCCTCAGCCTCGAGCACGTCGAGCTGCGAGAGCCCACCTTCGAGGGCGGGCACGAACACGCTCACGGGAGTCCTCCGGGGGAAGTGAAAACAGGTCTTCCACGCTCACCTGCGCGCGACGTCAGCGCGGGGCGCGGGCCTCAGCTCTCGGAGGAGGAACAGATCGCACTACTGGTGCGCTGCAGATCGACATGCAGCCGCGCCACGAGGAAGGTTGCGATCACGTATACATCCTCCCACACCAGGGCTTGGGGCCGCCATGGGAGGCTGCAGGACCCTGATTGCCTCTGTGGGACCCTGAGCGCATGGGTGCCCAGTAGGAACAACCCCCGCCCACCGTCGTACGACCGTCTGGAGACACCGTGCCCGCCCAACGCGGACAGGGGCAGTGGGCCCTCGGATACCGAGAGCCGCTCAACCCGAACGAGCAGGTCAAGAAGGACAGCAACCCGCTGTCGGTGAAGCAGCGCGTCCTGGACATCTACAGCGTCCAGGGCTTCAGCTCCATCGACGGCGCCGACTTGCGCGGCCGGCTGCGCTGGTACGGGCTCTACACGCAGCGCGCCGACGGCATCCCCGGCGGCAAGACGGCGATCCTCGAGCCCGAGGAGCTGGAGGCGCCCTACTTCATGATGCGGATCCGCATCGACAGCGGCCAGCTGACCGCGCACCAGCTCCGCGTGATCGGGCAGATCGCCACCGAGTTCGGTCGCGACGTCGCCGACGTCACCGACCGCCAGAACGTCCAGCTGCACTGGATCCGGATCGAGGACGTGCCGGAGATCTGGCGGCGCCTGGAAGAGATCGGGCTCCACACGACCGAGGCCTGCGGTGACAGCCCCCGTGTGATCCTCGGCTGCCCGCTCGCGGGCGTGGACGCCGCCGAGGCGATCGACGCCACCGCGCACATCCGCGACGTGGCGGCGAAGTACCTCGGCGACCCGGCGTACTCCAACCTGCCGCGCAAGTTCAAGACCTCGATCAGCGGTTGCGGCGTCCACTGCACCAACCACGAGATCAACGACATCGCGCTCGTGGGGGTGGTCCACCCAGAGCTCGGCGCGGGCTACGACCTGTGGGTCGGCGGTGGCCTGTCCACCAATCCCAAGCTCGGCGTGCGCCTCGGCGCGTTCGTCGAGCCCTCCCGGGTCACCGAGGTGTGGGAGGGCGTCATCTCGGTCTTCCGCGACTACGGGTACCGCCGCTCACGCATGCACGCCCGCCTGAAGTTCCTCCTGGCCGACTGGGGACCGGAGAAGTTCCGTTCCGTCCTGGAGGAGAAGTACCTCAGCAGCCCGCTGCCGGACGGGCCCGCACCCGCCACTCCCCCGACCCCGAACCGCGACCACATCGGCGTTCACGCGCAGAAGAACGGCCTGTCGTACGTCGGGACCGTCGCCCGCGCCGGCCGCACCAGCGGGACGCAGCTCAGCCGGGTCGCGGAGCTGTCCGAGCGGCTCGGTGGCGGGCGGATCTCGACCACGGCCCAGCAGGGCCTGGTCGTGCTCGACGTGCCTGCCGAGAACGTCGAGGAGCTCGTCACCGAGCTCGAGGCGGAGGACCTGCGCGTGCGCCCGTCGGTGTTCCGCCGTGGCACCCTGGCCTGCACCGGCCTGGAGTTCTGCAAGCTGGCCATCGTCGAGACCAAGGCCCGCGCGGTCGACCTCTACACCGAGCTCGAGAAGCGCCTCCCCGACTTCGACGAGCCGCTGACCCTCAACGTCAACGGCTGCCCGAACTCCTGCGCCCGCTTCCAGACCGGAGACATCGGCCTCAAGGGCTCGATCGTCGACGGCGAGGAGGGCTTCCAGATCCACCTGGGTGGCCGGCTGGGCGAGGACGCCGGCTTCGGCCGCAAGGCACGCGGCCTCAAGGTCACCGCCGACGGTGCGGCCGACTACGTCGAGAGGCTGCTTCGGACCTACCTCGCGGAGCGCGAGGAGGGCGAGAAGTTCGCCGTCTGGGTGCGCCGGGCGGACGAGGCGCTCCTGAAGTGACGACTGCCCGGGCGGTCCCGCAGTACTGCCCGTACTGCGGCGAGGACCAGATCCGGCCCTGGGGGGACGACCCCGACAAGGACCATGCCCAGTGGAAGTGCGAGGACTGCCTCCGCGTCTTCGAGGTCCGCTACAAGGGCACCACCGGCCACGACTGACCCCCCTACGTCTGCTGGTGCACGCGGCCGCCGTGTTCACCTGAGCAGACGCAAGGGGAAGCGGTCAGAGGTGGAGGCCGCACTCCGTCTTGGCGGAGTCGGCCCAGCGACCGGCGCGCGGGTCGTCACCGGGGGCGACGCGGCGGGTGCACGGGGCGCAGCCGATCGAGGGATAGCCGTCATAGGCCAGCGGGTTCACAAGAATGCCGTTGTCCTGCACGTAGGTGTCCACGTCGTCCTGCGTCCAGGCCGCGATCGGGTTGACCTTGACCTTGCCGCGCTTGTCGTCCCACTCGACGACGGACGTACCCGCCCGGGTCGGGGACTCGTCGCGGCGGATGCCTGAGGCGTAGGCGTCGTAGTCAGCCAGCGCCCGGGTCAGCGGCTCGACCTTGCGCATCGCGCAGCAGGCATCGGGGTCGCGGGCAAACAGCTCGGCGCCGTGCTCGGCGTCCTGCTGGGCGACGGTGAGCAGCGGCAGCATGGTGCGGACGGTGACGTCGTACACCTGGGCGACCGCGTCGCGGGTCCCGATCGTCTCGGGGAAGTGGTAACCGGTGTCGAGGAAGACGACGTCGACACCGCTGGCTACCGACGCCGCGAGCGAGGCGAGCACGCCGTCGCCCATCGAGCTCGAGATGACGAACCGGTCACCGAAGGTGTCCACCGCCCAGCGCAGGATCTGCTGCGGGCTCGCGTCCGCGAGCTCACGCGCCGCCTCCAGAGCAAGCGCCTTCAGGTCCACACGATCGGTCTTGGCCTCCACACCAGCATCCAACCAAGTGGGATCCCGACTACTTCCCCGACCCCGTGAAAGGGTTGCGTCCGTGGAACCGGTCCCCGAGCTCGTGACGCTCCACGTCTGGCGCGTGCCCCGCGCGAAGGTCCCCGCGGCGCTCGCCCGGATGAGCGTGGACCGGGGCCGTGCCCGCCGCACCCGAGGTGTCCGTTTCGCGAAGATGCTCGGCACGGGACGGGGGTTCGCGCTGCACGAGAGCGACGTCACCCGCTGGGCCAAGCTCAGCACCTGGTCCCACCCCGGCAACGATCCCGTCGCAGCCTCCTGGGCCCGGCTCGCCGACGAGACGCTGCGCATCGACCTACGGCCGCTG
Organism: Frankiales bacterium; assembly: GCA_025966135.1. GTDB lineage: Bacteria > Actinomycetota > Actinomycetes > Mycobacteriales > SCTD01 > RYN-111. The sequence continues at coordinate 16,033 of JAOPVP010000002.1, forward strand.
GCCAGTACCGGCCGGTGGAGCGGCCGCACCCCGTTCGGCAACCCCGACCCCCGCCGGTACGACGGTCCGCTGGCCGCTCTCACCAGGGCCCGGCTCGTCCCCACCCGAGCGGTGGCCTTCTGGCGGGCCGTGCCCCCGGTTCACGCCGACCTGCTGCGGTCCCCCGGCCTGCGGGCCTCGCTGGCCGTCGGCGAGGTCCCGGTGGGCCTGCAGGGCACGTTCAGCCTGTGGGAGTCGCCCAGGGCGCTGCGGGCGTTCGCGTACGAGGGCGCTGCCCACCGCAAAGCCATCGCCGAGACGACCCGGGTCGGCTGGTACGCGGAGGAGCTGTTCGCCCGCTTCGAGGTCCTTGCCCTGGAGGGGACTCTGGACGGCAAGGCACTGCTGTGAGCCCGTTGCTGGTCGAGTGGGACCGGGCCGAGCTCGGCGCCCGAGTCGAAGAGGTCCTGGATGTCTACGCCGAGGCTATGGAGGTGTCCCGCAGCGCCGCCCGCGCCCGCCGCTCGGTCGTCGCTGCGCACCTCGACCGGCGTGGCCTTCGCGCGGTGGCAGCCCTCGACGGGGAGCAGCTGGTGGGGATCGGCTACGGGTACCGAGGCGCACCCGGGCAGTGGTGGCACGACCAGGTGCGAGCCGCGATGGACCCCGAGCTGGCGAACCGGTGGCTGCAGGATGCGTTCGAGGTCTGCGAGCTGCACGTGCGGCCTCGCCTGCACGGCAGCGGTCTCGGTCGCGACATCCTGCTGACCCTGCTGTCCGGCACCGAAGCGGCCACCGCGGTCCTCACCACACCCGACCTCGAGACACGGGCTCGGCGCTTCTACCGGGCCGGCGGCTGGGTCGACCTGGTCCGCAACCTCACCTTCCCTGGCGACCCAAGGACGTTCGCCGTACTAGGTCTGGACCTGTGAGCCAGGACCAGGCGGTGGTGGTGGGCGGGGGGCACAACGGGCTGGTGGCGGCCTGCTACCTGGCGCGCGAGGGCTTCGACGTCGAGGTGGTCGAGCGGGACACCGTCGTCGGGGGCGCGGTGAGCACCGTCGAGCGCTGGCCCGGCTACCGGGTCGACCGGGGGTCGAGCGCGCACATCATGATCCGCCACACCGGGATCGTGGAGGACCTGAGGCTGACCGAGTGCGGCCTCGAGTACATGGACCTCGACCCATGGGGTTTCGCGCCCTTCGTGGACACCGATATCACCTTCCACGTCGACCTCGACCGGACCTGCACCTCCATAGAGAAGGCCTGCGGTACAAGGGATGCCGACGCCTATCGGGCCTTCGTCACCGACTGGTCAGCACGCAACCTCAAGGTCTTCGAGGCATTTCAGGGCGCCCCGACGCCGATGCGGCTCGGGCGGGCCCTGTGGGGTGTCGGGAAGAACACAGGGCTGGGCGGCATCGAGCTGTCCCGACAGTTCCTGTCCTCCGCGGACGCGCTGCTCGACGAGCACTTCCACGACGAGCAGCTCAAGACGGCACTGGCCTGGTTGGGCGCGCAGTCCGGCCCTCCGACGCACGAGCCGGCGACCGCCGACCTCGTCGGCTGGAACACCCTCATGCACCTGCTCCCACCGGGGCACCCCAAGGGCGGGAGCGGCATGCTCAGCGAGGCCCTCGTCGCCCGCCTGCAGTCGTACGGCGGACGCGTTCGGCTCGGTGACGGAGCGGCGGCCCTGACCCGCAGCGGGGACCGCGTGACCGGCGTCGTGACCGAGTCCGGGGAGCACCTGAGGGCTGCGACGGTGGTGGGCGCCTGCCACGTGCTGCGCACCCTCGAGCTGCTCGGCGACACCGCGCTGCTCGAGCGCACCCGGCGCAGCGTACGGGTCGGCAACGGGATCGGGATGGCGGTGCGGCTCGCGACCAGCGACCTGCCGCGGTACCCGACGGCCACGCAGGAGACCTACCGTGCGCTGCAGCTGCTGGCTCCCTCGCGCCAGGCGCTGCGCAAGGCGCACGGGGAGTGGAGCGCGGGGCTCCCGCCGACCGAGCCGGCTGCTCTCGCGATGACCTTCAGCGCGTTCGACGACACTCTCGCGCCCGCCGGCAAGCACAGCGTGACGGTGTGGGGCCAGTGGCATCCCTACGCCTTGTCGAACGGCGAGAGCTGGGACTCCATCGCCGAGAGAGAGGGAACCAAGCTGGTCGAGGCCGTGGACCGGGTGGCGCCCGGCTTCGCCGGCTCGGTGGAGCACATGCACGTCCAGACACCGTTGGACCTGGAGCGCGAGCTCGGACTGCGGCAAGGTCAGGTCATGCACGTCGAGATGACCATCGACTCGATGTTCCTCTGGCGACCGACCCCCGAGCTCGCCGGCTACCGGGTGCCCGGCGTCGTCGGCCTCTACCTGTGCGGCGCCTCCACCCACCCGGGTGGAGGCGTGTTCGGCGCGAGCGGCCGCTCCGCCGCGCGTGCGGTGCTGGCTGACCGTTCCCCGACCGTCCTTTCCCACGTTCTCAAGAAGGTGCGCCGTGGCTGAGCTCTACGAGATCCTGCTCATCGACGGAGGGAAGCGCTGGCACGCCGGTTGGGTCGTCGACGACGACAGCGAGACCGACCTGCTGCTGGCCGACAGAGGCAAGGTCCTGCTGTTCGGCAGCCGGGCAGCCCTCGAGCACCACGCCCAGCAACACGGGCTCAAGCTGCATGACGACCTGCCCGACGAGGTCGACCTCGACCTTGACGGCTGGCTCACCCAGGGTGCGCCGGAGCCGTCCGCGGCCGAGGTCTCCGAGCTCTGGCACCTGCTCTACGACGACCCGGTCGCCGGCAAGTCGCTGGCCGGCGAGGAGCTCGGCGAGGCCTACGACGACCTCGTCGAGGAGGTCGACGACTGGTTCGCCCTGCACGGCGAGGCGGCTCGGAAGGCGCTGAGCGCGGCGGTCAGGGCGCTCAGAAGCGCGTTCCGGCAGGTGTGATCCGCACCACGCCTCAGCGTGGGGAGCGCGTGGTATGTCCCAGGTCACGTGCACAGAGGTGGAGGAATCGGCACTCAGTGCCGAAACTTGAGGGAGCACCACAGAGCCCCTCAGGAGAGTTCTATGAGCACCGTCACGTTCCGCAGTCACGACACCGTCGCTCCCGTTCTCGTCTCCGAGCTGCCGGCCTCGTCGATCCCCGCCCGCCCCAGCCTGTGGGCCCGCCTCCGCGCGGACCTCGCCGTCCGGCGCGAGGCCCGCAGCTTCGAGCGCGCCGTCCGTTTCGCCGGGCCGACCGAGTACGGCGACCTGCTCGCCGCCCGCCGCCGCTACTGAATCTGCGGGTCCTACGCTCGGAAGATGCCGACGGCGACCCTGCGCGCCTCCCGCGCACCGGTCGCCCTGGCGGTCCTGACCGTCCTGCTCCAGGTCGCCTACCCGCTGGTCCACGGCGAGGTACGTGACCAGTTGACCGTCGCCACCGTTGTTGCCTTCTTCCTCGCCTCCGCCTCCCACGCGTTGCTCGCCCGGGGCCCGGCCTGGACGGCTGCCTTCGTCGCCGCGACCGCCGGCCTGGGCCTCGTCGCGGAGGCCGTCGGCGTCGCCACCGGGTTCCCGTTCGGCGACTACGCCTACGGCCGTTCACTCGGTCCGGAGTTCCTCGGCGTGCCGGTGGTCGTCCCCCTCGCGTGGGCGATGTTCGCCTACCCCTCGTTGCTGGTGGGCCGTCGGCTCGCGCGAGGCTGGCGGGCGGTCGCGGTCGGCGGTTTCGCCCTCGCCTCCTGGGACCTGTTCCTCGACCCCCAGATGGTGGCGGCAGGGCACTGGCGTTGGCTCCACCCGGACCCCGGCGTCAACGCGATCCCCCTGACCAACACGCTCGGCTGGCTCGGGGTCGCCGTCGTGATGATCACGCTGCTGAGCAGGCTCCCGGGACAGGCGGTGGATGACCGGGTCCCGGCGACCCTGTTCCTGTGGACCTACGCCTCCTCCGTGCTCGCCAACGCCGCCTTCTTCGGCCGCCCCGGCGTGGCCGTGGTCGGGGGCGTCGGGATGGGACTGGTCGCCGTCCCGTACGCGCGGAGCCTCACGCGGTGAGGTGGATCGCGTGGTTGGTCTCGGCGCTGACCCTGCACACCGCAGTCAATGCCCGGGCGCTGCGCACCCCCGTGACCCGGCCGCTGGAGACCTGGACGAGCGTGCTGCTGCCGCTGCGGAACGAGGCGCATCGCGTCGAGTCCTGCCTGCGTTCCCTCCTGGCGCAGGACGACAGCGGGCACCTGGAGGTGCTGGTGCTCGACGACGGCTCGACCGACGGCACCGCCGACCGCGTCACCGCGATCGCCGCCGGGGACGCCCGCGTCGTGCTGCTGGAGGGCCGGCCGTTGCCGGAGGGCTGGCTCGGCAAGCCCCATGCCTGTCAGCAGCTCGCGGATGCGGCCAGTCCGGCGAGCGAGGTCCTGGTCTTCGTCGACGCCGACGTCGTGCTGGCGCCGCACGCGGTGGCCGCGACCGTGGCCACCCTGCTCGACACCGGCCTCGACCTCGTCTCGCCGTACCCGCGTCAGGAGGCCCCGGGAGCCACCCGCTTGGTGCAGCCGCTCCTGCAGTGGTCGTGGCTGACGTTCCTGCCGCTTCGGCTCGCCGAGCGCTCCTCCCGCCCGTCGCTGTCGGCCGCGAACGGCCAGCTGCTCGCCGTACGCCGGTCGGTCTATGACCGCATCGGAGGACATGCGGCCGTCCGCGACCAGGTGCTGGAGGACGTGGCGCTGCTCCGGGCGGTCAAGCGCGTAGGCGGCAGCGGCGGCGTCGTCGACGGGACTCAGCTGGCCACCACCCGGATGTACGACGGTTGGCAGGAGATGGTCGACGGCTACAGCAAGTCCCTGCACACCGTGCCGGCGGTCGTCCCGGCCCTGTTGTCCGTGCTCTACGTCGCACCCGTCTTCGGACGGTCCCGTGCGGCCCGGATCGCCTGCACCGCAGGGGTTCTCGGCCGCATGATCAGCGCCAAGCGGACCGGGGGTCGGGTGCTCGACAGCGTGACCCATCCGCTCGGTGTCGCTGCACTGGTCGGGCTGGACCTGCGCGCACGGGTGGCGCACCGGCGCGGGACACAGAGCTGGAAGGGACGCGCGCTGTGAGCCGGGTCCTCGTCGTCGGAGCGGGTGTCGGTGGGCTCGCCGTCGCCGCCCGGCTGGCTTGCCAGGGGCATCGCGTCACGGTCCTCGAGGCGGCCGACACCGTCGGGGGGAAGCTGGGATCCCTTGAGCGCGAGGGGTTCTGCTTTGACACCGGACCCTCCTTGCTGACGATGCCGGCGGTGTTCGAGGACCTGTTCGCAGCGACGGGCGGTTGGCCCGACGACCTGAAGCTGGAGCGTCTTGACCCAGTCGCGAGGTACCGCTTCGCCGACGACACGACGTTCGACGCAAGCAACGACCTCGACGAGCTCTGCCGGCGGCTCGACGCCGCCCTGGGCGAGGGCGCGGGCGACGACTGGCGCGGCCTTCTGGACCGGGCCCGGAAGATCTGGAGGGCCAGTCGCACGCCCTTCCTCGAGTCGGCCCTGCACGGCTCGCGCACCCTCGCCGCGCTGACCCTCAAGCACCCCGGAGACCTCGCGACCCTGTCCCCCGGCCGATCCTTGCGTGCCCTGGGTCGCCGGCACCTGCACGACCCGCGGCTGCGGATGGTGCTCGACCGGTACGCCACCTACAGCGGCTCCGATCCGCGCCGGGCGCCGGCCGCCCTGGCGGCGATCCCCTACGTCGAGCAGGCCTACGGCGGCTGGTACGTCACCGGCGGTCTCCGCCGACTCGCCGACGCGCTGCTGCAGCGCGCGCTCGACGTGGGCGTGGAGATCCGGACGCACACCCGGGTGGTTGCGATCCACGACCCAGCCACCAGCGTCAGGCTGGAGGACGGCAGCGAGGTGGCCGCCGACCTGGTCGTTGCGAACGTCGACGCCACCCACGTCTACGGCGACCTCGTCGACTGTCCGTCGGCCAAGCGCAAGCTCGCCCGAGCCATGCCATCGCTGTCGGGCTTCATGCTGCTGCTGGCGGTGAGCGGCCGCTCACACGGCCAGGCCCACCACACCGTGCTGTTCCCCCAGGACTACGACGCGGAGTTCGACGCGGTCTTCGGCCGGCACGCGCAACCCGTCCCGGACCCGACGTTGTACGTCAGCACTCCCCCCGACCAGGCACCTGAGGGGAACGAGGCCTGGTTCGTCCTCGTCAACGCACCCCGGCACGGCACCGGCACGGGCGCGATCGACTGGCGCGCACCTGGGCTGGCGGAGGCGTACGCCGACCAGCTGCTCGACGTGCTGGACCGGCGCGGGATGCCCGTCCGCGACCGCCTGCTGTGGCGCGAGGTCATCACCCCGGCCGACCTGCAGGAGCGCACCGGCGCTGTCGGCGGGGCGATCTACGGGACCTCGAGCAACGGCGCGACGGCAGCCTTCCTGCGACCGGCCAACCGCTCGCCGGTGCCCGGGCTGTTCCTGGTGGGCGGCTCCTCGCATCCGGGCGGAGGGCTGCCACTCGTCGCGCTGTCGGCCCAGATCGTCAGCCGCCTGATCGGACCGGCTTGACTTAGTCCTCGCGACGGGGGCAGACCTCGTGCTGCAGCAGGCCGTAGGCCGTGAGCCGCACGAACTGCCGCTCCTCGATCCACGTCAGGCAGCGCGGGCAGATCGCGTCGTCGTCGCTGTGGAGGTGGCAGTCCATGAGCACGCGACTGTCCCCGCAGCCGGCGTCCGGCCGGAGGAGACCGACAGCCGCGAAGCGGTCCAGGGGAAGCGACCTGCGCTCGCTCACGAACCGAACGTAGAACCGCCCACCGGCAGCCGGCGAGGCACCGACGGTCACGGTCAGGGCACGATCCCGCATACGGCCCGGCACCCCGTGGAGGTGTGCACAGGAACGGACGTAACGAGGTTGCGCGGCCCGGAAGGGCGTGCGGCTCAGACGGTCTCGGGTACTCGCAGGTGCGCGAGCACCAGGTCGAACTCGCCCACCTCCAGGACCTCGACGCCCTGCTCCTGGACCAGCTTCCCGCGCAGAGCGGTCGCCGCGTCACGGCTGCGTTCCAGCGAGGCGCGGCTGTCGTAGGTCGTCGAGACCACCGCACGGCCCTGGTCGCGGTCGACGAAGAGGCTGGCGCTGCGGATCCCCGGGAGTCCTTCGATCGCCGGCAGGGACTGGGTGCGAAACGCCTCGACCGCGCGTTGGATCCGGTCACTGTCCGCACGGAGCCAGCTCACGCGGACGCACGCTCCCTCACCGGCTTCTTCAACCCGGTGCAGCACCGCGATCTCCCACACGTTGACTTCCGGTTTGCCTGCGAACACCTGCCCGGCTCGCTCACGGAGGGGGCGCGCTGCCGCGTCGCTGGCGCGCATGGCTTCCTCATCACGCCATGCCGTGGTCGTGATGCTGCGGCCCGACGTCCGATCGACAATCATCGACAGGCCGACGCAGCCGTCCATCCCGCTCAGCGTGGGCATGACATCGTCGCGGACGTAAGCGATCCCCTCATCGAGACGGTTGGGATCTGCCTGGATCGTGGTGGACCGTGCGTACATGTCCCACCAACCTTCACTGGCTTGTGGCGACGCCCCGGCGGCGTCACCGGCAAGCGTTGACACTGCTCCTGATCGAGTTCCCGGGCAACCCTCATCAGCTGTCGACCGAACCCGCCAGCTGACGACGGATGCCCAGGACCAGCTGCACCAGACCGACGGTGGTGAACGCCGTCAGCACCCACAAGCCCGCCTCCCCCTGCCCGAGCGCGAGCGCGAAGGCCGTCACCAGCACCCTGGTCGGCCGCTCCGCCACCGTCACGGCCCCCACCTCTCCCGCGCCGGCATTGCCGGCCCGGGCCCGGACGTACTCCAGCAGGAAGATTCCGAACCCGCAGGCCGCAGCGAGCCCCACCGGGCCGCCGATCTGCACCATGACCATCACGAACAGCAGGTCGCAGCAGCGGTCGACGGCGCTGTCGAGCACGTACCCCCACCGCGAGGCGCGGTCCTGAAGTACGGCCACGCAGCCGTCAAGGCCGTCGAGCACAGCGCTCAGCAGCACGAGCAGGACGCCGGCCCAGAGCGGGGTCACCAGTACCCCGGCGGCCGCGAGCAGCGACAACCCGGTGAGCACGTGCGGGTGGATGCCTGTGTCGGCCAGCGGCCGGGCCAGCGCGTAGACGAACGCCAGCCAACGGCGCAGGAACGGGTTGGCGGTGCGCGGGTCGAAGCCGCCGTGCAACGCCTGCCAACGGTCGAGCCAGCCGTCCCTGTCGGACAGGGTCACGCCACCGTCTTCGCCGTACGACGGGCTTGACGGGCGAGGCTGTGGGTTCGGGCGGCGAGGACGCGGGCGTTGAGACCGTTCGCAAGCCAGAGCACCGGGGCGACCGGTCCGGCGAACAGTCCGTCCACCACCATCGAGACCGCGATGTCCGTACCGCCCTTGGTGGTGGGGGTGAGCACGAACGTCAGCTCCTCGGTGATCCCCGGGGCGGTCCGGATCCGCATCACCAGCCGCTGCTCGGGATCCACCTCGAGCACGTCGAGTGGGATCCCGAGCTTGGTCCAGCGGGAGATGCCGACCAGGTGCTGACCGACCGCGGCCGGCCTGTCGGTGCCCCTGACCTTGGTGAGGAACACGTCGAACCGCGGCCACTGCGTCGGGGTGCCGAGCAGCGCCCAGACCTGCGCGGGAGAAGCGGTGGTGCGCACCCGGTGGGCCAGCTTCATGGCTGCACGGTAGGACGACGGGTCAGCGCAGGGCCCATCGGACCGTTACCGACACGCTGACCTGACTGCTGCCGGGGTCGATCGGGACGGCGGAACCGGCGGGCCCCGCGGCAAAGCCCTTGGCCCGCGACAGGTCCTGCGGCGCCGAGGTCGACTCGGTGACGAGCTGTACCTCGCCGAGCTGGCGTCCGGAGAGCCCGGCGTAGCGCAGGGCCTTGTCCTTAGCCTGGGCGTAGGCGGCGTCGCGGGCCTTGCCGAGCAAGGCGACGTTGTCCTCCAGGGCGAAGCTGACGCCCTGCAACGTCGCCGAGTTGCCTCCGGCGAGGACCGCGTTGCTGATGGTCTTGCCCGCCTTCTTGAGGTCACGCAGCTTGGCCGTGAGCGTCTCGCTGACGGAGTAGCCGTCGCGGCGGCCCTTGTTGTCGTACGCGGGGTAGACGCTCACGTCGGAGGTCTGCAGGTCCGGAGCCGCGACCCCCCCTTCTTCAGCGCCGCCCGGATCCGGTTCTGCAGGGTGTTGGCGTCCTGGAGGGCAGTGCTGAGCTCTGACCGGTGGACGGAGACGCCCAGCGTGGCCCTCAGCACGTCGGGCGTGCCCGTCACTTTGCCCAGGCCGTCGACGACGACGCCATTCGTGGATGAAGGGGTGTCAGCCGCGACCGCGGCCTTCGTGAGGTGGCCGCCGCCGACGACGAAGGCGCCGACCACAGCGGCGACGACCAGGGGGGCGGCAAGGACGCTGCGGTTCACGGTGTGCCTCCACAAATGGGTGATGTGGAGATGGGACGCACCCCGTGGCTCGCAGGTTCAGGACGTGGCGGAGAGTCCGAGTCGGGACCAGATCTCACGGGTCGCGGTCGAGCGGTTGAGGGTGATGAAGTGCAGGCCCGGCGCGCCCTCGGACAACAGCCGGTCCGACAGCTCGGTGGCCACCTCGACGCCGATCTCCCGGACGGCGAGCGGGTCGTCAGCCACCTGGTGCAGCCGCTCCGCCAGCGGCTTGGGGAAGTCCGCGCCGGACAGGATCGCGAAGCGCTCGATCTGCGCGACGTTCGTCACCGGCATGATCCCGGGGATGATCGGGACGTCGCAGCCGGCAGCGGCCACGCGGTCGCGTAGCCGCAGGTAGTCCTCGGCGCGGAAGAACATCTGGGTGATCGCGAAATCAGCGCCCGCGCGGCACTTGCGCACGAAGAAGTCCACGTCGAAGTCGAGGTCCGGGGACCTCGGGTGCTTCTCCGGGAAGGCCGCCACACCGACGCAGAAGTCGCCGCTGCCCTTGACGAGCGCCACGAGCTCGGCGGCATAGGCGAAGCCCTCGGGGTGCTGCACCCAATCGGCCTGCGGGTCGCCGGGCGGGTCACCCCGCAGCGCCAGCACGTTGCGGACCCCAGCCGCGGCGTACTGACCGATGATGTGCCGCAGCTCGGCCGCCGAGTGGTTGACCGCCGTGAGGTGACCGAGCGGGGTGAGGGTCGTCTCGGTGGCGATCCGCTCGGTCATCGCGACCGTGGTGGCCCTTGTGGAGCCACCGGCCCCGTAGGTCACAGACACGAAGTGCGGCTGCAGCGACTCAAGCTCGCGGATGGCCTGCCACAGCTGCCGCTCCCCCTCGGGCGTCTTCGCCGGGAAGAACTCGAAGGAGAACAAGCGGTCACCGGTGGCGAGCATCTCCGAGATCGTGGGGCTCGACATGGCCCGGAGGTTAGTCGGCGGCCAGCTCCCATGTCGTCATGAGCGACGCGACCACGTCCTGCGGTCCTTCCGCAACAGCGAAGGACGCGGCCATCACGACGTCACCCGACGCCCTTCCGGGCAGCTCGGGGAGCCCCCGGGCGGCTCCCTCCGAGAGGTGCACCAGAGCTCCGAGCCGGGCGCCCGCCAACCCGGCGTAGTGCTCGGCGGAGCGCCGAGCCTCGCTGAAGGCCTGCTGGCGAGCCTGCTCCCTGGCGGGGGACGGGTCGGTCACCAGGGGCTGGAGCCTCTGCAGCCGTGCTGCGTCGCCACCGGCCTCCAGAGCGGCGGTGACGACCTCGCCGGCCGAGCCGAGGTCAGGAAGGCGAGCGGTCACGGTGGAGATGGCCTGAGGTCGGCCGGCTCGTTGGCGCTCGTGGTCCCAGCCGGGCTGTACGGACAGGCCCCCCGCGGAGGCTGGGACACCGAGCGCGGCGATCACCGCCTCCTGGGCCGCGCCGCAGGCACGAAGCGCGTCGGCAGGGGTGGAGCCCTCCACCTCGATGCCCAGCACCACGGAGACGGCGTCGGGGACCGCTGTCGCCGTACCGGTTCCGACGGTCGTCACGGTTCGCAGGCTCATGTTCGAAGACTAGGCTCCGGCCTCATGGGTGTCCTGGACCGCGACGACCTCCGCGCGCGGGTCCAGAAGGCGCTCGACGGCTTCCTCGCCGACCACCAGCCGCGGCTGCAGGCCATGGGCGAGGAGCTGCAACCGATGACCGAGGCGGTCGCGGAGTTCCTCTCCGGAGGCAAGCGGCTGCGACCCGGTTTCTGCTTCTGGGGGTACCGCGGCGCCGGTGGGCCCGACAGCGACGAGCTGGTCGTCGCGGCCGCGTCCCTCGAGCTGTTCCAGGCCTGCGCGATCATCCACGACGACGTCATGGATGGCAGCGACACCCGTCGGGGCAGGCCCGCCGTGCACCGCCGCTTCGCTGCCCTTCATGCGGATCAGGGCTGGAACGGCACGGCGGCCACCTTTGGCGCAGGCGCGGCCATCCTGCTCGGCGACCTGTGCCTGGCGTGGTCCGACGAGATGCTCGTCAGCAGTGGGCTGCTCACCTCCGCGGCCCGCCGGGTCTTCGACGACATGCGCGCCGAGCTCATGGCCGGGCAGTACCTCGACCTGCTCGAGCAGGTGCGCGGCGACGGCACCGTGGAGTCGGCGCTGCGGGTCGCCCGCTTCAAGTCCGCGAAGTACACGATCGTCGAGCCCCTGCACCTCGGCGCGACCATGGCCGGCGCCCCTGCCGAGGTCCTGGCTGCCTACTCCGCCTATGGCATGCCGCTCGGAGAGGCGTTCCAGCTCCGCGACGACGTCCTCGGCGTCTTCGGTGACCCCGACGTGACCGGCAAGCCCGCTGGGGACGACCTCCGCGAGGGCAAGCGCACCGCCCTCGTGGCCCTTGCTCTCGAGGGCGCCACTCCCGCACAAGCAGACCTGGTACGACGTCACCTCGGCGATCCCGCACTCGACGCCGCCGCAGTCGCGACGCTGCGACAGGTGCTCGTCGACACCGGTGCGGTGGCCCGGGTCGAGGAGCTCATCACGGCGCGCACAACTGAGGCCCTCGCCGCCCTCGAGCCGGCTCCGGTGACCCCCGAAGCGGTCGAGGTGCTCCGCGAGCTCGCCGTCGCCGCGACCACCCGTTCGCTCTGACCGCGCCGATCATGGGGTTTGTGCTCGCACGCTGAGCGTGGGAACCGGGCAGGAACACCATGATCGGCGGGAAGACAGTCACCGCCGCCGTAGGCTGGAGGGACCATGACTGCTCCGACGCTGGCCGCCAACGACCCCTGCCACTGCGGGAGCGGGCGCAAGTACAAGCGCTGCCACCGCCTCCCCGACCTCGACCCCGCGCGCGCTGCCGCCGAGCAGACCGCCCGCGACGAGGCCGCCCGCCGCGCAGAGTTGTACGTCAAGCCCGGCAAGCTCAGTCCCCGCCGCGAGGTGCCCGAGCACATCGCGAGACCGCCGTACGCCCATGATCCCAAGGGTCGACCCGGCGTCCGGGAGAGCAGTGCTCCGAAGGATGCGGAGACGCTCGCGAAGATGCGCACCGCCGGCAAGGCCGCAGCCGAGGTCCTGCAGATCGTGGGGGCCGCCATCAGGCCCGGCATCACCACCGACGAGCTCGACGCGATCGCGCACGAGGAGTGCATCAAGCGCGGCGGCTACCCCAGCCCGCTGGGCTACCACGGCTTCCCGAAGTCGCTGTGCACGTCGGTGAACGAGGTCATCTGCCACGGCATCCCGGACTCGACCGTCCTCAAGGACGGCGACATCGTCAACCTCGACGTGACGATCTACCTCGATGGCGTGCACGGCGACACCAACGCCACGTTCTTCGTCGGAGAGGTCGACGAGGACAGCCGGAAACTGGTGGCCGTCACGAAGGAGTGCCTCGAGCGCGGGATCGCCGCGGTCAAGCCCGGCGCCCGGGTCCGCGATATCGGCAAGGCCATCCAGGAGCACGCTGAGGGCCACGGCTACGGGGTCGTGCGGGCGTTCGTGGGCCATGGGATCGGGCGGGCATTCCACAGCGAGCCGCAGGTCTACCACTACGACAACCCGACGGCCCGCCAGGAGCTGGTCCCCGGGATGACGTTCACCATCGAGCCGATGATCACCGTCGGCGACTGGCACCACGAGATGTGGGACGACGGCTGGACGGCGGTCACCGTCGACCGGAGCCGCACCGCGCAGTTCGAGCACACCTTGGTCGTCACCGAGTCCGGCGCCGAGATCCTCACCCAGGTCTGACAGCACTTCCCGCCCGGGTCACGCCGGCCTGAGGGCATGGTCGCCCTCGCTAGGCTCAGCAGGTGCGCACCGTCCCCTCCCCGACCGACCGAGTGGTCGTCGTGGGCGCGGGACTGGCGGGCCTGAGCGCCGCCCTGCGCCTGGTCGGCGCCGGCCGCGAGGTGACCGTGATCGAGCGCGAGCACGTCCCCGGCGGCCGCGCCGGGATCCTCGAGCTCGGCGGCTACCGGTTCGACACCGGGCCGACGGTCTTGACGATGCCGGACCTCATCGCCGACGCCCTCGACTGCGTCGGCGAGCGGACGGAGGACTGGCTCGAGCTCGAGCCCGTGAGCCCGCTGTACCGCGCCTTCTACCCCGACGGCTCGACGCTGGACGTCAAGGCCGACCGGGGCGAGATGGCCGAGGAGGTCCGGCGCGTCTGCGGACCGGCCGAGGCGCACGGCTACCTGCGCTACGTCGAGTTCGTCTCCCGGCTGTACCGGTACGAGATGAAGGACTTCATCGACCGCAACGTCGACTCGCCCGCCGGCCTGCTGACCCCCAACCTGGCCCGCCTCGCCGCCGTCGGCGCCTTCCGCCGCCTGGCACCGAAGGTCAACAGCTACCTGCACGACCCCCGGACGCAGCGAGCCCTGTCCTTCCAGTCGATGTACGCCGGCCTCTCGCCCTACAACGCGCTCGCCCTCTACGCGGTCATCGCCTACATGGACTCCGTCGCGGGCGTGTTCTTCCCCAAGGGCGGCATGCACGCGGTCCCCCAGGCGCTCGCCAGTGCCGCGGCCAAGCACGGAGTCGTCTTCCGGTACGGCGAGTCCGTCACCCGCGTGCTCGTCGAGCACGGCCGGGCTGTCGGGGTCGAGACCGCATCCGGGGAGCGGGTCGAGGCCGACGTCGTCGTCCTCAACCCCGACCTGCCGGTGGCCTACCGCGAGCTGCTCCCGCCGTCGGCGACGCCCGCGAAGGTGAAGCGGCTGCGGTACTCCCCCAGCTGCTTCCTGATGCTCACCGGGTCCACCCAGGCCTACACGCGCACCGCCCACCACAACCTGCACTTCGGCCGCGCGTGGCGCGAGGTGTTCAGCGATCTCATCGACCGCGGCCGTCTCATGGCCGACCCCTCGGTCCTGGTCACGAACCCCACCCGCTCCGACCCGTCTCTGGCCCCTCCTGGAGGGCATAGCTACTACGTGCTGGTCCCGACCCCCAACCTTGACGCCGGCCTCGACTGGGAGGTGCTCGGCCCGCGCTACCGCGATGAGGTCGTCGCCCGGCTCGAGGGGCTGGGGTACGTCGGGTTCGGCGACGCCGTGGAGGTCGAGCACGTGACGACCCCAGCCGACTGGCAGCGACGGGGGATGGAGCGTGGCTCGCCGTTCGCCAGCGCCCACTCGTTCTTGCAGACCGGGCCGTTCCGCCCGTCCAACCTCGCGCCGCTGGTGGAGGGCGTCGTCTTCGCCGGCTCCGGTACCCAGCCGGGCGTCGGTGTACCGATGGTCCTGCTCAGCGGTCGCCTGGCGGCCGAGCGCATCCTTGGACCCGACCGCAGCTACCGGTCGCGAGCGGTCGCGTGAACGTTCCCGCCTGGCTGCACACCGGCGTCCCGCGGCGCCAGCTGCTCGGGGGCTTGCTCGGCACCACTCTGCTCTCGTTCGGCGGTGTCGGCGCGGGCGTCGTCCCCAAGGGCAGGGACGCCATCGCCGAAGCACTTCACCTGACCTGGATGCACGACAAGGGGCCGGTCCAGGTCATCTGCACCGTCGTGGTCTTCATCGCGATGGTGCTGCTGGTGTGGTGCTGGTGGCAGCTGCGGCACCTGCTCGGCCAGCTCTCCCCCCGGGCCGTACTGATGGTCGCCGGACTGTGGTCACTGCCCCTACTTGTCACACCGCCGCTGTTCAGCGGTGACGTCTACGCCTACGCGGGTCAGGGCAACCTCGTCGCCCACCACATCGACCCCTACACCTATGGCCCGACGGCGCTCACCGGCAAGTGGGTGCTCCGGGTGGACGGGATCTGGCGGTCCACTCCCGCGCCCTACGGCCCAGTCTGGCTGTGGCTGTCCGGTCGCGTGGTCCTGCTCGTCGGTGACCACGTCGTCGGCGCCGTGATCCTGCTCAGGCTGCTGGCAGTCGCGGGGCTGCTCCTCGTCGCCTGGGCGCTCCCCCGTCTGGCGCGCGCGCACGGCGTCGAGCCGCAGCGCGCCCTGTGGCTCGGCCTGGCCAACCCGTTCGTCCTGCTGCACGGCGTCGCGGGTGCCCACAACGACGCCCTCATGGTCGGCCTGCTGGTGGCCGGACTCGCCGTCGTCGGCCGCACACCGACGACACGTCGCCTGGCGCTGGCCACCGTCGTCATCACCATCGCCGCGCTGGTCAAGCTCCCCGCCGTAGCGGCACTCGGCTTCCTGCCGATGCTGCTGACCGGATGGGGGGCGCGGTTCCGGGGGGCCTGCACCATCCTGGCGACGTCCACCGCCACCGCGGTCCTGCTCACCATGGCCACCGGTCTGGGATGGGGATGGCTGCACACCCTCGATGCCGGCAGCGCCCGTTTGTCGATCTTCTCGCCGTCGACCGGCATCGGCCTGTTCATGGGCAACGTCCTGCACGTCTTCGGTCTCGTCGACACGCCCGCCGTGGTGCTCCGCGTAGTGCTTGCCGCGGGGCTGGCGATCGGCGGTGTCGTGGCGCTCGGGCTGCTCCTGCGAGCCCATCGCCTCGGACCCATGCGAGCCCTCGGCCTGACGATGGTCGCCGTCGTCGCCCTCGGTCCGATCGTGCAGCCGTGGTACCTGCTCTGGGGTCTGGTGCTCCTCGCCGCGGTAGGCGGCGAGCGCTCGCTGCTGCCCCTCGGCGCCCTGTCCGTCGCGTTGTGCTTGGCCCTGCTGCCCAACGGCCGCAGCCTGATCCGCCCACCGCTCTACGGCGCTCCCGTCGTGGCTGCAGTCGGTTTCGCGACGTACCTGGTGCGCCGTTCCACGCGCGAGCTGCTCGAGGAGACCGAGGTGCCCGAAGGGACCGTCGAGGTCTCCGCGTGAAGTCGCTGGACGCGGCCGGCATCACCGACCCCGGCCTACGCGCCTCGTATGCGGCCTGCCGTGCTCTCAACTCCTCCCACGGGCGCACGTACTACCTCGCCGCCTCCCTGCTGCCGGCCTGGAAACGCCCCTACGTCCACGCCCTCTACGGTTTCGCGCGCTACGCCGACGAGATCGTCGACGACCTCAGCTCCGCGCTGACGCCTGACCAGAAGGCGGCACGGCTGCTCCAGCTCAGCGACCAGCTGGTGACCGGAGACGCCGGCCACCCGGTGGGCGCTGCGCTCGCCGACACCCTGCGACGCTGGGACATCCCGGTGGCCCACGTCGAGGCCTTCCTGCGCTCGATGCGCATGGACCTCACGGTGGCGTCGTACAAGACCTGGGACGACCTGATGGACTACGTGCACGGGTCGGCCGCGGTGATCGGGCTCGAGATGCTGCCGATCCTCGAGCCGGTCGTCCCAGCCCACATCGCCGAGCCGTACGCGCGCGATCTCGGGGTCGCCTTCCAGCTGACCAACTTCCTGCGCGACATCGGCGAGGACCTCGCCCGCGGCCGGGTCTACCTGCCGCTGGAGGACCTCGACGCCTTCGGCGTGACGTGGGAGCACCTCGAGCACGGGGTGGTGGACGGCCCGGTCCGGCGGCTCCTGGCCTTCGAGATCGCGCGGACCCGCGAGATCTACCGGACCGCCGAGCAGGGCGTGCGGCTGCTGCATCCCACGTCGCGCCCCTGCATCGAGACCGCCCTCGCTCTGTACGCCGGGATCCTCCGCGAGATCGAAGAGCAGGACTACCCGGTACTGCGCCGCCGCGTGGCCGTCGGCCGCGCCCGCCGGGTCCGCGTCGCCGTACCGGCTCTGGTGGCCGCCAGGCGCGCCCGGCGCTGAGGCAGGCGGCCCCAGAAGACCCACCAGGAGAGGGTCTGGACGACGAGGGCGAAGCCGAACAGCAGGTCCTCGAAGGGGGCGTACGCGATCCGCCCGTGCCCCAGGAACGGCGGGGTGTGGCCGACGTGCGAGCCGACTCCTGCAACGGCATCGGCCGAGTAGAGGACCACCCCCCGGCCGGTGAGGATGCCGTTGGTGAGCAGCTGGAAGGCCAGCACGATCAGGTAGGCCACCCAGAACGCCTTGCGGGTCAGCAGCCGGGTCCTCAGGATGGCCAGGTCGAGCGCGATGGTCACCAGTGCGCCCACCAGGGCCGCCTCGGTGTAGGTCACACCTCCCACCCGCGAACCCGCCGTACCGCCTCCAGGGCCAGGACCGAGCAGATCGGGATGACGAGGAAGAACAGCAGCTCCTCGAGCGGCAGGTTGCCCAGCATGATCCCGATCGTCTGCCGCGGGTCGTAGTGCCAGTGACCGGCGCGGACCGCCAGGACGTCCCAGGTCATGAAGACGGCAAGGACCGGTGCCAAGGTCAGGAGGAGGCGGCGCCACTGCCGGTACACCCGTACGCCGAGGAACAGCTCGAGGGGCAGGGTGCCGAGCACACACCCTGCGAGCACGAGCAGGTAGGTCACCCCTCCGCCTCCCCGCGACTCACAGGCGGGCCTTGAACGCCTCAGCCGCCGCGCGCGGATCCGCGGCCTCGGTCAGGGCGCGGACGACGACGACGCGGCTCGCGCCGGCGGCCAGCACCTGGTCGAGGTTGTCGAGGTCGATGCCACCGATGGCGAACCAAGGCCGGTCGGTGCGCAGCGCCGCCGCGTGCCGGGTGAGGGCGAGCCCCGGCGCCGGCCGGCCTGGCTTGGTGGGTGTCGGCCAGGTCGGGCCGACACAGAAGTAGTCGACCCCGGGCTCCGCCGCCGCTGCCTCGACCTGCGCGATGTCGTGCGTGGACCGGCCGACGAGCACGTCGCCGCCGAGCAGGGCCCGAGCCGCTGGGACGGGCAGGTCGTCCTGGCCGAGGTGCAGCACGTCGGCGCCGCTCGCATGGGCCACGTCGGCTCGGTCGTTGACCGACCACAGCGCGCCGTGCCGCTCAGCCGCCTCCCGCACGATCGCCAGCAGTTCGAGCTCCCGTCGCGCCTCGATCCCCTTCTCCCGCAGCTGCACGACGTCGACGCCGCCGGCGAGGACCTTGTCCAGGAAGGCGGCCAGGTCGGGGCGGTCCGGGGTGCAGAGGTAGAGCCGCGCCTCGGCCAGCCGTCGACGCCGCTCCAGCCCGGCATCAGCCACCGGCCACCGCCCGCACCAGCTCGAGCACGTCGCCGTCGGCGAGCGTCGTGGCCAGCACCTCGGACCGCAGCAGCGCGGTGCCGTTGTGCTCGACCACGACGGAGCCGACGCGCAACCCCAGCTGCTCGATGAGGGCCGGCAACGACGTCCCGTCCTCGACCTGCTGCGGTGCGCCGTTGACGGTGAGCTGCATCAGAAGGCCAGGGCCTGCGCGCGGCGCTTGATCTCGGTGGCGCGGTTCTCGTGCAGGGCCTGGAGCGGCGTGCCCGGCAGCGAGTCGTCGGCAGTGGTCAGCCAGGTGTAGGCCTGTTCCGGTGTGTAACCCGCGTCGTGGAGCAGGGTCAGCACGCCGGACAGGTGCTTGACGGGCACGTCGCCGTCGAGCGCCTCGGCCGGGACTGCCATGCCCTGCTCCGTCTTGATCGCGAGCAGCTTGTGGTCGGTGATGAGCTGCTTGACGCCAGTGACGCCGACGCCCATCCGGGTGGCAACTTCGGTGTAGGAGAGCATCTCGGACATGCCCGCGAGCCTAAGTGGTGCGCCTTCCCGGGTCCCGTCCGAGCCGCCGGGCAGAAGTGGCTAGGAGGCCCGGATGACCAGCCGCAGGTCTGCGTCGAGAGCCTCAGCGATCCGCTGCAACGTTCTCGCCGTAGGGCTTGTCGCGCCCCGCTCGATCCGGCTGATGTCGGCGTGGTCGATGCCGCACCGCTGAGCCAGCTCCGCCTGCGAGAGGCCGTTCGGCCACGCCCTCGCCGGTCCTTGAACTGACCTAGGAGAAGCCCCCGCGAGGACTTGGCACTCGTGCATGGCGAGTGCTAAAAAGGGGTACACGAACTGCAGGCCGGCCCGCGCCGGCTGCTGCGGAGAGGCACCAGTCTTCGTAGGAGGTGGTTTCGGTGGCCCTCGTGCGTAGCGATCCGTTCCGTGAGATCGACAGGTTCTTCCAGCAGGCCTTCGGAGGCGGCGGCGAGCGCGCCTGGGGGATGCCCATGGACGCGTACCGCAGGGAGGACATGTTCCTGCTGCAGTTCGACGTGCCCGGCATCTCCGCCGACGGCGTCGAGCTGCACGTGGACAACAACGTCCTGACCGTCAAGGCGACCAGGCACGCGCCCA
>JAOPVP010000019.1 GCA_025966135.1 Frankiales bacterium
GGACCGAGTCAGCTTTCTTCGTCCCACTAACCTCGGGGTATGAGCAGTCTGCGCCGCCCCCGCGTCGGCCACATCGACTTCCTCAACTGCCTTCCGCTGTACGACGGTCTGGTGCGCAGCGGGGCCCTGCTCGACGTCCGGCTGCGCCGCGAGACGCCGGATGTGCTGAACGGCCTGCTGCTGTCCGGGGCGCTCGACATCGGCCCGATCAGCCTGGTGCCGGCGCTGCAGCATGCTCGGGAGCTCGTGGTGCTCCCCGACCTCGCCGTCGGCTCCGATGGACCGGTGCTGTCCGTCGTGCTCGTGAGCAAGCGACCCGTCGAGGACCTTGACGGTGCGCACATCGCGCTCGGGTCCACCAGCCGCACCAGCGTGCTGCTCGCTCAGATGCTCCTCGCGCAGCGCTACCAGGTGAAGGCGTCGTTCGTGACCACCCCCCCTGACCTGGGGGCGATGATGCGCTCTGCCGACGCGGCCGTCCTCATCGGGGACCCGGCCCTGCGCGCGACCTACGAGGCGCCGGGCTTGGGGCTGCACGCCCTGGACCTCGGAGCGGCGTGGAGGGAGTGGACGGGTCTCCCGATGGTGTTCGCCGTCTGGGCAGCGCGCCGCGACTACGCCGCTGAGCAGCCCGACCAGGTGGCCGCCGTGCAGCGCTCCTTCCGTGCCTCACTGACCTCCTCCCTCGAGCAGGTGGAGGAGGTTGCCGCGCGCGCCGCGCAGTGGGAGCCGTTCGATGCCGCGACCCTGGCGACCTACTTCCGGGCGCTGGACTTCCGACTCGGCGAACCGCAGCTCGAGGGGATCCGCGAGTTCACCCGCCGGGCCGCCCTGCTGGACGCCGTACCCGCCGATGCCGCACTGGAGCTCGCGACCCTCTGAGCCACCCCGCAACGTCCGCTCTGCTGCACCTGCCGGCCGCTCGCCCGAGCAGACGCAAGGGCTGGGGGTTGCTCCCCGCATCCGTCGGAGGCACGCTGGGTACGCGCACAGCCCTGCGCCCGGAGGTCACCATGCACGCACCCACCCCGCTGCATCTCGAGGAAACCCGAGGCACCGACGCGCTGCTCGCGATCGGCACCTTCCTGCTCGGCACGGTCGGACTGATCCTCATCGCGTTCGACGGTCCCGAGGCCGGAATGGCATGCGGCGCCGTCGGAGTGGTCGGCGGGCTGTGGGGTCAAATGATCTCGCGCACGCGCTCGGAGCGCTTCTTCGACATCATCGGGCTGGTGGCCTCGGCCGTGGCCTTCGCCGTCGGAGCGGCGCAGAGCGGCCTGACGTTCTGAGGGTGGACGCTCCCGGCGTGGTGGGCCGAGGGCAGCGCCGTACCCTGTGCGCGTGACGCTGCAGACGCTCCTCGACCGTTCCGCTAACGGCGGCCGCCTCTCGCCGGACGAGGCTCTCGAGCTCTACCTCGAGGCGCCGTTTCACGCGCTCGGTCGGGCCGCCGACGTCGCGCGGCGTCAGCGCTTCGGCGACCAGGCCCACATCGCGACGTACCTCATCGACCGCAACATCAACTACACGAACGTCTGCCTGACGGCCTGCAAGTTCTGCGCCTTCTACCGCGCTCCCAAGCACGCGGAGGGCTGGACCCACTCCGTCGAGGAGATCGTGCGGCGCGCCGACGAGGCGGTCGAGCTCGGCGGGACGCAGGTGATGCTGCAGGGCGGCCACAGCCCCGAGCTGGGGATCGAGTGGTACGAGGAGATGCTCCGCGCGGTGAAGGCCGCGCAGCCGCAGCTGGCGGTCCACTCCTTCGGGGCCTCGGAGGTCGTGCACATCGCGCGGGTGTCGGACCTGTCCTTCGCGGACGTCATCACGCGGCTGCGCAACGCCGGCCTCGACTCCTTCGCCGGTGCGGGCGCCGAGATTCTGCCGCTCAGGCCTCGTACCGTGATCGCGCCGTTGAAGGAGACCGGCGAGACCTGGCTCGAGGTGATGGAGACCGCCCACGGCCTGGGCGTCGAGTCGACCGCGACGATGATGATGGGCACGGGCGAGACCGCTGCCGAGCGCATCGAGCACCTGCGCATGATCCGGGACGTCCAGGACCGGACGGGTGGGTTCCGGTCGTTCATCCCGTGGACCTACCAGCCGGAGAACAACCACCTCAAGGGTGAGACGAAGGCCACGACCGTCGAGTACCTGCGGCTCGTCGCCGTCGCTCGGCTGTTCTTCGACAACGTCGTGCACCTGCAGGGCTCCTGGCTGACCGTCGGCAAGGACGTCGGTCAGCTCACCCTGCACATGGGCGCCGACGACCTCGGGTCGGTGATGCTCGAGGAGAACGTCGTGTCGGCCGCGGGTGCCCGGCACCGGTCGAACCGCCGCGAGCTCATCTCGCTCATCCGCACCGCGGGCAGGGTGCCGGCGCAGCGCGACACGCTGTACCGCCTGCTGACGCTTCACGAGGACCCGGCGCTCGACCCCGACGACCGCGCCATCTCGCACTTCTCGTCGACCGCCCCTGGCGCCCAGCAACGCGTGGATCTCGGCCTCCCCACCCTCGCCTGACCCCTCCCCCCTTTCCCGAGTTCCCCCCTTTCCCGAGTTGTCAGCACGCCGTGGGCGTCGAGCCCCACGCGAGCCTGACAGCTCGGCACGGCGCGTCGCCCTCCGCCACGTGTCAGCAGCACGAGGGCGCCGAGCCTCACGTGACGCTGACAGGTCGTGGTCGGTCAGGCTGCCCGCAGACGGCCGGCGGTGGCACCTGCGAGACCACGGCGGATCTGGTCGGCTACCCGCGCCTCCTCGAGGCGCCACGAGATGCTGGGGTAGCGCAGCAGCCGGCCGCCCGAGATCACCATCTCGTTGCCCCGGTCCATGTCCTGCCAGTAGGTCGCCACGAGGAGGTGTAGCGCCCCGTCCAGCTCGAGGTGCAGCACCGTGCCGTCCGTGCCCTCGAGCTCGACGTCGAGGTACCGCCGCCTGCCCGCACCGTCGAGCCGCACGACCTGTCGCCGAGGCGAGGGGAGGCCGTTGCGCAGCAGGAACCGACCGAACTCCACCTCGCTGAGCGCTTGTGCGCCACCGGCGACGTCGTTCAGCACGGCACGCATCACCGCGCAGTGGCGGACCGAGCCGACCTTGTCGAGCGCGACAGCGAGCCGTTCCGCCTGCGTCAGCCGTTGTTGCACCGCGGCGGCGAGCAGTCCGCAGGCCGCTCGGGGGCTCGGCGTCCACGTCGCGGCATCGATGATCGATCGCTCCAGGCGCGTCCGGTACGGCGACCGCGCAGGGTGCACGTCTTCCTCGGCGAAGCGCCTGGACTCATGCACCCGGACGGGAAACGGCAGCGCAGGCAGGTGGTGGCCGCGCGGGACCACGATCTCGGGGACGGGTCCGTCCCAGCTCGTGAGGCCGTACTCGCTGGCTGCGTGCCGTCCGGCGACCGCAACCAGTCCGGGGGCGGAGAGCATCGCCGCCCAGGTCTGCTGCTCTGGCGTCAGGGGGCCGTTGTGCAGGGCGATGACAACCGGCCCGACCTCCTGCCAGCGCTGCGCCCGCAGCTGGGAGCGGATCACCTCGATCGAGACGCCGTACGCGGTGAACTGGCTCCTGCGGAGCACGCCGCACTGCTCGGTGGCCACATCCGCAAGCGCGGCAGGCGTCCTGATCCCGTCCATCCACGCACCCTGCACCGGGCCGACGTTCTGCCGCTTGATCCCTCCACAGCCCCCTTCCTCCGAGTTGTCAGCGCCAGGTGGGCGCGGCACCCCACGTCCCGCTGACAACTCGCGAGAGGGGCGGGCTGGCCAGGACCTGTCAGCGCCTCGTGGGTCGCGGGCCCCACCAGGTGCTGACAAGTCGCGAGGGGGAGTCCGGGCAGGATGAGGGGATGACCGCCACGCTCCACGTCGCACCCGTCGTCCTCACGATGCTGGACGAGCCGCTGCGCGACGGGGCGGTCCTGGTCGAGCAGGACCTGGTGGTGGACGTGGGCACGAGCGCAGACCTGTTTGCCAGGCACGGCGACGTCCGGGTCCGCGAGTGGCCCGGCGTCATGACCCCCGGCCTGGTCAACGCACACGCTCACCTGGAGTACGGCCCGCCCTTCGCCGACCTGGCGGCCGGCAACCTCCCGTTCGCGCAGTGGATCGCCGAGTTGACGGCGCGGCGCAACGGGATGACCGACATCGACTGGCAGGTGTCCGCGCGTGGGTCGGCGCACCGGCTGCTGACGTCGGGCACGACCGCCGTCGCCGACATCGTCACGCGCGGACCGGCCATCGTGGTGGCCGGATCCGTTGGCCTGCAAGGGATCTCGTACGCCGAGCTGGCGGGCGTCGACGTGAAGGGCTGGCCGGTGGCCCTGGAGCGACTCGAGGTCCTGCTCGGCACGACCGGTCGGGAACGGGGCGTGAGCCCGCACACCCTGTACACGTTGAGCAGCCAGGTCTTCAAGCAGATGGTGACCCTCGCCCGAGCGCGGGGGATGCGGCTGCACCCGCACCTCGCCGAGACCGCGGACGAGGCGGAGTGGGTGCTGTCGGGCACCGGCGCCTTCGCCGAGTTCGTCGAGCGGTTCGGCTTCGAGTTCGAGCTGCACGGCAACGGGGTGGGCATGAGCGCAGTGCGGCACTGCGACGAGCTCGGCGGCCTCGGGCCTGACGTGCACGTGGCCCACGGCGTCCACGTCGACGCGGACGACCGCGCGTTGCTGCGGGAGCGTCGGACCGTGGTCGCCCTGTGCACCCGCTCCAACGCCGCGCTCCAGGCCGGGGAGGCCCCCGTGGCCGACTACCTGTCCGAGGGCAACCCGATCGCGATCGGCACGGACTCGCTCGCCAGCGTGCCCGACCTCGACCTGCTGGCCGAGGCCAGGGCGACCCGGGACCTGGCCCGCCGGCAGGGCTTCGAGCACCCGGAGCGGGCGCTCGTCCGTGCCCTGACCCTCGGCGGTGCCCAAGCCCTCGGCCATGACCTCGGCACCCTCCGCCCCGGCGGTCGCGCCGACCTGGCCGTCTTCGACGTACCGGTTGAGGGGGACGCGCACGAGGCGCTGCTGGAACACGGCCCCGGCCACTGCGTGGCCACCGTCCTCGGTGGCCGTCTGGTGCACCGGCGCTGATGCCGACCCCGCCTCCCCGATGACCGCGGCTGCCCGATACTGATGGCGTGACCCGCGCAAGCCTCGAGAAGACCCCGTCCGACGTCGCCGCGATGTTCGATGAGGTGGCGCCCCGCTACGACCTCACCAACACGGTGCTGTCCCTCGGCCAGGACCGCGGTTGGCGCAGGGCGGTCTCGGACGCTCTCGCCCTCGAACCAGGGCAGCGCGTCCTCGACCTCGCGGCCGGTACGGCGACGAGCAGCGCCGCCCTGGCCCGCAGCGGGGCCGTGGTCGTCGGTTGCGACTTCTCGCTCGGGATGCTCCGGGTCGGCCAGAAGGCGGGCCACCCAGGAGTCGAGCTCGTCGCGGGCGACGCTCTCCGGCTGCCGTTCGCCGACGACGCCTTCGACGCGGCGACCGTCTCCTTCGGGCTGCGCAACACCGCCGACGTCGGGCAGGCGCTGCGGGAGCTGCGCCGGGTCACGCGGCCGGGAGGCCGACTGGTCGTCTGCGAGTTCAGCCACCCGACCTGGCGGCCGTTCCGGACCGTCTACGTCGAGTACCTCATGCGGCTCCTCCCCGCCGTGGCCACCCGGGTGAGCAGCGATCCGGCGGCGTACGTCTACCTGGCCGAGTCGATCCGGGCCTGGCCGGGCCAGGCGGGTCTGGCGACCGAGCTGGAGCGGGCCGGCTGGTCGCAGGTGGCCTGGCGGGACCTCACCGGCGGCATCGTTGCCCTCCACCGCGGCACCAGCCCCACCTGACCCGTCCCCGCTGATCGAACTGCCCCTACACTGTGGGACCGCTCGTGAAAAATTTCACAAGCGAGAGGGAGAGCCACGTGACCGCGCAGCAGGACGCCGACGTCATCGTCGTCGGTGCCGGTCCTGGCGGCAGCGCGACGGCGCACGCGCTCGCCCAGTTCGGCCTCGACGTCCTCCTGCTGGAGAAGACCGCCTTCCCCCGGGAGAAGGTCTGCGGCGACGGCCTGACCCCCCGGGCGGTGAAGAGCCTGGTCGAGATGGGCATCGACACCTCCGAGAGCAACGGCTTCATCCGCAACCGCGGTCTGCGGATCCTCGGCGGCGGTGTCCGGCTGGAGCTCCCCTGGCCCGAGCTGGCGACCTATCCCGACTACGGCCTGGTCCGGCCGCGGCTGGACTTCGACGAGCTGCTCGCCCGCACCGCCCAGAAGGCCGGGGCGCGTCTGCAGGAGCTGACCAACGTCACCGCGCCGGTGCTCGAGAACGGTCGGGTCGTGGGCGTGACCGCCAAGGTCGGCCCGGACAAGACAGAGGTCACCTACCGCGCGCCGGTCACGATCGCCTGCGACGGGTCCAGCGCCCGGCTCGCGCTGAGCCTGGGCATCAGCAAGCGTGACGACCGCCCGATGGGTGTGGCCGTCCGCCGGTACTTCACCAGCCCCCGGCACGACGACGACATGCTCGAGTCCTGGCTGGAGCTGCGTGCGCCGAACGGCGACCTGCTGCCCGGGTACGGCTGGGTGTTCGGCGTCGGTGACGGCACCTCCAACGTCGGGCTGGGGATCCTCAACACGACCAGGGCCTGGCAGGACACCGACTACAAGAAGCTGATGGCCCGCTGGACCGGCGCCATGCCGGCCGAGTGGCAGTACGACGAGGAGCACGCAACCGGTCCGGTTCGCGGTGGTGCCCTCCCGATGGGCTTCAACCGGCAGCCGCACTACCAGGACGGCCTGGTCCTGGTCGGCGACGCCGCCGGCGCCGTCAACCCCTTCAACGGCGAGGGGATCGCGTATGCGATGGAGTCCGGCCGACTGGCCGCCGAGGTCGTCGCGCAGGCCCTCAGCCGACCCGAGGGCCATGCGCGCGAGCGCGCACTGCAGGCCTACCCGGCGGTCATGAAGGCCACCTACGGCGGCTACTACACGCTCGGCCGGGTGTTCGTCTCGATGATCGGCAACCCGCACGTGATGAAGGTCGCTACGAAGTACGGCCTGCCCCGGCCGCTGCTGATGAAGTTCACGCTGAAGCTGCTCGCCAACCTCACCGACCCTCGTGGCGGCGATGCCCTCGACCGGGTCGTCAACGGCCTGGTCAAAGTGGCGCCAGCCGCCTGACCCGCTTCGCCGGGCCGGGTCCCCAGACCCGTAGGCTGCCCGGCGGAGCAAGCTGAACCGCACGCCTCACAAAGCTGAACCGCAAGTCGCACCAAGACCAGGCACAACCGCCGTACAGAAAGAGGAGGAGCGCGACCGTGCTGCAGTACTACCTGCCGATCATCGTGCTGTTCGTGCTCGCCTTCGGGTTCGCGGCGTTCTCGGTCGGTGCGGCGTCGTTCACCGGTCCCAAGCGCTACAACCGCGCGAAGTACGACGCGTACGAGTGCGGGATCGAGCCCGCACCTCAGCCCATGGGCGGCGGTCGCTTCCCGATCAAGTTCTACCTGACCGCGATGCTGTTCATCGTCTTCGACATCGAGATCATCTTCCTCTACCCGTGGGCCGTCGCCTTCGGGCGCCTCGGCGTGTTCGGTCTGGTCGAGATGGTCCTGTTCATCGCCACCGTCTTCGTCGCGTACGCCTACGTCTGGCGGCGCGGAGGGCTGGAGTGGGACTGATGTCAGCCAGCAGCCAGAAGCTGATCAGCAGGAAGAAGAACTAGGCATGGGTCTGGAAGAGAAGCTCCCCAGCGGCATCGTCCTGACGAGCGTCGAGAAGGTCGTCAACTGGTCGCGCAAGTCCTCCTTGTGGCCGGCGACCTTCGGTCTCGCCTGCTGCGCGATCGAGATGATGGCGACCGGTGCCGGCCGCTATGACCTCGCGCGCTTCGGCATGGAGGTCTTCCGCGCCTCGCCGCGCCAGGCCGATCTCATGATCGTCGCGGGACGCGTGTCGCAGAAGATGGCCCCCGTCGTGCGCCAGATCTACGACCAGATGCCTGAGCCCAAGTGGGTCATCGCGATGGGCGTCTGCGCTTCGAGCGGCGGCATGTTCAACAACTACGCGATCGTGCAGGGCGTCGACCACATCGTGCCCGTCGACATCTACCTCCCCGGCTGCCCGCCGCGTCCGGAGATGCTCATCGACGCCATCCTCAAGCTGCACGACAAGATCATGGAGGAGCCGCTCGGCGCGAACCTCCGCCGCCGCGAGCGCCCCGACTACCAGCCGCGCGAGCTCGTCGCGAGCTCGGTCCGCTACACCAAGGACGGCAAGAAGGCCGCCCGCGCCGGGAGCGAAGCATGAGCGAGACCGGTCGCGTCGTCCCCTCGGGCGAGGCGGACCCCACGGGTGCGGTCAACACCGGTGGCACGCACCTGACCCCCTCCGCCGTCACCCCGGCCGAGGGCGTCGCGAAGAGCGGCCAGGACCTGTTCGGAGCCGTCTTCGGCTCGGACACCTCCGGCTTCGGCGGTCTGGTCCCGCGCCGCGTCGCGGAGCTGTCCACCCCTCGCCCGTACGGCGGTTGGTTCGACGAGACGGTCGACGCTCTCGAGGCTGCCTGGGCGGGTTTCGGTGACAACGTGCTGCGCGTCGTCGTCGACCGCGGCGAGCTGACCCTGCACGTCACGTCGGCGTCGGTCCTCGAGATCGCCAAGGTGCTGCGCGACGACCCGAACCTGCGGTTCGAGCTGCTCTCGTCGGTCTCCGGGGTCGACTACCCCGCGCAGACCGAGCGGCTGCACGCCGTCTACCACTTCACCTCCATGACCTACCGCCGGCGGCTGCGCGTCGAGGCGGCAGTGAGCGTCGAGAACCCGCATCTGCCGTCCGTCTGCAGCGTCTACCCCACGGCCGATTTCCACGAACGTGAGACGTGGGACATGTTCGGGATCGTCTTCGACGGGCACCCGGGCCTGACTCGCATCTTGATGCCGGACGACTGGGACGGCCACCCGCAGCGCAAGGACTACCCGCTGGGCGGGATCCCGGTCGAGTACAAGGGCGCGAGCATCCCGCCGCCGGACGAGAGGAGGGCCTACGCGTGAGTGACATCATGAGCGAGACCCTGTCCACCCCGCATGCCGGGTCCGACCCCTACTCCGCAGGGGCCCGCGAGACCACCGAGGGCACCGTCTACACCGTCACCGGTGGCGACTGGGAGTCCGTGGTCGACGGTGCCAGCGACGACCAGCGGATGGTCGTCAACATGGGGCCGCAGCACCCCTCGACGCACGGCGTGCTCCGCCTCGTCCTCGAGCTGGAGGGGGAGACGGTCACCAGCGCGCGCACGGTGATCGGCTACCTGCACACCGGCATCGAGAAGAACATGGAGTACCGCACCTGGACCCAGGGCGTCACGTTCGTGACGCGCATGGACTACCTGTCTCCGATCTTCAACGAGACCGCGTACTGCCTCGCTGTCGAGAAGCTGCTCGAGATCGAGGTGCCGGAGCGGGCCACCACCATCCGGGTGCTCTGCATGGAGCTCAACCGGATCGCCTCCCACCTGGTGTGGCTGGCCACCGGCGGCATGGAGCTCGGCGCGCTCACCGCCATGACCAACGGCTTCCGCGAGCGGGAGCTGGTCCTCGACGTGCTCGAGATGATCACCGGGCTGCGCATGAACCACGCCTTCGTCCGCCCGGGCGGGGTGGCGCAGGACCTGCCCATGGGAGCCGTCGAGAAGATCCGCGAGCTGCTCACGACCCTTGACGAGCGGCTGCCCGGCTACGACGACCTCCTCACCGGCAACCCGATCTGGCAGCAGCGCACGCAGGGCGTCGCCTACCTCGACGTCCAGGGCTGCCTGGCACTGGGCGTCACCGGTCCGATCCTGCGCTCCGCCGGGCTGGCCTGGGACCTTCGCAAGACCGAGCCCTACTGCGGCTACGAGACCTACGACTTCGACGTCCCGACCGAGACCGGCGCTGACGCGTGGGCCCGCTTCCGGGTTCGCATGCGGGAGATCCGCGAGTCGCTCAAGATCATCGAGCAGGCGCTGGACCGGCTTCAGCCGGGACCGGTCATGATCGAGGACAAGAAGATCGCGTGGCCGGCGCAGCTCGCGCTCGGCAGCGACGGGATGGGCAACTCGCTCGACCACGTGAAGAAGATCATGGGCACGTCGATGGAGGCGCTCATCCACCACTTCAAGCTGGTCACCGAAGGCTTCCGGGTGCCGGCCGGACAGGTCTACAGCGCCATCGAGTCGCCGCGCGGCGAGCTCGGCGTGCACGCGGTCAGCGACGGGGGTACGCGGCCGTTCCGCGTCCACGTCCGCGAACCAAGCTTCGTCAACCTGCAGGCGACGTCGGCCATGTGCGAGGGGTCGCTCATCGCGGACTCCATCGCGGCTGTCGCCTCGATCGACCCCGTCATGGGTGGAGTGGACCGGTAGTGGATCTAGGTATGCCCCAGGCTCCCGTCGACACCTCGAAGGTACCGCCGCTCACGGAGCAGACGCGCGCCGAGGCGCGGGAGATCATCGCCCGCTACCCGCGGTCGCGGTCGGCCCTGCTGCCGATGCTCCACCTCGTCCAGTCGGTCCAGGGCTACGTGTCGCCGGACGGCATTCGCCTGTGCTCCGAGGAGCTCGGCCTGACCAAGGCAGAGGTCGGCGCGGTCGCGACCTTCTACACGATGTACCGCCGCCGTCCCGCCGGGACATACCACGTCGGCGTCTGCACCAACACGCTGTGCGCGGTCCTCGGCGGCGACGCCATCTTCGCCTCGTTGAAGGAGCACCTCGGCCTGGGTCACAACGAGACGAGCGACGACGGCACGATCAGCCTCGAGCACCTCGAGTGCAACGCCGCCTGCGACTACGCCCCCGTCGTGATGGTCAACTGGGAGTTCTACGACGACCAGACGCCGCAGTCCGCGCGGGACCTCGTCGATGCTCTGCATGCCGGCAACCCGCCCGCGCCCACCCGTGGCCCCAGCCGGCTGGCGACCTTCAAGGAGGTCTCCCGGGTGCTCGCCGGGTTCAACGACGGGCTCGGCCAAGAGGGTCCGGCCGCAGGTCCGGCGACCCTCGTCGGCCTCGAGATCGCCAAGCAGCGCGGCGACACGGCACCGCCCTACCCCGCTTCCGCCTCCCCGACCCAGACACCCGAGGAGCCCTAAAGTGGTCTTCACCCCCGTGCTGAGCGCGCACTGGGACGAGCCGGACTCGTTCACGATCGACGGCTACACCAGGCACTGCGGCTACGAGGCGCTGACCAAGGCGCTCGCCATGCAGCCAGACGACCTCATCTCCCTGGTCAAGGACTCCGGCCTGCGCGGCCGCGGTGGTGCCGGCTTCCCGACCGGCATGAAGTGGGGCTTCATCCCGCAGGGCCCTGAGGGCCAAGGCGCGAAGTCGCACTACCTGGTCGTCAACGCCGACGAGTCCGAACCCGGCACGTGCAAGGACGTGCCGTTCATGATGGCCAACCCGCACGCTCTCGTGGAAGGCGTGGCGATCGCCTCCTATGCGATCCGCGCGAACCACGCCTTCATCTACGTACGCGGCGAGGTCGTGCACGTGATCCGTCGCCTCCAGGAGGCGGTCCAGCAGGCCTACGCCGCCGGCCACCTCGGGAAGAACATCCACGGCAGCGGCTACGACCTCGAGGTCCTGGTGCACGCCGGCGCGGGTGCCTACATCTGCGGCGAGGAGACGGCGCTGCTCGACTCGCTCGAGGGGTACCGGGGACAGCCCCGCCTCCGGCCGCCCTTCCCAGCGACGCACGGGCTCTACGCCAGCCCCACGGTCGTCAACAACGTCGAGTCCATCGCCAGCGTCCCGAGCATCGTGCTGGGCGGGGCCGAGTGGTTCGCGAGCATGGGCACCGAGAAGAGCAAGGGCTACACGCTGTACTCGCTGTCCGGCCACGTCACCAAGCCAGGGCAGTACGAGGCGCCCCTCGGTATCACGCTGCGCCAGCTGCTCGAGCTCTCGGGCGGCATGCGCGAGGGCCGCACCCTGAAGTTCTGGACTCCGGGCGGCTCGTCGACGCCGTTGCTCACGGCCGACCACCTCGACGTGCCCCTCGACTATGAGGCGGTCAGCGCGGTCGGCTCGATGCTGGGCACCAAGGCCTTGCAGTGCTTCGACGACACGACCTGCGTCGTCAGGGCGGTGCTGCGCTGGACCGAGTTCTACGCGCACGAGTCCTGTGGCAAGTGCACCCCCTGCCGGGAGGGCACCTACTGGATGGTGCAGATCCTCGAGCGGCTGGAGGCCGGCGACGCCACCGAAGCCGACATCGACACGCTGCTCGACACCTGCGACAACATTTTCGGTCGGTCCTTCTGCGCGCTCGGCGACGGCGCGACCAGCCCCATCGTCAGCGGCGTACAGCTCTTCCGCGACGAGTTCACCCAGCACCTGACCTCCGGCGGCTGCCCGTTCGACCCGGCAGCCAGCACGGTCTTCGCAGGTGTGTCCAGCGCAGGAGTCACGGCATGACGGCCACGTCTGAGGTTGCGGTGCACACCGACCTCGTCACCCTCACGGTCGACGGCTTCGAGGTGCAGGTCCCCAAGGGCACCCTCGTCATCCGCGCGGCCGAGCTCATCGGCATCCAGATCCCGCGCTTCTGCGACCACCCGCTGCTCGACCCGGTCGGTGCCTGCCGCCAGTGCATCGTCGAGGTCGAAGGGCAGCGCAAGCCACTGGCCTCCTGCACCACGACCGTCACCGAGGGCATGGTCGTGAAGACGCAGCTCACCTCACCGGTGGCGGAGAAGGCGCAGCGCGGCACCCTGGAGCTGCTGCTCATCAACCACCCGCTCGACTGCCCCGTCTGTGACAAGGGCGGCGAGTGCCCGCTGCAGAACCAGACGCTCAGCAACGGCCCGGAGGACACCCGCTTCCACGACAAGAAGCGCACCTTCCCGAAGCCGATCGCCATCAGCAGCCAGGTGTTGCTCGACCGCGAGCGCTGCGTCCTGTGCGCGCGCTGCACGCGGTTCTCCCAGCAGGTCGCCGGTGACCCGTTCATCGAGCTGTTCGAGCGCGGCGCGCTGCAGCAGGTGGCGATCTACGAGGACCAGCCCTTCGAGTCCTACTTCTCCGGCAACACGGTCCAGATCTGCCCGGTCGGGGCACTGACCGGTGCTGCCTACCGCTTCCGGGCCCGGCCGTTCGACCTGGTGTCGTCGCCGATGGTCTGCGAGCACTGCGCCTCCGGATGCGCGCTGCGCACCGACCACCGCCGCGACAAGGTCCTCCGTCGCCTCGCCGGGGACGACCCGGAGGTCAACGAGGAGTGGAACTGCGACAAGGGCCGGTGGGCGTTCACCTACGCCACGCAGCCTGACCGCATCACGACCCCGCTCATCCGGGACGACGAGACCGGCAGGCTGCGCCCCGCCGCATGGACCGAGGCCCTCGACCGCGCGGCCCGCGGGCTCGCCTTGGCCCGCGACGAGGGCGGCGTGGGGGTGCTGCCCGGCGGTCGCCTCACCGTCGAGGATGCCTACGCCTGGTCGAAGTTCGCCCGGGTCGCGCTGTCGACCCACGACATCGACGCCCGAGTCCGTCCCGGCAGCAACGAGGAGCTCGCGTTCCTCGCCAGCTCCGTGGCCGGTCGCTACCTGGAGACGACCTACGCCGACCTCGAGGCCGCTCCGGCCGTGCTGCTCGCCGGTTTCGAGCCGGAGGAGGAATCGCCGATCATCTTCCTGCGGCTGCGCAAGGGCGTTCGCAAGCACGGCACCAAGGTCTTCACGGTCGCGGCCTTCCGCAGCCCCGGTGCCGTGAAGACCTCCGCCACTGTCGTCCAGGCCGTCCCGGGTGAGGAGGCGGCGGCCCTCGCCGCCTTCGACCCTGCCCAGCTGCCCGCTGGTTCGGTCATCCTCGTGGGCGAGCGGCTGGCTTCGGTGCCCGGCGCGCTCTCCGCTGCTGCTGCCCTCGCGGCCGCTGCCGGTGCGAAGCTCGCGTGGGTCCCGCGTCGGGCCGGTGAGCGCGGTGCCGTCGACGTCGGCGCACTGCCCACCCTGCTGCCTGGTGGCCGTTCCCTCGACCAGCGCGCTGAGGTCGAGGCGCTGTGGGGCGCGGTCCCGGCCGAGCCCGGCAGGGACCTCACCGCGATCCTCACCGCGGTCAAGGCGGGACAGCTCAAGGGTCTGCTCGTCGGTGGCGTCGACCCGGCCGATGCTCCCGACCCCACCCTCGCCCTCGACGCCATCGAGGCCGCAGAGTTCGTGGTCAGCCTCGAAGTGCGGCGCTCACCGGTCACCGACCGGGCCGACGTGGTGCTGCCCGTCGCGGCGCCGGTCGAGAAGGGCGGCACCTACCTCAACTGGGAGGGCCGGGCCCGCCCGTACGAAGCCGTGCTGCGCAGCCTCGGTGCCCTCACCGACGCGCGGGTGCTTCACGTGCTGGCCGAGGAGATGGACCGAGCGATCGGCCTGCCCGACCTCGCGGCGGCCCGAACGGAGATCGGCCGCCTCGGCACGACCACCGTCCGTCCGGCCCCGCCGACCGCCCACCTCCCCGTTGCGTCTGCTCAGGTGGACACTGCGGCCGAGGAGTCGGAGCAGACGCAAGGAACGGGTACGGCGATTCTCGCGACGTGGCACTGGCTGCTCGACGACGGGTCGCTGCAGGACGGTGAGCCGCACCTTGCCGGCACCGCCAAGAAGCCCCGGCTCCACCTGTCTGCTGCCACCGCGGCCGGTCTCGGCGTCGCGGCCGGAGACCCCGTCACCGTCAGCACCGACCGGGGGAGCCTGACGCTGCCGCTGGTCATCGCCGACCTGCCCGACAACGTGGTCTGGGTCCCGACCCGCACCAGGGACGCGCACGTCCGCACCGACCTGGCGGCCGCCCACGGCTCCGTCGTACACCTGGCGAAGGGGGCCGAGCAGTGAGGCTCACTGACAGCACCCAACTGCCGCTGACGAGCTTCGGGCACGAGCCGTTCTGGCTGACCATCGCCAAGGCGCTGTTCGTGTTCGTGCTCCTCGTCGTGCTGACGCTGTTCACGATCGTCTTCGAGCGCAAGGTCGTCTCGTGGATGCAGCAGCGCACCGGTCCGAACCGGGTTGGTCCGCGGGGCTACCTGCAGTCGCTCGCGGACGGCCTGAAGCTGGCGCTGAAGGAGGAGATCATCCCGGCGCTGGCGGACAAGCCGGTCTACATCCTCGCGCCGGTCGTCTCCGCCGTACCCGCGTTCCTCGCGTTCTCGGTGATCCCGTTCGGCCCGAAGGTCAACGTGGGCGGGCACGAGACCGCCCTGCAGCTGACCGACATGCCGATCGGCGTGCTGTTCATCCTGGCCTGCTCGAGCGTCGGCGTCTTCGGCATCGTGCTGGCGGGATGGTCCTCCGGCTCGACGTACCCGCTCCTCGGTGCCCTGCGGTCCGCGGCCCAGGTCATCTCCTACGAGGTCGCGATGGGACTGTCGTTCGTGGCGGTGTTCCTCTACGCCGGCTCGTTGTCGACCAGCGAGATCGTCGCGGCGCAGCATGATCGCTGGTTCATCATCACGCTCCCGATCTCGTTCCTCATCTACGCGGTCGCGATGGTCGGTGAGACCAACCGCGCTCCGTTCGACCTCCCCGAGGCCGAGTCGGAGCTCGTCGGCGGCTTCCACACCGAGTACACCTCGCTGAAGTTCGCGATGTTCTTCCTCGCCGAGTACATCAACGTCATCACCGTTTCGGCGCTGGCGACGACGATGTTCCTCGGTGGCTGGCGGCCGCCGCCGTTCCTGTCGCGCGTCGAGTTCCTGAGCACCGGCTACTTCCCGATCGTGTGGTTCCTGCTCAAGGTCGTCGGCTTCATTTTCTTCTTCATCTGGCTGCGCGGGACGCTGCCGCGGCTGCGCTACGACCAGTTCATGAAGCTGGGCTGGAAGGTCCTCATCCCGGTCAGCCTGGTCTGGATCCTGCTGGTGGCAGCCATCCGGACGCTGACCAACCAGGTGCCGAGCAGCCGCGACCGCTTCACCTACATCGCCTTGTTCATGGCCGTCGTCTTCGCGGTCTTCCTCGTCTGGCCGCAGAAGAAGGCGCCGACCGAGGAGGAGGTCGAGGCGGAGAGCGCCCTCGTGCCCGTCGAGCAGGGTGGCTTCCCGCTGCCGCCGCTCGACCTGGTCGTCCCGCCGATGCCTCGCTCGTTGCAGCTCACTCCCACCTCCCCTCCGAACTCGGAAGAGGCACCTCGTGGCTAGCTTCCTCGACCCCGTGAAGGGCTTCGGGGTCACCTTCAGGACGATGTTCAAGCCGACGACGACCGAGGAGTACCCCGAGTACGTTCGCCCGGTCCCGCCGCGCTTCCACGGTCGGCACGTCCTCAACCGGCACCCTGACGGGCTCGAGAAGTGCATCGGCTGCGAGCTGTGCGCCTGGGCCTGTCCGGCCGACGCCATTTACGTCGAGGGCGCCGACAACACCGAGGACAACCGCATGTCCCCCGGTGAGCGGTACGCGTCCGTTTACCAGATCAACTACCTGCGCTGCATCTTCTGCGGCCTGTGCATCGAGGCGTGCCCGACCCGCTCCCTGACCATGACGAACGAGTACGAACTGGCCGACGACAGCCGCGAGTCCCTCATCTTCACCAAGGAGGACCTGCTCGCGCCGTTGCTCCCGGGGATGGAGCAGCCGCCGCACCCAATGCGGCTCGGCAACAGCGACAAGGACTACTACCTGGGCGGTGTTTCCCAAAAGTGACGACCACCCTGTTGGCGGCTTCGTCCACCGGTGAGCAGATCGGCTTCTGGATCCTCGCGCCGATCGCGGTAGTCGCGGCGCTGGCGATGGTCATCGCCAAGAACGCGGTGCACTGCGCGTTGTTCCTGGCCGCCGTGATGATGAGCCTCGCTGGTCTCTACGCCCTGCAGGACGCGCCGTTCCTCGCGGCCGTCCAGGTCATCGTCTACACCGGCGCGATCCTCATGCTGTTCCTGTTCGTCCTGATGCTCGTCGGGGTCGATAGCAGCGACTCGCTCGTCGAGACGCTGCGCGGCCAGCGCGTCGCCGCACTGCTGGTGGGCGTGGGCTTCGCCGCCCTGCTGATCGCCACCATCGGCGGTGCGGTCGTCGGCAAGAGCGCCGGCCTCGACGCGGCCAACGCCGACGGCAACGTCATCGGCATCGCCCGCCTGCTGTTCACCAAGTACGTGTTCGCCTTCGAGGTCACCAGCGCGCTGCTCATCACCGCGGCGCTGGGCGCGATGGTCCTGGCGCACAAGGAGCGGCTGGTGCCGCGCCCGTCGCAGAAGGAGCTGTCCCGCCAGCGCTTCGCCAGCGACCACCCGTTCCCGCTGCCAGGTCCCGGTGTGTTCGCCGAGGGCGACTCCATCGCCCGCGGCGCGCTGCTGCCCGACGGCACCATCGCCCCGGGCAGCATCGCGCCGACCCTGAAAGAGCTGCCGACCAAGGACGAGGTGCAGACGTGAGCCCGGACCACTACCTGTTCCTGGCTGCCCTGCTGTTCGTGATCGGCGCGCTCGGCGTGCTGCTGCGCCGCAACGCCATCTTGGTGTTCATGAGCATCGAGCTGATGCTCAACTCGGTGAACCTCACGCTGGTGACCTTCAGCCGCGAGAAGGGCACGCTGGACGGCCAGATCATGGCCTTCTTCGTCATGGTCGTGGCGGCCGCCGAGGTCGTGGTCGGTCTCGCGATCATCATGAGCATCTTCCGCACCCGCCGGTCGGCCTCGGTCGACGACGCCAACTTGCTCAAGTACTAGGGGATCCTGAAGTGACGTTGCTCGCCGAGAAGGTCACCTACGTGCCTGCCACCGGCACGCTCTCGGCCCTCTGGCTTCTCCTGGCCCTG
Organism: Frankiales bacterium; assembly: GCA_025966135.1. Lineage (GTDB taxonomy): Bacteria > Actinomycetota > Actinomycetes > Mycobacteriales > SCTD01 > RYN-111. Next base: position 17,766 of record JAOPVP010000019.1, read on the forward strand.
CCCGCCGCGGGCGCAGCGATCCTGCTGCTCACCGGCAAGCGCAGCGAGAAGTGGGGCCCCTACCTGGCCTGCGCGATGACCGGCCTGTCCTTCGTGCTCGGAGTGGTGTTCTTCTTCGCTCTCAAGGGGCTAACGAACCGGTCGGTCGACCAGCACCTGTTCAGCTGGATCTCCGTCGGCCGGTTCCAGGTCCCCGCGGGGCTGCTGTACGACCCGCTGTCGGCCACCTTCGTGCTGCTCATCACTGGCGTGGGGTTCCTGATCCACGTCTACTCGCTCGGCTACATGGACCACGACCCGCGCAAGAAGACGTTCTTCGCCTACCTCAACCTGTTCATCGCGGCGATGCTCCTGCTCGTCCTCGGCAACAGCTTTCTGGCGCTCTACGTCGGCTGGGAGGGCGTGGGCCTCGCGTCGTACCTGCTCATCGCGTTCTGGTACTTCAAGCCCGAGGCGGCCACCGCCGCGAAGAAGGCCTTCATCGCCAACCGCGTCGGTGACCTCGGCCTCTCGCTGGCCATCATGGTGATGTTCGCGGCGCTGGGCACCACCACCTACGCCGGTGTCTTCAACAGCGGTGTCGCGGGCGGTACGGCGACGGCGATCGGGCTGCTGCTGCTGCTGGGCGCCTGTGGCAAGTCCGGTCAGTTCCCGCTCCAGACCTGGCTGCCCGACGCCATGGAGGGCCCGACCCCGGTCTCGGCCCTGATCCACGCGGCCACCATGGTCACCGCCGGCGTCTACCTGATCGCCCGGTCCACCCCCATCTTCCAGGCGTCGCCGGACGCGCAGACGGTGGTGACGATCATCGGTGCCATCACCCTCGTCATCGGGTGCGTGATCGGCTGCGCGTACGACGACATCAAGAAGGTGCTGGCCTACTCCACGGTCAGCCAGATCGGCTACATGTTCCTCGCCGTCGGCATCCCCGGGGCCGGGGCGATCGCCATCCTGCACCTGCTCACCCACGGCTTCTTCAAGGCCTGCATGTTCCTCTCGGCCGGCTCGGTGATGCACGCCATGGGCGACCAGGTCGACATGCGGCGGTTCGGTGGACTGCGCAAGTACATGCCGATCACCTTCGGCTGCTTCCTCACCGGCTACCTGGCCATCATCGGGCTGCCCCCGTTCGCCGGCTTCTTCTCCAAGGACAAGATCATCGAGGCGGCCTACGACCTCCACGGCACCCGCGGCTGGATCCTCGGCACCGTTGCCCTGCTTGGCGCCGGCATCACCGCCTTCTACATGACCCGGCTGATGGTCATGACGTTCCTCGGCGAGAAGCGCTGGACCGAGGGGCAGCACCCGCATGAGTCGCCCAGCGTCATGACCGCCCCGATGGTGCTGCTGGCGATCGGCTCCGCGGTGTCGGGTGGCCTGCTGGTCCTGGGCGGGGCGCTGCAGAACTGGCTGGCGCCCACGCTCGGCCCCCAGGTGGAGGTCGGCGCCCACACCATCAGCCCGACGGTCCTCACCCTCTTGACGCTGCTGGTGGTCGCGGGCGGCGCCGCCGGTGCCTGGTTCACCTACGGCACCAAACCGGTCCTGACAACCCCGCCCGTCGCGGTCACGCCGTTGACCGTCGCGGCCCGCAAGAACCTCTACTTCGACGCCCTCAACGAGTCGCTCCTCATGCGCCCGGGTCAGTACCTCACCCGGTTCCTGGTGTGGGTGGACAACCGGGGGATCGACGGCGCCGTGCACGCCCTTGCGGCCGGCATCGGAGGCGGATCGGGACGCCTCCGCCGTACCCAGACCGGCTTCGTGAGGTCCTACGCCCTGTCCATGTTCGGAGGAGCGCTGCTCGTGGTCTTCGCCCTGCTCGCAGTGAGGCTCGGCCAGTGAGCCCTTCGCTCACCCTCATCGGTGTGGTGCCGCTCGTCGGCGCGCTCGTGGTCGCCCTGCTACCTCAGGGCAAGGACGTGCTGGCCAAGCAGGTGGCGCTCGCGACCTCACTCGTCGTGCTGGTCCTCACCCTCGTGCTGTGCGTGAACTTCGACCCACAGGGCGACCGCTTCCAGTTCGTGCAGTCCTACGACTGGATCCGCGCGTTCGGTGTCCACTACGCCGTCGGTGTCGACGGCATTGCGCTTGTGCTCGTCGCGCTCATCGCCGTCCTGGTCCCCGTCGTCCTGCTCGCCAGCTGGGACGACGTCGAGGCCCTGACCGAGGTGGGCACCGAGGGCTCCGACGCCCCCGCTGCCAAGCGCAAGAGCGTGCGGTCCTTCTTCGCGCTGCTGCTGGTCCTCGAGACGATGATGATCGGGGTCTTCGCGGCCACCGACCTGTTCCTGTTCTACGTCTTCTTCGAGGCCATGCTCATCCCGATGTACTTCCTCATCGGGTCGTACGGGGGTCCGCGCCGGTCGTACGCCGCCGTCAAGTTCCTGCTCTACAGCCTGGTTGGCGGGCTGCTCATGCTCGCCGCCGTGATCGGGCTCTACGTCCAGTCAGCCAAGCAGGGACCGGGGACGTTCAGCTTCGAGGCCCTGACGCAGCTCAACCTCAGCCACACCACGCAGGCGTGGCTGTTCCTGGGCTTCTTCATCGCCTTCGCCATCAAGGCGCCGCTGTTCCCGTTCCACACCTGGCTCCCGGATGCCGGTGCCGAGGCCCCCACGGGCGGCGCGGTGCTGCTCGTCGGCGTCCTGGACAAGGTCGGCACGTTCGGCTTCCTGCGGTACTGCCTGCCGCTGTTCCCCTGGGCGGCCCGGGAGTTCGCGCCGTACGTCATCGCGCTGTCGGTGATTGGGGTGATCTATGGCGCCCTCCTCGCGATGGGCCAGAAGGACCTCAAGCGACTGGTGTCCTACACCTCCGTCGCGCACTTCGGGTTCATCGGGATGGGGTGCTTCGCCTTCACGACGCAGGCCGGCACCGGCGCGGTGCTCTACATGGTCAACCACGGCCTGTCGACCGGTGCCCTGTTCATGGTGATCGGCTTCCTCATCAACCGTGGCAGGAGCCGCTTCATCAGCGACTACTCCGGCATCGCGAAGGTCGCACCCACCCTGGCCGCGTTGTTCTTCGTCAGCGGTCTCAGCTCGCTCGCGCTTCCCGGCCTGTCCACGTTCATCAGCGAGTTCCTGGTACTCGTCGGGACCTTCGAGCGGTACACCGTCGCGGCGGTCGTCGCGACGACCGGCATCATCCTGGCCGCGCTGTACATCCTGCTGGCCTACCAGCGCACGATGCAAGGCGCGCTCTCGAGCGCGCACGCCGCCCTGAAGGACCTGAGCGGCCGTGAGGTCGCCGCCCTCGCGCCGCTGATCGCGCTCATGATCCTCCTCGGCTTCTACCCGAAGCCGGTCACCGACATCATCAACCCGGCGGTGAAGGTCACCATGCAGGAAGTCGGGGCTCAGGACCCGGCACCCACCGACGTGGCCAAGCCCGCCGCCGAGAGCAAGTAGAGGACGATGCCCACCGACATCCAGGCGCCGTCCATCGCCTACCTCCCGCTGCTGCCGATCCTCATCGTGTTCGGGGCCGCCACCCTCGGCGTGCTGGTCGAGGCGTTCGTACCCGCGCACCAGCGCCGGCTCAGCCAGGTCGTGGTCGCCGTCGCAGGTCTGGTGGCGTCCCTCGGGGCGGTCATCTACCTGGCCGCCGACGGCACCTCTCGGCTCGTCGCCGAGTCCGCCCTTGCGATCGACGGCCCCGCGCTGTTCCTCCAGGGAACGCTGTGCGTGCTCGGCATCGGCAGCATCCTGCTGCTGTCGGAGCGGCGTCTGGACCGGAGCGGTGGCGTCGTGGTGAGCCAGGCCGCCAACGCGCCCGGCTCGCGCGAGGACCTGCGGCTCGCCGAGAGCAGCCATGTGCAGACCGAGGTCTATCCGCTGGCGATGTTCGCCCTCGGCGGCATGCTGCTGTTCCCGGCCTGCAACAACCTGCTGCTCATGTTCGTCGCGCTCGAGGTCCTGTCCCTGCCGCTGTACCTCATGGCCGGGCTCGCCCGTCGTCGGCGTCTGCTATCCCAGGAAGCCGCCCTCAAGTACTTCCTGCTCGGCGCCTTCGCCTCGGCCTTCTTCCTGTACGGCGTCGCGCTCCTGTACGGCTACGCCGGCAGCGTGGACCTCGGCGACATCCTGACGGCCACGTCGCAGGCGGGGAAGAGCGACGGCCTGCTGTATCTCGGTGTCGCGATGCTCGGCGTGGGACTGCTCTTCAAGGTCGGTGCGGTCCCGTTCCAGGCCTGGACCCCCGACGTCTACCAGGGCAGCCCGACGCCGGTCACCGCCCTGATGGCGGCGTGCACCAAGGTCGCTGCCTTCGGTGCGCTGCTGCGGGTCTTCTACGTCGGCTTCGGCACCTCCCAGTGGGACTGGCGCCCCATGCTGTGGGCCGTCGCCATCCTCACCATGGTGGTCGGCGCGATCCTGGCCGTCACACAGACCGACGTGAAGCGGATGCTGGCCTACTCCTCGATCGCCCACACCGGCTTCATCCTCGTGGGTGTCATCGCCATCAACAAGAGCGGTCTGTCGGGCACGCTGTTCTACCTGCTGACCTACGGCTTCACGACCATCGCGTCCTTCGCGGTCGTCGGGCTGGTCCGCGACAGCGCCGGTGAGGCGACCCACCTGGCGCAGTGGGCGGGCCTGGGCAAGCGCAGCCCGCTCGTCGCCGGCGTCTTCGCCCTGCTGCTGTTCGCGCTGGCCGGCATCCCGCTCACGAGCGGCTTCATGGCGAAGTTCGCAGTGTTCAAGGCGGCGACCGAAGGTGGCGCCACGGCGCTCGTCGTGGTCGGTGTGATCGCGAGTGCCGTCACGGCGTTCTTCTACGCCCGCGTCGTGGTGCTCATGTTCTTCCAGGAGCCCACCGTGGACGGACCGACTGTCGCGGTGCCCAGTGCCTACACCGCGGTCACGATCGCCGTGGGTGTGGCCTTCACCGTCATCTTGGGCATCGTCCCCCAGCCGGTGCTGGACCTGGCCGGCAAGGCTGCGACCTTTATCAGGTGACCACCTCCACGTCGGGACTGCTGGGCAGGACCGATCCGGCGCTCCAGGCCTCCGTCAGCGAAGGCCTCGAGCGAGTCGAGGCGCGGCTGCGCGAGGTCGTGCGCAGCAGCCACCCGATGCTCACCGAGGCGGCGGCGCACCTGGTCGAGGCCGGTGGCAAGCGAGTCCGGCCGTTGCTGACGCTGCTGTCGGCGCAGCTCGGGGACGCTGACCGTCATGAGGTCGTCGACGCCGCCGTCGTCGTGGAGCTGACGCATCTCGCCACGCTGTATCACGACGACGTCATGGATGAGGCTCCGGTTCGCCGCGGTGCCGCCAGCGCCAACACGCGCTGGACCAACACCGTCGCGATCCTCACCGGCGACTACCTGTTTGCGCGGGCCTCCGACCTCACGGCGGGGTTGGGCACGGAGGCGACGCACCTGCAGTCGCGGACCTTCGCCCGCCTCGTCGAGGGCCAGATCGCCGAGACCGCAGGCCCCTCCGCGGAGGCCGACCCCGTCGCGCACCACCTCCAGGTCCTCGCCGACAAGACCGCATCGCTGCTGTCGACCTCGGCTCGACTCGGCGCGATGATGGCCGGCGTGGACCGGGAGACCGTGGACAGGGTCGCCGACTTCGGCGAGGTCTTCGGGGTTGCGTTCCAGCTCTCCGACGACCTGATCGATGTGCTCTCGGACTCCGAGCAGTCCGGCAAGACCCCGGGCACCGACCTGCGCGAGGGCGTCGCCACCCTGCCGGTGCTGCTCGTGCGTGCGAGCGACGACGCGGCGAGCGCCATGCTCGCCACGCTGCTCGAAGGTGACCTCTCGGAGGACGCGGCACTGGAAGAGGCCCTGCGCCAGCTGCGCGCCCACCCGGCGATCGGGCAGGCACGCGACGTCCTGCAGTCCTACGTGGACCGGGCGAGGTCCATCGTGGACGACCTGCCCGCCGGCCCGACCCAGCAGGCCTTCGCGGCACTGACCGACTTCGTCCTCGCCCGGACCGGTTGATCCCGCGTCCGGTGGACGCCGTCGCACCCACCGAGCTGGTCCTCGACTGGGGACCGCGCTTCCGGCTGACGCTGTTCGACCTGGGTCTGGCCTGCTGCGCGGTGGAGTTCGTCGCGGCTGCCCTGAGCGAGCAGGCCTTTCAGAAGCTCGGCGCGCACGTCGGCCCCTTGCAGGAGGCCAACGTCCTCGTCGTCAGTGGCACCCTCACCGACGTCACCGCTCGGTCCGTCATCGCGGCCTACCAGCAGATGGCCGAGCCCAAGTGGGTGGTCTCCTTCGGAGCCTGCGCCAACTGCGGCGGCCCCTACTGGGACAGCTACTCGGTCACCAAGGGCGTGGACCAGCTGCTTCCCGTCGACGTCTACGTCCCGGGCTGCCCGCCCCGTCCCGAGGCCCTGCTGCAGGCGCTCGTCCTGCTCCAGCAGGGTGAACCCCTCCAGCGTGACCTGCAGGCCCCGCCCGTACGGCCCGCGTCATGACGCTCGCCGACGCGCTCGGTCAGGAGCTGACGACGTCGTACGGCGTTGTCGTGGGTGAGGTGGACCGGACGCGCTGGTCCGAGGTGGCGGCGGTGGTCCGCGACCAGGGATACAGCTTCTTCGACCTGCTCACCGCGGTGGACCTCGAGGCCGACGGGTTCGAGGTGCTCCTGCGGCTCTGGGACCCGGTGCGGCACGAGGGTGTCGTCCTGCGCACCCGCTGCCCGCGTGACGACGCACGGGTGCCGACCCTGACCCCACTGTTCGCCGGCGCCGGCTGGCACGAGCGGGCCACGGCTGAGCTGTTCGGCGTCGCCTTCGACGGTCACGACACCGCCCGGCTGCTGCTGCCGGAGAGCTTCGCGGGACACCCTCTGCGCAAGGAGTTCGTGCTGGCTGCGCGGGTCGCGAAGCGCTGGCCTGGCGCCAAGGAACCGGGTGAGTCCGAGGCCGACCTCGCGACCCCCAGCCGCCGCCGCCCGCAGCCGCCCGGCGTGCCGACCGGGTGGGGACCCCCGTGACGCCGTACGACGTTGGGCTCGCCGCCCTCCGCGCGGCCCGCTACCCGGAGCAGGCGCCGGCGCTGCCCCCGCGTTCGCGGGGAGTGATCGCTCTGCTGGAGCAGAACTGCACGGTCTGCATGCTGTGCGCCCGAGAGTGCCCGGACTGGTGCATAGAGATCGACTCGCACAAGGAGACGGTGCCGCCCCGCACGGAGCACGGCCGGCCACGGGTGCGGCACGTGCTCGACCGGTTCGCGATCGACTTCGCGCTGTGCATGTGGTGCGGCATCTGCATCGAGGTCTGCCCGTTCGACGCGCTGTTCTGGTCGCCTGCGTTCGAGCACGCCGCCACCGACGCGACGGCGCTGGTGCACGAGCGGGAGCAGCTGCGGCAGTGGCTGCGCACGGTGCCCCCACCGCCGCCGCTGGACCCGGCGGCCGAGCCCTCCGCGGAGCGGGTCGCGGCCCGCAAGCAGGCCGGGTAGGGAACGCGACGGCGCGTTCAGGCGTTGTAAAGGGCGAACCAACGACACGTGTGGAGGGGCGCTCGTGCACAGGCACTACAACGGACTGAAGACCGCCGTTCTTCTTGCCGGTCTGTCGAGCCTCGTGTTGCTCGCTGGTGGCATCCTCGGTGGCCGCAGCGGGCTCGTCATCGCGCTGTTCATCGCCCTGGGGCTGAACGGATATGCGTACTTCAACAGCGACAAGCTCGCACTGCGCTCGATGCACGCGGTGCCGGTGACGGCGCAGCAGGCTCCGGAGATCTACGCCATCGTCGAGGAGCTCTCGACCAAGATGCAGATCCCGATGCCGCGGATCTACCTCAGCCCGACCGCCGCGTCGAACGCCTTCGCCACCGGCCGCAACCCCGAGCACGCCGCGGTGTGCTTCACGAGCGGCATCCTCGAGCTGCTCGACCAGCGCGAGCTGCGCGCAGTTCTCGCTCACGAGCTCGCCCACGTCGGCAACCGCGACATCCTGATTGCCTCGGTCGCGGCCACGATCGCCACCGTCATCTCGTTCCTGGCCCAGATGGCACAGTTCGCGATGATCTTCGGCGGAGGCCGCGGTGACGACGAGGACAACAACCCGTTCACGATGCTGCTGTTCGCGATCCTGGGCCCGGTGGCGGCGGCCGTCATCCAGATGGCCATAAGCCGCAGCCGGGAGTACCAGGCGGACCAGACCGGGGCCGAGGTCAGCGGCGATCCGCTTGGCCTGGCGAGCGCGCTGCGCAAGTTGGAGCAGGGCGTCGCGGCCCGTCCCCTGCCACAGGATCCCAAGCTCGCGCCGACCAGCTCGCTCATGATCGCCAACCCGTTCACGGGTGGCGGCATAGGGAAGCTGTTCAGCACCCACCCGCCCATGGCCGACCGGATCGCCCGCCTCGAGGCGATGGCGCGGGAGTACCGCTAGCTCTCCTCGGGCCCGCACCACCCGCGGGTCGACGGGACGGCCGGCGTCTCTGCCCCCCCGGAGGCGCCGGTCCTCAGGCGGGTCGTGCCCAACGACGCGGTCAGCGGTAGTTGGTGAACTGCAGGGCGAAGTCGAACTCGTGGCCCTTCAGCAGCGCGATGACCGTCTGCAGGTCATCCTTCTTCTTGGCCGAGACGCGCAGCTGGTCGCCCTGGATCTGCGGCTGGACGCCCTTGGGGCCCTCGTCACGGATGACCTTCGCGACCTTCTTGGCGTTCTCCTGGCTGATGCCCTCGGAGACCTTGCAGGTGATGCGGTACTCCTTGCCCGACTGGTGGGGATCGCCCGCATCGAGGGTCTTCAGGGAGATCTGCCGCTTGATGAGCTTCTCCTTGAAGACGTCGAGCAGCGCCTTGACGCGCTCCTCGGCCCCGGCCTTGAGCGCGATGTCGTCCCCGGACCAGGCGATCTCGGCGCCCGTGCCTTTGAAGTCGTACCGGGTCGCGGCCTCCTTGGCCGTCTGGTTCAGCGCGTTGTCCACCTCTTGGCGGTCGACCTTGCTGACGATGTCGAACGACGGGTCGGCCACTGCTGACTCCTTGCTATCGTGATCCCGCACCAAGGCGGGTTGCCCGAGTGGTCAATGGGAGCGGACTGTAAATCCGTCGGCTTAGCCTACGAAGGTTCGAACCCTTCACCCGCCACCAGCGCGCCGGACGGCTCCTGATCAGGTGATCCGGAGCCGTCCGCGTACGCTCGGGCCTCGTGAACGTGCTCACGCCGGCGTCGCGTTTCCTGCGGTCGGAGGCCGTGGCCCACGACCGACTCGCGCTGGCGGACGCTACCCCTTGCTGCGCACCTGGAGGAGCTCCTCACGGCGTGGCTTGCATGCCTGGGACGGTGTCTACCGGGTGTCGAGATGCACGGTGCCGGCGGCTCCCGACGTCCCGGTCCTCGGAGCGTGTACGCTTCTCCCGGTTCGCCGCCCCTTTAGCTCAGTCGGCAGAGCGTCTCCATGGTAAGGAGAAGGTCTACGGTTCGATTCCGTAAAGGGGCTCTCTCGCAAGAGACCCTCGCAAGACGGCAGTACCCCGGGCGGTGTAGCTCAGTTGGCAGAGCAAGCGACTCATAATCGCTGTGTCACCGGTTCAAGTCCGGTCATCGCTACAGCCACTACCGGCGTTCCGGTAGCCTTGTCCACGCAGACACGCAGCACCTCTCACTCCTTGTAGAAAGCGCAGGCACCTCCGCATGGCCGCCACCGACGTCCGTCCGAAGATCACGCTGGCCTGCCAGGAGTGCAAGCACCGCAACTACATCACCAAGAAGAACCGGCGGAACGACCCCGACCGACTCGACCTCAAGAAGTTCTGCCCGAACTGCCGCAAGCACACCGACCACCGCGAGACGCGCTAGCCAACACCGCGCCGAGCCCGTGAGCTCGCGCACCGACAGGCCGGTCACCCGACGAGGGGGCCGGCCTTCGTCGTACGGCGAAGCCCTTGCGCTCGCCGTCCCCACTCGGGCCTGGGTGAGAACGCGTTTCAGCGTTGCGCTAGCGTCCCCCGGCGAGCGAGAGGATCCAGCCATGCCCCTGAACCGCGACTTCATCGGCCGCACGGCCCCTGCCGGGGAGCCCATCGAGGTGACCCGCAACGACATCCGGCGCTTCGCGACGGCCATCGGCGACAGCAACCCCGCCTACCACGACCGCGAGGCGGCCAAGGCGCTCGGCTACCCGGACGTCATCGCGCCGCCGACGTTTCTCATCTCCGCGAGCACGGGCGGCGGCAGCGGCGGCTTCATCCTCGACCCCGAGCTGGGCCTCAACTACGCACTCGTCGTCCACGGCGAGCAACAGTTCGCGTTCCACCGCCCGGTGCAGGCCGGCGACGTGCTGGAGACCGTCACCCGCATCGCCGACATCCGGGACGCCGGGCGCAACGAGCTGCTGACCCTGGTCATCGAGGTCACCAGCAACGGCGAACCGGTCGCCACCGTGACCAACACGATCGTCAGCCGCGGCACCGCGGCCCCGAAGGAGGCCTGAGATGCCCCGTTTCGCCGAGGTGGAGGTCGGGACCGAGCTCCCGGCCCAGGACTTCCAGATCCAGCGCGCCAACCTGGTGCGGTACGCCGGGGCCAGCGGTGACTTCAACATCATCCACTGGAACGAGCGGGTGGCGAAGTCCGTCGGCCTGCCCAACGTCATCGCGCACGGGATGCTCACGATGGCCACGGCCGGGCGCGTCGTGACCGACTGGGTGGGCGACCCGGGTGCCGTCGTGTCGTACGGGGTCCGCTTCTCGCGCCCCGTGGTCGTCGAGGATGACGACAAGGGCGCGACGCTGACCGTGTCCGGCACGGTCGAGGACAAGAACGACGACGGCACCGTGGTCGTCGGCCTGACCGCCACCGTCGGTGGCGAGAAGGTCCTCATGGGCGCGAAAGCCGTCGTCCGGCTCCCCTGACCCGTCGCCTTCGCCCATTGGCGTCCGCTCCACCTCCGCGTGCAGGTGTGCACCTGAGCGGACGCAACGGGGGAGCAGCACGTGGGAGCCAACAGTGGTAGGAAGCCCACACCTGCCGCTGGAGGACCTGTGACCCTGCTGTCCCCGTCCGTCTCCCTGGGCCGCCGTGCCGAGGAGCTGCTCGAGCGCTTCGGTGACCACCGGGCGCTGCTGTTCGAGGGCCGCTGGTACTCCTCCGATGAGCTCGCCGCTCGTGCCCGCACTGCCGCGCGCGGCTTCACCGAGCTCGGTGTCCGCCCGGGGGACCGGGTCGTCGTCGTGATGGCCAACTGCCCGGAGGTGGGCCTGGCCTACAGCGCCCTGTGGCGCGCCGGCGCGGTGCCCACCCCGGCGCTGTTCCTGCTCACCGAGGACGAGCTGAGGCACGTGGTCGAGGACTCCGGTGCGGTCGCGGTCGTCACGACCCCGGAGTTCCTGCCCAAGGTGCAGGCGAGCGCGCCCGGCCTCCCCGTCGTGGTCGTCGGCGGACAGGGAGGTGTGCCGTGGGAGCAGCTGGAGTCCGGTGACGAGCTCCCGCTCGTGGACCGGTCGGGCGACGACCTGGCCGCGCTGCTGTACACCGGCGGCACGACCGGCCGCTCCAAGGGCGTGGCGCTGACGCACGCGAGCCTGGACGCGGCCGGCAAGGCCGCGGCCGACATGTCGCACAGCCCGGGCCGGACCTCGATGCTGCTGCCGCTCCCGCTGGCGCACGCCTACGGCCTGCTCGTCACGGTGGCGGCCCTGCACACCCGCGAACCCGGGACGTCGTACCTGATGCGCTGGTTCGATCCGGCCGGCTGGGTGTCCCTCGTCGAGGAGCACCGCATCCAGGCCAGCGCGCTCGTGCCGTCGATGATCCAGATGCTGCTGGGTCAGCCCCTCGAGGAGCGTGATCTGTCCTGCCTGGAGCGGGTCAGCAGCGGTGCCGCGCCGTTGGCCGCGGACGTGATGGCCGAGTTCGAGCGGCGCATCCCGTCCTGCCAGATCCGTGAGGGCTACGGGTGCACCGAGTCGAGCGCGCTCATCAGCACCCAGCCGGTCGACGAGCGCAGGTCCGGCACCGTCGGCAAGCCGGTGCCGGGTGTGACCGTCCGGATCGAGCTTCCAGACGGCACGCAGGCCGTTGCGGGTCAGGACGGTGAGATCTGCGTGGGTGGCGCCACTCTCATGCAGGGGTACTGGCAGAGCCCGGAGGCCACCTCCTTCGCGCTGCGGGACGGCTGGCTGCACACCGGCGACGTCGGTCACGTCGACGCCGACGGCTGGCTGTACGTCGTCGATCGCATCAAGGACCTCATCATCCGCGGTGGCTTCAACGTCTACCCCCGGGACGTGGAGGACGTGCTGCTCGCGCACCCGGAGGTCGCGGCCGCGGCCGTCGTCGGCAAGCCCGACCCCACGCTCGGCGAGGAGGTCGTGGCCTTCGTCCAGCTCGTCGCCGGCGCGACAGCGACACCCGAGCAGCTGCTCGCCCACGCCAAGGAGCACCTGGGCGCCCACAAGTACCCCCGGCAGGTCCGGGTCATCGACACGATCCCGCTGACCAGCGTCATGAAGACCGACCGCAAGCGGCTTCGTTCCCTGGTCTCCGGCGAGTGATCCCGACAGACGTCCGGCAGCTGGCCGACCAGCGGGCCCGCGCCCGCGCCGAGAAGGACTACGCCGCCAGCGACGCGTTGCGCGTGCAGCTCGCCGCGCTCGGTTGGGGGGCGAAGGACACCGCAGACGGCCAGGTGCTCAGCCCCCTCCCGCCGTACCCGGTCCTGCCGTCGCTCAAGGACCTGCCTGACAACAGCGGCCAGCCCGATGCGCGTCGCTGCACCGTCGCGTTGCTGGTCGAGGGCTGGCCGGACGACCTGCGGACCTGCGTCGAGGGGCTGCTCGCGCACGCACCGGACGACGTGGTCGTCGTGCTGCTCGAGAACGGTGATACCGACGCCGGTGCAGTGGTCCACGAGCTCGCCGGCCACCCTCGGGTCGAGGAGCTGCACATCGAGCGTGCCGCCGGCTGGGCGGACGCCCGTAATGCCCTCGTCCGGGCGGACACCGCTGCCGTGCACGTCCTCATGGATCTCTCGACCGTGCTCGAGGGTGACGGCATCGGGCCGCTGCTCGCCGCGCTCGACACCGCGGCTGTGGCCGCAGCCGGCTGGCGGGGGGTGCACGTGGAGGACGGCTGGACCTCCTTCGCCGACAGCCCGCCCGGTGAGGTGGAGGCGCTCCTGTCGTACCTCATCGCGGTACGGCGATCCGCTGCTGTCCAGGTGCCCCTGCCACCCAAGGCGCGGTTCTACCGCAACGCCGACATGGAGTGGTCGTTCCTGCTGCGCGAGGCGAAGGTCGGGAGGCTGGTTGCGGTGGACCTGCCGGTGCGCCAGGACCGGCACCGCGGCTACCACGACAGCGACCCCGAGTTCCGCGACCGCGAGTCGAAGCGGACCTACGACCGGTTCCTGCAACGCTTCCGCGGCCGGGAGGACCTCCGCCTCAGGTGAGCCGACTCAGATGATGATCATGACCGCCGATAGGTCCGCGTCCCGGCCCGGTCGTGGAGGTCACGATGCTTGTCTCGCTGCGCCGCCGTCGTGCCCTCCATCGCGCCGAGCCGGGTCGTCCGCGCGAGGCCTTCGTGCTCTCCGGCGGTGGCTCCCTGGGCGCCGCGCAGGTGGGGTCGCTGCGGGCGCTGTTCGATGCGGGGATCCGGCCGGACCTGCTCGTGGGGTGCTCGGTGGGAGCACTGAACGCCGCCTTCCTGGCCGTCGACCCGACCGTCTCGCGCCTCGAGGAGCTCGAGCGGATCTGGCGGCGACTCGATCGCGGTGACGTCTTCGGGCGGACCACCACGCTGTCGGCGACGCAGGCGTTCTTGCACGCGGTGCGCCGCGACGACCACCTCTACGAGCCCGACGCCCTCCGCGCCCTGGTGCGGAGATGGGTGCCGCTCAAGGACCTCGGCGACACCGCAGTGCCGTGCCACGTCGTGACGACGGACCTGCACGCCGGGACGCCGTGCTGGTGGAGTGACGGGGACCCGCTCGCCGTCCTGACCGCCAGTGCCTGCCTGCCCGCGATGTTCCCGCCCGTCCCGCTGGGCGGCTCGCTGCACGTCGACGGCGGGGTGACCGCACCTGTGCCGATCGAGCGGGCCCTCGACCTCGGTGCGAGGAGGGTCTGGGTCCTCGACGTTTCCGGTGGGAACCTGGGACGCCGCGAGGAGCGGATGTCCGCCTTGGACGTGCTCCTGCGGTCCTTCGCGATCAGCCGGATGCACCTGGACCGCCCCGTGACCGGGATGCGGCCGGGCCAGCAGGTGATCCGCCTGCGCCGCCCGGACGTCGGCCGGATGGACCTGCGCGACTTCACGCAGACGCCGCGGCTCATGGCGGCCGGCTACGCCGTGGCCCGCGAGGCGCTTGCCCTGACGCAGGACCTGGTCCTGCGCACCGGCTGACCGCCAGCGTCCGTGTCGCGTGCAAGGATCGGCGCGTCGAGAGGACCCCGTGGACCCGCTGCCGTCGCATGTCCGTGTCGCTGTCATCGGGTCCGGCTTTGCCGGGCTCGGCATGGCGATCCGCCTCCGTCAGCATGGCGTCACGGACCTCGTGGTGCTCGAGCGGGCTGGCAGTGTGGGCGGGACCTGGCGCGACAACACCTACCCGGGCTGCGCCTGTGACGTGCCCTCGCACCTGTACAGCTTCTCGTTCGCACCGAACCCGCGCTGGTCGCACAGCTTCTCCCGTCAGCCCGAGATCCAGGCCTACCTGGAGCGGACCGCCGAGGAGTTCGGCGTGCTCCCGCACGTGCGCTTCCACACCGACCTCCAGGCGGCCGACTGGGACGAGTCGGCTCAGCTGTGGCGACTGCGGACCAGCCGCGGCGACCTCACCGCCCAGGTTCTGGTCGCGGGCTGCGGGGGGCTCGTCGAGCCGGCCCTGCCCGCCGTACCCGGTGTGGGCTCCTTCGAGGGGCCGGCCTTCCACTCGGCACGCTGGGACCACGACGCTGAGCTCAAGGGCAAGCGGGTGGCGGTCATCGGCACCGGGGCGTCAGCGATCCAGTTCGTGCCGCACCTGCAGAAGTCGGCCGCGCGCGTCACCGTTTTCCAGCGAACGCCCCCGTGGGTCGTCGCGCGGTACGACCGGGAGTACCTCCCGTTCGAGAAGCGGCTCTACGCGCGCGTGCCGGTCCTGCAGAAGCTCGCCCGCAGCGCTGTGTACGCCTCCCACGAGCTCCAGCTGCTCGCCTTCACCGGCAAAGGGCGGGTCCGTGCGTTGGGGGCGAAGCAGGCCCTCCGGCACCTCGAGGCGCAGGTGCCCGACCCGGAACTGCGCAAGATCCT
This sequence comes from Frankiales bacterium, assembly GCA_025966135.1. GTDB lineage: Bacteria > Actinomycetota > Actinomycetes > Mycobacteriales > SCTD01 > RYN-111. The sequence continues at coordinate 32,978 of JAOPVP010000019.1, forward strand.
CACCCCGAGCTACGGGTTCGGGTGCAAGCGGGTGCTCATCTCCAACGACTACCTACCCGCGCTGACGCAGCCCAACGTGAGCGTCGTGCCCCACGGCGTCAGCGAGATCCGGCCGCATGCCGTGGTCGCTGCCGACGGCAGTGAGCACGCGGTGGAGGTGATCGTGTACGGCACCGGCTTCCACGTCATGGACATTGCGGTCGGGCACCGCATCACCGGACGCGCAGGGGCGACGCTCTCGCAGGAGTGGGGCGACCGTCCGACGGCCCACCGGGGTACGACCGTCTTCGGCTTCCCCAACCTGTTCCTGCTGATGGGACCCAACACCGCGCTGGGCCACAGCTCGGTCGTGCTCATGATCGAGGCCCAGATCGCCTATGTCCTCGAGGCTCTGAAGGCGATGGAACGCCGCGGCGCCAGCTCGATCGAGGTGACGGCGAGCGCGCAGCACGCCTACAACGTCGACCTGCAGACCCGGCTGTCGACGACGGTCTGGAGCCAGGGCGGCTGCAAGGCTTGGTACACCAACAGCTCCGGCCACAACTTCGCGCTCTGGCCGACCCACACCTACACGTTCCGGCGCCAGACCGCCCGCTTCGACCCCGAGTCCTACGAGCTCCTTGCGAGCCCCTGACCCTCCGCGGCGGGCTAGGCAGCTTCGGAGAGGAGCTCCTTGAGGCGGGTGACGCCCTTCTCCAGGTCCGCGTCGCCGAGGGCGTAGGACAGCCGGAAGTAGCCCGGCGTCCCGAAGGCCTCGCCGGGCACGACCGCGACCCCGGCCTCCTCCAGCACGAGCTCGGCGAGCTGCGCAGACGACTCGATCCTGTGGCCGCGGAGGGTCTTGCCGAGCAGCGCCCTGACCGACGGGTAGCAGTAGAAGGCGCCGTGCGGCTCCGGGCAGTCGACGCCGGGGATCTCGTTGAGCATCCGGACCATCGTCTGGCGACGGCGGTCGAAGGCCGCCCGCATCTGGGCCACGGCCTCCAGGTCTCCGGAGACGGCGGCCAGCGCGGCGACCTGTGACACGTTGCTGACGTTGGAGGTGGCATGCGACTGCAGGTTGGTGGCGGCCTTGACCACGTCCACCGGACCGATGAGCCAGCCCACGCGCCAGCCGGTCATGGCGTAGGTCTTGGCGACGCCGTTGACCACGACGCACTGGTCGGCGAGCTCCGGCACGACCACGGGCATCGAGACGTGCTCGGCGCCGCCGTAGACCAGGTGCTCGTAGATCTCGTCGGCCAGCACCCAGATGCCGTGCTCGAGGGCCCAGCGGCCGATGGCCTCCACCTCCTGGGGGGAGGCGACGGCACCGGTCGGGTTGGAGGGCGAGCACCAGAGCAGCACCTTGGTGCGCTCGGTCCGCGCCGCCTCGAGCTGCTCGACCGTGACCCTGTAGCCCTGGTCCTCGGTGGTCACGACGTCTACCGGCACCCCGCCCGCGAGCTTCACCGCTTCGGGGTACGTCGTCCAGTACGGCGCGGGCAGCAGCACCTCGTCGCCCGGGTCCAGGAGGGTGGCGAAGGCCTCGTAGACGGCCTGCTTCCCGCCGTTCGTGACGAGGACCTGGCCGGCCGTGACCGCGTAGCCGCTGTCGCGCCGGGTCTTGACCGCGATCGCCTCCTTGAGCTCCGGCAAGCCTCCGGCGGGGGTGTAGCGGTGGTTCTTGGGGTCAGCGCAGGCCGCGACGGCGGCCGCCACGATGGCAGCCGGCGTGGGGAAGTCGGGTTCCCCGGCTCCGAAGCCGACGACGTCCTCGCCGGCGGCCTTCTTCGCCTTGGCCTTGGCATCGACCGCCAGGGTCGCCGACTCGGCGATGCCACCGATGCGGGCCGAGACGCGGCGGGACGGAGCAGACACGGTTTCAGTCATGGCACCATCGTCCCAGGCGGTCGCAATCGCCTTCGGGGAGGTGGCCTGGGTTGGGGCCGGGCGGTCGACGCCCTACACTTGTCCGTCTGGGGCCCGAAGCCTCTGCTCCGGCGCGCCCGCGCCCCGGGCCAGGAGTACCGGATTCCTAGGGGTGTAGCTCAGCTGGCCAGAGCGCCGGTCTCCAAAACCGGATGTCGCAGGTTCGACTCCTGTCACCCCTGCAGCACGAGCAGCACCTCAGCACTACCCGACGAGACGAGGAACCAGTGAGCGAGACCGCACCGGCCGCTGCGGCGGCTCGTGGTGACGTGCCTGCGGCCAAGAAGGAGCGCCGCCCAGGCCCGATCTCGCGCACGACGACCTACGTCCGTCAGGTGGTCGCGGAGCTGCGCAAGGTCGTCTGGCCGACCCGCAAGGAACTCGTGACCTACACCACCGTCGTGCTGGTGTTCGTGGTCCTGATGGTCTCGATCGTCTCGGTGTTCGACTTCGCCTTCACCCAGGGCGTCCTCGCGGTCTTCGGCAAGTAGGTCCCTCGATATGTCAGAACAGGACGTGAGTGTGTCGGAGTACAGCCTGACCCCCGGCGACGACCAGGACGGTCCGCAGTCGGAGCAGGAGCAGTCGGCCGGGGCGTTGGTGCCGTCGTTCGACGCCGGCATCCCAGCGGAGGAGGCCCCCGAGGCCCCAGAGGCCCCCGAGGCCCCCGAGGTTGTCGCGGAGCCTGCGGCTGAGGTCGCTGAGGTCGCTGAGGCGGCTGAGCCCGGTGACCCCGCCGACGAGCTGCGCGAGGCCCTGCGCTTCCTGCCCGGCGACTGGTACGTCGTGCACTCCTACGCCGGCTACGAGAACAAGGTGAAGACCAATCTCGAGTCGCGTATCTCCTCGCTCAACATGGAGGACTTCATCTTCCAGATCGAGGTGCCCACCGAGGAGGTCACGGAGATCAAGGGCGGAAAGCGCCAGCAGGTCGTCCGCAAGAAGCTCCCTGGGTACCTGTTCGTGCGCATGGACCTCACCGACGAGTCCTGGTCGGCGGTCCGCAACACCCCGGGCGTCACCGGCTTCGTGGGTCAGACCTCGCGCCCGACCCCGCTGACGGTCGACGAGGTCGTCAAGCAGTTGGCGCCGCCGAAGCAGAAGGTCGTCGTCGCCCAGAAGGCCGTCGACTTCGAGGTCGGCGAGTCCATCACCGTCACCGACGGGCCGTTCGCGACCCTTCCGGCGACGATCAACGAGATCAACCTCGACAGCCAGAAGCTCAAGGTGCTGGTGTCGATCTTCGGCCGCGAGACGCCCGTCGAGCTGTCCTTCAACCAGGTCGCGAAGCTCTGACGAGCTCCGCTCTCACTAGGAACACACAACATGCCTCCCAAGAAGAAGCTCGCCGGCGTCATCAAGCTCCAGATCAAGGCCGGCGCGGCGACGCCCGCACCGCCGGTGGGCCCCGCCCTTGGCCAGCACGGCGTCAACATCATGGAGTTCTGCAAGGCCTACAACGCTGCGACCGAGTCGCAGCGGGGGGACATCGTCCCGGTCGAGATCAGCGTCTACGAGGACCGCTCGTTCACGTTCATCACCAAGACCCCACCGGCCGCGCGCATGATCCTCAAGGCAGCGGGGGTCGAGAAGGGCTCGCCGACCCCGCACAAGGTCAAGGTCGCCACCATCACGCAGGCCCAGGTTCGCGAGATCGCCACCACCAAGATGGCTGACCTCAACGCCAACGACCTCGACGCCGCCGCGAAGATCATCGCCGGCACCGCCCGCCAGATGGGCATCACGGTCAGCGACTAGCACCAGCCACAGCAGCACCACCCCCGTGGGAGGGCGCCGGATGGTCCGGCGCCCGTCAGCACCACGATCGTCCCAGGCCTCCGGCTGGACGAGGAAGGCACCACCATGAAGCGCAGCAAGGCCTACAACGCCGCGGCAGAGAAGGTCGACGCCGACAGGATCTACTCCCCGATCGAGGCCGCCCGCCTCGCGAAGGAGACCAGCACGACGAAGTACGACGCCACCGTCGAGGTCGCCATGGTCCTCGGGGTCGACCCCCGCAAGGCCGACCAGATGGTCCGTGGCACGGTCAACCTGCCGCACGGCACGGGCAAGACTGCCCGCGTGATCGTCTTCGCCCAGGGCGACAAGGCCGCCGAGGCGACCGCTGCCGGCGCCGACGAGGTCGGTGGCGACGAGCTCATCGACAGGGTCTCCAAGGGCTTCCTCGACTTCGACGCCGCTGTCGCGACCCCCGACATGATGGGCAAGGTCGGCAAGATCGCCCGGGTCCTCGGTCCCCGTGGCCTGATGCCCAACCCGAAGACCGGCACCGTCACGGCCGACGTCACCAAGGCCATCAACGACATCAAGGGCGGCAAGGTCAACTTCCGCGTGGACAAGCAGTCCAACCTGCACCTGGTGATCGGCAAGGCCTCCTTCGACGAGACCAAGCTGGTCGAGAACTATGCCGCCGCCCTCGACGAGGTCAGCCGCGCGAAGCCGTCCGCGGCCAAGGGCAAGTACCTCAAGAAGATCGTCTTCTCGACGACGATGGGCCCCGGCATCCAGGTCGACACGAACAAGACCCGCAACCTGCTGGTCGACGACGCCGCCGACGCCTGATCCCGTTCACGGGGAACGAGCAGAGCCGGTACGACGGTTCGCCGGCCTGACCCCTCGGGGCCGGGCCGGCGGGCTGCTAGCCTGATCCACAGCCCAAGACCGCAGGTCGCCTGGTCTCCGGGGAGCTCGTCTCCCCGCAGAGCAGGCAGAAGGTCCCGCTCCGGCGGGCGACCCGTGCAGGTGTGAACACGGACCGGCCCGAGCCCCGCTCGGGATTCGACGCCCCGTGCGCCTCCTGCGCCGGGGCGTCTTCGTCGTTCCAGGCCCCGACTTGCAGCTCCTCCTCCGAAAGGCAGACATGGCCGACAGCACAGCGGTCGAGCACAAGCGGGCCACCGTCCGTCCCGACAAGGGCGAGACCGTGGCCGCGCTGACCGAGCGCTTCACGACCTCCTCGGCGGCGGTCCTCACGGAGTACCGCGGCCTGACGGTCAAGCAGATCAGCGAGCTCCGGCGCGCGCTCGGTGCCGACACGACGTACTCCGTCGTCAAGAACACGCTGACCAAGATCGCCGCGACCCAGGCCGGTCTGACCGGTCTCGACGCCCTCCTCGCCGGTCCGACCGCCGTGGCGTTCGTCGGCGGCGACCCGGTCAACGCCGCCAAGAGCCTGCGTGACTTCGCCAAGGCCAACCCGGCGCTGGTCGTCAAGGGCGGCGTCATGGACGGCAAGGCCCTCTCGGCCGACGAGGTCAAGAAGCTCGCCGACCTCGAGTCCCGCGACGTCCTGCTGGCCAAGCTCGCCGGCGCGATGAAGGCCTCGCTCACGCAGGCCGTCTACCTGTTCGCCGCCCCGCTCTCGCAGGCCGCCCGCGCGCTGGGTGCCCTCGAGGCCAAGGCGCAGCAGGACCCGAGTGTCCTGGCCGGTGGTGCCGGTACGCCGGCTCCCGCCGCGGAGGAGACCACCGCAGCCGCTGAGGCTGACGTGACCGACGAGACCGAAGCGCCCGCCGCCGAGGTCAGCACCGACAGCGAGACCAGCCCGTCCGAGTAACCGGCTCCGGCCGACCCACCACCCCGTACGCCGGAAACCGGCAACTACCTGAAGGAGACGCCATCATGGCGAAGCTCAGCACCGACGAGCTGCTCGAGCAGTTCAAGGAGATGACGCTGATCGAGCTCTCTGAGTTCGTGAAGCAGTTCGAGGACACGTTCGGCGTCACCGCCGCCGCCCCCGTCGCCGTGGCTGCCGCCCCGGCGGCCGGTGGTGCTGCGGGTGGCGACGAGGCCGCTGCCGAACAGGACGAGTTCGACGTCGTCCTCGACGCTGCCGGCGACAAGAAGATCCAGGTCATCAAGGAGGTGCGCACCCTCACGAACCTGGGCCTCAAGGAGGCCAAGGACCTCGTCGACGGGGCGCCCAAGCCGGTGCTGGAGAAGGTCAACAAGGAGACCGCCGACAAGGCGAAGGCTGCCCTCGAGGCCGCCGGCGCGACGGTGTCCGTCAAGTAGTTCCACAGCATCTCGCACGCCCAGCACCACCCCTGACGGGGCGGCCCTCCTCCTGGAGGTCCGCCCCGTTCGGCGTTCCCGAACCGCCCCTCACAGGCGTCAGATGCACCTTTGTTACCGGTCGGTCGCAAACGCGGAGGTAAAGCACCGTATCCTTCGTAGTAACGGTGTGAGTACGGTCACGTCGGAGCTCCCTGACCCGCCCCGGCGTCGGTCAGAGAACTGACCGAGACGGAAGGGGTACTGCTCAGTGGGCGTCGAGATCCGCGTGGAGCACCTCACCAAGAGGTTCGGCCGCCAGACCATCTGGGAGGACGTGACGCTCACTCTCCCCGCGGGGGAGATCTCGGTGCTCCTGGGGCCGTCAGGTACGGGCAAGTCGGTGTTCCTCAAGACGCTCATCGGGCTCCTGAAGCCCGAGAACGGTTCCATCGTCATCGACGGCACCGACATCACCAAGGTCAAGGAGAAGCAGCTCTACGAGGTCCGCAAGCTGTTCGGGGTGCTCTTCCAGGACGGCGCGCTGTTCGGCTCCCAGAACCTCTACGACAACATCGCCTTCCCGCTGCGTGAGCACACGCGCAAGACGGAGAAGGAGATCAAGGACATCGTCCTCGACAAAATGGAGATCGTGGGCCTGTCGGGTGCCGAGCGCAAGCTCCCCGGCGAGATCTCCGGTGGCATGCGCAAGCGCGCCGGCCTGGCCCGCGCGCTCGTGCTCGACCCGCAGATCCTGCTGTTCGACGAGCCCGACTCGGGCCTGGACCCGGTGCGCACGGCCTACCTCAACCAGCTCATCGTCGACCTCAACGCGCAGATCCAAGCGACTTTCCTGATCGTCACGCATGACATCAACACTGCGCGCACCGTCCCGGACAACATCGGGCTGCTGTACCGCCGCCACCTGGCCATGTTCGGCCCGCGCGAGATGCTGCTGAGCTCGAACGAGCCGGTGGTGCGCCAGTTCCTCAACGCGCAGCGCGAGGGACCGATCGGCATGGCCGAGGAGAAGGATGCGGGGGAGCTCGAAGCCGAGCGGGGCATCGAGCTCGGCTCGCTGCCCCCGATCCCGGTTCAGCTGCCCACCAGCAGCGGCCAGACGCGGGACACGCAGCGCCCTCCGGGGTCCTGGCTCACCGAGCACGGCATCGTGCCGCCGCCGGGGTCCTTCCCGGGACTGGACCTCTCCTTCGGCTCCGCGCCGCCGGCGCGCGAGAAGGTGAGCGTCAACGGAGGCGTGCGGGTCGTCCCGGCGGTCACTGACGCCGACGAGGGCACGGTCCAGCGCCGGACGGCCACGGTCGGGAGTGCCTCCCCGGCCAGGAAGGCGCCGGCGAAGAAGGCAGCTGGCAAGAAGGCGCCCGTGAAGAGGCGGAGCGCAGAGGGCTGATGGCTGTCACCCCCCTCGCGCCGGTCCGCGGCGCCGGCGACTTCTTCGCACTCTCCCTCGACGTCCTGCGGGGACTGTTCAAGCGACCCTTCCAGTTCGCGGAGTTCGTCCAGCAGGCCTGGTTCATCGCCAGCGTCACGATCTTCCCGACCGCGCTCGTGTCGATCCCGTTCGGTGCTGTGCTTGCGCTGCAGATCGGCAACCTCACCAAGCAGATCGGCGCACAGAGCTTCACCGGCGCGGTCGCCGTGCTGGGCGTCGTCCGCGAAGCCAGTCCCATCGTGACCGCCCTGCTCATCGCCGGCGCCGGCGGCTCGGCGATCTGCGCAGACCTGGGCTCGCGCAAGATCCGCGAGGAGATCGACGCCATGGAGGTGCTCGGCGTCTCCCCGCTCGCGCGCCTGGTGGTGCCCCGGGTGCTCGCCTGCATGCTCGTCGCGTTCTTCCTCAACGGCATGGTCGCCGTAGTCGGTGTCATGGGCGGTTACTTCTTCAACGTGATCCTTCAGGGAGGCACGCCCGGTGCCTACCTCGCGTCGTTCACGGCGCTCGCGCAGCTGCCCGACCTCTACGTCGGGGAGATCAAGGCGCTGATCTTCGGGATGATCGCCGCGTTGGTGGCCGCCTACAAGGGCCTCAACGCCAAGGGCGGCCCGAAGGGCGTCGGTGACGCCGTCAACCAGAGTGTCGTCATCAGCTTCATGCTGCTGTTCCTGACCAACTTCATCATCACGGCGATCTACTTCCAGGTCGTCCCGCAGAAGGGCGGCTGACGTGGCTGTCAGCACGGGGACCCCGCTCCCGCCCGTCCTGGGAGCACCTGTGCGCTTCCTGCGCCGGATCCTCGACGCCGTCCTGGGGCTCCTCGACGACCTCGGCGCCCAGCTGTCCTTCTACGCGCGCTCGATCGGGTGGACCTACCGGGTCGGGCTTCGCTACAAGAAGGAGGTCGTGCGCCTGCTCGCGGAGGTCTCGCTCGGCTCCGGAGCGCTCGCCATGGTCGGCGGGACGATCGGCGTCATCGCCTTCCTCACCTTCTTCACCGGCACCGAGGTCGGCCTACAGGGCTACGCCGCCCTCAACCAGCTCGGTACGGCGAACTTCACCGCCTTCCTGTCGGCGTACTTCAACACCCGTGAGATCGCCCCGCTGGTGGCCGGACTGGCCCTGTCCGCCACCGTGGGCTGCGGCTTCACCGCGCAGCTGGGCGCGATGCGGATCTCGGAGGAGGTCGACGCGCTCGAGGTCATGGGCGTGCCGTCACTGCCGTTCCTCGTGACGACCCGCATGATCGCCGGCTTCGTGGCGGTCATCCCGCTGTACGTCATCGGACTGCTGTCGAGCTACTTCGCGGCCCGCCTCATCACCACCGGCTTCTACGGCCAGTCCACCGGCACCTACGACCAGTACTTCCAGCAGTACCTGCCGCACATCGATGTGATCTACAGCTTCGTCAAGGTGCTCATCTTCGCGGTGATCATCATCCTCATCCACTGCTACTACGGGTACTACGCCTCGGGCGGTCCCGCCGGCGTGGGCGTGGCCGTGGGCCGTGCCGTTCGCACCGCGATCGTGGCGATCAACCTGGTCGACTTCTTCCTCAGCCTCGCCCTGTGGGGCGCGACGACCACAGTGAAGATCGCAGGCTGATGTCCGCACCCATCCCGACCGGAGGTGCCGCGCTGATCAGGCGGCGCCTGTCCGGCGTGGCCTTCCTCGTGGTCCTGGCCCTGCTCGTCGGGCTCACCGTCCTGCTCTACCGCAAGGCGTTCACGCCCGTGGTCAACGTCAGCCTCAAGGCCGACCGGATCGGCAACCAGCTGTCGGCTCCGGCGGACGTGAAGGTGCGCGGCCTGGTCGTGGGTGAGGTCCGCAGCGTCCACTCCACGGGTGACGGCGCGACGATCGACCTGGCGCTGCAGCCCGACAAGGTCAAGCTGCTCCCGTCCAACATCGCGGCCCAGCTGCTCCCGAAGACCTTGTTCGGTGAGAAGTACGTGCTGCTGGTGCTCCCGACCCAGCCGGCCGCGACCCACCTGAAGTCGGGTGACGTCATCCCGCAGGACCGCTCAGCGACCGCGCTCGAGACCGAGAAGGTCCTCAACGACCTGATGCCGGTGCTGCAGGCCCTGCGGCCGGCACAGCTCTCCGAGACCCTGAACGCACTCTCGACCGCCCTCAGGGGCCGCGGCGACAAGCTGGGACGCAACCTGGTGGCGACGGGTGCCTACCTGAAGGCCCTCAACCCCTCCCTGCCGACCTTGGCTGCAGACCTGCAGGGTCTCGCCGACTTCAGCAACAACACCGCCGCGGCCGCGCCCAACCTGCTTCGGGTCCTCGACAACCTGTCCGCCAGCAGCCGCAACCTGGTGCAGGAGAAGGCGGCGCTCGACACCTTCCTCACCTCGACCAGCGGCTTTGCCGCGAGCGCGCAGTCGATCCTGGCCGCCAACGAGCGGGGGCTGGTCGCCCTGGCCCGCGACTCCAAGCCCTCACTGGACCTGTTCGCGACGTACTCGCCGGAGTACCCCTGCCTGCTCAAGGGCCTGGCGGCCTACGAGCCGATCGTGGAGAAGACCTTCGGGGGCCTGCAGCCGGGGCTCCACATCACCCTCGAGCCGATCCTGGACAACGGCGGCTACGTGCAGGGCCAGGAGCCTGCCTACCGCGACACCCGCGGGCCGTACTGCAGCGGGCTGCCCCACCCTCCGGTTCCGGCGGGTGACGACTCCTTCAACGACGGCTACCGCACGAGCACGACACCGACAGGATCCGCGGCGGCGGCCTACCTGGCCCCGACCGCAGGCAACAACCCGGTCATCTCGGCCGTCTCGGCGCCCTTGCTGGGCGTCGCTGCCGCCGACGTCCCCGAGCTCGCCAGCATGCTGCTCGGGCCGCTGGCCGCTGGCAATGCGATGGGGCTCTCATGAAGACAACTCGCGCCGGTATCAAGCTGATCATCTTCATGGTGGTCACGTCCTTGATGACGCTCACCTTGGCCGCGACGATCGGTAACTTCGGGGTCGGCAAGAGCACGACCTACCACGCGCAGTTCAGCGACGTCACCGGCTTGCTGCCCGGCAACGAGGTCCGGGTGGCCGGCGTCAAGGTCGGCAAGGTCGCCAAGATCGGGCTCAAGGGCAACCTCGCCGACGTCGTGCTCAAGCTCGACGGTGGCCGCCAGATCACCACGTCCAACATCCTGCAGCTGCGGTACCGCAACCTGGTCGGCGAGCGCTACGTCGCCATCGTCGAGGGCACCGGCCCCGCGGACCCGCTCAAGGCAGGCTCGACGGTGCCGCTCGCCCAGACGCGCAACGCGCTCGACCTCACCGTCTTGTTCAACGGCTTCCGGCCGCTGTTCACCGCCCTTGACCCCAAGACCGTCAACGACGTCTCCTTCGAGATCATCCAGACGTTGCAGGGTGAAGGTGGCACGATCGACACGCTCCTGGCGCGTACGGCGTCGCTGACCACGACCCTGGCCAACAAGGACGCCGTGATCGGTCGGGTCGTCGACAACCTGACGACCGTGCTCGACACCGTCGACAAGCACGACACCGACCTGAACGCCCTGATCACCCAGCTCCGGCGCCTCGCCGAAGGCTTCGCCCAGGACCGCACCACCATCGGCCAGTCGATCGTCGGCATCGGCAACCTGACCGACGCCACGGCGGGCCTGCTCAACGGCATCCGCCCGGGGGTCCGCACCGACGTCGCCCAGCTCAGGACCCTCGCCCACAACCTCGACGGCAGCAAGGACGTGATCAACGGGGTTCTCCAGCGCCTGCCGGACAAGCTCAACCGGATCATCGCGACCGCGACCTACGGCAGCTGGTTCAACTTCTACATGTGCGGCGTGGAGATCAACGGCGTCCAGCTGGTCAACAGCGCGCCGAGGTGCCAGAAATGAGGTGCCGGGCATGACGCCGTTCCGCGAGCAGAACAAGACCGTCATCGGCGCGGTCGGCCTCACGCTGATCCTCGCCCTCGTCATCGGCGCCTTCAAGACCGACTCGTTGCCGTTCATCGGTGGCGGGTCGAGCTACGCCGCGGACTTCAGCGAGGCGGCCGGGCTGCAGAAGATGGACGAGGTCCGGGTGGCCGGCGTCAAGGTCGGCAAGGTGGTCGGGATCGACCTCAAGGGCGACCACGTCGTCGTGCACATGCTCATCAAGGGTGCCCACCTGGGTCGGCTCACCAGGGCCGAGATCAAGATCAAGACCGTGCTCGGTCGCAAGTACGTCGCGCTCGAGCCGGCCGGCGACGGCACGCTCGACAGCGAGATCCCGGTCAGCCGCACCTCGGCACCGTTCGACATCTCCCCGGCCTTCCAGCAGCTGGCGCAGACCGTCGGCGGCATCAACACCGCGCAGCTGGCCTCGTCGTTCACCACCCTGGCCGACGACTTCCGCAACTCCCCAGCCGAGGTCCGGGCCTCGCTCGACGGGCTGTCGCGGCTGTCCAACACGATCGCCTCTCGTGATGCCAAGCTGCGCACCCTGCTCAACCGCGCGCAAGGTGTCACCTCGGTGCTCGCGAACCGCAACCAGGACCTGGTGGCGTTCCTCAACAGCAGCAACCAGATCCTGCTCGAGGTCAAGGCGCGCCGCGAGGCCATCCACAGGCTGCTGACCACCACGACCACTCTGTCCGAGCAGCTGATCGCCCTGGTCCGGGAGAACCGGGCCAACCTGGCACCCGCGCTCGCGAGCCTGCGCGGGGTGGTGACGGTGCTGCGGGCGAACCAGGACAACCTCGACAGGAGCCTGTCCCAGCTTGCGCCGTTCGTACGCATCTTCGCCAACAACCTGGGCAACGGCCGCTGGTTCGACACCTACCTCTACAACCTCACCAATCCCTCGGGCTTCGGCCCCGGCACCTTCGGGAACGGCTGATGCGCACCCGCTCGCGCCTGCTGGCGCTCCTCGTCGCCCTCGGCCTGTCCAGCACCCTCGCCGGCTGCGGGGTCTTCGGCGGCTCGGCCACCAAGCACTTCTCCGCCGACTTCGACCGTGCCATCGGCGTCTACGTCCACAGCGACGTGCGGGTGCTGGGCGTGAAGATCGGCGAGGTCACCAAGATCACGCCTCGGGGCACCAAGGTGCATCTGGACATGACCTACGACGCGTCGTACAAGATCCCTCAGGACGCCCAGGCGGTGCTGCTGGCGCCTTCGATCGTCAGTGACCGGTACGTGCAGCTCACGCCGGTGTACACCTCCGGCCCCACGTTGCCCGACGGCGCTCAGCTCGGGACCGACCGCACCGTGCAGCCGGTCGAGCTCGACGAGATCTACAAGAACCTCGACACCCTCAACGTGGCCCTCGGCCCGGGGGGCGCCAACAAGAGCGGGGCGCTCTCGGACCTGCTGAAGGTCAGCGCCGCCAACCTGAGCGGCAACGGCGACGCGTTGCACGGGACCCTGGGCGGGCTGTCCAAGGCGGTGAAGGCGCTGGCCGACTCGCGCGGCGACCTGTTCTCCACGATCACCAACCTGCAGACGTTCACGACCGTGATCGCCCAGAACGACAGCACGGTGCGCGCCTTCAACACCAACCTGGCCAGCGTGGCCGCCCAGCTCGACGGCGAGCGCACCGACCTCGCGACCGCGATCAAGCAGCTCGGGGTCGCGCTCGCCCAGGTCGCGCTGTTCGTCAAGGAGAACAAGGACAACCTCACGGCCAACATCACCGACCTGGCGTCCGTCACCAAGGTGCTGGTCAACCAGAAGCGGGCCCTGCGGGAGTTCCTGGACACCGCCCCGACCGCGCTGTCGAACCTGCAGCTCGCCTACGACGCCAAGTCCGGGACGCTCGACACCCGCGACAACAGCAACAGCCAGGGGGGCGCGGCGGGCGTGCTGTGCAACCTGCTCGCCGTCGCCGGCCAGTCGCCGACGGCCTGCAACTCCCTGCTCGGGGGTCTGGTCCCGAAGGCCAACACGTCCTCCTTCACCCCTAAGCGGGACATGACGCTCGGCGGCATCCTGGGGAGCACGTCATGACCGGCTTCACCCTCCGTCGTACGGCGGCCTGTGTCGCGCTGGCGGGCACGTCCACGCTGGCGCTGACGGGCTGCACGTTCCGGGGCGCAGCCAGCTTCCCCCTCCCCGGTGGTGTCGGGGGTGGCGGCTACCAGGTGAAGATCGAGTTCAACGACGTCCTCGACCTGGTGCCTCAGTCCTCGGTCAAGGTCAACGACGTCACGGTCGGTTCGGTGAAGAAGATCGAGCTGTCGCCGGGCGGCTACACCGCTGTCGTGACGGTGAGCCTCAAGAACGATGTGGTCCTGCCGGAGAACGCCGACGCGGCGCTGCGCCAGACCTCGCTGCTCGGCGAGAAGTTCGTCAGCATCGACAAGCCGGCCGTTCCGGTGGGACGGCTGCGCGAGGGGATGTACATCCCACTGGCCCGCACGCAGCGCAACGCCGACATCGAGGAGGTCCTCGGGGCGCTGTCCCTGGTCCTCAACGGCGGCAGCCTCGAGCAGCTGCAGGTCATCGACAGCGAGCTGACCAAGGCCTTGAAGGGCCGTGAGACGCAGGTCCGTGCCTTCCTGCAGCAGCTCACCGGTTTCATCGGCGGGCTGGACAACCAGAAGACGCAGATCAGCCACGCGCTCGACGGTCTCGATCGGCTGACCTCGAAGCTCGCGGCCCAGCGCCAGACGCTCGACGTCGCGCTGCGCGACCTCCCCCATGGCGCTGCGGTGCTCGCCGACGAGCGGGCACAACTCACCAAGGTGCTGTCGGGACTCAACAACCTCGGCACGGTCGCGACCCGGGTCATCAACGGCACGCAGCAGAACACCATCGCCGACCTGCGCGCGCTGCAACCGATCCTCACCCAGCTGTCCGTCGCCGGGAAGGACCTGCCCAACGCGTTGGAGCTGCTGACGACCTACCCGTTCCCGCGGACGGTTGCGCTGCCGAACAACAAGGGCGGCATCCGCGGGGACTACGCCAACCTGTTCATCACGATCGACGGCAACCCCACCGACCTGCTGAACAACCTGCTGAACGGCATCGGGCTCCCGCTCCCCCTCCCAGGCGCCCAGGGCAAGACCACCGGGCCCACGGTCCCGAAGCTCCCCCTCCCGAAGCTGCCGGTCCCGAAGCTGCCCACGTTGCCCGGGCTCGGCGGCCTCACGGGTGGACTCGCCAGCGACTCGGGCGATCTTGACCGCCTGCTCTTCGGAGGTCTCTCGTGATCAGCCGTCAGACCAAGCTCCAGCTGCTCGTCTTCGGGATCGTCGCCGTCCTGGGCCTGGTCTACGCCGGCGGTCGCTATGCAGGACTGGGTGCACTCGTGCCGGGCTACGACAAGGGCTACCTCGTCAAGGCCGACTTCAGCGACTCGGGTGGCGTCTTCGTGGGCGCCCAGGTGACCTACCGCGGCATCACCGTCGGGAAGGTGGAGTCGCTCACGCTCCTGCCGGACGGGGTCCAGGTAGGGCTGCGCCTCCAGCCGGGCAGCCAGGTCCCCACTCCCACCAAGGCCTTCGTGGACAACCGTTCGGCAGTCGGTGAGCAGTACGTCGACCTCCAGCCACAGACCGACAACGGGCCTGCCCTCAAGGCCGGTGACGTCATCCCGCAGTCGATGACGACCATCCCGATCCAGCCGACCCAGCTGATCGTCAACCTCGACAAGCTGGTGCGCAGCGTGAACACCGCCGACGTCACGGTCGTGCTCGACGAGCTCGGGAAGGCCTTCGAGGGCTCCGGCGGCGACCTCCAGCGCCTCATCGACGCCAGCGACCAGCTCACGGCGGCCGCGACCCAGAACCTGCCGCAGACGTTGAAGCTCATCCGCGACAGCAAGCCCGTGCTGGACACCCAGCGCGACCTCGCGGGGAGCTTCCGGTCCTACAACGCCTCGCTCGCCTCCCTCACCACCCAGCTGCGGGCCAGCGACCCGGACTTCCGAGCGCTGTTCGCCCAGGGCGCCGCCAGCGCCAACGCAGCCACGTCGCTGCTCGAGGCCAACCGCGCCGCCCTTCCGGTGCTGCTCGGCAACCTGGTCTCGACAGCGCAGATCCAGGCTGTGCGGATCCCTGCGCTGCGTCAGATCCTGGTGACCTATCCGAACGTCGTGGCCGGTGGCTTCACCGTCACCCCGGGTGACGGCACCGCCCACTTCGGGTTCGTGACCAGCACGAACCCGTCCGCATGCAGCGCCGGCTACGGCTCCACCAAGAAGCGTGATCCCTCCGACACCACCCCGCGCGCGTCCAACACCACGGCGTACTGCGCGTCGTCGAAGTCCTCCGGGATCAACGTCCGTGGCGCTGGTAACGCGCCGCGGGCCGAGGGCCTGCAGCCGTACCCGAACGACGGCGGGGGGGTGAACTCCTCCACGGGCGCCAACCAGGCGTCGCTCTACGCGGGCACGACAGGCACCGACGGGTGGACCACGACGCTGGCCGACTACGACCCCACGACCGGTCACACCATCACGGCAGAGGGGGCGCGCTACACCATCGCGTCGTCCGCGGGCGCGTCGTCGGTGTTCGGCGCGGCAGCCTGGGAGTGGCTCCTGCTGGACCCCCTCCGCAGCTCATGACCTCGACCCGAGCCGAGGCCGGCGTAGACGACACTGTGGGGGTGAGCCCCACTGCCTTCGCCGCGAACGACGCTACGCAGGACGCCTCCAAGGCCGCGGAGTCGCGGAGCGAGCCCACGCCTCTGGCGCCCGGTGCCCGGACCGCGCTCGTGGTTCTGTCCGCCGTTGGTGTGGTCCTGATCATCGCCAGCATCGTCCTGGCGTTTGTCGTGAAACAACACAGCGATGCCCGCCGCAACCTCGACATCGCCCGCTCTGATGCCGTCGCTGCCGCGCGGCAGGCGATCATCAACCTGGACAGCATCAGCGCCGCCACGATCGACGCCGACCTCAAGCGCGTGCTGGCGGGAACGACCGGCTCGTTCAAGGACCAGTTCAGCAAATCCCAGACCGACCTCAAGCAGGTGGTCGTGCAGGCGAAGCGGTCCTCGACCGGCACGATCCGGTCGGCCGGGGTGGTGCGCGCCGACACCGACAGCGCGACCGTCCTGGTGGCCGTCGACCGCATCGTGAAGGACTCAACCAACCAGAACGGGGTCGTGATCAACGACCGATGGAAGCTCGACCTCGAGAAGCACGGCGGTCGCTGGCTCGTCGCCGCCCTGCTGCCGGTGGGCTGAGCCTGTGACCCAGCCCTTCCCGTCCGACGAACCCGACCTCGGCAACGAGGACAGCACCACCCCGGCCCCGGCGCCCGCCCCCGCGCGGACCCGCTTCGCGGAACCGGCAGGGCTGCCGGCTGCACCTCCGCCCGGCGTCGAGGTCGCCCCAGCCGAGATCCACCAAGCTGAGATCCACCAAGCTGAGATCCACCAAGCCGAGATCCACCCGGCAGAGACGGAAGCGGCCGAGCCTTGCGACGAGGGTCTCCTGCCCGCCGCCGAGGCCGATCTCCCAGAGGCCCCAGAGGTCCCAGAGGTCATAGCGGCCACCGATCCCGAGCTCGAGCCGGCGCCTGACCTGACCACCTCGTCCGAGCCGGTTGGGGAGCACGCCGACGAGGACGTCCTCGCCGTACCCGCTGGTCGTGGGCGGGGGCTGGTGACCGTGCTGGCCGTGGTGGTCGCGGCCTTGGTACTGCTGACCGGGTTCCTCGGCTGGAAGGCCAAGAGCACTGCCGGCCCAGCCCCGGTCGAGGCGAGCGGCCCGGCTGCGCTGGACGCGGCGCGCTCGGCGGCCCGGTTGGTCTTCAGCTACGACTACCGGCACCTGGACAAGGACTTCAAGGCCGGCCGGGCAACCACGACAGGGCAGTTCCAGGGCGAGTACGACAAGACCACGGCGCGCCTGGTGACGGACGTGGCCCCCCGCTACAAGGCGGTCGTGCTGGCCGCCGTGAGCGAGGCCTCAGTGGTGAGCGCCACCCAGAACCAGGTCGTGACCCTGGTGTTCCTCAACCAGCAGTCCTCGAGCTCGCTGATGTCGAACCCGAAGATCACCCAGAGCCGCCTCGAGATGACGATGGTGCGTCGAGGTGGGAAGTGGCTGGTCGGCAAGATCCAGGCGCTGTAGATCCAGGCGCGAGAGGAGCCCGGTCGTCCACAGGTCGCATCCACCGGGCTTGACGTCGGGAGGTCCTCGGCCTCAGTGTGATGCACCAGTCACGCCCGGAAGGACGACCCCGCCTCGACAGGCCAGGGTTCCCCGGCGTAGGCTTCATCTTTGCGCTGCCTCCCGTCATATACCTGTAGGGGTCCGATACCACCTGCAGCCGGTCGAGTGTGTGTGCGCCGCTGAGATCGATCGGCAGTTCGGGTGACCCCCGGACGCCCCCGGAAGGACCCACTCTTGGCCGCAAGTCTGTCTCCGAAGCGCCCGTCCACCCGCTTGTCCTTCGCCAAGATCCGTGAACCCCTGGAGGTCCCGAACCTCCTCGACCTGCAGGTGTCGAGTTTCGACTGGCTGGTCGGCAACGAGATCTGGCAGTCCCGCGTCCAGGAGGCCGTCGACGCCGGCCGCACGGATGTCTCCACCACCTCAGGCCTCGAGGAGATCTTCGAGGAGATCTCTCCGATCGAGGACTTCTCCGGCTCCATGTCGTTGAGCTTTCGGGATCACCGGTTCGAGCCCACCAAGTACTCCGTCGAGGAGTGCAAGGACAAGGACATGACCTACGCGGCTCCGCTGTTCGTCACGGCGGAGTTCACCAACAACACCACCGGCGAGATCAAGAGCCAGACGGTGTTCATGGGCGACTTCCCGGTCATGACCGACAAGGGCACCTTCGTCATCAACGGCACCGAGCGTGTCGTCGTGTCGCAGCTCGTCCGTTCGCCGGGCGTCTACTTCGACAAGCAGATCGACAAGGTCACCGACAAGGACACCTACTCCTGCAAGGTGATCCCCTCGCGCGGTGCCTGGCTCGAGTTCGAGGTCGACAAGCGCGACGCCGTCGGCGTGCGCATCGACCGCAAGCGCAAGCAGCCCGTCACCGTCCTGCTCAAGGCCCTCGGCTGGGACGACGCCCGCATCCTCGAGCGCTACGGCGACTACGAGTCGATGCGGATGACGCTCGAGAAGGACCACACCACCGGTCAGGACGACGCGCTGATCGACATCTACCGCAAGCTGCGCCCGGGCGAGCCGCCGACGAAGGAGTCGGCGCAGACGCTGCTCGAGAACCTCTTCTTCAACCCCAAGCGCTACGACCTCGCGAAGGTCGGCCGCTACAAGG
>JAOPVP010000029.1 GCA_025966135.1 Frankiales bacterium
GGTGGCATCATGCTCGGCTCCGTCCGCAACACCGACGACGACCGGTGGGCCCTGAAGCCCGGGTCGTTCGGGTGCTACGTCGTGTGCGATGACCCGGATGCCTTGTGCGCCAAGGCTTCTGCCGCCGGTGCGGAGATCAGCGATCCGTTGCACGACACCGACTACGGCTCCCGGGACTTCGCCGCGCGCGATCCCGAGGACAACCTGTGGAGCTTCGGTACCTATCGGGGTGAGCCGCGCGCCTAGAGACCCCATGGTCGAAGCCTGGCGCTGTCGTCGCCGCTAGCTCCTGCGCAAGCCCGGGAGGGCTACGCTTCGGGGGGTGTGGCGCAGCTGTGCACCTCTGCTCCTGTGCGCCGCGTTGGTTGCGTGCGGCTCACAGGCTCAGTCCACGCCCTCGCATGCCGTTCCGACGCCGAAAGACCAGCCCCACGGGTCCGCGGTCGTCACAGCGCACCCGACCAAGATCCTGCTCGTCGTCGAGGAGAACCACACCGCGGCGTCCGCCCTGCGCGGGATGCCGAGTCTCGCAGCGGCAGCGCACAGGTACGGCTATGCGACGAACGACCTTGCGGTAGCGCATCCGTCCCTGCCCAACTACCTGGCTCTCGCCGGAGGGTCGACCTTCGGTGTCACCGACGACAACGGTCCTGCGTCGCACCACATCACCGGGGTCTCGCTGTTCGACCAGGCCCTCAACGCGGGGAAGTCGGCCCGGACCTACGTCGAGGACATGGGGAGCAACTGCCAGCTGAGCTCCAGCGGGACCTACGCCGTGAAGCACAACCCCTGGGCCTACTTCTCCGACATGGCGTCCCGCACGGAGTGCGACCGCTTCGATGTCCCCGCCGGCAGCACGACGTCGGGGGCGCTGGCGCGGGACGTCACGGCCGGCCGGCTGCCTACCGTCGGCATGCTCGTTCCCAATCTGTGCCACGACGCGCACGACTGCTCGCTCGCCACCGCCGACTCCTGGCTGAAGCAGTGGACCTCCGTGATCATGAGCGGTGCCGATTGGTCCGCCGGCAGGCTGGCCCTCGTCGTCACCTTCGACGAGAACGATGACAGCTCGCCCAATCGGGTCTTGACTGTCGTCGTTGCCAAGCGCCTCAACCACGTCGTTGCCCGAACCAGCCTGACGCACTACTCCTGGACCCGGTACGCAGATGAGCTGCTCGGCGCCCGCCCGCTGCGGGATGCCGTGACGGCGAGCTCACTGAAAACCGCCTTTGGGCTGTGATCGAGGTCCAGTGAACGCCCGTTCACATGCGCGGCATACCCTCCGGGAATGAGCGACGCAGCCAAGGTCCTGGTCGAACGCAGGGGTCACACGATGGTGATCACCCTCAACCGTCCAGAGGCGCGCAACGCGGTCGACGCCGACGTGGGCAGGCTGGTGGGAGCCGCCTTGACCGCGGCCGACGAGGATCCGGGCATCAGGGCGATCGTCCTGACCGGCGCGGGGGACCAGGCCTTCAGCGCCGGAGCGGACCTCAAGGCCATCATGCGTGGCGAGCCGATCCTCGAACCCGGCCACGAGGACTGGAGCTTCGCCGGCTTCGTCAACCACTTCACCTCCAAGCCCACGATCGCCGCCGTGAACGGCAGCGCCCTGGGAGGCGGCACCGAGCTGGCGCTCGCCTGCGACCTGGTCGTCGCGGTCGAGACGGCGTCGTTCGGACTGCCCGAGGTCAAGCGCGGCCTGGTCGCAGGAGCCGGTGGCATCTTTCGGATCGTCGAGCAGCTGCCGCACCGGATCGCGATGCACCTCATCCTCACCGGGGAGCCGATCTCCGCCGCCGACGCGCAGCGGTGGGGCCTGATCAACGAGGTCGTCCCTGGCGGCCAGGCCCTCGACGCAGCCCTGCGCCTTGCCGACCTCGTCGAGCGCAATGCCCCGCTCGCCGTCCAAGCCAGCAAGCGCATCGCGTACGGCGTCACCCACGACGAGCGCGGCGGTGAGGCTCCCAAATGGGCGCTCAACAACGAGGAGTTCCTGGCTCTGCTCGGCAGCGAGGACGCGATGGAGGGACCGGCTGCCTTCACCGAGAGGCGGCCACCGGTCTGGAGAGCACGCTAGGACGAGGCCCTGGTGTGAGCTGGTGGTCCCTGCTGTTGAACCAAGCGCGTCTCGCGTGCGTCCCACGGTGACCAGTCCCGACTCGGAGGTAGCTCGTGACGCTCGATGTACGCCTGATCATGGCGATGGTCGCCCTGTCGCTCGGCTCCGCGTGTGGCGCAGGTGCTCGGGTCAACACCGTCTCGACGACGACCGCGAGCAGCCCAGCCAAGGGTGGTGCGGCCGCGTGCAGCAGCACGCCCCCTCAGGGCAACTCGTCCGTCCAGGTGGACTGGGTCGACTTCGTGCAGCTCGAAGGTCACCAGTACCTGGCTGGCTTGGACGGCACTGTGCACCCAGTCCCCCGGTCGTCCTTGGGAACGGTCGTGGGACGAGTTCGCTGCGAGCTGAGTACCGTGGAATACAGCCAGGCTCCTGGCCCGGCAGCCGACGGTGATGCAGCCTTCCTGTCGGTGGGCACCGAGGTCTACTCCGTCCGTGGCTTCGACCCGGCATGCCGGGTCGCAGCCCTCCGCGACGGCGCCTACAGGGTGTTCCTGGCGCACCGTGATGTCGCGGGTCGGTCCCGGGCTGTGCCGTGCGCACAGGCACCAGTGGCGACCCGATAGCACGCCGCCGGGTTCAGCCCCCGGCCCCCACCGCGTGAGCGCGCGACCCGAGCCGGGACGATGTGCACAGCGGCAGCTCACGGCAGCATCTGGTACGGCGTGAGTGCCGATGCCGGCAAGGGCTCCGGCGACGTCGGTGGGCGCCGTTCTGGTCGCGGCTCAGCACCAGGTCATGCCGGCCGCGGGTGCGCCTGTTCATGAGCGACGACATAGCCAAGAAGCAGCGGAACGATCACGCTTTGCCCTTGGGGCGTCCGGGCTTGGAGCGTGCGGCCATGACCCGCTTCAGCGCGGCCAGGTCGGAGCCTGACAGCCGCTCCGTGAAGTTCACCAGCGCAGCACCCCGGTCATCGCTGCTGGACAACGCTTCTTCCATCAGACTGGCGGTGTATGCGGCATGGCTCGCAGCCGGCAGGTACTGGTAGGCCTTCCCGGCGCTCTCGCGGGTCACCAGCCCTTTGCGGAACAAGCGCTCCATCACCGTCATCACGGTCGTGTAGGCCAGGGTGCGCGTCGGCCCCAGGCGCTCCTGAACAGTGCGGACGGTCAGCGCCGCCTCCGCCGACCACAGCACGTCCATGACGGCGCCCTCGAGCTCGGCGACCTTGGCCATGTGACGTCCTTTCACAACTGGCTTCCTCGCCACGGTACAGGCGCAACAGCCACCCACGACCGCGCCGATCCTGACCTCGCCGCGATAGCTGCGGTGCCACGCCGAAGGGCCGGCAGCGCTGCTGCCGGCCCTTCGGATGGTCGTTGGTGGTGCGGTGCAGGGTCAGCCCGCGACGCGAACCGCCCCGGCGTAGTTCTGCTGGTAGTAGCCCGACAGCGAGCTGATCTTCACAACGTCACCGGAGTGCGGGGCGTGGATGAACTGACCGCCACCGATGTACATGCCCATGTGACCGAGGTCCTGGCCGAAGAAGATCAGGTCGCCCGGGATCAGCTCGCCCTGGGACACGTGGCGGCCAGCGTTCCACTGCGCGCCGGTGTAG
Organism: Frankiales bacterium; assembly: GCA_025966135.1. Lineage (GTDB taxonomy): Bacteria > Actinomycetota > Actinomycetes > Mycobacteriales > SCTD01 > RYN-111. The sequence continues at coordinate 3,684 of JAOPVP010000029.1, forward strand.
TGCGGCAACGAGATGCCGGCCTGACCGTACGCGTACATGGTCAGTCCGGAGCAGTCGAACGTGTCCGGCCCGGACGCACCCCACACGTACGGCTTGCCGAGCTGGGCCCTCGCGACCTGTAGGGCGACCTGCGCCGCGTTGCCCGAGTAGTGCTGGACCGGGGCAGCAGCCGCGACCGTGAAGCTGGGGCGGCTGAAGGCGGCGGCGGCAGCAGCATTCAGCTGCGCCTGGCGGGCCAGCTCGGCCGCTCGTGCCTGGGCCGCCCTTCGGGCAGCGGCGTCACGAGCCGCCGCGACCAGCCGCGCCTGCTTGGCCTGCAGGCTCGTGAGCAGACCCTGGGCCTGCTGCGCTGCGTTGGTCACGACCTGCTTGTCGGCCTCGAGGCTCTTCAACGTGTCGGCAGCGTCCGTGACCGCGCTGGCCGCAACGGCGACGGCCTGCGCCTGCCGGTGGCGAGCCGTCGCCAGCTGGGCCAGCACGTCGCTGTTGCGCAGGGCGATGCGGTTCAGCGCCGCGGCGCGGTCCAGGAACGTCGCCGGCCCCCCGGTGAGCATCGCCAGGCCCATGCCGGAGGCGGTACCGCTGCGGTAGGCATCTGCCGCGAACGCCCCGGCCTGCACCTTCATCGCGTTGACCTCGGCGCCGATCCTCGCGGCGGCGGCCTGCGTCACGGTGGCTCGCTGCTGCGCCTGCACGAGGGCGATCCGGCCTGCGTTGTAGTGCTCCGCGGCCTTCTCAGCCTTGAGGTTGAGGCTGTCGAGTTGCGCCTGCTCGTCGCGGATCTGCTGGGCGATGTCGGCCGACGCCGGCGCGACGAGCCCGGTCGTCATCATCCCGGCACCCATCAGGATTACCGCCGCGAGACTGACACCTCGGCGCGCGTTGAGACGAAGACCTGTGGGACGAACTGCCGTGGAACTAACTGCCGTGGAACTAAGAGAGCGTGGACGAGCCACAGATGCGAGCCCTTCTTCCTAGCCGCCTACCGAGTTAGCTGACGGGCTCGGGCCGGAAGACTGCCCTACTGCGCACCGGAGACCTCATGGCGAGGCGCCAGCGCGCCGATTCGCCCCAGGGGAAATGGGTCCCCGGTTCTAGCCGCTTGCGCGGCTTGTGATTCGGCGGTGGCCGTAGGCCGCCCTCCCCTCGGAGAGCAGTCCCTACAGCCACCGCCAACCCTACTAGAAGCGACTACCGAATGTCGTAGTGCGGTTACAGAAAGTTTCTTGGAGCCGCGATTCAGCCGATGCTGGTCGGTGCCTGCTCGGCGCGAAGCCAGCGCCGGAAGTCCTCCGCGAGGATCACAGGGTCCTCGAGGAAGTAGCTGGTCGGGATCTGGGCTGTGCCGATGTAGACGCGGATGAGGATCGGGCCCTGGGCCGACAAGGCCCACGCAACAGCGGCCGACAGTTCCTCCGGCGTCCGCACATCGCGTCCGTCCACCCAGCCGCAGGCCTTGGCCACGGTGACCATGTCGATGTCGCCGGCCGCCGTCGGCTGCGCGCCGGTAGCCAGGTAGACGCCGTTGTCCAGCACGAAGACGACGAGGTTCTTCGGCTTGAGGTGGCCGACGGTGCTCATGACCGACAGACCCATGAGCAACGACCCATCCCCCTCGATGGCGACGACCTTCTCGGTCGGGCGCGGCTCCTCGAGGCCCAGCGCGAGCCCCAGCGCGAGGGAGATCGTCTGGCCCATCGCGTCGAGGCTGATGAAGTGGTTGCCCTTCCGGCCGGCCACCGCAAGCATCTCCCGGACGGTTCCCCCGAGGGTCAGAACAACGGTGGAGTCGGGAAAGGCGGCGTCGACCTGCCGCAGCACGTCTGCGCGCTCGATGCTCACGTCGGTCACGCTCCCATCAGGTTGACGAGCATGAAAACGGGCCTGTGGGTGGCCCGCGCGAAGTGCCAGGCGCGCTCGATCTCTACTGCCCAGCGCTCGATCGGCGTGTGGGCGTCCAACTGGAACCAGCGCACGCCGGCGGCGTCGAGAAGGGCCTCGCTGCGCTCACTGATCGTGTGGATCATGGAGTTGTACTCGCCGAGCCCGCCGCGTCGGGTCACGATGCAGAGCAAGGGCAGGTGATAGGGCTGGGAGAGCGTGAGCAGCGACGTCAGCAGGTTGCCGATCCCGTTGTCCTGGAAGATCATGATCGGCCGGACATCCGCGAGTTCGAGTCCGGCCGCGATGGCGACGCCTTCCTCCTCGCGGGGCATCGCGAAGACCCGTCGTCCCGGGCGTGCTCCCGCCCCGTCGATGAAGTGCGAGAGCACGATCTTCAGTGTGCTGCTGGCCAGGTGCAGGACGAAGTCCGGGTCGATGGCCTCGATGCCCTCGATGACTGCCTGGCTGCGCCGTTCGAGGATGGCCTCCTGGGAGTCGATGCCGACAGGTGCCACCGCCGTTTGGGTGCTCACAGCTGCACCCCACGCGTCAGGGCACCGTCAACAACGAGGTTCGTACCGCTGGTGAAGCTCGAAGCGGGGCTGGCCAGGAACGCGACGGCGTTGGCCATCTCCTGTGCGGTACCCATGCGGCCCGTAGGGATAAGGGCCAACGTGGCCGCGAACATCTCCGGGTTGTTGCGCTGCGTGTCGTCCCAGCTCCCACCCTCGAAGAGCGTGTTACCGGGTGAGACCGTGTTCGCCCTGATCCCCTTGGGGGCAAGGCGATGCGCGATCCCCTGCGTGTAGTGGACCACTGCCGCCTTGACGGCGCCGTACGGCCCCTCGAAGAAGTCGACCTCCCGGCCGGACACGCTCGAGAGCGTGACGATCGAGGCAGCATCGCTCTGCTCCAGATACGGCAGCGCGGCATTGACCATCCGGACCGAGCCCATCAGGTCGACCTCGACGCACTTCGCCCAGGTCTCCTCGGTGTCCTGCGTCTGCATTGCGCTGACGTTCGCCACCACGATGTCGATCCCGCCTAGGCGCTTCGCCGAGTCCTCGACCCAGGCGGCCAAGGCTGGGCCGTCTGCCACATCCAGGGCCGAGCCGATGACCTCGCCGGCCACACCGAGGGCGAGCTCAGCCTCCGCAGCCGCAACCCCTTCGGGGTTGCGAGCACAGAACGCCACCGAGGCGCCTTCGGCCAGCAGCGTCTCGACAACCGCCCGGCCAATTCCCTTGGTGCCTCCAGTGACCAGTGCCCGCAAGCCGGCCAGTTGCAAGTCCACGTCGATCAAACCCCTCTGAGTAGATGTAGGTGTGGTGCAAGTGCTGAGGTCATGACAGCCGCACGCGGGCGTCCAGGACCGAGTACAAGATGTCGACGATGATGTTCGCGACCACGACGAAAGCGGAGGCCAGCAGGACGAGGCCGATGACCGTGGGCAGGTCCTGCTTCGCCAGGGACGAGATGACGAGCTGTCCCAGGCCCGGAAGTCCGAAGACGTTCTCCGTGACGATGGCCCCGCCGAGCAGCGTGCCGACGTCGATCCCGAACTGGGTCAGCACCGGAGTAATGGCAGCGCGAAGCCCGTGACGGTAAATCACCCGGCGCTTTCTCAGGCCCTTCGCGCGTGCTGTGCGGATGTAATCCTCGCCCATCACCTCGAGCATCGAGCCGCGGGTCAACCGGATGTACGTCGCCGCGGTGACCAGCGCGATGGTCAGCCAAGGCAGGATCAGGTATCGGGCCCACTGCAGAGGGTTCTCTGAGAACGGCACGAACCCAGCACCGGGGAACCAGTCGATCCCGACGAGGTGCAACCGGAAGAACAACAGGAGCAAGAGGACCTCGCCGAGCAGGAACGTCGGCATGGAGTAGAAGAACAAGGCAAAGCCGGTCGTGGTCCTGTCGACGACGGAGCGTGGTCGGGTGGCGGCCAAGACGCCCGTGGTCACGCCCAGGACCAGCCAGAGGAGTGCGCCGCCGACCACCAGCGAGACGGTCACCGGCAGTCCGTGACCGATCAACGAGGTGACTGACTCGGAGTTCGAGTAGGAGTAGCCGAGGTTTCCGTGAAGGGCCTTCCACAGGAAGCTGCCGTACTGCGAGAGGATGGGGCGATCCAATCCGAGGTTGTGCCGGATGGCCGCGACCGTCTCAGCGTTGGCCTGGCGTCCAGCCAGGGTCCGCGCGACGTCGTGCGGAGCGATGAAGTACATGGCGAACACGACGGTGGCGACGATCCACAGGACGACGACACCGAAGATGACTCGGCGCACGAGAAAGCGCAGCATGTCAGGGGATCCCTACTCTTCGGTCGCGACGAACAGGCGGTTGCCCCTGGGATCGAAAGCATCACGCACGCAGTCGCCTAGCAGGTTGAACGCCATTGTGGTGATCAGGAGAGCCAGGCCGGGGAAGGCAACGAACCACCAAGCGACCTTGTAGTAGGCGATCGACTCGGACAGCATGTTGCCCCAGGTCGCGGTGGGCGGAAGGACCCCGATGCCGAGGAACGACAGGGTCGCCTCGAAGACGATCGACAGCGGGATCAGCATGGTGGCGTAGACAATGGTCGGAGCCAGCACGTTCGGCAGGATGTCGATGAACATGATCCTCAGGTGGCTGGCGCCGAGGGACCGTGCTGCCTCGACGAACTCCTTCTCCTTGATCGACAAGACCTGGCCTCGCACGATTCGGCCGACCGATGCCCAGGAGAAGAACGCGATCACCGCGACCGAGATGGCCAGGCTCGGCCCCAGCAGCGACACGAGGGCAATGGCGAAGACCAGGTACGGCAGTGAGAGGACGACGTCCATGAACCGGGAGAGGACCCCGTCCACTGCACCGCCGAAGTAGCCGGCTGCCAAGCCGATGATCACACCGACCGCGACAGCCAGGCCGGCCGACACGGCGCCGGCCAAGAGCGAGATCCGCGCGCCGTAGATGACTCGGATGAACACATCGCGTCCGAGGTCATCTGTGCCGAAGAGGAAGGTCGAGCCCGGACCGACCGGGATTCCGTCGGGGCTCAGCCCCGTCGTGCGGAACTGCGTGTTGGGTCCGTGTCCGACGAGATGGGCGACCCAGGGGGCGAACAAGGCGAGCAGGATGATCCCGAGAATGACGACCGATGACCCGACTGCCACCTTGTCGCGACGCAGTCGTGCCCAGGCCAGCAGCCACGGACCGCGACCCTCGATGGCCTCCACGGCAGCCGGCAGCGTGGAACTGAGCCCGGTTGACTCGATCTGATCCGGCGGTGTCACGGTCACAGGGCCTCCTTCTGGCTCATCACCAGGGGCTCCCCATCAGCGACGGGGAAGTGGCAGGCGGCAGCGTGATCAGAAACGTCGCCGTCTTTGACGTTCAGGACCGGGTCCTCGGTGGTGCAGCGACTTTGCGCCCGGGGGCAACGCGGGTGGAATCGGCAACCTGAGGGCGGCCGGATCGGGGACGGCACGTCCCCGCTGAGGATGATCTGGTCACGCTCGTTCACGAGGTCAGGGTCGGGCGTCGGGACAGCTGACAGCAGGGCCTTCGTGTAGGGGTGGCGAGGCCGCGCGAACAGCTCCTCCGTGTCAGCCACCTCGACGATCCGCCCGAGGTACATCACGGCGATCCGGTCGCTCACATGCCGGACGACGGACAGGTCGTGGGCGATGAAGATGTAGGTGAGCCCAAGCTTGCCCTGCAGGTCGGCCAGGAGGTTGATGATCTGCGCCTGGATCGAGACGTCGAGCGCCGAGACCGGTTCATCGCACACCACCAGCTCGGGCCGCAGCGCCAGGGCCCTGGCGAGGCCGATGCGTTGTCGTTGGCCGCCGGAGAACTCAGCCGGGAAGCGGTTGTAGTGCTCGGGGTTGAGGCCGACGAGCTCCATGAGCTCTTGCACCTTGGTCTTGCGGTCGGCCCCTTTGCCCATCCCGTGGATGGCGAAGGGGTCACCGATGATCGAGCCCACGCGGCGACGCGGGTTGAGCGAGCCGTAAGGGTCCTGGAAAACCATCTGCATCTTGCGGCGATACGGCTTGAGCTGACTGACCGACAGATCCGAGATGTTCCTGCCGTCGAAGGAAACCGTGCCTGACGTGACGTCATGCAGCCGCGTGATGCAGCGCGCCAGGGTGGACTTGCCGCAGCCGCTCTCGCCTACGAGACCGATGGTCTCTCCCCGGCGCACATCCAAGCTGACGCCGTCCACGGCGTGGACGTGCTCACGCTTGCCCCCGAACAGCCTGTCCGACGGGACAGGGAAGTGCTTGACGACGTCGACCAGCTGCAACAGCGTGTCCCGTTGGGTCCGCCCCGTTCTGGCTTCTTCTGTCATGCCGATTCTTCCTGCGCTGAGCTACGCCCTTGGCGCGCGAGCTCCTGACGGGTCACCACAATGTCGGTCGTCGTCCCTACGGCTTCCGGCGGAAGCCAGCACGCGGATCGGTGATCGAGGCCGCCCGACACCTGCCGCATGGGAGGCTCTTCGCCGGCGCAGCGATCCATGGCATACACACACCGAGGGTGGAAGGGGCATCCCTTCGGCACGCGCAAGAGGCTTGGTGGAAGCCCAGGGATGGACTTGAGCGGGCTTCCTCGGCCGCCCTGCTGCGGGAGGGAACCGATGAGCCCCTCGGTGTAAGGATGGTGCGGCTGGTGGTAGAGCGTCCGCTTGTCGGTGTACTCCATCGGCTTGCCGGCGTACATCACCATGACGCGGTCGGCGATGTCGGCAATGATGCCAAGATCGTGGGTGATCATGATGACCGCGGTACCGAACTCCTTTTGCAGGCGCTTGATCAGCGCCATGATCTGCGCCTGTACCGTCACGTCCAGTGCCGTGGTGGGCTCGTCCGCGATGAGCAGCTTGGGATTGAGGGCCAGGGCCATGGCGATCATGGCGCGTTGACGCATCCCGCCCGAGAACTGGTGTGGGAAGTCGTCCACCCGTTGCGAGGGACTGGGGATCCCGACGAGGCCGAGCAGTTCGACCGCCCGCTTCCGAGCCTCCTTCTTGGAGACCGCTTCATGGGCCCGGATCATCTCCACGATCTGCCAGCCCACGCGGTAGTGCGGGTGCAGGCTCGAGAGGGGATCCTGGAAGATCATCGCGATCTCGGCGCCGCGGACGGTGCGCAGCTCGCTCTCCGACATGGTGAGCAGGTCCTTGCCCTCGAACCTTGCGGTGCCAGAGATCCGGGCACCCTGTGTCAGACCGACGATCGTCTGCGTCGACACGCTCTTGCCCGACCCGGACTCACCGACGATCCCCAAGGTCTCCCCTGGATCGACGGCGAAGCTGATCCCGCGGACCGCCCGCAGCACCCCGTCGGGCGTCGAGAAGGAGACATGCAGGTCGTCTACCTCGAGCAGTGACATGCCGGCACTCCTGTCCCGGTGCCTGACGCCGGGACTTCTGTCCCGGCGTCAGGCACCGCTCCTCCTGCAAGGATCATCCGGTCTTGAGCCAAACGTTGGTGATGTCGTAGTTCTGGTTGATCGGGAGGTAGACCGGGTTCATCAGCCGGGACGACTTGTACAACGGGACGTCGATCGAGGTCAGCGGGATGAACGCCGCGTCCTGCATGGACTGCAGGGAGACCTGGTGCCACAGGTCGTCGACCTTGGCGGCCTGTGAGACGGGCAGCGACAGCGCCTGCGCAACGAGGCCGTTGGTGACCGGGCTGTTGTAGTCGCCGTAGTCCACCGAGTTGGGACCGTAGTTCGGACCGTCGGTCATCGGCTGCAGGACCGCTCGTCCGTTGATGCCGAACCAGTCCGGCACCCAGCTCAGAAGCGTGATGTCCCAGAGGCCGCGCTGCGAGCTCGCCGGGTCCGAGATGTAGTGGACGACGAAGTCGTTCTGGGTGGTGGGGACCATCTGGACCTTGACACCGGCCGCCGTCAGGTCGGCCTGCATCGACTCGGCGATCTTCGGACTCTGGCTGACGTTGGGGTACAGGAGCTTCAACGTGAGCCCGTTGGGGTAGCCGGCGGCTGCCAGGAGCTGCTTCGCCTTTGCCGGGTCGCCCTTGTCACCCGGTGTCGGGTACAGGTTGAACGGCTTGTAGCCGGTGTCGACCGGGGTGAGGATCTGGCTGGCAGGCTTGGCGATCTTGCTACCACCTAGTGCCTGCGCGAGCGCCGACTTGTCGATCGCCCACTCCAGCGCCTGCCGGACCTTGACGTTCTTCATCGCCGCGTTGGCATTGGGGCTCTGCTGGTTGAAGACGGCGTAGTTCACCGCGCCGCTGGAGTGGACCGCGAAGTTCGGGTCTCCGCTCAGACCGGGAATGTCCGGGGTCGGGACGACACCATCCCAGCTCAGGTCCGTCGTACCTGCCTGGATCTGGCGCTGCACCGCCTCCGGCGTCTGGCCCTCGGTGATCACGATCTTGTCGACGTAGGCCTTGCGGACCGGGTCACTGCTCGCCACCCAGGCCGGGTTCCGGTCGAGCACGATCGTCGAGTCGGGCACGTACTTGATGATCTTGTAGGGGCCGTCCGACAGCGTGTTCGCCTTGAACTCAGGGCTGTTCGGGACGTACTTCAGGTACTCAACCGGCACCGCGGAGGCGAACGGCTCGGCGATGATGTCGAGGAAGTCGGCGGTCGCGTGGGTCAGCTGGAACACGATCGTCTTGGGATCCGGGGACGACACACCGGCGATCTCGTTGTTGTTGATGTAGTCCGCGATGCCCTTGGCCGTACCAGGAATCTTGGACTCGGCCTTGCAGTAGGTGCCCATTCCCTTGATGGTGGCGATGAAGTAGCTGGGGGCACCGACCGGCGCGACCGGGTTGCACAAGCGCTTGAAGCTGCGGACGAAGTCACCGGCGGTGACAGCCCTGGCCGGTGAGGAGTTCCACTGGACGCCATCCCGGATGTGGATGGTGTACGTCGTTCCGCCGTTGGTGATCCCGCCGTTCGCCTCGGTCGGAACCTCGCTGGCGGCATCCGCGACAGCCGTGGCGACCGTCTTGGTGTCTGTGCTCGCCGGGTAGGTGAACAGCTGCCGCGTCCAGGCCCGCTCTGCTGTGTGCGTGTCGGTGTTGTAGGCCGCGGTGGGGTCGAGGAAGTCGATGTCACCCGTCCCGGCCAGGTTCAAGGTGCCGCCCGAACGCGGGGTACCCGACTGCCCTCCCGCAGATGTATTGGTGGTCGCGGTTCCTCCGGTACACGCGGTGAGCAGGAGCCCGACAGCAGTGACTGCTGTGCTGCTCACGGTCAGGCGGCGGATTTTCGACACGGGCACGGCCTCTCTTGGTTGCCGCTGACCAAGACGTCGCAGTCAACGGAAACGAATCTCGACGGATTGCCTTACGAATGGCCCATCACCCGCGGCACCGAGCCGAGTCAGCGAGAGACCGGCGTGCTAGCTGGCGGGATCAACCGCGTTGTTGACATTCAGAATGTTAGCGAGTTGACTTCTGCAGGTCAACATCAAGCAGGACGGCAGCCCGGCAAGGCCGCAGGCAGCACAGCCACGACCACGGGCTCACCGAGCCCGTCATTCGTAACACGCCGCGCGGGCCCGATCCCGTCGTGGTTGCCAGCAAGACCTCAGCCGACGAGACCTGCGGCCGCGCACCAACCGGCGCCGGGGTTGCCTGGCCGCGCGCCGACGGCTGTCCCAACGTGGCCGATCGCCCCTACCCAGAGATCGCGAAGGTTTGACACAGATGCTTTTTCGACAGTCGCAGGCCATCGAACGAGTCGCACGGGCATCCCTGCGGCCTGCCGGCGGTCTCCAGCCACCCGGCACCGTGTCACTCGCCCAGGGAGAGCCGGACTTCCCCACGCCTGAGCCGATCGTCGAGGCGCTCGAGCGCGCCGTTCGTGACGGGTACACCCGCTACGGCGACATGGACGGCGATCCCGAGCTGCGCGAGACGATCGCTGAGAACGCAGCCCGCCTGTCCGGCACGCCGTACACCGGCCGGTCGGTGCTGGTCAGCCACGGTGGAGCGGCCGCGATCACCGCAGCCATCCTGGCGACGGTGAATCCCGGCGATCGGGTCGTTCTCCCCGAGCCCACGTACTCGCTGTACCTCGACGCCGTGCAGCTCGCCGGCGGTCAGCCGGTCTTCGTGCCCAACCACGCCGATCACCACCTCGACTTCGACCGCCTGCAAGCAGCTCTCGACCAGGCGCGGATGGTGGTGCTCTGCAACCCGGTCAACCCCACCGGCGCGGTCTTCGGCCGAGAGGAGCTCCAGCGGCTCGGTGAGTGCCTGTCCGGCACGGACACCCTCCTGCTCGCCGACGAGGCGTACGCCGACATCGTCTACGACGGCCAGCCCTTCACCTCGTCGCTTGAGGTGGACTCGCTGCAGGAGCGCTTGATCTACGTCCAGACGATGTCCAAGACCTACGCGATGACCGGCTGGCGAGTGGGCTACGTCGTCGCTGATGAGGCCATCACGGCGTCCATCCGGCACGTGCACCGGACCATGAACAGCTCCATCAACGCGGCGGTGCAGCGAGCCGCCCTGGAAGCGATCCGGCTCGGACCCGACCTGGCGGCTCCGATGCTCGCTGCCTACCAGGAGCGACGCGACTACGTGATGGCGCGCATCGACAAGATGGAGCGGCTCGAGGCCCACCAGCCGGACGGCGCGTTCTACGTCTTCGCCCGCCACTTCAGCGACCTGCCGGCCTCGCAGGTCATCGAGCGCCTGCTGGCCGGCGGCGTCGCCGTACGGTCCGGTCCGGAGTTCGGTCCATCCGGTGAAGGTCACATCCGCCTGTCGTATGCCGCCAGCCTCGAGAAGCTCGAAGAAGGGCTCAACCGCATCGAAGCGGTCTTCGACGGGCTGTAGGCGTCAGCTCGCTCGCAGCGCGTCGTCGGCGAGGACGGCGTGCACGCCCCACACGCCGTTGGCTACCTGAGTGACACGAAGGTCGACGACGGCGCTCGCCAACGCCAGCGCTTCTGCCCTGCTGACGGTGAACAGCTGCTCCATCCAGGTGAGCATGGCGTTCATGGCCGCGACGGAGGCCTTGGTGAGATCTTCGTCGAAGCCGAAGGTGATCCGCCCGCTGGGTGTCGTCGCGTAAGGCGTCGTCAGCACCGGATCTGGGATGACGGTCACCTCGAGCTCGGTGGTCATCCCGCACTCGATGGCCGTGCCGGACACTTCACCATCACCTTGACGCGCGTGGCCGTCGCCGACCGACAGCAGCGCCCCCTCGACGGCCACCGGGAGGTAGAGGACACTGCCTTGAACCAAGTCCTTGCAGTCGATGTTGCCGCCGCAAAGGCGGGGCGGAATCGTGGAGTGCTCGCCGGCGTCGGCGGGCGCGAGGCCGATCACGCCGAGGAACGGATGCAGGTCAACGCTGAAGCCCAGGTTGTTGGTGCCGACGAGCGACTGAGGGTCCAACTGCCAGTGCACGGCGACCTTCACGTCGGTCGGCATCGTGAGGCAGTGCGTAAAGGCCTCCGTAGGGCTACCCGCTTCGGTCCAGCCCCAGACAGCAGTGGTCAGCTTCACGAGGCGTACGGCGATCGCCATCCCCGGCTCCGCCGAGCGGACGTGGATCGGACCGCACAACGCGTGTCCCCGGCCACCGGGCAACAGGGTGGCACCGAAGGCGCCGGGAGCCGCCGGTTCCTGCAGGTAGCCACGGGCATCGAGCGATCGCACCGTCACCGTGTCGCCGGAGTCGATCTGCAGCGCCGGCGCGAGGTCGCGGCTGAAGTAGTCGTGCAGGACACCGATCGTCGGTTCCAAGACGTGGTGCGTCATCCGCAACTGCCGGGCACCGGGCACCGAGCACTCCGGCCGGGATGGGTAGAGCAGATCACCCGCTCAGCAGGGGCCAACCAGTACACAATGGGCACCGCCATCATGAGCACCGCCTTAAGGCACATCGAAAGCGATCAACGTCGGCGGTGATCAGCGAAAGGCTGGACAGTGTGACCCTAGACTGCTAACATTCTGAATGTCAACAAGAGTCGAGGAGGCGCCATGCGTGAAGGTGGGTTGGACATCCAACCGGCCCGACGCAGGGGTCTGACCGACGAGGTGGCGGAGAACGTCCGCCAGGCGATCTTCGATGGGTCGCTTCAGCTCGGCGAGCGGCTGAACGAGGTCGACATCGCGGAGCGGCTGCAAGTCAGCCGCGGGCCGGTGCGCGAGGCTCTCGTGCAGCTCAAGCAAGAGGGCATCGTCACGATGGAATGGCACCGTGGCGCCTTCATCGTGCAGCTGTCAGCAGACGACTTCCGTGAGCTCGCCAGCCTGCGCACGATCCTGGAGGTCTTCGCCATCAGGCAGGCCGCCGTTGCGGCGACGCAAGCCGACCTCGATGACCTGTGCGCCGTGGTGAAGAGCATGTCCAGCGCGATGGCCGATCAGAGCGACTTCGACATGATCCAGCTGGATGTGCAGTTTCACGATGCGCTCTACCGCGCATCGCACCATGGCAGGCTTTGGAACGCCTGGAGCTCCATCAGGTCACAGGTGCTGCTGTCGCTGGTGTCACGGCGGGCGGTCAACAACAACTACTACCGGGACCTCGTCATCGCCGAGCACGAGGAGCTGCTTCAGGTGATCAGCTCCCGAGACGTCGAAGCCTGCGAGAAGGCGATCCGCGGACACCTGTCAGACACCTATGACCGGCTGGTGGGCACGTTCGACGGCGCTGATCCTGCTCAGGAGAGCGCCAAGCGCTGATCCACGACGACGCGCTTGGCATTGACCCGCACCGCGTGGTCTGTGGGACCTACGGGTTGAACCGGTAGCCCATCCCCGGTTCGGTGAGCAGGTGCCGCGGCCGACCAGGCTCCTGCTCGAGTTTCTTGCGCAGCTGCGCCATGTAGATACGCAGGTAGCTGGGGTCGGTGTGATCTGGCTGGCCCCTCAGCGCCGTGAGCAGATGGCGCTGCGTGATGAGCTTCCCGGGGTTGCGGAGCAACAGCTCCAACAGGTGCCACTCCGTCGGGGTGAGGTGCACCGGGGCGCCCTCGCGCGTTGCGGTCTTTGCCTCCAGGTCCACCTCCGCGCCCCCGAACTCCACCCGCCCCCGCCGGACGGGCTCGGGCGCCGCACGCCGCGTCGCGGCGCGTAACCGGGCCAGCAGCTCGTTCATGTCGAACGGCTTCGTCACGAAGTCGTCGGCACCCAGGTCAAGTGCGGACACCTTGTCACTGCTCCCGACCCGGGCTGAGAGCACGACGATGGGTACCTGTGAACCGGTTCGTACGGCACGGATGACGTCTAGCCCGTCGATGTCCGGGAGCCCGAGGTCCAGGACGATGACATCTGGCTCACGAAGGGCGAGCTGGTTGAGCGCGGCGGTGCCGTCCTCGGCCGTCACGACGTCGTAGCCGCGGGCCGTGAGGTTGAGATGGAGCGCGCGGAGCATCTGGGGCTCGTCGTCGACCACGAGGACGCACGTCATCTGTCTGCGTCCTCCTCGAACACGGCGGCAGGGATCCCGACGACCATGGTGAGACCACCGCCAGGAGTGTCCTCGATCGTCAGGTCACCGGACATGGCTTCTGCGAAGCCTCTCGCGATGGCGAGACCGAGCCCGACACCGGCGCCTTCGCTCGTGGCGTGGTCGTGCAGTCGCTGGAATGGCTCGAACACCTGGCTCTGGGCGGCTGCGGGGATTCCCGGGCCGCGGTCGATCACCCGGAGCTCGACCCGATCGCCATGGGAGCTGCCGGCCACCCGCACGGTCTTGCCTTCCGGCGAGTGGCGAAGCGCGTTCTGGACGAGGTTCGCGATGACGCGCTCCAGCAGTCCTGGGTCGGCGAGGATCTCCGGGAGCGAGGCCGGCACGTCGAGGTCGATGTCGCGGTCCGCAGCCACATGCGCGAGAGCCTGGTTGACGACGTCGTCCAGCCCGATCGGTCGGGGGAACACCGAGAGGACGCCGGCCTGCAACCGGGACAGGTCCAGCAGGTTCGTCACGAGATCGGTCAGGCGGTCGAGCGCCGCCCCGGCCGTGTTGAGGAGCTCGCGCTCGTCCTCGACGGACCAGCTGATGTTGCCGTCCGCCAGCCCTGACAGCGCGGCCTTCGCCGTTGCGAGCGGGGTGCGTAGGTCGTGGCTGACGGCATTGAGCAACGCCGTGCGCATCCGGTCGGACTCTGCCAGCGGAACCGCGGCCTCGGCGGCCTCGGCGAGTTGGCGCTGGTGGTAGGCGACGGCGACCTGGGAGGCGAAGGCGGTGAGGACGCGTTGGTCCTCGGCGGGCAGCACCCGCCCCCGTAGGGCCAGCGAGAGGTCGTCGCTCAGGGGTACTTCGGTGTCGGCATCCTGCGGCCCAGCGCAGGGGTCGGGGCCGGTGTGCGCCACGACGGTCCAGCTTCCTCGGGCGCCGTCACCCCTGCTCTTGGGCGCGGACGTGTCCCGTCGAAGCAGCGAGACGCTGGTCACGGAGAAGGTCTCGCGCACGCGCTCGAGCAGCGCAGGAAGGGCGCTCTCGCCGCGCAGGAGGCTGCCGGCGAGAGTGGACAGCGTCTCCGCCTCCGCGCTGGACCGAGCTGCCTGGCTGCTGCGGTCGGCGGCAAGGTCGACGACCCGGCTGACGAGCGCCGCGATCAGCACGAACACGCCGAGGGTCAGGGCGTTTTGCGGTTCGCTGATGGTGAACTTGTGGAGCGGCGGGACGTAGAAGAAGTTCAGCAGCAGGCTGGCGAAGACCGCCGCCAGGAGTGCCGGCCAGAAGCCTCCGACGAGGCACACCACCACGACGGCGAGCAGGTAGAGCATCAGGTCGGTGCCAAGGGTGAGGTCAGTCCGTAACGCGGAGCAGATCAGTGTGAGCGCTGTCAGCATCAGGGCGGCGGCGGCGGCGCCGAACAGCTGTCGGCGGCGGGTGAGCCCGCGGGTCAGCTTGGGCAGTGCCAGTCCTTGGCCGGCGTAGTCGTGTCCGACGACGTGCACGTCGATCTGACCCGCTTGTCGGATGGTGCTGACCCCGGTGCCGGTGCCGGTCAGGGCGGCGGTGAAGGGCCGCCGACGGCTGGCACCGATGACGATCTGCGTGGCGTTGTTGGCCCGGGCGAACTCCAGCAAGGCCGCGGGCACGTTCTCCCCGACGAGCGAGTGATAGGAGCCGCCAAGGCTTTCCAGCAGCAGGCGCTGGCTCGTCAGGGCGGCCGGGCTCGCCCCCGACAGACCGTCGCTGCGGGAGATGTGCACCCCGATGAGCTCACCGCCCGTCGCCCGTGCGGCGATCCGCGCGGCCCGTCGGATGAGCGTCTCCCCTTCGGGCCCCCCGGTGAGCGCGACCACGACCCGCTCCCGCGTCTCCCATTGCTCCGCGATGCCGTGTGCCTCGCGGTACTTCTGGAGGCCCTCGTCGACGCTGTCCGCGAGCCAAAGCAGTGCCAGCTCGCGCAGCGCGGTGAGGTTGCCGACCCGGAAGTAGTTGCCAAGGGCCGCGTCGACCTTCTCCGCCGCGTAGATGTTGCCGTGCGCCATCCGTCGGCGCAGCGCCTCCGGCGGCATGTCGACGAGCTGCACCTGGTCGGCCGCGCGAACCACGGCATCGGGCACGGTCTCCCGTTGCGGCACGCCGGTGATCTGGTGGACCACGTCGTTGAGGCTCTCGAGGTGCTGGACGTTGACGGTGCTGATGACGTCGACGCCGGCCTCAAGCAGCGCCTCGACATCCTGCCATCGCTTGGCGTGCAACGACCCCGGGATGTTGGTGTGCGCCAGCTCGTCGATGAGGACAACCTGCGGCGCGCGCCTGAGCACGGCCTTGAGGTCCATCTCCTCGAAGGTCGTCCCCCGATGCTCCAGCGAGCACCGGGGCACCACCTCGAGGCCTTCGATCTTGTCGGCTGTGTGCCGCCGCCCGTGTGTCTCGACGTAGCCGATGACGACGTCGGTGCCCCGCCCAGCCCGACGGTTGCCCTCGTCGAGCATGGCGTAGGTCTTGCCTACGCCGGGGGCAGCGCCCAGGTAGACCCGAAGGACTCCCCGGCTCGTCATCGTTCTCCCTTCCCTCCATCCAATCGTCGCGTAGGCACGGCTAGCGGGTGCGATAGGGGTACCGCTTGTCGAGGTCCATGTTGAGCGCGAGAACGTTCACGCGCGGCTCACCGATGAAGCCCAGGTCTCGCCCGGCCGTGTGAGCCTGCACGAGAGCCCGTACCGCTACGACCGGGGTGCCTCGGGCAGCGGCCACCCTGGCCACCTGCAGTGCGGCGTAGGCGGGGCTGATCTCGGGGTCGAGACCGGAGGCACTGGCCGTCACGGCATCTGCCGGCACGGCCGGGGTGCCGGCGAATGAACCGTGCACCGGGACGATCTGCCCCTTGGAATAGTCCTCGCCAGGCTTACCGCACTCCACCGCTGCACCCTCGTACGTCGACAGGAACGGGGTCGCCGGGCAGGCCTCGTTGACGCTCACCGCACGGGTCACCGCTCCGGCGTAACCAGGCCCCTGGTGGAACACGGCCAGGACGGCGCCGACTCCGCTCGGCGTGCAGAACGGTCGCATCCCGTCGACCTTCTCGAGGGCGCCGATTGCCTTGCTGCGTGAGCAGACCAAGGTCAGCAGGCTCTGCTTGCCGGTGTCGCCCTTGACCTTCGGGTCCGGCAGGACGTCCACGATGCTCTCAGGTCCCAGGTTGCTGGCACTCGACGCGGTGGGGTCATAACCGGCCCCGGCGGCGGATGGCCGACTCTGGAAGTACTGCACCAGTGGGTTGCCGTGCTTGTCCACGTAGGACTGTCCGATCAGGCTGGACCCGAGCAGGGCGCCGGGTGCGTTGTGCACGAGGGACCCATCGGCCTTGGCCTTCAGGCCCGGTACCTGCGCGACCGCGGTCACGGCCAGGGGGTAGACGACCCCCAGAAGGACGGTCATGACGAGCAGCAGCCGGAGAGCCGCCGCGTACTGACGGAGGTTGGCACGCATGGTCCTCACCCGATTCCGGGGACGAAGGTGACGAGCAGGTCAATGATCTTGATGCCGACGAACGGGGCGACGAGCCCGCCGATGCCGTAGATGTAGATGTTGCGACGGAGCATCGCGCTGGCCGAGCTCGGCGTGTACCGCACGCCCCTCAGGGCCAAGGGGATCAGGGCGATGATGATCAGGGCGTTGAAGATCACGGCCGACAGGATGGCTGACTGCGGTGAGTGCAGCCGCATGACGTTGAGCTTGTCCAGGCCTGGGTAGACCGCCGCGAACATGGCCGGGATGATGGCGAAGTACTTCGCCACGTCGTTCGCGATCGAGAAGGTCGTCAGCGAACCGCGGGTGATGAGCAGCTGCTTGCCGATCTCGACGATCTCGATCAGCTTCGTCGGGTTGCTGTCGAGCTCGACCATGTTGCCGGCCTCCTTGGCTGCCGACGTACCCGAGTTCATCGCCACACCGACGTCAGCCTGGGCGAGGGCCGGAGCATCGTTGGTGCCGTCCCCGGTCATGGCGACGAGCTTGCCGCCCTCCTGCTCCTTCTTGATGAGGGCCATCTTCATCTCGGGGGTGGCCTCGGCGAGGAAGTCGTCGACGCCGGCCTCATCCGCGATCGCTTTGGCGGTCAGGGGATTGTCACCGGTGATCATGACGGTACGGATTCCCATGCGGCGCATCTCGTCGAAGCGCTCACGCATGCCCTGCTTCACCACGTCCTTGAGGTGGATGACGCCCAGGACCTGGGGAGGTGCGTCACCGTTGCGCTCTGCCACCAGCAGCGGGGTTCCGCCGGAAGCGCTGATGCCGTCGACGACCGCAGCCGTCTCGGTCGGCACGACGCCACTGCTCTCCAGGACCCATGCCATGACCGACGCTGCGGCACCCTTGCGCACCTGCCGGCCGTCCACGTCGACGCCGCTCATGCGGGTGTGTGCAGTGAAGGGCACAAAGACGGCGTGCTGCAGTTCGCCTGACGCGCGTTCCCTGAGGGAGAAGTTCGCCTTGGCCAGGACGACGACCGAGCGGCCCTCCGGGGTCTCGTCGGCGAGCGAGGAGAGCTGGGCGGCATCGGCGAGCGCCTCCGGCGTGGTGGTGCCGACTGGGACGAACTCGCTCGCCTGTCGGTTGCCGAGCGTGATGGTGCCCGTCTTGTCCAGCAGCAAGGTGTTGACGTCACCTGCGGCCTCGACGGCCCTGCCGCTCATGGCCAGCACGTTGCGTTGCACGAGGCGGTCCATGCCCGCGATCCCGATCGCGGACAACAGCGCCCCGATGGTTGTGGGGATCAGGCAGACGACGAGCGACACGAGGACGAGGCCTGCAACACCGTGCACGCCGAGCGCGGACGTGTCCGGCAGCCCGGGCTGGTTGGCCTTCGAGAAGATGGCCAGGGGCTGCAGCGTCGCGGTCGCGAGCAGGAAGACGATGCTCAAGCTGGCAAGCAGGATGTTGAGCGCGATCTCGTTCGGGGTCTTCTGCCGGGAGGCCCCTTCGACCAGGGCGATCATCCGGTCGATGAAGCTCTCACCCGGCTTCTGGGTGATCTCGATGACCACCCGGTCCGAGAGCACCTTGGTGCCACCGGTGACGGAGCTGCGGTCGCCGCCCGACTCGCGGATGACGGGGGCGGACTCGCCGGTGATGGCTGACTCGTCGACCGACGCGACGCCCTCGACGACGTCGCCGTCCCCGGGGATGACGTCACCGGCTTCGCAGACGACGCGATCCCCCTGCTGAAGCTGGGGCGCGGGGACGAGCTCCTCACCGGTCGTGGTGAGGCGCCTGGCCAGGGTGTCGGTCTTGGTCCGGCGCAGCGCCTCAGCCTGCGCCTTGCCGCGGCCTTCGGCGACAGCCTCCGCAAGGTTGGCGAAGAGCACGGTGAGCCAGAGCCAGATGGCGATGAGGATCGAGAACGCGGTGTGGTCGCGTACGGCCACAACGGTCGTGTAGACCGACCCGACCTCGACGATGAACATGACCGGGTTCTTGTACATGGTGCGCGGGTCGAGCTTGCGCGCCGCGTCCGGCAACGCCTTGAGAAGCATCTTCGGGTCAAGGAGCCCCCCGCCGACGCTGCGTGAGACAGGCTCCGAGGGCTGTCCCATCGGAGACAGGAGCGTGGTGACAGACATCAGTGCAGACCCTCCGCGAGCGGACCGAGTGCCAAGGCTGGGAAGTAGGTGAGGGCGACGACGATCACCGTCACGCCGGTGAGGAAACCGATGAACAGCAGCCGGTGCGTCGGCAGTGTGCCGTCCGACGCGGGAACGGGATGCTGCCTTGCGAGGGAACCGGCAAGGCCGAGTACGAAGACCATCGGGAGGAAGCGACCGAGCATCATGGCCAGGCCCAGCGCGGTGTTGTACCAGGTCGTGTTGACGCTGATGCCCGCGAAGGCGCTGCCGTTGTTGTTGCCCGCCGAGGTGAAGGCGTAGAGCACCTCCGACATGCCGTGAGCTCCGCTGTTGAGCATCGATGCGCGCTCACCCGGAAGGGCCATCGCCACCGCCGTGCCGATGAGCACGATCGCCGGGGTGGCCAGGATGTACAGCGAGGCGAAGGTGACCTCTCGCCGTCCGATCTTCTTGCCGAGGTACTCCGGCGTGCGGCCCACCATGAGGCCCGCGATGAACACGGACAGCACCGCGAGCACCAGCATTCCGTAGAGCCCCGAGCCGGTCCCGCCCGGCGCGACCTCGCCCAGCATCATGTTGAACAGCGTCACGGCCCCGCCCAGGCTGGTGTAGGAGTCGTGGAAGCTGTTCACGGCGCCGGTCGAGGTGGCGGTCGTGGTACTGGCGAACACCGAGGAGTCCGGGACGCCGAAGCGGGTCTCCACGCCCTCCGAGGCTGAGCCAATCGCGGTCGGCACCGTGCCGTGGTGCGCGAGCTGCGCGCCGACCAGCAGCCCTGTGGTCGTCACGAGCAGCAGCCCCATGACGGCCGCGATCGCCAGGCCCTGTCGCTTGTCGCCGACCATCTTGCCGAAGGTCCGGCAGAGCGAGAAGGGGATGACGATCTCGAGGAAGATCGCGATCCAGTTCGTCCACACCGTGGGGTTCTCGAACGGGTGGGCGCTGTTGGCGTTGAAGAACCCGCCGCCGTTGGTCCCGAGCTGCTTGATGGCCTCCTGGCTGGCGACCGGCCCGCCGGGGATGGTCTGGGAGCCGCCTGCGAGTCCAGTTGCGCTGCGGTAGGCGTGCAGGTTCTGGATCTCGCCCGCGGCGACGAACACGACCGCGATGAGGAAGGACAGCGGAAGCAGCAGCCGCAGCGTGCACCTGACCAGGTCGACCCAGAAGTTGCCCAGGCGCTCCGTGCGTGAGCGCTGGAACCCACGCACCAACGCGATGGCGACCGCGATGCCGACGGCGGCGGACAGGAAGTTCTGCACCGCCAGTCCCACTGCCTGGGCGGTGTAACCCAGGGCGCTCTCACCGGAGTAGCTCTGCCAGTTCGTGTTGGTGACGAAGCTCACCGCGGTGTTGAAGGACTGGCTCGGGCCCATGGCTGGTACGGCGTAAGGGTGGCCGAGGTGGCTCTGAACCCGCAACAGGCCGTAGAGGGCCAGGACGGACACACCGCTGAAGGCCAGGACTGAGCGCAGGTAGGTGCCCCAGGTCTGGTCAGCGTCAGGATCGATCCCGACCGTCTTGTAGACGGCCTTCTCGATGCGGGTGTGGTGCGTGCTGGTGAAGATCCGGGCCATGTAGTCGCCGAGGGGGCGGTAGGCCGCCATCACGGCGACGGCGATACTGGCCGCGAAGGCGACGCCAGCCAGAGTGCTGGCGCTCATCAGAACCGCTCCGGGAACAGCAGGGCGAACAGCAAGTACGCCGTCAAGCCGATGGCCAGGACGAGCCCGACCACGTTCTCTGCGCTCACAGCCGTCCCACCCCCCGGGCGATCAGGGCAAGCAACGTGAAGCCACCCGCGATGACGAGCACGAACACGACGTCCGGCACGACCCCTCCTAGCACTGAGCCCACCCTGTGGACGCCGGTGCCTTCACCGGCATGGAGACTCAACCCCCCACCGGGGTGCGCCATCGTGATTCGCACGGGTTGCTCGCGGGGTCCTCACGGTTTCCTCACAGACTCCGCGAGCGGCTTGCGGCCACGAGTCAAGGGCGCGTCAAATCCGTGCCCGCACCCATCAAGAGTTCGTCAAGACACCGACCCGCCGAGTGACCCAGGACGGATGCTCACCGTGTGACTGTCGCGGCGCGCTCATGAGGATCGCCGGCCAGTTGGCGCTCCCCGCATCGCGGCTGGTGGTGCGTCTCCGGGAGGACGACGACCTGGCCTGCCTCGAGGTGCGCAGCCGGCTGGACCGCACGCAGTCCTTCCTGCTTCCCCTGACCCAGCAGCCGATCCTGGCAGGTCTGTCCATGTCCACCCGGCTCAGCCGGCTGCATGCCCACGCGTGGGCCCTCGCGTACGGGACCGGGAGGCTGCCCGAGAAGTGCCTGCTCAGATTCGAGTCCGACGGTCTGCGCTACCGGCGAACCTACGACGCAGTCCCACAACGAATGGGCGAGCGGCTCTGGGTCGCCGACGCCGAGGGGATCTTCGCGACCGTCGCGGCCGCGACCGCTGATATCGAGACCGCCCGGGTGCCACTAGCTGTCCGCTGGTAGCTGCCAATGAGTAGGAGCCCCATGTCAGGAACCACCGAGCTGCTCAAGCGGCTTTTCATCGGCCGCGCCATCCCGAGCAACCGGATGGGCGAAACGCTCCTGCCCAAGAAGATCGCGCTGGCGGTGTTCTGCTCCGACCCCATCTCCTCGGTCGCGTACGCCACCGAGCAGATCCTCCTGGTACTCGGCACCGCCGGAGCCGCCTCCTACCTGGGACTGGCTGCGCCCATCGCCGCGGGGGTCGCGCTGCTGCTCGCCATTGTCGTCGCGTCGTACCGCCAGACCTGCTTCGCCTACCCCACTGGTGGCGGCGCCTACATCGTCAGCAAGGACAATCTCGGCGAAACGGCCGCCCTGACTGCCGCAGCGGCACTCCTCGTCGACTACGTGATGACGGTGGCCGTCTCCGTCGTCTCCGGCGTCGTGGCCATCACCTCTGCCATCACCTCCCTCGCGCCGGACGCAGTCGAGCTGTCAGTAGCAGCCGTGGTGCTGCTGGCTCTTGTGAACCTGCGCGGCGTCAAGGAGTCCGGCACAGCGTTCGCCTTCCCGACGTACGCCTTCATCCTCCTGACCTTCCTGCTCCTTGCCACCGGTGTTTACCGCGCCTTGACGAGCGGCGTCCCCGAAGCGCCCAGCGCCCACCTGACCTTGCAGCGAACCGCCCATGTCGGTGCGGTGTACACGGTGCTGCTCTGCCTGCGCGCCTTCGCCAGCGGCTGTACCGCCCTCACGGGCGTCGAGGCCATCAGCAACGGCGTACCCGCCTTCAAAGCACCCAAGGCCAAGAACGCTGCGGCGACGCTGGTCATCATGGGCGCCCTGGCCATCTCCATGTTCTCTGGCATCACCGCCCTCGCGATCGCCACGCACGCTCGCGCCTACCCCAACGGCAACCCGTCGGTCATCAGCCAGATCGCCGAGGGAGTGTGGGGTCGGTCCCTGTTGTACTACGCCTTCCAGGCGGCCACGGCCGGCATCCTCATCCTGGCGGCCAACACCGCGTTCAACGGGTTCCCGACCCTGGCCTCGATCCTGGCTCGAGACCGGTACCTCCCGCGCCAGCTCCACAACCGCGGCGACCGTCTCGCCTTCAGCAACGGGATCGTGCTCCTGGCCGCCATCTCGGTCGCCCTGATCATCGGCTTCAACGCCAACATCGAGAAGCTCATCCAGCTCTACATCATCGGCGTCTTCACCTCCTTCACGCTGTCCCAGTACGGCATGGTCCGGCACTGGAACAAGGAGCTCTCGCACACCACCGACCCCGCCCGTCGAACCTCGATCCGCCGTTCCCAGGCCATCAACGCCACCGGCGCAGCGGTGACCGGCCTTGTTCTCATCATCGTGGTCCGCTACAAGTTCCTCGCGGGCGCCTACCTTGCGATCGCGGCGATGATCGTCCTCTTCTTCGTCATGCGCGCCGTCCGGCGCCACTACGACGCGGTGGCCAACGAGCTCAAACCGCCTCCTGGCGGTGTGCCGTTGCCCAGCCGCAACCACGCCGTCGTTCTCGTGTCGAAGATGCACGCCCCCGCGCTGCGAGCGTTGGCCTACGCGAAGGCAACCCGCCCCCATGACCTCACGGCGCTGACGGTCTCCGTCGACGACCAAGAGACTCAACAGCTCGTCGAGGAGTGGGACGCGCGCGGCCTGAGCGTGCCACTGACGATCATCTCCTCGCCCTACCGTGAGATCACCCGGCCTGTCCTGGACTACGTCGACCGCATCCGACGGGAGAGCCCACGAGACGTCGTCACGGTCTACATCCCCGAGTACGTCGTCGGGCGCTGGTGGGAGCAGCTCCTCCACAACCAATCCGCCCTGCGCCTCAAGGGCCGCCTGCTCTACAAACCTGGCGTCATGGTCACCTCGGTCCCGTACCAGCTTGAGTCCTCCGAGCGAGCCCCCGAGTCGGTCTGGTAGTTGCCCTTCCACACACTGCGCTGGGGGAGGACGTTGCCTGCTCAGGTTCTCGTCAGGAACCGGGGAAGCGAGCAGTCACGCGGGTCGTTGGAGTGGATGTCGCATGCCCCTGACGAAGGAAGACTCTCGTGCCCGTCTCGATCGACGCCGCTCTCGATGAAGCCACCGCCCAGGCAACTCACAAGGCCGTGCTCCTCAGAAGACCCCTCGGCTACGCGCTTCAGGCCGCCTTGGCCGGCGCGTTCGTCGGTGTCGCCGTGGTGCTGCTCGCCAGCGTCGCCGGCCCGCTGGCCGCAACGTCGTCGCCCTTCTTGAAGCTCGTCGAGGGCGGCGTGTTCGGCATCGCCCTGACCCTCGTGGTGTTCGCCGGGGCCGAGCTGTTCACGGGGAACAACATGGTCATGCTGATCGGCTGGCTCCGCGGTGGTGTGAGTGGCCGTGAGGCCGTCCTGGTCAACCTGGCCGCGCTCGTCGGCAACTTCGTCGGAGCGGTGCTGTTCGCGGCGATGGTGCACGCCTCTGGCGTCCTGGACACGGTCGCCAAGGCGGGCGGCAGGCCCGCGGGCGACGGGATCATCGCCACCATCGTCACTGGCAAGATGCACGCGTCCGACGGGCAGCTGTTCTGGCGGGCCGTCCTGTGCAACATGCTGGTCTGCCTCGGAGTGTGGATGGCGTACCGCACGAAGAACGACACCGCCAAGCTGGTCGTCCTGTTCTGGGCGCTGCTGGCGTTCGTCGCGAGCGGCTTCGAGCACTCGGTCGCGAACATGACGATCTTCTCGCTCGCGATCATGCATCACGACGCGACGTGGGGCGACCTGTTCCACAACCTCCTGTTCACGGTGCCCGGGAACGCTGTGGGAGGTGCGCTGGTCGTCGGATTGCCGTACCTGCTGAGTGTGGGGTCGAGGCGTCGCGGCCCTGTGACCGAACCGGATGAGGCTCGGGAAGTGGCTCTCGTCTAAGACGGGCCAGCCGCACCGTCGCTTGCCGTTCGGGAGGACGCCGCAGAACGTTCCCCTGCCGCCTGCTTCCGGTTCGTGCCCGGTTATCCCTTTCGTGGCGCGGCGTCCGTACGGTCCGAACCGGTCGCGGCACCGGGCCGCGACCGCGACGGAAGGCAAACTGATAGTGAGGACACGCTCACAAACCTTGATCCGCGGCGTGGGTGTCGGGGCGACGTTCAGCTTGGCGCTCGGCGCCGCGAGCGCCTTCGGCGCAAGCGCGCCCGCCACGGTGGGCCCGCGCTCGGACGGCACGGCCGTGGCCGCCACCGGGCATCGCATCACGCCCGTGGGGCGGCAGACAGCCCTGGGTGACCTGCCGCTCGCCCAGGAGCTGTCGCCCGACGGGCGCACGCTCCTGGTCAGTAACGACGGGCAGGGCACGCAGTCGCTGCAGATGGTCGACGTGGCCAGCGGCCACGTCGTCCAGACGCTGCCCTACAGCGCCCCCAAGTCCCTGTTCGTCGGCCTCGCCTTCAGCCCCGACGGCAAGACGGCCTACGCCAGCGGCGGTGGTGACCAGAAGGTTCACCGCTACGTCGTCAATGGTCAGCAGCTCACCGAGCAAGCTTCGCTGAGCCTGCCGACGACCTCCCCGACAGGCGCGAAGATCAACGCCTTCCCTGCGGGGCTCGCGGTCACCCCCGACGGCTCTCGGCTGGTCGTCGCGGACCACCTTGCCGACGCGGTCAGCGTCTTCGATCTTGCGACCGGAGCCGTGCAGACCACCGCGGTCGGCCACGCGCCACGCAGCGTCACCCTCAGCAGTGACGGGCGGACCGCCTGGGTCACCGACCAGGGCGCTGACACGGTGTCGGTGCTCGACGTGAGCGGCGCGACCCCCGTGCTCACAGGCAGTACGACGGTCGGCACCCACCCGGTCGCCGCCGCCCTCGACCCCGCCGCCCACCGCCTCTACGTCGCCAACGCCGAGAGCGACGAGGTCAGCGTGCTCGACGCGCAGACGTCCCACGTGCTGGCAACGTGGAACCTGGCGCCGTACAAGGGAGCGCAGATCGGGGTGAACCCGAGCGACCTCGCGCTGTCGCAAGATGGCTCCACGCTCTACGTCACTGGCGCAGGCAACGATGACGTCGTCGCCGTCGACACCAGGAAGGGAAAGATCACCGGCGCCGTCCCGACCGGGTGGTATCCCAGCGCCATCACGGTGGCCGGCAACCGCCTACTCGTGGCCAACGCCAAGGGCCTCGGCGCAGGACCGAACAACGGAACCGGCTACCCGAACCCGACCTCGACGACGTCGACCAGCCCCGCGCAGTACGCCGGCTCCATGATCGTGGGAACGCTTTCAAGCGTGCCGCTGCCGCTGTCAGCCGAGGAGCTCGCCCACGGCAGCACGCAGGTCGCGGCGAACAACAACTTCGACGCGGCCAAGGCCAGGCAGGCGAAGAGTTCTCCCATCAAGCATGTCATCTACGTCGTGCAGGAGAACCGCACGTTCGACCAGATGTTCGGCTCCCTGGGCAAGGGCAACGGAGACCCGTCGCTCAACCTGTTCGGCGACGAGTCGGCACCCAACTCGCGTGCGCTGCAGAAGCAGTACCTCACGGTCGACAACTTCTATGCCGACGCCGAGGTCAGCGCGCAGGGCTGGAACTGGACCACCGCTGCCGGCTCGCCGCTGTACGCCGAGTCGCTCTGGCCGTCGAACTACTCCGGCCGTGGCGCCCCCTACCCGTCAGAGAACGGGGACCCGGCCATCGCCCCCAACCGCAACCCAAAGGACGCGTATCTCTGGGACCACCTCGCCGACAAGGGCGTCTCGTTCCGCAACTACGGGTTCTACGTCAACAGCGACGCTGCTGGCGTCAACACGGCGTACGACCCTGTCCTCAACAGCAACACCGACCACGCCTTCCGCGGCTTCGACCTGTCGTGCCCGAACAACAGCGACACCTTCAAGCCGCTCGCGACCAACTGCGGAACGCCGCGCTTCGACGCCTGGAAGACCGAGTTCGACGGTTACGTGTCCCGGGGCGACCTGCCGACGGTCGAACTGGTCCGCCTCCCGAACGACCACACAGCCGGCACCCGTGCAGGCTCGCCGACCCCTCGCGCGTACGTTGCCGACAACGACCTGGCCCTCGGCCGCCTCGTCGACGCGGTGACGCACTCGCGCTACGGCAAGGACACGGCCATCCTGGTCACCGAGGACGACGCGCAGAACGGGCCTGACCACGTCGACGCGCACCGTACGGTGGCCCAGGTCATCAGCCCCTACACCCGTACCGGCGCGGTGGACTCGACGCTGTACACCACCGCCTCCATGGTGCGGACCGTGGAGGACATCGTCGGGATCGGCCCGCTCACGCAGTTCGACGCGCAGGCGACGCCCATGACTGGCACGTTCACCTCTGAGCCGGACCTCGCTCCGTACACCGCAGTGCGTCCTTCCGAGGCGGGCACGGCGACCAACTCGCCGTCTGCGCCGATGGCGGCCATCTCTGCGCGCCAACCCCTCACCAAGGCGGATCGGATCGACGAGCAGACCTTCAACGAGTCGATCTGGAAGAGCATCAAGGGAGCCAACTCGACGATGCCCGCGCCGCGCTACACCACCGGCGGCCCTGCGGACTAGCGAGTCTGTCTGACCTCCCGCAGCCGCGTGGCTGCGCGCCGGCCCGCACCCTGTCCTGGGTGCGGGCCGGCTTCCTTCTCACGGCGCGAAGCGCTCCCCCGCCGGACGCGGTACGCCGTCAGGCCGCGTTCTCCTGCCTGGAACCGCCGTGACGACGGTCATGGGACACCTGTGCCGCTGTCCACCGGTTGGTTACCCGTCGTTCACGGCGCGCAGCCACGTTGGGTGCACCCGAGCACGTGACTTTTTGGAGAACCAGTGCCACGCACCCGGACTGTCCTTGCACTTGCCGTCTGCACCGGCCTCACGCTCATCGCCATCCCCGCACTGGCCGGTGGCCCGGCGAAGCCGTTGCCACATGTGTCCCGGACCAGCCCGACAGGCATGTACGCCGAGGGCGCGTCCCTCGTCAGCGGCCGGCTGGTCAACCCGGTCGGGACACGGACCACGCTCGCGCCGTTTCCGGTGAGCCTCGTCGTGAGCCCCGACAAGCGGACGGGCGTCGTCGTCAACAGCGGTCAGGGTGAAGGACGTGCCGAGCAGGGCGACCAGTCCCTGCAGGTCGTGGACCTCGGGTCGGGCAAGGTTGTCCAGACCGTCCGGGACCACCTGGTGGGGCAGGACACCTTCTACAACGCCGGACTGGCGTTCCGCGCTGATGGCAAGCGGCTGTTCGCCACCGGCGGGGGCAACGACACGGTCTACGACTACGCCGTCAACGGCCAGCAGCTGACCTTGAAGCACCGCTGGAAGAGCTCCGCGAAGTCCGGTGCACCGTCGATCCCAGGCGGGCAGGCAGGCAACGGGATCCCTCACAGCGCCCCGCTCGCCGGTGACGTGGCTGCGTTCAGCCGCGGCCTCGCGTTGGTCCCCGATGGCTCGAGCGTCGTCGTCACCAACGAGCAGGGTTCCACCGTGGCCGGACTGTCGACCGCCGACGGGCACCTGCTGTGGGAGACCACCTTGGCCGGTGCCGGACAGGCGGGAGGCGCCTACCCCGGCGCGGTCACCATCAGCGGCTCGACGGCACTCGTCACCGCTCAGGGCCTCAACAGCGTTGCCCTCCTCGACACCGCCACGGGAGCGCTCAAGGGCCTCGTCCCGGTGGGCGACCACCCGGTGAGCGTGACGGTGACGCAGGACGGAAGGCAGGCCTGGGTCGCGAACGCCAACGACGACTCGGTCTCCGTGCTTGACCTCACGGCGACCCCGGTCACCCAGGTGGCGCAGTACGCCACCCACCTGGTCCCAGGTGAGGCCAACGGCTCGACGCCGGATGCGATCGCCGTGGATAGCGACCGGGCCTACGTGGCGCTCGCCGGTGACAACGCGGTGCAGGTCATGCAGCGCTCCGACGGCAAGGTCCTCGGGTCGATCCCGACCGGTGCCTACCCCACCGCCGTCGCTGTCGTGGGGCGCCAGCTCCTGACCGCTGCAGCGAAGGGGCTGGGATCTGTCCCTGTCACCAACCGCAACCAGTACGACGGCAACGACATGTTCGGCCTGCTCAGCCTGCTGCCCCTGCCCGCAGACCTGTCCACGCTGACGCGGAAGGCACGCGCCTACCTGCTGCACCCGACGACAGCGAACGCCCTACGGCCCAAGGGCTCCCCCATCCCGGACGAGTCACACAAGGGCCAGAGCCCGATCAAGCACGTCGTGATGGTGGTTCGTGAGAACCGCACCTTCGACCAGGTCTTCGGCGACCTCCAGACGAAGGGGGCCGACGCGGATCCGCGGTTCCTGGAGTTCGGTCTCAAGGACAGGAACGGCAAGACCGTCACGCCGAACGCACACGCGTTGGCGACCCGGTTCGGCCTCTCGCAGAACTTCTACAGCGACGGCGAAGCGAGCATCCAGGGACACCACTGGACTGCGGAGGGAACCTCGACCGACTACACCGAGAAGTCATGGGTGCACTACTACTCCAACCGCTACCACCCCTACGACCCGACCGCGGCGATCGTGTATCCGCGCTGCGGTGCGGTGTTCCAGCAGCTCGCGGCGCAGGGCAAGACGTTCCGCAACTTCGGCGAGCTGGTCGGTCTGCAGGTCGCCCAGGCTCCGACGCTCAAGGCGGCGCCGCAAGCGTCCTGCGCCACTCCGGGCGGCACCTATGACCCGATCAGCGTCGCCAACTTCGACAACACCCTGGGCGCCAACCTGTCCCTCACCACGGTGTCGGACGTCGACAAGGAGGCCGAGTTCGAGCGGCAGTACGCCCCCCTGGTGGCCACCGACCAGGTCCCGCAGTTCAGCTACGTCGTTCTCGGCAACGACCACACCGACGGCACCACTGCGGGCAAGAAGACCCCGCAGGCGCACGTAGCCACCAATGATCTTGCGGTCGGCAAGCTCGTCGACTACCTCTCCCACACCAAGCAGTGGTCCTCCACTGCGGTGTTCGTCGTCGAGGACGACAGCCAGGACGGTCTCGACCACCGCGACGGGCATCGCAACATCGCGCTGGTGGCCTCGCCGTACGTCAGGCAGGGCGCCCTCAGCACGCTGCACATCGACCAGGCCTCGGTGCTGCGCACGATGGAGCTCGTGCTCGGCCTGCAGGCGATGTCGTCGTACACCCAGTACGCAGCCGTGCCCTACGACCTGTTCTCGACCAAGCCCGACCTGACCCCGTACACAGCCATCACGCCGACCTACGACATGGCCGCAACCAACCCCGCGGCGACGACGGGGACCCCAGCGGTCGTCCCGCTGGACCTGTCGCAGGTGGACCTGGCCGGCCCGGTGCTCGAGGCCCAGGCGTGGCAGGCGACGCGGCCCGGCGAGCCCATGCCCAGCGCCCTGCTACGGGAGCTCGCCGCTCGCGGACGCATCAACCCGGAGGCCCTGGCGGCGTGGGCCAAAGGCGTAGCGTGCCTCTGCGATCCGCGGAGCCTCGCGCGGGACTGAGCGCCTCGTCAGCGCCAGCTGGTGTCGAGACAGCCATCGAACTCGGCCAGGGGGTTCGCCCGATGGGTTCCGGTGGCAGGGTCCACCAGCTCGGCGGGCTGCGCCCCTGGCGGTCCATCGGCTTTCCAGCAGCCGTCGGGCTTGAGCTGCACCTCGAAGGACTGCGCGGAGACGGTGCCGCCGTCGACGTACTGCACCGTGCAGGTCCAATCCTCCCCTGGGCCGTCGCTGGCCGTGCCCGTGCGACGGCACGATGCCAGTGGTCGCAGCACCCTCGCGGTCACGTCGGTGCGGCCAAGTTGGCTCTGCTGCGTGGCATAGAGGCCGCCGAAGACCTCGGCGAAGGGCGGCCCGAGCCGGGTCGGCGTCAACGGGCTGCTGCAGGCCGTTGCCGCGAGTACCAGGGCGGACAACGCGAGACCGCGCTTCACGCGAAGTCCCGCTGGAGCAGCACCCGTCGGGCGGGCACGAGGCAGGCCACGACCCACACGACGCTGACGAGCGCGCCCTGCCACAGCGGCCCGTAGTACGGCTGCTCGCGTACCAAGCCGTGCCAGGCCGCAAACGGCGCCGTGAGAAGCAACCCGGTAGCGCTCCCCAGGCCGCCCACGAGCGCGAGCAACTGCATCAGCAAACCAAGCACAACTGGCCCCCCGATGCCGATGACGCTGTTGCGGGAGACGATCGACAGCAAGCAGGCGAGTGCCGTGAAGCCGATGAGCGCGGGGATGGCGCATGCCCAGCTCACCAGCACGAGCAACGTGGACCGTGCAGCAGACAGCTGGCCACCGGACAAGCCGGTGAGCGGGTGGGCACCGGTCAGTGCCAGGCCGGACAGCAGACTGCTCCCCGCGGTCACAGCCAGCAGCCCGACTGCCACCAGCGTGGCGGCGAGGACCTTGCCGGTAAACACCTCTGCGCGAGTGCGTGACCGCGTCAGCACGGCTGACCAGGTACCCAGGCTGTCCTCGGACGCGAAGATGTCACCCGCCACCAGGCTGGTGAGGAGCGGGAACGCCCAGGTGCCCGCGAAGCCCAGCAGGAGCAGGGGAAGAGCGAACCCGGAGTCGTGGACGTGGCGGCCGAACAACGTGTCCTTCGGCAACCCGGTCTGGGCACCCAGCACGACCGCCAGGAGCGGCGGGCCGAGCAGGCATACCAGAAACGCGACCTGCACGCTTGACTGGGCACGCAGCTTGCGCAGCTCCCAGGGCAGCACCCTCATGCCGTGAGCTCCAGGAACGCCTCTTCGAGCGGCAACGACTCGCGCACCAGACCGCGTACCGCGACGCCCTGGGCTGCGAGCTCGAGCACGTAGGCGTCGACCACCTCGGTCGCACCGACGACGACCAGACCGCCGTCAGGGCGTGGGCTGGCGGCAAGGCCGTCCACAGCGAGCCGCAACGCACGGTCATCAGCGCTCGTGGAGACGAGGAACCGCCCCGGCCGGGCGCGCAGGTCGGTCACAGCTCCCGACCACACGACCTGCCCCCCCACCAGAACGGTGACGTCCTCGCACAGCGCGTCAACCTCAGCGAGGTCATGGCTGCACAGCAGCACGGTCAAGCCCTCCGCGGCGAGCTCTCTGACGAGATCCCGCAGGCCACGCGCCCCCAGCGGGTCGAGTCCGTTGGCGGGCTCGTCGAGGACGAGCACGTCAGGGCGGCGCAGCAGGCCGGCGGCGATCCCCAGGCGCTGCCGCATGCCGAGCGACCAGCCGTTCACCAAGGTGTCGGACCGATCGGCCAGGTCGACGCGCCGCAGGACTTCGTCGACGTCACCCGGACAGTCGTCGAGGCCGGCCAGGATCTGCAGGTTCTGCCGGCCGGTGAGGTACGGGTAGGCGCCGGGAGTCTCGACGAACCCCCCGACGGTGCCCTGTACCTCGAGCGTTCCGGCGTCGAGCCGGACCAGGCCGAGGAGCGCCCGCAGCAGCGTCGTCTTCCCCGCGCCGTTGGGACCCAGCAGCCCATGGACGGCGCCCTCGTGAACCGTGAGGTCCACGTCGTCAAGGGCCACGCCATCGCCGTACGACTTGCGCAGTGCACGCCCGGACACCGCAGGCCTTGGATGCGTCGTCACTGTGGTCATGTCCTCACGCTGCCCGGGAACCGTGACCCGAAGCCGTACGTAAGGTGTCGCGTTCGCGATGTTCCCGCGAACAACCCGGCAACGAGGAGCCGCGCCGCCTCAGCCCGGACTGGTCAGCACGCATCAGCCATGCGCGACGCAGCAGGGCGTCGGGTTGGGTACCTCGAAGGGCGCCACGCTGCCCTCGTCGAGGAAGGGCCGTACGTGCAGCAGCAGCCGGCCGCCAACCCGCTCCGGGCGGACGTGACCGCGCGTGTGCAGGACCCTCCCGGCCGTCGGCGTCCCGGCCACGCCGACCACCTGCTCGATCGCGCTCAAGGTCGGCACGTCGTCGACGGCGACGGTGGCTCCCAACCTGTCCCACCCGTCGAAGACGACGGCCCGACCGCTCCCGGCGAGCCACTGCTCCGCCGCAGCCTGGGCACCCGCCCTCCACGTCGCCGGCCCTTGGTGGCGCGTGCTGTCGTCGCCCTGCACGACGACCACCGAGGCGTCGGCGAGCTCCGGCGCAGTGATGCCCCCGTCCGGGACGTCGCCCTCCAGCAGCAGCGTCATCGCCCAGTGCTGGGAAGGTGCGTCCACGAAGTGGGTGCACGCGAGCAGGACGGGCGAGGTGCTGGTGTCCACGGCGGCCCGCAGCAGGTGCTCGCTGCCGTCGCGGTCCTGCGTACCCGCGTCGATCGCCACCAGGGTGCCGCGCAAGCTGTCGGTTCTCGTCACTCCTTGGGAAGCACGAAGATCGGGTTCGTGTAGAACCACAGGTCCTGCCACGGGTCAGCGTTGCCGAGCGCATCAACCTTGGGTCCGGCCGGATCGACGGCGGCGCCCCTGAGGCCGGTGGCCAGGCGCTTACCGTCGCTGCCACGCAGCCGCAGGTAGAACGGCTCCTTGCCGCCCTTGATGCGGTAGCGGATGGAGAAGGCACCGCCCTGAGGGCTGCTGGGCACTTCGAAGGTCTCGACGACCCGAGCGTTCGGAGCGAAGATCGTGTCCGCATCCGTCGCCGGGCCGGTGACCGAACCGACGATGAGGTCGACCTTCTTCAGCGTCGGCACCTCACCGTGGAAGTTGGGGCGGTCTGCCAGCGCGATGTCGACCTGCAGCTCGAGGTCGTTGCCGGCGTTGACGAGCAGGCTCCCGCCCAGCGTCGCGGGCGCCGCACCCCCGCTCACCAGCCGCACGGACATGGCGCCGAGCAAGCCACCGTGCATGACGTACATCCGGCCGGCGCGGATCGCGGCCATGACCGCGGCGTAGGAGAAGGAGGTCGCCCCGACGACAGTGTTGCTGTAGAACCCGGGCCAGAAGTCCCCGTAGCCGTAGATGGGGTTGCCAGTGTCCGTCGGGTTGCCGTAGGTGCCGGTGGTTGCGAAGTTGCCGCTGCCCTGCGCGAAGGTGTCGCCGTACACCTGGTGAGAGTCGGAGTTGGCGCTGATCCACCAGGGCTTGCCCTCCGAGAGCAGCGAGTCCCACAAACCGCCTACGGTGGCGGTCATCCAGTCGAACCCGCCGTAGGTGA
>JAOPVP010000048.1 GCA_025966135.1 Frankiales bacterium
GAGGAACTGCCGTGTACGAGAAGGACGGCGAGAAGTACTTCGTGGTCGACAGCCACATGCACTACTGGGACGCCAGTCCCGCCAACTGGAGGCAGGGGCAGGAGCAGTTCGCCAAGGGGTGGATCGAGTGCTTCCACGCCTACCAGGGGCTGGGGCCTGAAGCGACGCACTGGACGATCGAGCACTTCCAGAAGTACTCCGAGCAGGACCTGATGAAGGACGTCTTCGAGGACGGCTACGTGGACGTGGCCGTGTTCCAGCCGACCGACCTCAGGCAGTGGTACAGCGACGGCTTCAACACCACCAACCGCAACGGCCAGCTCGCCCAGAAGCACCCCGGCAAGTTCGTCGTCAACACCCGGTTCGACCCTCGAGACGGGAGGGCCGGCCTGCAGGAGCTGGAGGAGAACGTCAAGACGTGGGGCTGCACGGGGGTCAAGCTCTACACGGCGGAGTGGAACGGGGACTCCCGGGGCTGGACGCTCAAGGACCGCGAGTCCTACACCTACCTCGAGAAGGCCCAGGACCTGGGGATCAAGAACATCCACGTGCACAAGGGCCCGACGATCTGGCCGCTGGACAAGGACGCCTTCGACGTCTCGGACGTCGACCACGCCGCGACCGACTTCCCCGACCTCAACTTCATCGTCGAGCACGTCGGTCTGCCTCGGATCGAGGACTTCTGCTTCATGGCCACCCAGGAGCCCAACGTGTATGCCGGGCTCTCGGTCGTCATCGGCGGCCTGATGCACGCCCGTCCCCGGTTCTTCGCGAAGGTCATGGGGGAGTTGCTGTTCTGGGTCGGCGAGGACAAGATGACCTTCGGCAGCGACTACGCGATCTGGGAGCCCAAGTGGCAGATCGAGGGCTTCGTCGACTGGGACTACCCGCCGGGTGAGGAGTTCTCCGACTACCCGAGAGTCAACGCGGCGACCAAGAAGAAGATCCTTGGGCTCAACGCCGCCAAGCTGTACGGGCTCGAGGTCCCGCAGGAGGCGCAGCGCCAGATCGACCTGCGCGAAGCCGGCTCCCAGGAGGCCGCGCAGCTGGTCGAGGACGAGGAAGTCAAGGCGTGACCGATGCCCGTGCGGTCCTCACCGCCCTCGACACGGTGCGCGACCCGGAGTTGGACGAGCCCGTCACCTCGCTCGGCTTCGTGTCCTCATGCACCGTGTCGGAGGACGGTGTGGCCGAGGTGCGGCTGCGGCTCCCAACGTACTTCTGCGCCCCCAACTTCGCCTTCCTCATGGTGGCGGACGCCTACGAGGCGGTCCGCGGGGTGGAAGGCGTGACGGAGACGAGGGTGGTTCTCGAGGACCACTTCGCATCCGACCAGATCAACGCGGGGGTGGCCGCGCGCTCAGGCTTCGTCTCGTCGTTCGACGGAGAGGCGGAGTCAGAGCTCGACAGCTTGCGGGTGGACTTCCTCAGGAAGGCGCTGCTGGCTGCCACGGACCAGGCGTGCAGGCCCTTGGTGGCAGCTGGGCGGAGCCCGGAGCAGCTGGTCAGCACCACCCTGGGGGAGCTGCAACCCGCGAGGGCGGAACGGCTGCAGCGCAAGCGCCGCGAGCTCGGGCTGCCTGCGGAGGACTCGGACGCACTCATCGTCGACCCGGTCACGGGTGAGGGAATCGGTGTCGAGGCGCTGCCGCTGCACCTGCGGCGGGCCCGGCTCACGGGGGTCAGCCTGGAAGCGAACAGCAGCATCTGCAGGGGAATGCTGCGCGAGAGATACGCAACCGCGGGGGCCGGCGAGGAGGAGCGGCGATGAAGGCCGTGCGGATCCACAAGTACGGCGAGCTCCCCGTGGTGGAGGAGGTCCCGGAACCTACGATCCAGGGACCGTTCGACGTGCTCGTCAAGGTGGGTGGCGCCGGGGTCTGTCGCACCGACCTCCACATCATCGAGGGCCAGTGGGCCGCGGCGATGGCACCGCAGCTGCCCTACACGCTGGGTCATGAGAATGCGGGGTGGGTCCAGGAGGTGGGCTCCTCCGTGACCAACGTTGCGGTCGGGGACACCGTGATTCTGCATCCGACGCCGACGTGCGGTCTGTGTCGTGCCTGTCGTGCCGGTCAGGACATGCACTGCACCAACAGCAGCTTCCCCGGGCTGTCCGGTGACGGCGGCATGGCCGAGTACCTGCTCACGTCTGCCCGTGCCTGCGTCCGTCTCGACCCGACGACAGAGCCGCAGGACGTCGCCGCACTCGCGGACGCGGGCATCACGGCCTACCACGCGGTGCGCAAGGCGATCCCGCTGCTGCACCCCGGGACGACCTGCGTGGTGATCGGGGCCGGAGGTCTGGGGCACATCGGGATCCAGTGCCTGGCAGCCCTCACCGCGACCACGATCATCGTCGTCGACCGTAACCCCGATGCCCTCAAGCTCGCAGAGCAGCTCGGGGCTCATCACACCGTGGTGGCCGGTGGCGCGCAGGTCGACAAAGTCCTGGAACTGACCGGTGGTGGAGCGGATGTGGTCCTCGACTTCGTGGCGGAGCAAGGGGCGGAGAACGACGGCTTCCGCATGACCGGATCAGGCGGCTCGTACTTCGTCATCGGCTACGGCGGAACGCTGCAGGTGCCGACCCTCGACATCATCTCGACCGAGCGCAACATCATCGGGAACATCGTCGGGACCTACAACGAGCTCGTGGAGCTCATGGTCCTGGCGCAGGCCGGCAAGGTCACCTTGCACACCATCACCTATCCGCTCGACGCCGCGGTGGACGCGCTCAAGGACCTCGAAGCCGGCCAGGTACGCGGCCGCGCCATCCTCGTCCCCTAGCTCCTCCTGGCCCTGACCGCACGCAACGAAGGAGGAGCACATGGCCAAGGAACTGCGCTTCGGGGAGGACGCCCGGGACCTCCTGCTCTCGGGTGTCGACCAGCTGGCGGAGGCCGTGAGGTCGACGCTGGGTCCCAAGGGTCGCAACGTGATCCTGGAGAAGATCACCGGATCACCGGTCGTCACCAACGACGGCGTGACGATCGCCCGCGAGATCCACCTCTCCGATCCGTTCCAGAACATGGGTGCGCAGCTGGTCAAGGAAGCCGCCATCAAGACCAACGACATCGTGGGTGACGGCACCACGACCGCAACGGTTATCGCGCACGCGATCGTGCGGGAGGGCATGCAGGCGATCGGGGCCGGAGGCAACCCGGTCCTCGTGAAGCGGGGCATCGACCTGGCGGTCGGGCAGCTCGTGGAACACCTGCGCAAGGTCGCGCACCCGCTGGTGACGGAGCAGGACTACGCCCGCGTCGCAGCGATCTCCGCCAACGACGACGACAACGTCGGGGCCGTCATCGCCCAAGCCCTGTACACGGTCGGCGACGCCGGGATCGTGACAGTGGAGGAGTCCGCCACGCCGGGCATGAGCGTCGACTTCGTCGAGGGCTTCGAGTTCGATAACGGCTATCTCTCCCCCTACATGGTGACCGACCCGGCTCGGCTCGAGGCCGTCATCGACCAGCCGTACATCCTGCTCACCAGCGAGAAGATCACCAAGGTCCAGCAGCTGATGCCCCTGCTGGACAAGGTGATGCGCGCCCCCAGGCCTCTGGTGATCGTGGCGGAGAACGTCGAGGGCTCGGCTCTCAGCATGCTCGTGCAGAACCACGTGAACGGGATCTTCCAGTGCGTGGTCGCGCGCGCGCCCGGTTACGGCGACCGGCGGCTGCGCAAGCTCGAGGACATCGCCGCCATCACCGGTGGTGCCGTCCACAGCAAGCACTCCGGCTTCACGCTGGAGACGATGACATTGGAGCACCTCGGTCGAGCCGCGCACGTCCGCGTCTCCGCGGACCGGACGACGATCATCGGCGGCGCCGGTTCTGCGGACGACATCGCCTTCCGGATCACCCAGCTCCGCCGTGAGCTCGAGCAGGCGACGTTCGGCGTGGACGAGGACGTGCTGTCCGAGCGGATCGGCGCCTTGAGCGGGAAGGTCGCGGTGATCCGCGTCGGCGCGCCCACCAACGCGGAGCTCGCCGAGCTGCGGCACCGCGTCGAGGACGCCCTGGCGGCGACCCGCGCCGCGATGGCGGAGGGGATCGTCGCGGGTGGAGGAGTCGCGCTCGTGCACGCCGCACCTGCTCTCGACCAGCTGCAGGTGACGGGGGACTACGCCATCGGGGTGGAGATCGTCCGGCGTGCGCTTCCCGAGCCGACGTACCTGATCGCCTCCAACGCCGGGTACTCCGGCAGTGAGGTCATCGCCCGGGTCTCGCAGCTCGGCGTCGACGAGGGGTTCGACGCACTGGAGGGCCGGTTCGGCAACATGATCGACCTCGGGATCATCGATCCCCTGAGGGTCTGCAGGTCCGCCCTGCAGAACGGCGCGTCCGTGGCCGGCCTGCTGCTCACCACCAACACGCTGGTGGCCGAGGAGCAGACGCCGTGGGGCGGCAGCCGTGCCCTCATGACGGAGTTCGGACAGCTGGACGAGGGACTGCACCAGCCGTCAGCGGACTCCAGCACGCCTCAGTCCCTCGGTCTCGGCCCTTCGGTCGGGTGAGCGACAGGTGAACCCGGGATCGCAGGCTGGGGCTTTTGCGATCCCGGCCCCGGAGGTCCACGGCGGGTTGGCCGAGGAGGCAGCTGTCAGCCCGCTGCGGCTGCTGCGGTCGCAAGGCCGCACCAGGGGCGTCGTCGCCCTGCTGGGCCCGGCATTCGTCGCCGCCGTGGCCTACATCGACCCCGGCAACTTCGCCACCAACTTCACCGCCGGCTCCAGGTTCGGCTACGACCTCATCTGGGTCATCGTCGCGGCCAACGCCATGGCGATGCTGGTGCAGTACTTATCGGCCAAGGTCGGAGTCGCGACCGGCAGCGACCTGCCCGAGTTGTGCCGGGAGCACCTGCCGACGTCCGTGTCCCGCGGGCTGTGGGTGCAGGCAGAGCTGATCGCGATGGCGACCGACCTCGCTGAGTTCGTGGGTGCCGCCATCGGGCTAAACCTGCTGTTCCACCTGCCGCTCTTCGCCGCCGGGCTCGTGACCGCGGTCGTGGCCTTCGGCATCCTGGCCCTCGAGCAGCGCGGGTACCGGCGTTTCGAGCTCGTCATCGTCGGCCTGCTCGGGATCGTCCTCCTCGGGTTCGCGGTCGACCTGGTGCTCGTGCGGACCGACGCCTCTGCCGCCGTCGCTGGACTCGTCCCGCACCTTCCCGGGGGCGACGGCGTCCTGCTCGCCGCCGGGATCATCGGGGCGACTGTGATGCCGCACGTCGTCTACCTGCACGCGGCTCTGACGAAGGGACGCATCGTCTGCCGAGACGACGCCGAGCGGCGCGAGCTGCTCCGCTTCCAGCGGCTGGACGTGATCGTCGGACTGGGCGCCGCCGGGCTCATCAACGTCTCGATGCTGCTGGTGGCTGCTGCGGTGTTCCACGACTCACGAGGCTCCGGCGTCGACTCCATCGTGGCCGCGCATGAGGGCCTCGGCAGGATCGTGGGCGGCGGCGCCGCGCTGGCGTTCGCGGCCGCGCTCCTGGCTGCGGGGCTGTCCTCCTCGAGCGTCGGGACGTACGCCGGGCAGGTCGTCATGCAGGGCTTCATCCGCCGGCGGGTCCCGCTGGTCCTGCGGCGCTCCCTGACGATGCTGCCCGCCCTGATCGTGCTCGGGCTCGGGCTGCCGGCCACGGGGAGCCTCGTGATCTCCCAGGTCGTGCTGTCGTTCGGCATCCCTTTCGCCCTGGTGCCCTTGTGGATGCTGACCCGACGACAGGACGTGATGGGCGCCTTCGTCAACAGTCGTACCTCCAGCTTCCTTCTGGGCCTGGTGGCGACGCTGATCATCCTGCTCAACGGTTACCTGCTCTACGACCTGCTGCTCTGAGGAACCGCCATGACCGAGACCGTCCGCATCCTCGACTCCGCCTCCGCGCGGGAGCTCGCGGAGCTCGCCTCCGCCTTCGAGGAGCTGCAGACCGTGCTGCGCTGCTGCGAGCGGCTGATCACCGAGCTTGCTGCCGAGGAGCCTGATCTGCTTGCCCTGGAGGCGTTCTGGAGCACCGCCCTGCTGTCGTACACCCGGTGCTTCGCGAGGCTCACGACCCAGGACGTCACCGCCACCGGGTTGAAAGGCGACGTGCTGGGCTGGCACCAGGTGTTGCTGAAGCTACGCGACCAGTGCGCGGACCCGGTTCGCAACCCTCGGGAGTCCTTCACGGTGGGCGCCGCCCAGGACGAGCAGGGCAAGGCCGCGGGGATCGCTGTCAGCTCGGCCCGCCAGCAGCCCGCGGACGAGGTGGTCGTCCGGCAGACCGGAGCGATCGCCTTCGAGTTGAGCCGCCTCGTCGACCAGCGCATCGTGGCGCAGCAGCAGGCAGTGTTCGGTGCCCTCGGCAGGATGAAGCCGGACGAGCTGGAGCACCTGCCGTTGCTGACCGTCGCGACCTGATCCCACCTCAGGAGGCCCGCTGATCGCCCTCGTCGGCGCTGCTTCATGCGCTACCCCACCCGCCACTCCATACGGCTGCTGGCGCGCGCGGGTGACGTGTGCAGAGAGCAGACGCATGGAGTTCTGGGCAGCGTCGAGCCGCCTTCCGCTCCGTTGGCTGACAGAATGGAGCCGTGACCCGCCGCGACGTCGTGCTGCTGGGGTCGACGGGTTCCGTCGGCACCCAGGCCATCGAGGTCGCCCGGGCCGCGCCGGACCGCTTCCGGATCGTCGGGCTGGGCGCCGGCGGGGGCCGCGTCGACCTGCTGGCCCAGCAGGCGCTCGAGCTCGGGGTCGACGTCGTGGCCGTGGCGCGGGCCACAGCTGCCCAGGACCTGCAGCTGGCCTTCTACGCGGCCGCGCAGGCCAAGGGCTTCAGCGCCGGGCAGTTCGCCGTACCCAAGATCTTGGCGGGGCCGGACGCGCTCAGCGAGCTCGCGGCCTGGCCGTGCGACGTGGTCCTCAACGGCATGACCGGATCGGTGGGCCTTGCCCCGACGTTGGCAGCGCTCGAGGCCGGACGCACCCTGGCGCTGGCGAACAAGGAGTCGCTCGTCGCCGGGGGGCCGCTGCTGGCGCCCTACATGTCCCAGATCGTGCCGGTGGACAGTGAGCACAGCGCCTTGGCCCAGTGCCTTCGGGGTGGCAACCGGGGCGAGGTCCGCAAGCTCATCCTCACCGCCAGCGGTGGCCCGTTCCGCGGCTGCACCTCGCTCGACGGGATCAGGCCGGACGACGCCCTCAACCATCCGACATGGGACATGGGGCCGGTCGTCACGATCAACAGCGCCACCCTGGTCAACAAGGGCCTGGAGCTCATCGAGGCGCACCTGCTGTTCGACGTGCCCTACGACGACATCGAGGTCGTCGTGCACCCCCAGTCGCTGGTCCACTCGATGGTGGAGTTCGTCGACGGTTCCACCCTCGCGCAGCTCAGCCCACCTGACATGCGGCTGCCGATCGCCCTCGGGCTCGGCTGGCCCGACCGCGTGCCAGGCGCCGCGCCGGCCGTGGACTGGAGCACGGCCGCCACCTGGGTCTTCGAGCCGCTCGACGAGCAGGTCTTCGGTGCCGTCGCGCTGTGTCGAGCCGCCGGGACCACGGGTGGGACGGCGCCGGCGGCCCTGAACGCCGCCAACGAGGTGTGCGTGCAGGCCTTCCTCGACGGGCGCCTGGAGTTCTCAGCAATCGTGGATACCGTCGCCCAGGTGGTGGACGAACACCCTCACAGGGAACGTCCAACCCTGCTGGACGTGTTGGACACAGAGGTGTGGGCACGTGCCCGCGCTGCTCACCTGACCCAGGAAGGTCCCCGTTGACCACCGTCGGCATCCTCGCCTTCGTCGTCGCCTTGCTTGTGTCCGTGATGCTGCACGAGGCCGGCCACTTCCTCACCGCCCGCCACTACGGCATGAAGGCCACGCAGTTCTTCGTCGGCTTCGGCCCGACGATCTTCTCGCGCACCAAGGGCGAGACCGAGTACGGCGTCAAGGCCATCCCCGCAGGCGGGTTCGTGAAGATCGTGGGCATGACCCCGCTGGAGGAGGTCGAACCGGGCGACGAGGAGCGCGCGTTCTACAAGCAGCCGGCCGGCCGCAAGACGGTCGTGCTCGCCGCCGGGTCCACGGTGCACTTCCTCATCTGCCTCGTGCTCGTGTTCATCACGACTGCGACGTACGGAACGCTCAAGGAGTCGGCCCCGACGCTCTCGAGCATCAACACCTGTGTGGTCAACGACCCCACCGTCCCCTGCGCGACGGCCACGGCGAAGGACGGTGCCAAGCCCAGTCCGGCTCTGCAGTCCGGGCTGAAGGCCGGCGACGTCGTGACGGCAGTCAACGGCCAGCAGGTCACGACGAGCACCGGCTTCACCAACGCCGTGAAGGCCTCGCCCGGAAAGGCTCTCGCGCTGACGGTCAAGCGGGGCACGGGTGTCGTCACCGTCACGATCACGCCCGTCCCGGTGCTGCGCCCGAAGGCCACTGCGCCGGTCGGGGCGATCGGTGTCCTCGTGCAGCCGAACTACGGCGCCGTCCACTACGGCTTGGTAGGCACCGTGAAGCAGACCGGCGCCACGATCGGGACGATCATCACCGGCACCGTCGACACCTTCACCAAGAAGCTCGGCACGATCACGCAGGTCTACAGCAAGAACCGCGACCCCGCCGGCTTCATCGGTGTCGTCGGTGCCAGCAAGGTCAGTGGCGAGATCGCCGCCGCGAAGGTGCCGCTGAGCGACCGGGTCGCCAGCATCGTCCTGCTCGTCGCCGGGCTGAACCTGTTCATCGGGGTGTTCAACCTGCTGCCGCTGTTGCCGCTTGACGGCGGCCACATCGCGGTCGTCTTCTTCGAATCGGTGCGCGACCGGATCCGACGGGCCCGCGGCTACGTGGGTGAGATCAAGCGGGTCGACTACAACAGGCTGATGCCGTTGACGTTCGCGGTGGTCGTGCTGTTCGCGAGCTTCACCGTGTTCCTGCTGGGCGCGGACATCGTCAACCCGATCACCATCAACTGATGACCGCCATCTCCCTGGGCATGCCCGAGGTGCCGCAGCGGCTCGCCGAGCGCCGCAAGACCAAGCAGCTGGACGTCGGCGGGGTGCTGGTCGGTGGTGGTGCGCCGGTCTCGGTGCAGTCCATGACGACAACGGTCACCGCCGACGTCGATGCCACCCTGCAGCAGATCGCGGCCCTCACCGCGACTGGCTGCCAGATCGTGCGGGTGGCCGTCCCCGACCCGGTGGACGCCGAAGCGTTGCCCGAGGTCGTCAAGCACAGCCAGATCCCGGTGATCGCCGACATCCACTTCCAGAGCAAGTACATCTTCGCGGCCATCGACGCGGGCTGCGCGGCTGTGCGCGTCAACCCCGGCAACATCCGGGAGTTCGACGGCAAGGTGGGGGAGGTGGCCAAGGCCGCGAAGGCCGCCGGCACCCCGATCCGGATCGGGGTCAACGCCGGTTCGCTCGACAAGCGGCTGCTTGCGAAGTACGGCAAGGCCACGCCCGAGGCGCTCGTCGAGTCCGCGCTCTGGGAGTGCTCCTTGTTCGAGGAGCACGACTTCACCGACATCAAGATCTCGGTCAAGCACAACGATCCGGTCGTCATGGTGCAGGCCTACCGGCTGCTGTCGCAGCAGTGCGACTACCCCCTTCACCTCGGCGTCACGGAGGCCGGCCCGGCGTTCCAGGGGACGATCAAGTCGGCCGTGGCGTTCG
This sequence comes from Frankiales bacterium, assembly GCA_025966135.1. Classification (GTDB taxonomy): domain Bacteria; phylum Actinomycetota; class Actinomycetes; order Mycobacteriales; family SCTD01; genus RYN-111. The sequence goes on from JAOPVP010000048.1 coordinate 9,667, forward strand.
GCGCGCTGCTGGCCGAGGGCATCGGCGACACGATCCGCGTCTCGCTGTCGGCGCCGCCCGTCGAGGAGGTCAAGGTCGGGCTCGCCATCCTCGAGTCGCTGAACCTCAAGCAGCGTGGCCTCGAGATCGTGTCCTGCCCCTCCTGCGGCCGCGCCCAGGTCGACGTCTACACCCTGGCCGAGAAGGTGCACGCCGGCCTCGAGGGTCTGACCGTGCCGCTGCGGGTCGCGGTGATGGGCTGCGTCGTCAACGGTCCTGGTGAGGCGCGCGAGGCCGACCTCGGCGTGGCCTCTGGCAACGGCAAGGGGCAGATCTTCGTCAAGGGCGAGGTCATCAAGACCGTGCCCGAGGCGCAGATCGTCGAGACCCTGATCGCCGAGGCCCTGCGGCTGGCAGACGCCTACGACGGGCCGACAGGCCCACCGTCGGTCACGGTGTGAGCAACGGCTTCGCCGTACTCTCCTGAGGTGCTGAAGACGTCGTCGACCCGCGTCCTCGACGCGCGCGATCTGGATGAGGTCCGCGCTCTGGTAGGGCGCGACCCGGTGGCAGACGTCTTCGTCGCCTCTCGGCTCGAGGCCTGCGGCCTCGATGCTGTCCGCCTCGGTGCCGAGGTCTGGGGGTACGGCGATCGCGGTCGGCTGGAGTCGGTCTGCTACTCCGGAGCCAACCTGGTGCCCGTGCAGGCGACTCCTGAGGCGGTCAGGGCCTTCGCCGAGCGAGCTCGGCGGCAAGGTCGGCGGTGCTCGTCGGTGGTCGGTCCGTCGGTGGCCGTCGAGGAGCTCTGGACCCTGCTGCAGCCTCACTGGGGCTGGGCCCGGGAGGTCCGTCCGCGCCAACCGGTGATGGCCATCGACGATGAGCCGTCGGTGAGCCCCGACCCCGATGTCCGGCTGGTCGAACCGCACGAGATCAACCTGCTGATGCCTGCCTGCGTCGCCATGTTCACCGAGGAGGTCGGCGTCTCGCCGCTGACCGGTGACGGCGGGGTGCTGTACAGGGCGCGGGTGGAGGAGCTCATCGCGCAGCGCCGGGCGTGGGCGCGGATCCAGGACGGTGCCGTCCTGTTCAAGGCCGAGATCGGAGCCGCGTCCAGCGAGGTCTGCCAGGTCCAGGGGGTGTGGGTGCACCCGTCGCTGCGAGGTCGCGGGATGGGGACCGTCGGTATGGCCGCCGTCGTCCAGCAGGCCCGCGCCACCGTCTCACCGGTCGTGAGCCTGTACGTCAATGACTACAACGTGGCGGCCCGCCGGGCCTATGAGAAGGTGGGCTTCAGTCAGGTTGGTGTCTTCGCCAGCGTGCTGTTCTGATCCCGGGGCTGTCCTGGATTTGCCTCGGGGAATGCTCGTCAGCCAAGGTTTGCCCAACGGCGCTGTTCGCCTGGTGGACCCTCCAAGCAACGTGAAAGGCCGATCGTGACGCTCTCCCTCAAGCCCGGCACCGCCTGGTCGGACGTCTACGCCCGCGCGCGGTCCATCGCGCCCGAGGCGTTCGACGCGGACCGCATCCTCAACCTGGCGGGCGGGGAGTGGAAGCGCAGTGGGGCACCGGGCGAGCACATCACGCCCGTTGACGGCACCCCGATCGAGGGCCCGCCGCGCATCGACCACGATGAGGCGGTCACCGCGGTCGCGCAGGCGGCTGACGAGCACAAGGCGTGGGGCGCGGTCGACCTCGACGAGCGCAGGAGCCGGGTGAAGGCCGCGGTCGACGAGATGCGCGAGCACCGCGAGACGCTCGCGCTGCTGCTCGTCTGGGAGATCGGCAAGCCGTGGCGGCTCGCCTGCGCCGATGTGGACCGGGCGCTGGACGGCGTCGACTGGTACCTCGGCGAGGTCGAGCGCCAGCTCGAGGGTCGCCGCCCGCTGCCGGGCCCCGTCAGCAACATCGCGTCCTGGAACTACCCGATGTCGGTGCAGGTGCACGCCGAGCTGGTGCAGGCGCTCGCCGGCAACGCGGTGGTTGCCAAGACGCCCTCGCAGGGCGGGTTCCACACCCTCACGTTGGCCCACGCGATCATGCGCCGCCAGGGTCTGCCCGTGACGCTCCTGTCCGGGGTCGGGTCGTCGCTGGGCAACGCCCTCATCAGCGCCCCCGAGATCGGCGCGCTCGCGTTCGTCGGTGGTCGTGCCAATGGCCGCAAGGCCGCCACCACCCTCGCCGACACGGGCAAGCGTCACTTTCTCGAGCAGGAGGGCCTCAACGCCTGGGGCATCTGGGACTTCTCGAAGTGGGACGAGCTGGGCGCCCACCTCAAGAAGGGCTTCGAGTACGCCAAGCAGCGGTGCACGGCCTACCCCCGCTATGTCGTGCAGCGCGAGCTGTTCCCGGAGTTCCTCGAGATGTACCTGCCGGTGGTGCAGAGCCTTCGCTTCGGGCACCCGCTCGCCGTGGAGACCTCCTTCGACCAGCTGCCGGACCTGGACTTCGGTCCGGTCATCCACGCCACCAAGGCGGCCGAGCTGCGTGAGCACTACGCCGCGGCGGTCGCCGGCGGCGGGATTCCGCTGTACCACGGGGACCTGGCGGACGGCCGCTTCCTCGCCGGCCAGGACGTGAGCGCCTACGTCGCCCCGGCCGCCGTGCTCAACCCCCCCTCGAACTGGGTGCTGCAGCACGCGGAACCCTTCGGCCCGCTCGACTCGGTCACCATCGTCGACACCGAGTCCGAGCTGCTGGCGGCCATGAACGCCTCCAACGGCTCGCTGGTCGCCTCGGTCGCCACCGACGACGCCGACTTCGGCGCCCGCGTCGGTGAGCAGCTGCAGGCGTTCAAGGTCGGGATCAACAAGCCCCGCAGCCGTGGTGACCGCGCCGAGGTGTTCGGCGGCAAGGGCGCGTCCTGGAAGGGTGCCTTCGTCGGTGGCGACCTGCTCGTGCAGGCCGTGACGGAGGGCCCGGCGGGCGAGCAGCTCTACGGCAACTTCCCGACCTACTCCCGCTACCCCGAGCACGTCTAGGGTCCTGCTGACCCCGATGGGGGTCGGGCGATCGCAGGCCCGCGAGGTCGCGGTGCTGGGCGGTCGAGGACGCCGGCGCTCCAGCTGGCCGCTCCCTGCGCGTGGCGGAGGTACTGGTTGCCCTCGCGGCGGGGTAGGGACTGGTCGATGAGAGGAGGCCCGATGGACGCGGTCGAGGTACTGCGGGACGCCTACGGGCGGATCGCCGAACTGGTGCACGGTGTCGTGAGGGGCAGGTCTGACGACGAGCTCGCCCACCGTCCCGATCCCGAGGCCAACAGCCCTGCCTGGCTGCTCTGGCACCAGAGCCGGGTGCAGGACGACCACCTGGCGGCAGCGTTCGGGGTGGAGCAGGTGTGGACAGCTGACGGCTGGGCTGCTCGGTTCGAGCTGCCCTTCTCGCCGTCCGAGACCGGCTTCGGTATGAGCGCCGAGGACGTCGGCAAGGTCCGCGCCGGGGCCGAGCTGCTCGGCGGCTACCACGCGGCGGTGCACGCCCAGACCGTCCGGCTGCTGCAGGGAGACCTCGACCTCGACCGCGTCGTGGACGACTCCTACGACCCGCCCGTCACCCTCGGCGCCCGGCTGCTCAGCGTCGTGGGCGACGAGCTCCAGCACGTCGGCCAAGCGGCGTACGTCCTGGGTCTTCGGCGTTAGGCCGTCCCTGGACGGGACGGGAGTCAGGCCGAGACGGGTACGCCGGTGGGCTCCGCGGTCCTCAGGGCAGGGGACCAACCCGGGCCGCGGAGGGTGTGACCGAGGCGGTCACGCCAGGAGGTCGCCGTCCGCAGGTCCTGCCAGAGCGCGACGTACTCGTGCGTGGCAACCCGCAGCGGGTTGGAGGTCTCGAGGTTCTTCGTGAGGCCGTAGCGGACCCGCTCGCCCTCGGGCTCGAAGGTGCCGAACAGCCGGTCCCACACGATCAGGATGCCGCCGTAGTTGCGGTCCAGGTACTGCTGCTGGACCCCGTGGTGCACCCGATGGTGGGACGGCGTGTTGAGCAGCCACTCGACGGGGGCCCACAGCTTGTCGATCACCTCGGTGTGGATCCAGAACTGGTACAGCAGGTTGACCGACCAGGACGCCAGCACGATCTCGACCGGCACGCCGAGCAGGGCGACGGGGAGGAAGAACAGGACGGTGTACTCGCCGGTCCAGGTCTGGCGCAGCGCGGTCGACAGGTTGTAGCGCTGCGAGGAGTGGTGGATGACGTGGGAGGCCCACAGCAGTCGGATCTCGTGACCGGCCCGGTGGTCCCAGTAGTAGAAGAAGTCGACGCCGAGCAGGGCGATCGCCCACGCGGTCCAGCCGTGCCCGAGGTCCAGCGGGGTGAGCCCGGCGGCAACCCCGAGGATCGCGATCTCGGCGAACCGCCACAACCCGTTGACGACCAGCGAGCCGGTCCCCATGGCCAGCGAGGTCCGGGTGTCGACGCGTTGGAAGCCGAGGCGGTCCTCCGCCTGGTTGCCGGCGCGCACGACGGCGTACTCCAGGCCCAGCAGGAGGAGGAACCCGGGAATCGCGAGCAGCAGGATCTGATCGGCCATGGCCCCAGGGAAGCAGATAAAGAGTGACCTGTCACTTTCTTGGCTCGACGAGCCTCTCCAGGGCATCGAGGATGACGTCGTGTGAGGTGTCGACGACAGCTGCGCCGATGGAGGCTCCCTGCACGGCGGCGAGCGCCAGCTCCACGAACGGCGCGAACCCGGGCAGTGCCACCAACGCCGGGTCCATCACCTGGGTGGCAATCCGCTGCAGGTTGGCGCGGTGCGCAGGTTCGATGCGGGCCAGTGCCGTGGCGAGCTCCTGGTCGGTCCGGGCGGCGACGTAGAGCTCGACGGCGGCCTGAAGGTCGGGCTGCCGGTAGGTCTCCCAGAGCGCCTCGAGGGCCTCGCGGGCCCCGACGCCGCCCCGGCCGGCGAAGGCCTGCTCGTAGGCGGTGGTGACCCGGCCCAGCAGGTGCGCCGCGGCGTCGGCCAGCAGCTCGCCCTTGGTTGGCCAGTAACGGAAGAGCGCCCCCTGGCTGACCCCGGCGCGCCTGCAGATCTCGGTCGTCGAGGTGCCGGCGTAGCCGACACCGACGAGCGCCTCGACGGTGGCGTCGAGGAGCTTGGCCTGCGTCGACGCGCGCCGCTCAGCCTGGGTGCGGGTCACCGACAGAGCCTAGGCACGCTGACCTCCCCGCCGAGGTTAGGGCTCGGCGAGGAGCTCCTTCTTCATGGCCGCGAGGTTCACGCCGGCAGGCGTCGGCCAGCTCAGGTCCATCTCACGGAGGGTCTTCAGCACGAGGTGACTGACGGCCCAGTCGCGGTACCACTTGCGGTCAGCCGGCACCACGAACCAGGGCGCGAGGTCGCTGCTGCAGCGGGTGAGCGCCACCTCGTAGGCCTGTTGGTAGTCCTCCCATCGGCGTCGATCCAGGAGGTCGGCTGGGCCGACCTTCCAGTGCTTGGTCGGTTCCTCGACCCGCTCGAGCAGTCGCTGCCTCTGCTCTTGCTTGGACAGGTGCAGGTACACCTTGACGACGGCGCAGCCGGAGGTCACCAGCCGCTTCTCGAACGCGTTGATCCGCGCGTAGCGCCGGCCCCAGACGGCTCGGGGGACCAGGTTGTGCACCCGGACGACGAGCACGTCCTCGTAGTGCGAGCGGTTGAAGACCCCGATCTGACCTGGCGACGGGAGAGCGTTGGTGATGCGCCAGAGGAAGTCGTGCGCCAGCTCCTCCTTCGTCGGCGTGCCGAACGACGTGATGCGAGCACCGGCCGGGTTGACCTGGCTGACGATGTGCTTGACGGTGCCATCCTTGCCGCTGGCGTCCATGCCCTGCAGCACGAGCAGCAGCCGCTTCCGGCCACCCACCCGGCCGTTGGCGAAGAGCATCTCCTGGAGCTCGGCCATCTCAGGGGCGAGCGCCGCGGCCTCCCGGCGGGCCTTGCCCTTGTCGCCCTTGAAGCCCGGGGTGTCCCTCGGGTCCGGCAGCGTGCCGTTGAAGCGGAGGAGCTCGCGCACGTCCTCAAGCCTTCCTCTCAGCGGGCACTGGCCAAGCTGTACAAGAGCAGGTCGACCCGGCTGCCGTCCACCTCGATCGCGTCGCTGACCGTGCGTCCGACCTCGGCCACGTCCTCGACCGTCCGTGCGCCCTGAAGGCAGAGCGCGCGGGCGAGCTGGCCCTTGGTCCACTTGTTGTCGTGGCTGACGACCGTGCGTCTGCCGTTCGTCTCGCGCAGCACGCGCACCTCGACGGCTCCAGGTACGCGCGCGAGCTGCGTGTAGGCGCCGCTGCGCAGGTCCACCACCAGTTCGTGCTGACCAGCCAGGACCGGTTCGAGCACCGGTCGCCACAGCGACGCCAACCCGCCCGTGCCCGGTAGCACGGTGCCGCCCGACAGTCGGTACGACGGGACGCGGTCTGCCGGTCGCAGCAGGCCGAACAGGCTGCTGGCCACGACGAGGGACTCGTCCGCCCAGGTCCTGGCCGTGCCACGCAAGGAGGCGTAGTCGAGGTTGTCGTAGACGATGCCGGTGTAGAGCTCCATGGTGGGCAGGGCGGGTGCCTTGAGCAGCTGCGCGTTCTTGTCGAGCTCGGCCCGCCGCTTGTCCGACAGGCCAAGGGCCTTCTGGAGGGCGGCCGGCTCCTGCTTGGCCAGCCGGACCAGCTCCTTGACGAGCGACCGGCGGGGCTTCGTCAGGGCCGGGAAGGACAGGGCGGACAGGTCGAGCGGTGAGCCGTCGCTCCCGGTCGCCTTGCCCTCGGACGGGGGGAGCAGGACCAGCACAGGGTGCAGACTAAAGGGGCGTACCCCTGCGGAAGGGGATGGCGATGACAACAGTGGGAGAGGGGGGAGTGGGTGACGCACGCGCCAGGGATGGAGCGACCGGTCGGGCCGGTCTTCGTCGATCCCTCCGGACGGCGCGCACGCCGTGTCCGTTACGCATGCCGGGCCCTGAGCGCCGTCATGCTCGCCTACGTCGCGCTGGTGCTGATGTCACTGGTCGCCCCCGCAGGATCGTTCCGGTTGGCCGTCCCGGGTCTCGGACAGGTGCTTCCCGGTCCGGGTGCGGGCGCCTTGGTCGACGGGACAGGACGAGCGGGCAAGCCCGTGCAGGGCCTCGTTCCGAGCCCGGGTGGGGCTGTTTCGGGTGCGCCGGAGCCTGTCGACCGCGCCGCTACAGCGGCCCGTAGCACCTCGCAACCTCTCAGCGACGGCCTGACCACCCCGACGACGGTCGCCCGACCGACCTTGCCGACGACGCCTCGACCGACCCCGGCTCCGACCCCGCGCGCCAGTGGCCAACCGATGCCGACCGTGGCCCCGCCAGGGCAGGTGAAGGCGCACCCGACGCCCCACAGCACCAATGCCCGCCAGCCCAAGGCCACGCCGTCGCCATGACCGGTGGTCCGTCTTCGGCTCGGAGCCGGCGACCGCGCTCGCACTGGGGGCTGCTCGCGCTCACCCTCCTCGCCATCTTCGCCGCGCTCGCTCTCCAGAGCATCACCGACGGCATCGGACGCGCGAGCACGCCGCCCGCCGATGGGACAGGGGCAGCGCTGGTTGCCGGAGGGGGGCCGGTGATCTTCGCCGGAGCGCACGGGCTGGCCTCCCGGGGACTGCAGCCGCGCACCGTCGCGCTGACCTTCGACGACGGCCCGGATCCGCGCTGGACCCCGCGGGTGCTGGATGTCCTGCAGCGTGAACGGGTCCCCGCCACCTTCTTCGTCGTCGGCTCACGGGTGGCGCAGAACCCCGCTGTGTTGCGACGGATCCTGGCGGAGGGGCACGAGGTCGGCAACCACACCTGGTCCCACACGGACCTGTCGGCTACACAGGGTTGGCGCAGGAACCTCGAGCTCTCCCTCGGCCAGCTCGGGCTGCAGGGGGGCGCAGGCGTTCGCAGCGCGCTGCTGCGTCCGCCGTACTCCTCCACGCCGGATGCCCTGAACACGTCCGATGTGTCGGCTCTGCGCAGCGAGACCGACGCGGGCTATGTCGTCGTCCTGACTGACCGCGACACCGAAGACTGGCAACGCCCTGGCGTGCCGCGGATCGTGCAGAACGGCACCGGCCCCGGGAACGCCGGGGTGATCGTGATGCTGCACGACGCTGGCGGCGACAGGAGCCAGACGGTGCAGGCGCTGCCACTGATCATCGAGCACTACCGCGCGGCCGGCTACCGCTTCGTCACGGTATCCGCGGGGCTGGGCCTGCCACCCACGGCGGGCGACGAGCGGGTGAGCGGGATCCAGGCCTGGCAGGGCTCGGCGCTGCTCGTCGCCGTCCGGCTGGCGCACGCCATGGTGACCGGTATCGCATGGTTGGTGCTCCCGCTGGGCTTGCTGTCCCTTCTGAGGACGATGCTCGTGGTGCTGCTCGCCCGCCGTCACGTACGGGTCTCCACGGGCCGCCTCGTCGGGGCCGAGTGGCTACCTCCGGTCAGCGTGCTGGTGCCTGCCTACAACGAGGCGGTTGGCATTGCGCAGTCCGTGCGATCTCTCGCTGCCAGCGACTACCCCGAGCTCGAGGTGGTCGTGATCGACGACGGCTCGACAGATGGCACGGCGGAGATCGTGCGACGGCTCGGGCTGCCGGGCGTCCGGGTGGTGCAGCAGGCGAACGGTGGCAAGTCAGCGGCCCTTCGCACGGGTACCCGGGAAGCCCGTCACGACATCCTCGTGATGCTCGACGGGGACACCGTCTTCGAGCCCGACACCATCCGACGGCTGGTGCAGCCGCTGCGGGACCCCCAGGTCGGTGCGGTCAGCGGCAACACCAAGGTCGGCAACCGCAAGGGCTTGCTGGGGCGGTGGCAGCACCTGGAGTACGTCTCCGGCTTCAACCTCGACCGGCGTCTGCTCGACCTCCTGCGCTGCATCACCACGGTGCCTGGTGCCGCGGGTGCCTTCCGACGTCAGGCGGTCGAGGCGGCGGGCGGCTTGAGCACTGACACGCTGGCCGAGGACACCGACATCACCATGGCCATCCTGCGGGCCGGCTACTCCGTCGTCCATGAAGAGCGTGCTCGGGCCTGGACGGAGGCACCGAGCAGCGTCGGTGACCTCTGGCGGCAGCGTTACCGCTGGGGTTACGGCACCTTGCAGTGCGTGTGGAAGCACCGCGCCTCGGTCTTCGAGAAGGGCCCTGGGCGCCGGCTCGGCCGGGTCGGGTTGCCGTACATGTTCGCGTTCCAGGTGCTGCTGCCCCTCGCTGCTCCCGTGATCGACATCTTTGCCCTCCACGGACTTCTGACCGGTGATGGTCAGCGCGTCGTCGTCCTGTGGCTGGCTTATGCCGCCCTCGGCGTCGCGACCGCCGCCTACGCCCTCCACCTGGATGGGGAGCGCTACGGGCCGCTGTGGAGCCTGCCGCTCCAGCAGCTGTTCTACCGGCAGCTCATCTACCTGGTGGTCATCCAGTCGCTCGTCAGCGCCGTCGCGGGCCTGCACCTTCCCTGGCACAAGCTCGAGCGCTCTGGCGACGTCGTGGTCCCGGCCTGACGCCCGTAACCGGTTCGCGTCCCCAGATAGGCTCGGTTCTCCGCTCGACGAAGGAGAAGACCTGTGCTCCGCATGTCCACGCTGTTCCTGCGCACCCTGCGTGAGGACCCGGCGGACGCGGAGGTCCCGAGCCACCGGCTGCTGGTCCGCGCCGGCTACGTCCGCCGCGTCGCGCCCGGCATCTACAGCTGGCTGCCGCTGGGGCTGAAGGTCCTGGGCAACGTCGCCGCCGTCATCCGCGAGGAGATGGACGCGATCGGGGCACAGGAGGTGCAGTTCCCGGCGCTGCTGCCGCGCGAGCCCTACGAGCAGACCGGCCGCTGGACCGAGTATGGCGACGGGCTGTTCCGGCTCAAGGACCGCAAGGGCAACGACTACCTGCTCGGGCCCACCCACGAGGAGCTGTTCACCCTGATGGTGAAGAGCGAGTACTCGTCGTACAAGGACCTGCCTGTCTCGCTGTACCAGGTGCAGACCAAGTACCGGGACGAGGCGCGGCCGCGGGCAGGCATCTTGCGCGGCCGCGAGTTCCTGATGAAGGACAGCTACTCCTTCGACCTCGACGACGAGGGCCTGGCCGCCAGCTACCAGGCGCACCGCGACGCGTACGTGAAGATCTTCGAGCGCCTGGGCCTCGAGTACAAGATCGTGAGCGCCGTCAGCGGTGCCATGGGTGGCAGTGCGAGCGAGGAGTTCCTCGCCGTCGCGCCCACGGGCGAGGACACCTACGTCTCGTGCTCCAACTGCGACTACGCCGCCAACGTCGAAGCCGCCCAGGTCCGCGCCCCGGAGGCGCGCGATCCCCAGAGCCAGCCGCCGCTCGAGGTCCTCGACACCCCGGACACCCCGACGATCGACAGCCTCGTCGAGCTGCTTCGCAGCAAGGGCTACGACCTCACCGCGGCTGACACGCTCAAGAACGTCGTGGTGCAGCTCAAGCAGCCGACGGGAGAGCGCGAGCTGCTCGTCATCGGCGTCCCCGGCGACCGCGAGGTCGACCTGAAGGCGGTCGAGGCGAACGTGTTCCCGGCCGAGGTCGAGCCCTTCGACGACTTCGCCAAGTACCCCGGACTCGTCCGCGGCTACATCGGCCCGCAGGTCTTCAAGGACCACAAGATCCGCTTCCTCGTCGATCCCCGCATCACGCCGGGGTCGGCGTGGGTCACCGGGGCCAACGAGCCCGGCAAGCACGCCGTCAACGTCGTGATGGGCCGCGACTTCGAGCCGGACGGTGTCGTACCTGCGGCCGAGGTGCGCGAGGGTGACGCCTGCCCTGTCTGCGGGTCACCGCTGGCCATCGACCGCGGCATCGAGATCGGCCACGTCTTCCAGCTGGGCCGCAAGTTCGCCGATGCGTTCGGGCTCGACGTCCTCGGGCCCCAGGGCAAGCCGGTCAGGGTCACCATGGGCGCCTACGGCATCGGCGTCTCACGTGCCGTCGCCGCGATTGCCGAGCAGGCGCACGACGACAAGGGCCTGGTCTGGCCGCGCTCCGTCGCACCCGTTGACGTGCACGTGGTCATCGCCGGCCAGGGCGAGCAGAACGAGGTCGGTGGGCGGGTGGCGCAGGAGCTCGAGGATGCCGGGCTGAAGGTGCTGCTGGACGACCGCCACAAGGTGTCCCCGGGGGTGGCCTTCAAGGACGCCGAGCTGATCGGCACCCCGACTGTCGTGGTCGTGGGGAAGGCGCTCGCCGACGGTGTGATCGAGATCCGGGACCGCAAGAGCGGGAACGCCCGCACCGTCCCCGTGGCTGACGTGGTCGCGGAGGTCGTCCGAGAGGTCCGCGGGTCCTAGACGCGGCCCGGTAGGGCCACCGTCACGGGCGACAACCCCGCCGTCTTGCGCCACTGGGCCGCTCTGACCGCACTGTCCTGCAGAGCATGTACGGCGAGCCCGCGCAGCCCCCGGTCGTCGGTGACGGCCACCAGGTCGCGCCAGCGGACGCCCACCTCGGTCTCCACCCGCACGGCGAGGGTGAGTGCCTGCGTGCGGCCCGTGACCAGCACGTCGTACGACGCCGCCGGGCCTGGGGTCGGCAGGCGGCGGGACCGCAGGCGGGCCAGCAGGTCGTCGCGGCGGGCGCGGTGCGCGTCGAAGGCTGCCTGGGCGAGCTGCCTGGTCGGGTCGTCCAGGCGGGCCCCGAGCACGCCGTAGGCGTAGATCGCGGCGTGCTCGGTGGCCAGCGCGTCGGCCAGCGCCGAGGCCTCGTTCACAGCAGCACCAGGTGCGAGGACTCGCTGGCCGCGAGAGACGCGAGGACGGGACCGAGCGCGCGCGAGGCCGTGAGGACTGCGGTTGCGTGCCCGGTGGCCGCAGTGCGCTCCAGTGCGGCGAGGTCCCGGAGCAGGGCTGGCGGCGTCGGGGGCCCCGTGGGGGACCTCGTGGGCGAGGAGGCCGGGGTCGACGACGTGCCGGGCGACTCGGGACTGCCCAGAGCTGCCAGGTGAGCTGCGTGCTCGGCGCGCAGCGGCGCGAGCCTGGAGGCAAGCGTGGGTGCGGCGGCGAGGGCGTCGTCGTACCCGGCCAGAAGTGCCTGTTCGCGGGCCACAGCGGCAGCGGTCAGGGCGACATCGGGGTCGACGGCTGGGGCGGCCGCGGTCCGCCCCTTGGGGGTGCAGGCGGCGACCAGCGCGAGGCCTGCGGACGCGAGGGCGCTGCGTCGGGTCAGGTGCACCCGTTCACCCTGCCAGACGTGCGGGCACGGCCGTGGAGGGCCGCGGTGTGCAGCACTGAGGCGGGCAGGACCGCTAGGGTCGTGAGCGCGCCACAACTGCACAGACCGAGGGAAGGGGGGCAGCGGTGCCTGGCTCCACGACGTCCCGCGCCCGACTGGTCCAACTGCTCGCCCCCGCCGTCGAGGCGACCGGTCATGACCTCGAAGACGTCTCGGTCTCACCCGCGGGCAAGCGCCGCGTCGTGCGCGTGGTCGTCGACAAGGACGGCGGGATCACGCTCGACGACGTGGCGGACGTGTCCCGCGTCGTCTCCGAGCTGCTCGACACCGCTGAGGAGGAGGAGCCCGACCTGCTCGGCGGCGCGTACGTGCTGGAGGTCTCGAGCCCCGGAGTTGACCGTCCGCTCACGGCGCCGCGGCACTGGCGGCGCAGCGTCGGGCGTCTGGTGAAGGCGACCTTGGCCGATGGGTCGGTGGTGACGGGCCGGTTGCGCAGCGCCGACGAGCTCGAGGTGCTCCTCGACGTGGACGGCGACGAGCGCACGCTGTTGCTCGCCGAGCTCGTCTCCGGCGCGGTGCAGGTGGAGTTCTCGCGCCCCGGCGCGAGCCTCGACCCCGATGCGGACGACCCCGACGACCCCGACGACCCCGACGACCCCGACGACCCCGACGACCAGGAGGTGGACGCATGAAGATCGACATGACAGTGCTGCGCAGCCTCGAGCGCGAGAAGGACATCTCGCTGGACCTCGTTGTCGAGGCGATCGAGTCCGCGCTGCTCAGCGCCTACCGGCACACCGAGGGCGCCACGCCGCACGCCCGCGTCGAGCTGGACCGCAAGACCGGTGACGTCGCCGTCCTCGCGCAGGAGATCGCCGAGGACGGCTCGGTCGTGCGCGAGTACGACGACACCCCCGAGGACTTCGGGCGGATCGCCACGATGACCGCGAAGCAGGTCATCCTGCAGCGCCTGCGGGAAGCCCAGCACGACGTCACCTTCGGGGAGTACGCCGGCCGCGAGGGCGACGTGGTCTCCGGGATCGTCCAGCAGGCGCCCCAGCGCCCAGGCGGCCCCCCCAACCGCAACGTCATGGTCAAGCTCGGGACCCGGCCGGACTCCCTCGAGGCCACCCTGCCGCCGGCGGAGCAGGTCCCCGGTGAGGTCTACGATCACGGCAGCCGGCTCAAGTGCCGCGTCGTGGGCGTCACACGCGGCCAGCGCGGTGCGCTCGTGACGGTGTCCCGGACCCACCCCGACCTGGTCCGGGGCCTGTTCGCCCAGGAGGTGCCCGAGATCGCGGACGGCACCGTCGAGATCATGGCGCTGGCCCGAGAGGCGGGTCACCGGACGAAGATCGCCGTACGCACTGCCGTAGCCGGCCTGAACGCCAAGGGTGCGTGCATCGGGCCGCAGGGCTCCCGGGTGCGGGCCGTCCAGAACGAGCTGCACGGCGAGAAGATCGACATCATCGACTGGCACGAGGACCCGGCCCGGTTCGTCCAGGAGGCACTGTCTCCCGCCACGGTCATCAGCGTCGAGATCGTGGACCTGCTGAACCGCTCGGCCCGGGTGGTCGTGCCCGACTACAAGCTGTCGCTGGCGATCGGCAAGGAGGGCCAGAACGCCCGCCTCGCCGCCCGCCTGACCGGCTGGCGCATCGACATCCACTCCGACACCGAGACCGACACCCAGACCGACACCGAGTCCGACAGCCAGACCGACGCACAGGCCCAATCGCAGGCTCCTGGTGAGCCCGCGTCGTGAGCCGCAGGCGCGGCGGCCGGGCGCGGTAGAGTTACAGGTGGCCCACCTCCCGGGTCCGGTGCGCACCTGCGTGGGTTGCCGGGTCCGGGCCGTGAAGCCAGCCCTGCTACGTGTCGTCGTGGTTGACGGTGTCCTCACCGTCGACCCCGCCGGTCGCCTGCCCGGTCGAGGAGCCTGCGTGCACCCCGATCTGGCGTGTGTCGACCTCGCGGACCGGCGCCGAGCGTTCCCACGGGCCCTCAGGGTCCCCGGACCGCTCGATGTCGCGCCTGTGAGGGAGTACGTCGCGTCAAGAGCTGACCATGCAAGGGCAGACCAGTTCCACCCGCCTATCCGAGAGCAGGTCGAGAAGCCATGAAGTCTCGATGAGCCAGCTGTCATGCACCGGCAGATGAGCAAGCCCATGCAGTAACACCCAAGGCCAGGGATCGACCCGGGCCACGAAGGAGCACAGTGCCCGGCAAAGCCCGCGTCCACGAGCTTGCGAAAGAGCTCGGCCTGGAGAGCAAGGCTCTCCTTGCCTGGTTGAAGGAGAACGGCGAGTTCGTCAAGAGCGCCTCCTCGACCATCGAACCCCCCGTCGCCCGCAAGGTGCGCGAAGCCTTCCCTGCCCAGGCAGCGGCTGTTGCCGCGCCGGCCCCCGCGCCCGCGAACAAGGCAACCCCCAAGCCCGCTGCCGCGCCCGTCCCCGACGCTCCCGCGGCGCCTGCTGCGGAGGCCCCGGTCCTGGTGCCCGCGCAGGAGACCCCCGCGCCGGCGCGTCCAGCGGCCGCTCCCGGCCCGCGCCCGGGCAACAACCCCTTCACCTCGTCGCCTGACGACGGCACCCCGAGCATGCCGCCGCGTCCGGCGGCTCCTCGTCCGGCGGCTGCCGGTCCGGCCGGTCCGGGAGTCGGTGCTCCCGCGATGCCGCCGCGACCGGGCTCACCGGCCGGACTCCCGCCGCGTCCCGGCGGCAGCATGCCCGGCATGCCTCCGCGCCCGAGCGCGCCCCGCCCGGCCCCCAGTGGCGCCTCCGGCGGTCCCCGTCCCGGGCCCGGCGCCTTCCCGCCCCGTCCTGCAGGCCCCGGTGGCCCCGGGGGTCCTGGTGGTCCCCGCCCCGGCCCCGGCACCTTCCCGGCGCGTCCCGCCGGCGCCCGACCCGGCATGCCAGGTGCTCGTCCCGGCGGCGCGCCCGGTGGCC
>JAOPVP010000108.1 GCA_025966135.1 Frankiales bacterium
CAACATCCTGATGTTTGTGCCGCTCGGGATCTTCTTCCTGCTGACGTTCGGGCGCAACAGGTGGTGGGTTGCCATCCTCGTGGGCGTCGCAACCACGGCGGCGATCGAGTTCGCGCAGGTATTCCTGCCTGGGCGTGTCTCTGACGTTCGCGACCTTATCGCCAACTCGGCGGGCGCGCTGCTCGGCGTTCTCATTGGCCTCCTGCTGACCGCGTCGAAGGCGCGGCAGCTGCGAGCGAGGGCCGCGACGACAGGCTAACTCTTCCCTCCGGGGAGTCAATGGGCGAGCAGAATCGCTGATTCACGCCGGGAGTCCAGCTTCCTGACGCACAGTGGGAACCATGCTTACCCCCACAAAAACGCTCAACGATGGCAACTCGATGCCGGCACTCGGCCTCGGCACCTATGGACTGCGGGGGGACGTCGGCACGGCGGCCATTTCGGCGGCCATCGGCTCCGGCTACCGCCTCCTCGACACCGCGCTCAACTATGAGAACGAGCGGGAAGTGGGCGAGGGAGTCCGGGCCTCCGGGGTCGCCCGCGAGGAGCTCTTCGTCACCACCAAGCTCCCCGGCCGCCACCATGGCTACGACGAGACGCTCGCCAGCTTCGAGGAATCGCGGCGGAACCTGGGGATGGATTTTGTCGACCTCTACCTCATTCACTGGCCCCTGCCGAAGGTGAACAAGTACGTGGAGAGCTGGCAGGCGATGATCTCGCTCCGCAACTCCGGAGCGGTCCGCTCGATCGGGGTGAGCAACTTCACGCCGCACCAGCTCGCGCGCCTGCTTGCGGAGACGGGCGTTGCCCCGGCGGTCAACCAGGTCGAGCTGCATCCGCGGTTTCCCCAGGGCGCCCTTCGGGAGTTCCAGGCCTCGCACAACATCGTCACCGAGAGCTGGAGCCCGCTCGGGAACCGGGATGCCCTTCTCGCCGAGACCGTCATTGCGGACGCCGCCACCGCGCACGGGGTCACTCCCACGCAGGTCGTGCTGCGTTGGCACGTTCAGCTGGGGGCGATCCCGATTCCGAAGTCCGCGCATCCGGATCGCCAGCGGGAGAACCTCGATGTCTTTGGGTTCGAGCTTTCCGAGCCGGAAATGGCGGCCATCAGCGGGCTGGAATCCGGCCGCCTGTGGAACGGCGACCCGGACACTCACGAGGAGTTCTGAGCGTTCCGTCCGGGTAAGCCACCGGCACCTGGGCACGAAGAATAACCCGCACCTGCGCACGAAGGATTCTGCGCGCTAACCCCGGGTGCAGCGACCAGGCGACACGGGCCTGGTCAGGTTCGGCGCCTTGGCGACGACGGGAGCGAGCTCCTTCATCGTGATCGCGTAGCCGGCGTGGCTCGTCGAGACGCCTTTCGCGAAGATCACGCCGGCGACTCTGCCACTCGTGCTGAGCAGCGGTCCGCCGGAGTCACCTTCCTCGACGTCGGCCGCGAGGCTGTAGATCTCGCGGGGAGATGGCCTCGTGCCGTAGATATCATCCACGTCCACGGTCGCGGCACGAATGACCCCGACGGGCAGGCTAACGAACGGCCCGCCGTATGGGTAGCCGTCGGACACCGCGGAGCTCCCCGCTTCGAGCGTGTGCGTGAGGTTCAGAACAGGGACGGTCAGGCCGGGAACGCTGACGACCGCGAGGTCGCCGATCGGGTCGAAGTAGACCACCCTGCCCTGGGCGGCGCCGCCATCCCGCAGCTCGACCACGGGTTCGGAAACGCCCGCGACAACGTGCGCGTTGGTCACGATCCGCCCTGGCGCCACCGCAAACCCTGACCCGGACTGGCTCTGCCCGCAGGCATAGGCGTTCCCGGTGATTTTGACGACGGAGCGCGCTGCGCGCTGCAGCTCGGGCGTCTGAATGTTAACCCTGGGTATGTCCTTCGAGGTGGTCTGCCCGCCGAGGGCCTGCGCGATGCGGGGGAGCCCGGCATCCACCGTCTGGCTGCGCAGTCGCGCAAGGAATGCCTGCACCGGGTCAGGTGTGAGGGTGTCGATGCCGCGAAGGACCGAGGATGACGCGATCGCCTGTCCGAGCACGGGAATGCCGAGCGCGCCGATCCCCGCTCCGACCATGGAGGCAACGAGCGCGGCGACGATGACCGTCAGCAGGGCCCCAAGGATGCGATCCACGCGTCGGATGCCATCGCGTCGGAGCCGGCGGGTCACCAGCCCTCCGAGTGCCGCGCCGAGGGCGTGACCGCCGATGATGAGGACAATCACGACGCCGAGGGTGGCGACCGTCCGAAGGGAGGGATCGCGCACCAAACCGGCAACGATGGGCACGAGCAGGATCGCAACGAACCCGCCGAGCGCGACGCCGAGGATGCCGCTGAGGCTGCGGACCAGGCCGGTCTGGTAGCCGTAAGCCAGGTAGCCGAGGAGCACGACGACCAGGAGGATATCGAGAGTCAGGGATCCGGGCATCCGTTCTCCGTCCTGGGCGATTGGCGACAGGATGAGAATACGGGGTTTCTCCGGCCGCGATCGGCGCTGGCGCCTGAACTGAGCAGTGGTGTAAGGGCCGCGACAGCGTTGTGTCAGGGCAACGTAAGCGGCCGTCCTCAGGGAGCCGGAGCTCTGTTCACTGGGTGCATGACTACTCCAACTGAGCGCACGCCGCTGCCAGACGATTTGACGACCGTGCCCATCCCGCTGCGAGACGATTCGACGACCGTGCCCATCCCGCTGCGAGACGATTCGACGACCGTGCCCATCCCGACTCCGGTGCCCGGGTCTGCTGCTGCTGCTGCCCCTGGCCCTACTGCAACGCCCACTGCTGCCGGAGCCGCTGCCCTTGCCCCGGCCGCCGCCGCCGCCGCCGACAGCAGCGGCACTCCGCTTCAACACCGTCTTCGCCCGTGGCACGTCGCCGCCGCCTTCGTCACGGCGCTGCTGCTCGGTGGGGGAGCCGTCGCCGGCGCAGCGGCGTTGTCGGGGCAGGTCACGGGCGCCACTGCGGGCACCGCGGGCGGGAACAGCGCGATGAGCGGGACGGGTGGGATGAGCGGAATGGGCAAAACCGGTACCCAGTCCGGCGCCGCCCCCGCGGGCAAGGTGGCGACCGCTGGCTTCCCGACCGGCGGTCCGGGTATCTTCACCGACCGGTGCGCCCCCACGAAAACAGCTGCGGATGACCCGATCATGATGCCCGGCATGTCCGGAATGTCGATGCAGCACGACTTCTTCGGCAACCGAGCGATCACGGCAAGCTCGACCGCCGCATCCCT
>JAOPVP010000066.1 GCA_025966135.1 Frankiales bacterium
TGCGGGAGACGGCTGACCTGGTCTGCGATCGTTGTCGCATGCGCCCGCCGATCCCTGCTGTCGTCGCGCTGTGGGTGGCGGTGGTGCTCGGTCTCGACACCGGCGCTTCCCTGACGCAGCAACGGCTGCTCGGCCTCGGGACCTGGGCTCTGCTGCTCGCCCTGCTACGGGGCGAGTCCCGCGCGACGCGCGTCCAGGTAGGCGTCGTGGTGGTCTACGCCTCGCTCGTCGAGTACGTGTTCGCCGGCTGGCTCGGCGTCTACGTCTACCGACTGCACAACGTCCCTGCGTTTGTCCCGCCCGGCCACGGGCTGGTCTACCTGGCCGCCCTCGCCATTGGCCGGTCGGCCTGGGCCCATCGCAGCACCTGGCTGCTCCCGGCGACCCTGACCGCCTGTGGAGCCTGGGTGGTGTGGGGTCTTGTGCTGTCGCCGACCCTCGACGTCCTCGGCGCCGTGTGGTTCGGCTGCCTCCTCGTGTTCGCCCGGCGGGGCAAGAGCCCGCTGGTCTACGCCGGAGCGTTCCTCGTGGTGTCCTACCTCGAGATCGTCGGCACGTCGCTCGGCACCTGGGCCTGGCAGGCACACGACCCCACCGGGCTGATCGCGATCGGCAACCCACCGAGCGGCATCGCCGGTGGCTACGCCTGGTTCGACGCCGCAGGTCTGGCGCTCACGCCGCGCCTGCTGCGCTGGTGGGACCGGCGTCGGATGGCTGCGGTCGCCGAGCTCGCCCGCGAGTAGGCGCAGCTATCAGGGTGCGTCGAGCGGCACCACGTACGCCGGTGCGCGGGCCAGCACCGCCACAGCCGCGAGCACCAGAAGGCCACCGACGAGCTGCCGGGTCGACAGCACCTCGCCCAGGGTCAAGGCGGCGACGACGACGCTGACGACCGGCTCGAAGGTGGAGATCACCGCGGTGTCGGCGGGACCAAGCCGCTCGAGAGCTGCGAAGAAGGTGCTCACCGCCACCACGGTGCCGACCAGCGCGACCGTGAGCAGGGCCAGCCAGGCCGATGTCCGGTGCGGCACCACCGCATGCGTGACGACCGCGCCCACGTCGTAGACCACGGCAGCACCGCCCATCACTACCCCTGACGTGGCGAACGGCCCGGTACCTCGGACCTGGCGGCTCGAGACCACGATGTAGACGCAGTAGGCCAGCGCGGAAGCCAGGCCCAACAGCACGCCGGTCGAGTGGCCGCCCTGCAGCGGCCCTATCGTCAGCGCGGTGCCGGCCGACGCGACAACCACGCAGGTCGTGGCCTTGGTGCTCGGTCGGCGACGGGTGAGGACGGCGGTCAGGACCACGACGAGGGCCGGGTAGAGGTACAGCAGCAGCGCCGACAGTCCGGCCGAGATCGTTGTCAGCGCGGCGAAATAGCACAGCGACTCGACGCCGTAGCCGATCGCACCGAGCAGGAACATTGTCAGCAGCTGACGACCTCGGGGCAGCGCCTCGTGGCGCAGCCGCGCCAGCAGCAGGAGCAGCAGGGCGGCCAGCGAGAAGCGGATGCTCAGGAGGCCTGGCACGCCGGTGCCGTCGTCGTACACGACCTTGGTGAGCACCGGCATGACGCCGAAGCTGGCGGCGCTGGTGAGGGCGAGCAGCGTCCCGGTGAGTCGAGGGCTCAGGGTGGTCAGGAGCGGCCGGCTCACCGCGCCCGCAGACCGGTGAGAACCTCCTCGTGCAGCAGGCCGTTGCTGCAGACGCAGCTGCCGCCGTCCGGGCGGGCCTCTCCGGCCAGGTTGGTGAAGCGGCCGCCGGCCTCCTCCACGATGACCTGCAGGGGAGCGAGGTCCCACAGCGACACCTCCGGCTCGAAGGAGGCGTCGACCGCCCCTTCGGCGACGAGCACGTGCGACCAGAAGTCGCCGAAGGCGCGGGTGCGCCAGCAACGGCGACTGAGGTCGAGGAGACCGTCGAGACGTCCCTGCTGCTCCCAGCCGGTGAGCGAGGAGTAGGACAGCTGCGCGTCCCGCAGCGATCCGACACCGGACACGTGGATCGGTTCAGGCGCGGCCAGCGAACCGGCCCAGGCGCCGTGTCCGGTTGCCGCCCACCAGCGGCGCCCCAGGGCGGGCGCGCTGACGACACCGACCTGGGTGCGGCCGTCGATGCGCAGCGCGATGAGCGAGGCCCAGACAGGTACCCCGCGCACGAAGTTCTTGGTCCCGTCGATCGGGTCGATGACCCACTGGCGCGGGCCGACGCCGGTGATGCCGTGCTCCTCGCCGAGGACAGCGTCGTAGGGCCGTTCGGCGGCAAGGGTGGTACGGATCCTCTCCTCCACCGCCAGGTCGGCGTCGCTGACCGGTGTCAGGTCGGGCTTGGCGGCTACCCGTAGGTCCTGCGAGCGGAACCGGTGGAGGGTGATGGCGTCGGCCTGGTCGGCCAGCTGGTGCGCGAGGGCAAGGTCGGCGGGCAAGGTCACGCCGGGCAGCCTACGAGAGGGGGGCGGCCTACCCGATGGCCCGTCGAGGTGCCTGATATCGGCGTGCAGCCGGTACCTCGATGCGCAGCGAGTCCTGGGGACCCAACACCCAACCGCCCTCGTCCTGCCGTGCGAGCGCCGCCGCGACCTGCGTCGGCAGCAGCGGAGGGGCGAGGGCGAAGCCCTGCACGTAGGTGCAACCGAGGTCGGTGAGTTCGGCCAGCTGCGCCTTGCTCTCCAGACCCTCCGCAACCACGTCGACGTCGATCCGGGTGGCAAGGGCGCAGATCGCAGCGATGGTGGCGATCGCGCGGCCGTCGCCGATCGCGGCTGCGGCGACGAAGGAACGGTCGATCTTGAGGATGTCGAAGGGCAGCGCCTGCACGTGGGTGAGGCTGGAGAAGCCGGTGCCGAAGTCGTCGAGAGCGAGGGCCAGGCCGAGGTCGGCAAGGGCGTCGAGGGTGCGTTTGGCGGACTCCAGGTCGACGACCTCGGCGGTCTCGGTGACCTCGAGGACGACCCGGCTCCCCGGAAGGTTGGCGCGGTTCAGCGCCCGCCGGACATCGCTCACGACCAGGTTGTCGCCGAGCTGTGCGGCACTGATGTTGACGGCGACGTTGATGTCCTCGCCGTCCGGGGCGGGAGCCCAGGAGCTGGCGTCGCGGAAGGCCGCCTGAAGCACCCAGCGGGTGAGGTCGCCTGCCAGCCCCGCCCGCTCGGCCAAGGCCACGAACTCGGACGGCGCGACGTCCCCTCTCTGTGGGTGGTGCCACCGAGCGAGGGCCTCGGCGCCGCGTACGCGCAGCGTCCGGATGTCGACGACCGGCTGGTAGACAAGCGTCAGGGCATCGGTTGCCAGGGCCTGGCGCAGGTCTGCCACGAGGAGGTCCTGCTCGAGCTCGTCGGCCCGCAACGCCACGTCCCAGAGGACTCGGTGGCCGCGTCCCGCCTGCTTGGCGGCGTAGAGGGCGACGTCGGCGTCGACCAGGATCGCGCTGGCCGACGGTCCTGCGACCACCCGTACCCCGGCGCTGGCGCCGACCGGCGGGTGCCACGGCCCGGTGGGTGGCCGGCTGACCGCAGCGACGTAGCGGTTGCCGATGGCGGCCGCCTCGTCGGGAGACGCGATGCCCTTGACGAGCACCGCGAACTCGTCGCCGCCAAGGCGGCAGACGACGTCGCCTTGGCGCGCGCAGGCCTCGAGGCGCCGTGCCACGGCACACAGGACGGTGTCTCCGACGGCGTGCCCGTGGTGGTCGTTCACGGCCTTGAAGCCATCCAGGTCCAGCAACACCAGGGCCGCCCCCGGCCAGTCCTTGTCGTGCTGCTGGTCCACGGCCGTCTGCAGCGTCTCGAGCAGGCGGCGGCGGTTCACCAGCCCGGTGAGTGGGTCGTGGTTGGCCAGCCGCTCGAGATGCGCCAGGGTGCGGATCATGGCGAGCGTCGCCGCAGTCTGTGAGGCGAGCAGCTCCATCGCAGTCGTGAGGGCCGGGTCGTGGACGGCGGTTTCGGTGTCGGCCGTCAGCAGCATGCCGGTGACTTGGCCGGCTACGACCAGGGGCTGCACGGACAGGGCGCGGATCCCGCCCTGTTCCAGGAACTCGTAGCCGGGCGGGACCGCCTCGCCGTCCGGGAAGTACGAGGAGGTCCCGGCCCACACCCAGTCACCCAGGATCTGCAGGACGGTGACGTCCCAGCCGTGCAGGACCTGTTCGAGCGGGCCTGCGGCGTGCCGGACCGACCACACGCCCTGGGAGTTGCGGTAGGCGAGAGCGGCGCTCCCCATGCCCGAGATCGCCAGGGCCCCTTCCACGGCAAGGACCTGGACCTGTCGCGCATCGGTCTGGCCGGCCAGGGACACCGCGATCCGGGCCAGCCGCTCGGCGAGCGAGGCGGCGGCGAGCCCGCCCAGGGCCTCGAGGCGCTGCCCCAGGCAGGCAGCCGCCCGCTCGAGCTCCCCTACCGCCGCGGCTCCGAGCGTTGTCCGCGACTCGAGGTTGACCGCACCGACCACCTCGTCGCCCACCCAGACCGGGACGCACACCTCCGAACGCAAGCCGGGGATGGCCGCGATGAACGACGGGTCGGTGGTCACGTCCTCGATGAGGACGCTGGCCTTCCCCTTGATGACCCGCCCGATGATGCCTGTCGCCGGGGTGAAGCCGTCCGAGACGTGGAAGTAGCCCCTGGAGGCCTGGCAGCGCAGGCGTCCGTCGATGAGCAGGTAGACCGACGGCAACCCCCAGCGCTCGTGGAGGTCGTCGACAAGACCCGTGCAGGCGGCGCGGATCGTGGTCCCGCCCGCGCACCGCGGGAACGCCTCGTCCTCGTGCCTCACCAAGCGCCTCTCTCCTCACGGCAGCGCGGAACGCTGCCCGTCGGGCCGTCCATCGACGCGTCCCTGGCCCGGCCCAAGGGATCTGAGTCGAAACCATCACAAGGGACCACGCTCACGACACAAGGAATGCGGTTAGCCTGCGGTCGTGGAGCGGGACGAGGTGCTGGCGGTCTTGCGTGAGAAGGCCTCAGCCGTCCTGGGTGTGGAGGACCTCGCAGAGGATGAGTCCTTCACCGGTCGCGGTGTCGACTCGCTGGCTGTCGTCGAGCTCGTCATGGACCTCGAGGACGCCTTCGGAATCGAGCTGGGCGAGGAGGAGGTCGCTGCTGCGGCGACTGTCGGAGCCCTGGCGGACGTGGTCGTCGGCAAGTGGTCCTGACCGATCTGGGAGGATCCGGCCATGACGACCAATGGTGACAACGCGTACGCGGTGCTGCAGCAGGCCCTTGGCAAGCCCGAGGGCGAGGGGGAGTGGTTCCTGGTCGACCAGAAGCGGATCAACGACTTCGCCGAGGTCACCGAGGACCGCCAGTTCATCCACGTGGACCCGGAGCAGTGCGCCCAGCTCTCCCCTTGGGGCGTACCCATCGCGCACGGCTTCCTGACGCTGTCGCTGCTCACCCACCTGCTGGCCAGCGTGCCGCAGGACCCGAAGTCCCTGAAGGGCGTCGTCATGGGCGTCAATTACGGGTTCGAGAAGGTCCGGTTCGTCAACCCCGTGAAGGTGGACTCCAAGGTCCGGGCCAGCAGCACGGTGTCCGCGGTCGAGCAGAAGGACCCCAACACCCTGCAGGTGACGCGCACGGTCACGGTCGAGATCGAGGGCGAGGCCAAGCCTGCCCTGGTGGCCGAGTGGGTCGCGCGCCAGATCTACTCCTAGAGCAGTGAGGCCGCGACCGTGGCGGCCAGCTCGCCGAGGGCAGCGCGGTCGGCCCCGGTCGGTTGCCCGATGACGAGCACCGGCTCGGCGACCTGCCGCCAGGCCAGAGCCTGCGCCACCTTGTCGACGGATCGGACCGCACCGGTGGTGTCGTTGCCGCCGTGCACATAGAGCCCATAGGGCCGGCCCCTCGTCGCGTCCAGGCACACGTAGTAGGCCTGGTCGAAGAAGTGCTTGAGGGCCCCGGACATGTAGCCCATGTTCGCGGGTGTGCCGAGCAGGTAGCCGTCGGCTTCGAGCGCCTCGACGGGGGAGCAGGTGAGAGCGGGACGTACGACGACCTCGACCCCTTCCA
>JAOPVP010000077.1 GCA_025966135.1 Frankiales bacterium
TCGCAAGCGCGCCGGGACATGTCGCCAGGGTGCGCTCGCTTGTCGTCGACGGGTTCAGCTCCGCGGAGCTTCGGCAGCTGCATGACGCTTCCGAGCGCTTGCTCGCACGTATCGACGCGTCAAGCTAGCCCGACGGACACGGGCGGCTCAGCTCTTCAGGCCGGTCCCACCCAGCAGGCTCAGGGCACGCTCCGGAACCGGGTCGCCCAAGCACGCAGGGCGGGGGCGGTCGGGCGCTGCCCCCTGACGAGCGCGAGGAGCTCAAGCCCGGCCGGCCGAGCTGGATGCGGCGGTGAAGCAGGCGTTCACGGCGTCTGGGAAGGCGCATGGCAGTCCTCGGTTGCACGGTGACCTGACCGATCCGCTGTCGCCAGTCGATCCAGCGCCGTCTCCCGTCGTGCCGTGACGGGTGGGGGTGAACACGGTCGCAGACTCGATACGGACAAGAAGGCCCCGAAGTTCCTTGACCTGCTCAAGCGGAACTTCACCGCGGTCGCGCCGGCCGAGCGCCCGCGGGCAGCGACTACCCAGGAACGCCTTCGAGTCCTGGGGGTCGCCCCGCGGAGCGCTGTTCGTCGGCAGCCCGCAGGAGATCATCGACAAGATCCTCTGGGAGCACCAGGTGCTCGGCCCGCGGTCGATCGAGCTGCTCGCCACCGAGATCCTGCCCGTCGTCCGACGGGAAACCGCAAGCCCAACACCGTCGCCGGGTTCCAGGTGTCGTAACGTCGGTCCCGGGGCCGCCGTCGACCAGGAGCTGCGATGACCACCGCCCACGAGACCTTGGCCGAGGTCGCCCGGCAGGGGCGCGCCCTGCGCGAGGCCATCCCCGAGGTGTACGCCGGCTACGCCGCCATGTCGCAGGCGGCCATCGAGACCGAGGGTGAGCTGTCGCCGAAGATCCGCGAGCTCATCGCGCTCGCCATCGCCGTCAGCAAGCAGTGCGACGGATGCGTCGCCTCCCACGCCCGCGGCGCCGCCAAGCGCGGCGCCACGTCGCAAGAGGTCGCCGAGGCCATCGGAGTCGCCATCATGATGAACGGCGGTCCCGGCACCGTGTGGGGCCCACGGGCGTACGCGGCCTTCCAGGAGTTCGCCCCGGAGCCGAGCTGATGCGCCGCACCTACCGCGGGCGCGACGTCGAGGTCAGCTTCGACCGTGACCTGTGCATCCATGTGGGGGCGTGCCTGGCCGGGCTCCCTGAGGTCTTCGAGCTCCACCGCACGCCCTGGATCCAGCCGGATGCGGCCAACGCGGAGATCGTCGCCGAGGTGGTCCGGCGCTGCCCGAGCGGCGCGCTGCGCTACCGCCGGCTCGACGGCGGCGCCGACGAGCAGCCCGCCTCGCCCACGACCGTGACGCCGCTGCGCAACGGCCCACTGCTGCTGTCAGGTGCGCTTCAGGTGACGCTCCCTGACGGCACCGTGGACAGCGCACCTCGTGCCACCCTCTGTCGCTGCGGGCTCTCGGCGAACAAGCCCTTCTGCGACAACAGCCACCTCCGCAGCGACTTCACAGCTGCGGGCGCGCGGCTCCGCATCCCGTCGTCACCTGTGAGGAGAAGTCCGGACCAGCCGATCGCCATGAGAGACGACCCCCGGGACTGAGATGCCGCCTTGCACGATCGTCCAGGCCGCAGGGAAACCCGCGGTCGAGATCGCCGGCGACGAAGCCGACTCGAAGCTCGGCAAGCCGGCCGCAGCCGATCTCACCAGCGGCGATCGTCGAAAGCTTCTCTCAAGCCTCTACCGAACTCCGTTAGCCGATCTCGGCTCGGTCAGGCTCAACAAATATGACCGCATCGGTGGGGTGATCAACGAATACACGCCCGCCGCCTGACGCGGACGGCATTTCCGGCACCCACAACCTCCTCGACCTCCAGTCGGAACAACTGCCCGTTGCCTTACGCGGCGAGTTTGCTCCTCACGCCGAGGAGGTCTCCACACGCCCGCCGCATCTCATCTACCGTGCGCCGACGGGATGCCGTCACGGGCCACCACGGGACGCATCATCGGCACGCCCTACCGGGCGCTTCCGACCGCGGGCTGCAACGCTCGGTGCCGGAACGGGATAGGAGGGTTGTGAGAGCCGAAGAACTGCCTGACACCGAACTGCTGGTGCTGTCACGCACCCGACCCGAGGTGCTGGGGGTGGTGTACGAGCGGCATGCGCCGGCCGTCTTCCGCTACCTGGCCCGCCGGATCGGACCGTCGGTGGCCGAGGATCTGCTCGGTGAGGTGTTCGCTGCCGCGGTCGCGGCCCGCCTGCGCGTCCAGCCGCACCCCAGCGGTTCCGCGCTGCCGTGGCTGTACGGCATCGCGGGCAACGTCCTGCGCTCCCAGCTGCGCCGCTCACCGGTGCAGGGGCTGCTCGACGATACCCCTGCGGTCGACTGGGACGCCGTCGACGACCGGCTCGACGCGGGTGCTCGCCGGCAGGAGCTGCAGGTGGCGTTAGCAGCGCTGACCAAGGCCGAGCGTGAGCTGCTGCTGCTCGTTGCCTGGGATGGCTTGACACCCACTGAGGCGGCACAAGCCCTTGGGCTCACACCGGTGGCGGCTCGTAGCCGCCTGCACCGTGCCCGTACCCGTGCCCAAGCCGCGCTCGATGAGATGACGAGCGCGGGACTGTGAAGGAGAACACGATGGACCTTGACACCCTGCTGCGTGAGACCGCGGCTGTGCCCGACCCGTCGCCGCACGCCCTGGCCTCGGGCCGGACCGTCCTCGCCGCGGCCACCGCTGCCAGCGGACGGCGATTGTGCGCGATCGGCCGCGCCCGTAGCCGGCGTACCCGCCGACTCGGTCTCACCGCGATCGTCGCGTCCGCGGCCAGCCTGGTCCTGGTCATCGCGCCGACCGTCGACCTGAACGGCGGTCGGCCTGTTGCCACCGCGGATGCAGCACAAGTCCTGCTCCGCGCTGGTACGGCGGCGGGAGCACAGCCCGGCGGCTGGCCAGACGCGGCCTACTGGCGCTCGGTCTCGACGTACCACCAGGGGTCCGGTGCGACGCACCGGCGTGAGATCTGGATCGGCCATCACGCCATCGGCGTGCTCAAGGACGACGGTGTCGACAGCGACGTCATCCCTCTCGACGTCGCGCTGTTCCCCGCGGGCAGCCGCGCTCTGAGCTGGGATGCGCTGTACGCCCTGCCGACCGACTCGCTAGCGCTGGAGCGCGAACTACGGGCCGGTATCGGCGACCGGCCCGGCAAGGTCACGGACAAGGACGGCGAGCTGTTCGTGATCGTCGGGGACCTGCTGCGGGAGAGCCCGGCTGCGCCGGCGCTGCGCGAGGCGCTGTGGGAGGTCGCTGCCCGGATCCCCGGGGTGACTCTGGTGGGTGTCGTGGCCGACAGTGCCGGGCGGTCGGGTGTCGCTGTCGAGCGCGGCGACCAGCGCTACGTGCTCGACCCGAAGGACGGCCGGCTGCTCGAGGAGTCCGAGGGTAGGGGTTCGACCACGGTGTCTGCCAACGCCGGCTCCGCACCGGACGGTGCCTCCGCCCCTTCGGTCACGGGGCAGGGCGGCTGGATCAGTACCTATCTCGAGCAGGGCCCCGTCGACACTGCGCCCACCGCGACGAACGTTGCCCCCAAGGACAAGAAGGGCTAGCTCAGGATCGTTTGCAACAAGGAGAGCTCCGCGACCCCTCCGGGTACCGGAGCTCTCCTCGTGAGGCCCGGCGCGCGACCTCGCTGGGTACGTGACATCTCGCGGTACGACATCGCGGACCCTGATACCCGCTTCAACCTCCAGCTCGCATGCCGGGCATGGGACACCCTGGTCGCGCCGGGTCACGTGGACCAACCGCACCTGACCTGACAGGTCGGGAACCCCTCGCAGCTTCGGCTTCCCAGGACGGTGCGCGACCCAGGCGCCGGGCAGATGCTCTCAGCTTGGGCTTGGGAAGGACCGCAATGGCAGGGACGGCGCTCGCCACTGATCCCCCCTCCGTGCGGCCGGCCGACGACGCGGTGCGGCTCGCAGCAGTCACCGAGCCCCTGTCATGAACGAGGACCGCACCTCTCCCGCCAGTGCCGTGCTCGGTTTCGTCACCGAGCTCCAGTCGCTGTTGCTGGACGGCCACGGGCTGGATGCCTTCCTCGCCGCGGCTGCCGGGCTGCTCGCCGCGCTCACCCATCCGAAGGTTCTGTGCGCGATCAGCCTGCCGGCCGGTGGGCCGTGGGCCGGGCTCGGCGCGAACTGCCCCCGCGCCGCTCGGCTGCACCAGAAAGAGCTGACCATCCTCGACGGCCCCACGCACCAGGCGCTGCGACGCGGAGCGGTCGTCTACCAGGACGACGTCGACCAGCTCGGCTCGAAGCACTGCAGCCTCCTCGGCCGTCACCACGTTGCCAGCGTGCTCTCGATGCCGCTCCTGGTCGAAGGCCGCACGGTCGGCGTCAGCACGCTGTACGCCGGTCGGTCCCTAGGGACCGACGAGGTCCGGGATGTGCTCGTGGCCGGTCATGCGACAGCCACTGCACTGGTTGTCCGGCTCCGGGCCGAGGAGCAGGCGCGCGTCAACGACCAGCTGCGCCAGGCCGCGGCCAGCCGCCCGGTCATCGACCAGGCGCTCGGCATCATGATGGGCTCGCGTGGCTGCACGGCCAGCGAGGCCTTCGACCTGCTGCGCGTGGACTCGCAGGCGGCGAACCAGCCGGTGCGCGAGATTGCCGCCGGTCTGGTCGTCGCAGCCACGGGCAGGGCCCCAGAGGTCGCCCGTCCGTTCATGGTCCGGACGCCCCGCGCCGGCCTCAGGTGGGACCTCATTCAGACGAAGGACTCGTCGAGGTAGCACCAGCGCCAGGCCTCGCCCGGCTCGAACGACTGCACGATCGGGTGGTCCTGGGCGAAGGCGTGCCGACGGGCGTGCCGGTGCGGCGAGGAGTCGCAACAGCCGACGTGGCCGCAGGACAGGCACAGCCGCAGGTGCACCCACGGCGACCCGATCAGCAGGCACTCCTCACACCCGGCGGAGTGCGGTCGCACCGGCCGGATGGCGGACACGTGCGGGTCGAGCTGGGACGGGACCGTCATGGCCGGGCCTCCGCGGCGGTGTGGGCAAAGAACTCGTGCAGGAGCCGGACGGCCATGGCGCCCTCGCCGACGGCCGAGGCGACCCGCTTGGTCGAGCCGCTGCGGACATCGCCGGCGGCGAAGACACCGGGCAGCGAGGTCGCCAGAGTTGGCGCGTCCCGTCCCGTCAGGATGAAGCCGTGCTCGTCGAGGTCGAGCTGTCCGGCCAGCCAGTCGACCTGGGGCACCGCCCCGATGAACACAAACAGCGCCCTTGCCGGGACGACCTCGCTGCCGCGCGGTCCTTCGACGACGACCTCGTCCAATCCCTCGTCGCCGTGCAGCTCGCGGATCTGGGTCCCAGTCCTGACCTCGATCGTGGGATGGCGCTCGATCCGGTCGACGAGGTAGCGGGACATGTTCGCCGGAAGGTTGTCGCCGCGCACTGCCAGCTGGACGCTGGAGCTGCGTTGGGCCAGGAACAGTGCGGCCTGGCCGGCCGCGTTGCCGCCACCCACGACGACCACGGGGTCGCCGGCGCAGGTCTGCGCTTCCACCTCGGTGGCCGCGTAGAAGACGCTCCTGGGCTCGAAGCGCTCGAGGTCGGGGACGTCGAGCCGCCGGTAATGCGCGCCGGTGCAGATGATCACAGCCCGGGTGACCATGTTCTTGCCGTCGTCCAGCCGAACGACGTGGAGGCCGTCCCGCTGGGCGAGGCCGACCGCTCCGGACGGCACCCGGAGCTGCGCCCCGAAGCGCTCCGCCTGCAGCACCGCCCGGTCGGTCAGCTCGGCCCCGGAGATCCCGGCCGGGAAGCCCAGGTAGTTCTCGATCCGCGACGATGTGCCCGCCTGCCCCCCGGTGGCGATCAGGTCCACGGCGACCGTCTCGAGCCCTTCTGACGCGGCGTAGACGGAGGCCGCAAGACCGGCAGGCCCTGCGCCGACGATGACGACGTCGGCCACCCCTGTCGGCGACGTGCGCTGTGGTTCGAGACCGAGCTGGGCGGCAAGGTCGGCGTTGCTCGGGTTGCGGAGCACGTACGAGGCGTTCCACATGACCACCGGGGCCTCTTCGGGCCGCACTCCGACCTCGCGGAGCAGGCTCTCGGCCTCGGCATCGCGCTCCAGGTCCAGCCATCGGAAGGGCATCCGGTTGCGCGCGGCGAACTCACAGAGCCGACGGGTGTCGGGCGAGTAGCGGGATCCCACGATCCGCAGGCCCGCGCCCAGGGAGATCAGCAGGGAGCGCCTGGCGAAGTAGGCGTGCAGGATCAGGTTGCCCAGGGCCGGGTCCTGCTCGGTGACCGTGAGCAGCCTGGCCACCGGGACGGCAAGCACGGATCCGGGCTCCTGCACTACGGCGGTGAGCAGCAGAGGCTGGCCGGTGAGCAGACCGACCCCACCGAGGAAGCGCCCGCGGCGATGGACGCTGAGGGTGTCGTCGCCGCTCCGCAGCGCCACGCTGCCGTCCAGCACCACGAAGAACTCGTGGCACCGCTGCCCTTCCCGGTACAGGACCTCGCCCGCCGAGACCGGCCGCTCCTCGCCGTGTTGGCTGAGGAGCGCGAGCTGGTCCTCGCTCAGCCGCGGGTAGGAACCGGTGCGGTCCGAGGTTTCGGCGCATGAGCTGTCGGGTGCTGAGACGCCTGGCCCTGTGGATGGCGTCGCGGTGTTGGCGGTCACAGTGTCAGCGCTCAGGCGGTGCTGGCGGCGCGCATCACCACGACCTCGTAGTTGCGCTCCCAGCGGTGCACCCGCACCGCGAGGACCCCGAGGAGTCCGGCGTAGATGATGGCGTAGATGCCGATCAGCTGCGACAGTGCGAGTGCTCCGGCGACCGGCGCGACGACGAGCACGACGCCGAAGATCACGGACGCGACGCCTGCCAGGATGAGCACCCACTCGCCTTTGAGCACCTTGCGCCACCGACTCGCGGCCACCATCTCCGCCACGCCCGTCACGATCGCCCAGGCCGCGATGAGGACGGTCAAGGCCAAGGCGGTCACGCCCGGCCAGACGAGGGTCAGCACGCCCAGCCCGATGCCGGAGAGGGCACCGAAGATCTCGGCTCCGCGGCGGTCGTTGCCCGTTCCGGCACGGATCGTGCTGATAAGGAGGCTGACGCCGTCGACCAGGCACCAGGCACCGAACAGCACGACGAGGACGAACAGCGTCACCCCGGGCCAGCTCAGGGCAAGGATGCCGAAGGCGAAGGCCAGCAGGGCGCGGGCGGCAAGCAGTGGCCAGATGTGGAGCTTCATCGTGACTGCCTCTCAGGTGGTGGCACTCGGGTGAGTTCAGCTCGGCTCGATCAACTTGGGAGAGCGGACAGCACGACGGACAGGGTCTTTCGGTCCGGCCCCCGCTGGACGGTCATGTCGACCACGTCGGCGGGGCGGTGCCGGCGGACGAGGACCAGCAGGTCGTCCGCGCTCTTCACGACCTGGCCGTCGAAGCTGATGACGACGTCGCCGGGCCGCACACCTGCCTTGGCCGCGGGTCCTCCCGGGACCACGGAGAGCACCACGGCACCCTCGATGACCTTGACGTGCAAAACGCGGGCGATCTCCGGCGTGAGTGTGCGCGGCAGCAGGCCCAGGTAGGCGTGCAGTGCGTGCCCGGTCTCCAGCAACTGGGGTACGACGTCGCGGACCTCGGCCGTCGGTGTCGCGAAACCGATCGAGACGGCGCCTGCGGCGGGTGGGATGTAGGCCTCGCTGATGCCGATGACGCGCCCTTGGCCGTCGACAAGGGCACCGCCGGAGCTGCCGGGCGAGATGGCCGCGTCCGTCTGTATGAGGTCGACCATGGAGAGCTTCCCCGCACCGCCCGGGATGACGCGGTGCAGGGCGGAGACGACGCCCGCGCTCACCGTCTCCGCCAGACCGAGCGGACTGCCGATGGCGACCGCCGTGTCGCCCGGATCCGGTTCGTCGTTCCGGAAGATCGCCGGAGTCAATGCAGTGCGTGCGGACCGCACGAGCGCGAGGTCGCTGACGGGGTCGGTGGCCAGCACCTTGCCCGTACTCACGATGCCGTCGGCGAAGGCGACGTCGACCGTCGTGGCGCCGCGTACGACGTGCTCGTCGGTGACGATCGTGCCGTTCTGGAGGTAGACCACGCCGCTTCCGACGCCCTTAGGTGTCGTGATCGTCACGATTGACGGCTGGACCCCACGCACCACCGCGGCGAGCCCCGTCGACGTTGCGGCGGTCGTCGCCGTGGTCGGCGAGCCGCGCGAACACGCGGCAGCCGTCAGGACCAGACCCGCGGCCAACGTGCGGTTCAAGCCGGCGCTCACGCAGACACCGACGCTCGGTCGGAGGCGCGGTCTCCGGACTCGTCGAAGGTCACAGCCAGCTGGTCGTCCTCGATGTCGACCGTGATGATGCTGCCGTCCTTGACGTCTCCGCCGAGCAACGCACGGCCGATCCGTGTCTCGACCTCGTGCGCGACGTACCGGCGCAACGGCCGGGCGCCGTAGACCGGGTCGAAGCCGGCCGCCGCGATGTGGCGCCGTGCCGCCGGCGTGAGCTCGAGCTGCAGCCGACGGTCAGCGAGCCGACGCCTGAGGTCGTCGAACTGCATGTCGACGACGAACTCGATCTGGGAGAGCGTGAGCGGCTTGAAGAGCACCACGTCGTCGATGCGGTTGAGGAACTCGGGCCGGAAATGCCCGCGCAACTCGAGCATCACGTGGTCTCGCGCTTCGGTGCTGATGCTGCCATCGGCGTTGACACCGTCGAGGAGGTAGAGCGACCCGAGGTTGGACGTCAGGATCACGACGGTGTTGCGGAAGTCGACCGTGCGGCCCTGCGCATCGGTGATGCGGCCGTCGTCGAGTAGCTGCAGCAACGTGTTGAAGACGTCCGCGTGCGCCTTCTCGATCTCGTCGAACAGCACCACCGAGTAGGGCTTGCGACGCACCGCTTCGGTGAGCTGGCCGCCCTCCTCGTAGCCGATGTAGCCAGGGGGCGCACCGACGAGGCGGCTCACCGTGTGCCTCTCCTGGTACTCGCTCATGTCGAGCCGGATCAGGTTCTCCTCCGAGTCGAACAGCGCCTCGGCCAGGGCCTTGGCCAGCTCGGTCTTCCCGACGCCGGTGGGGCCGAGGAAGATGAACGACCCGATCGGGCGGCGTGGGTCCTTGATGCCGGACCGTGCCCGGATGATCGCGTCAGTGACCAGCTGCACGGCCTCGTCCTGCCCGACGACCCGACGGTGGAGGACCTCGTCGAGCCGCAGCACCTTGTCGCGCTCGCCCTCGGTCAGCCGGCTCACCGGGATGTGGGTCCAGGCCGCCACGATCTCGGCGATCTCCTCCTCGGTCACGACCTCACGCAGCAGCCGCCGCTGGCCCTGTTTGCTGGCCAGCTGCTCCTCCTGCGCCTCCAGGCGGCGCTCGAGCTCGGCCAGCTGGCCGTAGCGCAGCTCGGCGGCGCGATTGAGGTCGTAGCTCCGCTCGGCCTCCTCGGCTTCCCGCCGTACCCGCTCGAGCTCCTCGCGGAGCTCCTGGACCTTGCGGATGGCCTGCCGCTCGGCTTCCCACTGGGCCCGCTTGGCATCGGCCTCACTGCGCAGGTCGGCGAGCTCCCGCTGCAGCTCCTGAAGCCGGGCCTTGCTGGCCTCGTCGCTCTCTTTCGCGAGCGCGGCCTCCTCGATCTCAAGGCGGGTCACCCGTCGGATCAAGGCATCCAGCTCCGCAGGCATCGAGTCGATCTCGGTGCGCAGCCGGGCACAGGCCTCGTCGACGAGGTCGATGGCCTTGTCGGGCAGGAAGCGATCGGAAATGTAGCGGTGGCTCAGGGTCACCGCACTGACCAGCGCGGCATCGGCGATCTTCACGCCGTGGAAGACCTCCAGTCGCTCGCGCAGGCCGCGCAGGATCGACACCGCGTCTTCGACCGTCGGTTCGTCGACGATCACCGGCTGGAACCGGCGCTCGAGAGCGGGGTCCTTCTCAACCCGCCGGTACTCGTCCAGCGTCGTCGCGCCGATCAGGTGCAGCTCGCCGCGGGCCAGCATCGGCTTGAGCATGTTGCCTGCGTCCATCGCGCCTTCAGCGGCGCCGGCACCGACGACGGTGTGGACCTCGTCGACGAACAGCAGGACCCGGCCTTCAGCGGCCTTGACTTCACCGAGGACTGCCTTGAACCGCTCCTCGAACTCACCGCGGTACTTCGCACCGGCCACCAGGGCACCCATGTCGAGGGCGAAGACCGTGCGGTCCCGCAGCCCTTCCGGGACGTCGCCGTGCAGGATGCGCTGCGCCAGACCTTCGGCGATCGCTGTCTTGCCGACGCCCGGCTCGCCGATGAGGACGGGGTTGTTCTTGGTCTTGCGGCTCAGGATCTGGATGACCCGGCGGATCTCGTTGTCGCGGCCGATCACGGGGTCCAGCAGGCCGGCCCGGGCGTCCTGCACGAGGTCGCGTCCGTACTTCGCGAGCGCCTCGTACGACGCTTCGGGGGTGCTGGAGGTGACGCGCTGGTTCCCCCGCACCGTCGTGAGGGCGGCGAGGAAGGACTCGCGGTCGATACCGTGCTGGGCCAGCTGCCGGCCGGAGGCCGTCGAGCTGCCCTCCTCGGCGAGCGCGAGCAGCAGGTGCTCGACCGAAACGTACTCGTCCTTCAAACGGCTGGCCTCACGCTCGGCCGTACCGAGCAGGCGCATGAGCCGCGACGTGACCTTCACGTCGTTCTGCGCGGCACCCGGGCCACTCACCTTCGGCCTGCGGGCGAGCTCCGCCTCGACATCTACCCGCACCTGTTCGGGGTCGGCGCCGGCCGCCTCCAGCAGTCGCGGGGCCAGCCCGTCGCGTTGCTCGAGGAGCGCCAGCAGCAGGTGCTCCCCGTCGACCTCCGGATGACCCAGCCGGGCGGCGGCCGACTGAGCCTCCGCCAGCGCCTCGTGCGACTTCGCGGTCAGCTTGTTCAGGTCCATAGCGCCGCCTGCGCAGGGCCGGCCTCGTCGCGCAGCGCGTCGAGGCGGTGAACGACGTCGAGCAGCAGCCCGATCGTCACGCATTCGGTCTGCACCCGAAGCGCGCCGGGTACGGCGGTCGCCTCCCCCGGCGACTCGGCCAGGAGGCCGACCGCGACGAACCGCCGTACCAGTTCAGGGCGCAGCCCTGCCCTGCACGCGAAGTCGTCCAGCCAGGCCCGCTCGCGGTCGAGCTCCGCCCGCAGAGTCTCCTGCCCGGCGTGGGTTTGGGCCAGGAGCCGCTCCAGCCTCGGAGGGGTATCCAGGTCGAGCATCTGGGACATATTCACGTCGTCACTCCTCGGTGGGGGCGGACTGGTGAGCTGAGGGCTGCCTCGAGGGCAGCGACCCGGTCGAGCAGGTCAAGCACGAGTCCGAGGGCCGCATAGTTCAGGCCGAGTCCGGTGCGGAGGCGCTGGGCCCTTGAGACCCGCGCGACGTCTCGTTGCTGGAAGCGGGCTTCCCCGTCGCGGGCCGGCGTCATGTCGACCAGACCGAGCGCGACGAAGCGTCGCACGAGGTCCGGATGCAGGCCGGCCTGCCGTGCGAGCGCGTCCAGCGTCAGGCCGTTCCTGCGCACCAGGGCTGATGTCATCGATCGGCCTTCCTGGGATCGAACGTGGACACGCGGGCGAGCTGCTCGAACAGCTCCTTCTCTTCCTTGGTGGGCTTGGGAGGGACCATGACCTCGATC
Source organism: Frankiales bacterium (assembly GCA_025966135.1). Classification (GTDB taxonomy): domain Bacteria; phylum Actinomycetota; class Actinomycetes; order Mycobacteriales; family SCTD01; genus RYN-111. The sequence continues at coordinate 11,702 of JAOPVP010000077.1, forward strand.
TGCGCGTAGAGGTCGCCGGGCCGGCCCTTGGGGTTGGGCAGGCCCTGTCCCTTGAGGCGCAGCCGCCGGCCAGTCGAGCTGCCCGCCGGGACGTTGACCTTCACCTCGCCGCCGGGGGTGTCGACGAGCGCCTTGGCACCGAGGACTGCCTCCCACGGCGTGACGGGCAGCGGCACGAAGATGTCGCGGCCGCGCACCTCGTACTTCGGGTGCGGTGCCAGCCGGACGACGAGGTACAGGTCGCCGGCCGGTCCACCGCGGCCACCCCGTCCGCCCTCGCCGGCGAGGCGGATGCGCTGGCCGTCCGTGACGCCGGCGGGGATGGTGACCTCGAGCTCGCGGTCGCCGAACGAGAGCCGCCGGCGTCCCCCGGTGTAGGCCTCCTCGACGGTGAGGACCAGCTCTGCCTCCTGGTCGGCTCCGGGCATCGAACCGCCGCCGCGGCCGCCGAAGAGGCTGCTGAACAGATCTTCCACATCCATCCCGGAGCTGCCGTAGCCGCCAGAGCTGCCGTAGCGGAATGCCTGGCCACCGCCCGGCGCCCGCTCGGCGTCCTCGGGGTACTGCCGGAAGTCCGGCCCCCAGCGGTCGTAGCGGGCTCGGGTCTGGGGATCGGAGAGCACCTGGTAGGCCTCGTTGATCTCCTTGAACCGGTCTTCGGACCCCGGGTCCTTGGCGATGTCGGGGTGGTGCTTGCGGGCGAGGGACCGGTAGGCCCGCTGCAGGGCGTCGGCGTCAGCGTCGCGCCCCACCCCCAGGACCTCGTAGTAGTCGCGCGCCATCGCCGATCAGCCCCGCTGCGAGACGGCGACCGCGGCTGGGCGGAGCTGCCGGTCGATCTCGCCGTAGCCGGGACGCAGCACCTTGACGACCGTCCCCGCGTCGACCTCCGGGCTCTCCACGACCTCGACGACCTCGTGCCGTGCCGGGTCGAACGCGACCCCTTCCTGGTCGTCCCGCGGGTAGCCGAGGCTCTCCAGCACCGCGATCGCCTGATCGCGGACCGCCCGCACGCCCTGCAACAGCGACTCCGGATGCGACTGGCCGTGCTCCAGGGCCCGTTCGAGGTTGTCCACCAGCGGCAGCCACGCTGCTGCGACCCGGCCTCGCTCCACCTCCCGCTCGCGGGTGAGCTCGCGGGTATACCTCTTGCGCAGGTTGTCGAGGTCGGCCATGCAGCGCCGCCAGCGGTCCTCCTGCTCCGACTCCTCCTGCTGCTTCGCCGACTCCTCCTGCTGCTTCGCCGCGACCCCAGCCGTTGTGGCCGCAGCACTCGGCTGCCCGTCCGGCTCGTGCTGCTCGGGCGGGGAGTCGTGCGTCGCCGCACTCGTCACGGTCAGCTCCGGGTGAAGTCAGCGTCGATGACGTCGTCCTCGGACGACCCGCCGGACTGGCCGGCCGAGGCGCTGGTGCCGCTCTCACCAGCAGGGGTCGCCCGGATGCTCAGTGCCTGCTCCAGCTGCTGCAGCTCCTGCGTGAGCGCCCGCACCTCGTTGAGGGGCGTCTCGTCCCTGATGGCGTTGCGGGCGTCGACCACCAGTCCCTCGGCGCGCGCCTTGTCGTGCACCGGGGCGTTGTCGCCGACCTCGGCCAGTTTGCGCTCGACCCGGTAGGCGGCGGCATCGAGCTCGTTGCGCGCATCCACTGCTTCGCGCAGCTGCTTGTCCGACTCCCGGTTGCGGTCTGCCTCGGCCATCATCCGGTCCACCTCGCCACGGTCGAGGTTGGCGCTCTCGCTGATGGTGATGCTCTGCTCCTTGCCCGTGTCCTTGTCCTTCGCAGAGGCGTTGAGAATTCCGTTGGCGTCGATGTCGAAGGTGACCTCGACCTGCGGCTCACCGCGCCTGGCCGGCCGGATGTCCTCCAGCCGGAAGCGCCCGAGCACCCGGTTGTCGGAGGCCTTCTCGCGCTCGCCCTGCAGGACCACCACGTCGACGGCCGACTGGTTGTCCTCGGCGGTCGAGAAGGTCTCGCTGCGGCGCACCGGGATCGTCGTGTTGCGGTCCACGATCCGGGTCATGACGCCACCGCGGGTCTCGACGCCCAGCGACAGGGGCGTGACATCGAGCAGCAGCACGTCGGAGACGTCGCCCTTCAGCACACCGGCCTGGATCGCCGCGCCCATCGCGACGACCTCGTCCGGGTTCACCGTCATGTTCGGGTCCTTGCCGCCTGTCAAGCGACGGACCAGCGCCTGCACAGCCGGGATCCGCGTCGAGCCACCGACCAGGATGACCTCGTCGATGTCGTTGGCCGACACCTTCGCGTCCTTCATCGCCTGCTGCACCGGGCCAAGGCAGCGCTCGACGAGGTCGTGGGTGATCTCGTCGAACGTCGACCGCATGATGGTGGCGGTGAGATGCTTCGGGCCACTCGCGTCCGCGGTGACGAATGGCAGGTTGACCTGCGTCTGCGTGACCGAGCTGAGCTCGACCTTGGCCTTCTCCCCGGCCTCGAAGAGCCGCTGCAGGGCCTGCGGGTCCTTGCGCAGGTCGATGCCGTTGTCCTTCTGGAACTGGTCGGCTAGATAGTCCACCAGCCGGCGGTCGAAGTCGTCCCCCCCGAGGTGGGTGTCACCGGAGGTGGATCGCACCTCGACCACGCCGTCGCCGACGTCGAGGATGCTCACGTCGAACGTCCCACCGCCGAGGTCGAACACCAGCACCGTCTCGTGCTGGCGCTTGTCGAGGCCGTAGGCCAGCGCCGCCGCCGTTGGCTCGTTGATGATGCGCAGTACCTCGAGCCCGGCGATCTTGCCGGCGTCACGGGTTGCCGTGCGCTGCGCGTCGTTGAAGTAGGCCGGGACCGTGATGACGGCCTCGGTCACCTTCTCCCCCAGGAACTTCGCGGCGTCGTCGACGAGCTTGCGAAGCACCAGGGCGCTGATCTCCTCCGGCGCGTACTTCTTGCCGTGCACGTCGAACCGCACGGTGCCGTCCGGCCCGGGCACCACGTCGTACGACACCGCCTTGAGCTCCTCGGTGACCTCGTCGTACTTGCGGCCGATGAAGCGCTTGGCCGAGGAGACAGTGCCCTTCGGATTCATGATCGCCTGGCGGCGGGCCAGCTGCCCGACGAGTCGCTCACCGCTCTCGGTGAAGGCCACCACGGACGGTGTCGTCCGAGCCCCCTCCGCGTTGGGGATGACGGTGGCCTGCCCGCCTTCGAAGGTCGCGATGACGGAGTTGGTCGTTCCGAGGTCGATGCCGACTGCGCGTGCCATGAAAGGTCTCCTGTGCTCGCCATGGGTCCCGGACGGATGTCCGCTCAGGGGACGGCACTGGGTGACGAACTCAACGCGTCACCGGTCTTCACGACCGGCCGCCCGAGACGTGGCTCCGGCTGCTGTCTCAACCGGGGGGCGGCGATCCGCCCGATCCCACGACCTGGCGATGTCCGCTCGGTCGGGACCCAAACCCCCGGTGACAAAAACTTTCCCAGCGGGGTCGGTCTGCCCAGTGCCGAGGCGGCGTCGTCGCGAGGGCGCAGATCTCCTCGGCGCGCAACAGACGGGCGATGGGCTGCCTCCTGACCGATGCGCGGGCTGACCTCCGGAGCGGCTCGTGGACCTGGTGGACCTGGTGCCACCCGACGGCCGCCTGGTCGGTCGCTGGCAACGCTCGCTGCTGGCGACCGCCCGCGGGCATCGTGACACGACCACGGACGTCAGCTGGCTGCAGGGACGCACGTTGTACGTCGACCTCCGCACGCCGGTCCCCGCGGCCGATTTGTCCGCCGTCCGCTGCCTACGCGACCTGTCCACCGACCAGGCAGTCGCGCTCGCCGCGGACGGGCCGTGGGCCCGTTGGGTGCGCTGGTCGACCTCCAGCCACCCGCCCGGGCTGTCGACGAGGTCGAGGCCGGGGCTCATGCCGCTCCAGCGGCGACCCCAGGTACAGCGGCTCAGCCATGCTCGCCGTCCCGCTCCGGATGCCTCCTAGGCGAGGTAGGCGATCAGCGCGGCGGCGAACGCGACGTAGAAGCCAGCCGCACGGAGCAGCCGCATGGGGGTGGCCTGGTTGCGCCGGAAAAGTGTGAGCAGGTACACGACGGAAGCGAGTGTGGCGATGCCTGCGAGGACAAGCGGCGTGTCGAACTTCCACGGTGTGAACAGGAGGCCGAGCGCGGTCGGGACGGTCGCCTGGATCATCATGGCGCCGCTGATGTTGGCGAGGGCCAGGGGCGTCTTGCCCTGCCGGACCCAGATGATCGCGTTCATGATCTCCGGGAGCTCGGTCGCGACCGGGCTGAGCAGCAGCGCGACGACAACGGCCGGGAGGCCGAGCGCCGGGCCGGCCCAGTCGAGCTGGGCGACGAACAGTTGGCTCGCCGCGAAGATGACCGCCAGAGTGACCAGGGTCTGCGCGACGACGGCGAACGTAGTCGGGACGGGCCGCTGCTTCTGGAAGGTGAGCGGCTCGAGGCCTTCGGCGCTGGCCTGCTCGCCGGTGCCGCGCATCTCCCGCACCGCATAGGCGCCGTACGCGAGCAGGAACACGATGCCCAGCCACGGCTTGATGCTGAAGGCGACCAGGCCGAGCGCGACCTTGAAGACGAAGATCGACAGGAACCAGGTCTGATCGCGGGCAAGACCGGCTATGTCGGTCCCGTCGAGTGGCCCGCGATCAGCCACAGCCACCGGGCCGCCTGGGCCGCCGGCCAGTGAGGCGACAGTTGCCGCACCGGCTTTGGTGCGATGCCGGAGCAGAAGCATCCCACCGACGACCGCGTACGCCAGCGTCCCCACCACGAGAGGACCCCCAAGGGCAGCGCCGACACCGATGTCCTTGCCGGAGTGGCCGCCGAACAGGACAGCGACGAACGTGACCACGCTCTCGGGCAGCGCGGTCCCGACGGCGGCCAGGATGGTCCCGACCGCGACCGGTCCGACCTTCATGCGGACCCCGAGCCACTCGACGGCGTTCACGAACGCCTCGCAGGCCAGGTAGATCGTGACGGCGCAGCCGAGCAGGAGAATGACATGAAGCACGAACGGATCCTTCCGCGTGAGCCGCGGACCAGGTGCCCGATGCTGGGCGACCTCGGCCCACGGCAGATAGACATCTGACGTCGGCCGAAGGTCTCGCCCACCCGCACCACGCCAGGTGGTGACGGGCCCGGGAACCGGGAACCTCGAGAGGTTCCAGCATGTCGACTCACCGGCGGAGCGGGCTACTCCCCTTCAACGCGGGCGACTATACCCAACCTGGCCGGAACCTGACGAATCAGGTCCTAGGACGATTGGTCACTTCCGATCAGGCCGGGCGGGCTCGACAGTCTCAGCACCGCCCCTTCCCGCGGATCATCGGAGGTCCATCGTGCCGCGCTCACCTTCCCGCCTCACCATCGTCCCGCTCGTCGTCCTCGTCGGGATCGCGCTGACGGGCTGCTCATCCGGGAGCTCGAAGCAGGCGACCGTCAGCCCCCTCACCGCGACGCAGGCCCCAGCGCCGACCACCGACGCGACCACGACAGCACCCACCAGCGACACCGCCACCGGATCATCCCTGCAGATCGCCAACTTCACGTACGACCCGACGCCGCTGACGGTTGCCCCTGGCACGACCATCCCGGTGAAGAACACCGACGGCGCCGAGCACACCGTCACGTCCGACCTGGCCGGGCTGTTCAAAGCTGACGATGTCAAAACCGGGAAGACCGTCTCGTTCAAGGCCCCGATTAAGCCGGGGACCTACACCTTCCACTGCGACTACCACGCGCGGATGCACGGCACCCTCATTGTCAAGTAGTCCGGGGGAAGCCCGACGCGGCCCGTGACAGCCCGTGGCAGCCGGCGGGGGCTGAGCAGCACGCGACGCATTTCAGCCTTGCACTCGGCCAGATGGCGTCGATCTGCCGCCGCACTCCTGCCCGGCGCTACCCAGGCGTTCGTTGCGCGGGGCGTCAGCGCACTGACACATCTCTCTGCAGCTCAGGGCGGTCTGCGGCGGCCGTTCCCGTCGAGGTGGTCGCGCCAGCTGCGGCTCGGCCGGTAGCCCAGGAGCCGCTCCGCCTTGGCGCAGCTGATGGACGAGGCATCACGCCGTACCAGGTCCCTGATCTCGATATTGTCGCCGTAGTGCTCCCGCACCGCGGCAGCGAGATCACGCCCTCCGGCGTTGTCCGGCGAGGCGATGTAGAACACCTCGTGACCCGGCAGGTCGGACTGCACCGAAAGCACGATCGCGTCGGCGAGGTCCTCGACGTCGATGTAGGCCCAGAGCCCCGCCGTCGTCTCCGACGGGTCGCGGATCAGCGGGCCGAGGTTGCGCTCGTAGTTGTCCGGCGTCTGCACCCAGCTGGGCCGGATGCTGATGCAGCGGATGTCCGAGCGCCGCACCGCTGCGTCCATGAGCTGCTCACCGAAGGACTTGCTCAGCGCATAAGGGTCCTGAGGGCGTACCGGGTGCTCCTCGTCGACCGGCACGTAGTCCGGCAGGTCCGCCCGTTCCGGGAAGAAGAACCCGGGCACGGTCTCGGAGCTGATGTTGACGAACCGCGGCACGCCCCAGCGGACCGCCGCCTCGAGCAGGTTGAACGTCGACATCAGGTTGTTGTGGAAGACCGTGTGCGGCGGGTTCTGCGTCGGCTCCGGGATCGCGGCCGCGTGGACGACCGCGTCGTGCCCACGCACCAGGGCGTACGCGTCACCTGCGTCGGTGACGTCGGCCTGCTGGTAGCGCGCCTGGCCCGGCAGCGGACGGTCGAACGTCGGCCGGGCGACGTCGACGCCGGTCACCTTGTGCCCGGCCGCGAGCAGCGCCTCGGAGGTCGCTCGGCCGACCTTGCCGAGGGCTCCGGTGAGCAGGACGCGCATGGGTCCAGTCTGCGCCATGAAACGCCGGTCAGGCGACCCCGGTCAGGCAGTGCGGATCCGGACGCAGCAGAACCCGGGCGCGGGATCGAGCACGGCGGTACGCCGACGCTCCCCCAGCCCGTCGAGCACGCCCGCCAGGAAGTCGAGGTTCATGCCGCACACCAGCCCGCGGTGCTCGTCGGCCAGGGCGTGGAACGGGCAGTTGACCAGCGTGATCCCGCCGTTCTCCTCCTGCGGCTCGTAGCCGTGCATGGCCAGGGCGCCGACGAGGCCGCCGCTGCGGCGAGCCCGCTTGCCGACTGCTTGACCGGCGTTGCGAGCGACCTCCGCAACGGCCTCGCCGACGGGCTCTCCGCTGGCACTCGAGCGGGCGACGGCAGAGGCGAGCAGGGAGCCGGCCAGGTCGTACCGACGTGGCGGCAGTGAGACTTCGATCTCGAGGTCGGACCGGCCGTAGAGCTTCGCGGGTCGCCCTGCTCCGGGTCCGGTCCGCCCCGAGACCCGCTCGAACCGGGTCGTCAGCAGGCCCGCGTCCACCAGCTTGTCGAGGTGGAACGCGGCGACCGACCGCGCCACGTCGAGCACCTCAGCGACGGTGTCCTTGCTGACCCACCGCCATTGCACCGCGAGCTCGTACGCCTGCCGGCTCAGGGGGTTGCTGAGGGCGGCGACGCCAGCGACGTGGGCCTCGAGTGGTGGCTGCTCCATCCCCTGATTCTAAGACCAAGACTTGTTGACGCAAGAGGCAGCGCGGGTGTTCTATCGCCAGGTTCTATCACCGTTAGAGAGGCCCATCCATGAGCACCGCACTCGAGCAGCGCCCCACCCAACTCAGCGACCCGGTCTTCCAGGCGTTCACCCTGCTCCGCATCGCGTTCGTCGTCGCACCGATCGCCTTCGGCCTCGACAAGTTCGCGCACGTCCTCGTCAACTGGGACAGCTACCTGGCGCCGCGCCTCGACCGGCTGATCCCGGGCACCGCCCACCAGGCGATGTACGTCGTCGGCGTCATCGAGGTCGTGGCCGGCCTCGTCGTCGCCCTCCGCCCGAAGTACGGCAGCCTGCTGGTCGCCGGATGGCTGGCGGGCATCGTCGTCAACCTGCTGCTCATCCCCGGCTACTACGACATCGCGCTGCGCGACTTCGGCCTGATGCTGGCAGCGCTCACGCTCTTCCGCCTGGCCAGCGCCTACGACAGCCGCCCGCTGCTCCCCCGATGACGGTCAGCTACCTCGACGAGCGGACCGGCCTCGACCTCCGTGCTGCCGAAGACGCGGTTGCTGACCTGCTCCGGGCGCTCGGCCAGGACGTCGACAGCGAGCACCTGCGCGGGACGCCCGCGCGGGTCGCCCGCTCCTTCGCCGAGCTGCTCACGCCCAGCACCTTCAGCCCGACCTCGTTCCCCAACCGCCAGGGGTACGACGAGCTGGTGGTCGCTCGCGACATCCCGTTCCACTCCCTGTGCGAGCACCACCTGCTGCCGTTCCGCGGGGTCGCGCACGTGGGCTACCTCCCCGGGGGGCGGTTCCTCGGACTGTCCAAGCTGGCCCGGGTGGTCGAGATGTTCGCCCGCCGGCTCCAGGTGCAGGAGCGCCTCACCCAGCAGGTGGCGCACTGGCTCGAGGAGCAGCTCGAACCCAAGGGCGTCGGCGTCGTGCTCGAGGCCGAGCACCTGTGCATGTCACTGCGCGGCGTCCGGTCGACCGGCGCCCTCACGGTGACCTCGGCGCTGACCGGAATCATGCGGGAGGATGCTCGTACCCGGACCGAGTTCCTCGCGCTCACCCGACAGCGGAGGCAGGGCTGAACGACTCCAGCAGCCTGCTCGTGATCGGGTGGTGGTCTCGCCGGCGCCAAGGCCGCTCAGGGCGCCCGGGAGGCCGGCTTCGACGGACAGATCTGTCTCGTCGGTGACGAGCCGGTACCGCCGTACGTGCCCGCTGTCCAAGGAGATCCTGCGCGGCGAGCAGCCGCTCCACAGCTCGCGGGTGCATGAGGGGACTACAACCTGCTTCACCAGGCAGCCGGCACCGTGGTGACCTGCACCCCTGTGAGTTTTGGGCTGCGCGCCGTGCGGCTTAGCGCTGAGGGAGGGGGCGGCTATTCGCTACCTAGCTCTCGCAAATTGGTGCGGACGAGTTCGAGGATCTCCTCGCCGCCTCCAGAAAGGATCGTGCGCGTGGCGTAAAGCGTGAAGCCTTTGGCCTGTTCGAGGGTGACCTTCGGGGGCAGGGAGAGTGCCTGCCGTGCGGTGCGCACGTCGACGAGGGCCGGGCCGTCATGCGCGAAGGCAGCGGTGAGAGCGCCTTCAAGATCGACCGCGTGCTCGACGCGGACTCCGAACAGCCCGGCGGCGGTGGCGATTGCCGCAAAGTCAGGGTTGTCGAGGTCGGTTCCCCAGTTCACTATTCCGGCCGCCTTCATTTCGAGCTCAACGAAAGACAGTGCCCCGTTATTGAATACGACCACCTTCACCGGAAGATGCAGCTGGCGAAGTGTGATGAGTTCGCCGAGCAGCATTGCCAGACCGCCGTCTCCGGACAGTGCAACCACCTGGCGACCAGGTTGGCTCGCCTGTACCCCGATCGCCTGCGGAAGGGCGTTGGCCATGGTCGCGTGCGTGAAGGAACCCACAAGTCTCCTTTGCCCGTTCATGCGTAGGTAGCGGGCCGCCCAGATCGTTGGCGTTCCAACGTCGGGAAGAAATACCGCGTCTTGGGTTGCAAGACGGTCGACAGTGGCCGCGACGAACTGCGGGTGGATACCGTCGCGGTCACGCGTGCTCGTCGACAACGCGTCAAGGCGCCGACGCGCCCGCTGGTAGTGGGCGAGCATCGTATCCAGGTGCCCGGACTCGGACTTCGTCTCCAGCAGGGGAAGCAGCGCTCGCGCCGTGTCCCGTGCCGTACCGACGAGCGGTATCTCGACTGGGACTCGGCGACCGATCTGTTCACCGCGCACGTCGATTTGGATGACCCGCGTGCCCTCAGGCGGGTAGAACGGGCGGTAGGGAAAGTCGGTACCCACCATCAGCAGCGCATCGCAGTGCTCCATCGCACGGTAGCCCGAACTCCAGCCGATGAGCCCCGTCATACCGACGTCGTAGGGGTTGTCGTACTCGACAAACTCCTTACCCCGCAGGGCATGCACGATCGGCGCCTTGAGTGACGCGGCGAGTTCGATCAGCTCCTCATGAGCCCCAGCAACCCCTGCGCCAGCGAGGATCGTGACAGCCTTGGAGTCGTTTAATACCGCGGCAGCGGCTGCGAGCGCCTCGTCGTTCGGAAACACGACAGGGGCCGTCATGCTGATCGGACGAACCTTGAGGTCCGCGGCCTGGTCAGCCAGCAATACCTCAGCAGGGATGACGACGACCGAGACACCGCTCTTGCTGATCGCGGTCCGCATCGCGATCTCGAGAACGCGCGGCACTTGCTCTGGGATACTCACCAGTTCGCAGTACACCGCGAGTTCCCGATAGAAGTCCTGAGGATGTGTTTCCTGGAAATACCCGCTGCCAATCTCGTCCCTCGGGATGTGCGCCGCGATCGCGAGCACTGGAACCCGGCTTCGGCACGCGTCCCACAGACCGTTGATCAGGTGAAGATTGCCAGGACCGCAACTCGCCGCCGTCACAGCGAGTTCGCCAGTGATCGCGGCCTCACCAGCGGCGGCGAAAGCAGCGGCTTCCTCGTGCCGAACGTGCTGCCACGACACATCACCGTCTCGCCGCAATGCGTCGGTGAAGCCATTCAAAGAGTCGCCCGGAATGCCGTACACCCGGCGCACCCCGGACGCCTTCAATGTCGCAACGATGTAGTCAGCACAGGTCTTCGCCATGCCACTGATACCTCCTCGAGTTCAGATCACCAATGAGTCGGTGGCGTGCTACCGGGTTGAGCATCGCTTGACGGCGGGCGAGCTGCCCGACAAGGCGTTCACCCGCGTCAGTGAAGGCAACCACCGACGGCGTCCCTCCGTGAGCCTTCCGCGTTGGGGATCACCGTCGGCTGGGCGCCTTCCATGGCAGCGATGACGGAGTTGGTAGTGCCCAGATCGATGCCGACTGCCTTGGCCATCAAACTCTCCTCTGTGAATCGAGGGGGTTTGCTGGCTCTTGGTACTTGAGCGGGGTCCTCGACCGCTGATGGTTCACGCGGCCCGGAGGGCTGCGCTGTGCAACATGATGCGCCTTTCGTAGTTGGCTTGGTCGCGGAAGCCGCAGGCGACGCGCTTGATCTCCTTGATGACGCGGTTGCAGCCCTCGGTCCTGGCGTTGGTGATACCGAGCTCGAGGAACCCTTCGATCTCGATCGTGCCCGCCAGGCGGGTCGTCTCGGGCATGGACGCGACCGCGCAGGCGGCCAGGAACCGGGTCCGGCGGTGGGCGGACTCGTGCCGGGTGTGGCGGGTCGGGCCGTGCGCGGCGAGCAGCTGCCGCAGGATCTCCTCGCAGGCCCACGCTGATCTCGCTGGTCGGGTCGTCGATGGCGACGCAGTTCCGACTTGCTGGTTGACCAACTGGGCGACACGGTCCATCTCTCGGAAGGGGTCGAATCGCATGACCATGATCGCTTCTCCTGTTCTTGCGGACGGAGAGTGCGGATTACGCGGACGGGGGTTTCGTCACGTCAGCCGCCAGGTGAGCGGAGCCGAGGATGCGCCTCGCGTCCGCGTAGTGGCTCTCGTCCACGACGACGTTGTAGGTGGCGGCTTCGAGTCCGGACACGGACGTGAAGTCGCGTTGGCCCCCTGTCAGGAGGTGGGCCACTGTGCCCCAGACAGCTCCGAAAAGTGCCCCTTGCCGCACACCGACAGGAGGGCCTCCGGCGCCCAGGGACCGACGATCCAGACCACGAAACCGATGAATAGCCCCAGCCACACCCCCGTTGCCATTCCGGCAAGCGCGGCGCGGCAGACGGTCAGGCGGCCGATCACCTTCTCCGTGATGCGGACATCCTGGCCGAGGATGCTCACGTACTAGACGGGGAAATTCGCATCAGCCAGTCGGTCGACGACGCGTCGCGCGGCTAGGTAACCTCGCATAACTACCGATCATCCTGCTCGTAGCGACGTCGGCGTGACTCTGGGTGACCGTTCCTCCAGTACAGTCGGAGTCCGTGGTCTGTCGGGTGCCTGTCTCGGCCGTTGCAGCCACGCTGGCCAGCCGCTAGCGGCCAGGCATCCCCTGAACGTGTGGTTCGCTCCCGGCGTGACGTGAGACCTTGGCTTCGCCTGCGTCGTGGCTGTTCAGCACGATGCGCGTCATCTCCACACGCGAGTTGATGCCGAGCTTGCGGAAGCTGTGGCGCACGTGCGAGTCGACAGTGTGCGGCGACAGGAACAGCCGCTGTGCGGCCTGCCTGGTGGTCAGTCCTTCGGCGATGACGCGAGAGACCCGTTGCTCGGACTCGGTCAGGCTGTCCCAACCACTGATCGGTCGCTCCTTGCGACCGCCATGCGAACGGCGCACACCGAGCCGGCGGAGCCTGGCGCGAACGCGAGCGCTGTCGCGGTCGGCAACGACGCCCTGATAGCGAGCGAGCGCCTCCGCCAGGGCCGATCGTGCTCTTGAGCTGTCGCCTGTCTCGGTGTGCAGACGTCCGGCGTCCTCCCAAGCGGAGGCAGCTGCCCACGGCTCGGTCTGGATGGCGGCAGCGCGTTCGAGCCCGTCCGCGTCACGGTCGAGGAGGGCCTTCGCGTGGCTGCGAGCCGCGACCGTCGCCGACGCACCTTGGCTTGCGGTTGCGAGTCGCTCGATCTGATCCACGATCTCGGCAGCCATTGCCTCATCGCCTGCGGCATCAGCGAGCCGGGTCAACCATGCCGCGACGACGACCTCGTCGAGAAGGAGGCGGGGTCGCTCCCGGAGCGTTGCGCACAGCTCTCTCGCCGCGGCCAGTGCGGCCGCCGGCCCGTTTTGAGCCTCGGCGACGGCGAGGCTCACCCACGCCGTGAAGGAGTCGTCCGACCGTCCAGGTGCGACGAGGTCGCGACGGCGCGCCAACAGCTCGCGTGCCATCCGCAGGTCGCCGCCCATCAGTGCGGCTCTCGCTCGAATGGTCAATGCGTCGGCCGCGAAAACAGTGGTGCCAAGCTGCTCCGCTGCAGCCAGAGCCGATTCAGCCTCGGTGACCGTCACTCCGAGCCGTCCCGCGGACAGCGCATTTCGCGCGCGAGCAATCGCGAGGCACGGAGCCCAGAGGGCGTCCGTCGTCGCTGTCAGCTCGGCCGTTGCCGCGTCGATGCAGGTCTGTGCCCCGGAGAGATCGCCCAGGGAGGTATGCATCGCCGCAAGGCTCAAGCGCGGGTGGTGCCCCGCGGACAGGTCTCGGTCGAGTCGCCGTACGGCGGCAGCCCCCAGCGTGACAGCATCCCCGGTCCGCCCCTGCTCCCAGGCCTGCTCGGCGAGGACGCTCAGCGCGGCCGCCAGGGTGGCGTCGCTCCCTGACTGTTGATCTCCGGACAGCGTGTCCGCTGCCGATGCGGTTGCAGCTTCCATGTCGTGCGCCAAGAGCTCGCAGACGATCTTCGTCCGCTGCGCTTGATCTCGAAGGTGGGCCGGCAGCCCTACGACCGACTGCGCCGAGTCGATCTCCTGAGAGGCCGATTCTGGGTCGCCGCGCAGCACCTCCATGATCCCGAGAGCCAAGTTCAGCCGGGCGGTCCACTCGTTAGGGCAGTCCCCTCGCCCGAGCGCGTTCCGGGCCAACTCGGTGGCGAGGAGGGGCTGTCCCGACGCAACGCGAGCCTCGACGACCGCGACGCAGCGCGGGAGCCACTCGCGTGCACCGTCCGTGGTGAGCTCGAGCGCGAGGCTTGCCACGTTGGCCGCCACGGCCGGTTCGCGCCACCTCAGTTGTTGCGCCGCCTCGTCGAGCAGCGCAAGACTATGTTTTTGTCCCTCCTGCGCGCCTGTGCAGACATGCCATGCCGCTTCCTGAGGCCGATCGCCTCGGGTCAGCAGAGCCAGCCCTAGTTCCCGGTGCATGGCGGACCTGAGTGGCTTCGGGATGCTGTTATAGACGGTGGAGTGGATCGCGGCGGAACTGAACACAATATCGTCACTCTCGAACCGCACGACCCCTGCGCTGATGGCGTTGTCGAGCAGGGTCAACGCGTGTCCCAGTGACATGTCGAACATTTCCGCGGCCAGATCCAAGAGGAAGGACTGACCGCCAACGGCAGCAGCGAGAACCGCAGCAGCCTGCAAGAGGTGCTGCGTTTCAAGACCGAGAGCCCGCGAAGGCTTGGCGCCTTCCTGACGGAACGGTGTGCGTTTGGCGGCATCGGCGGCCGCGTCATCCGAGGAAACGAGGCGCAAACGCGTCGTCGTGGAGGCTTCCATGAGGTCTCAACACCTCTCGTTCGCGACGGGTCGTCGCATCCAGAGACGATCCGGCATCCGCAGCGGCGCCGCTTCGTGTCAAGCGGACGAAATCAAGGATCCAGCCCCGGCCCAGGGCAGCGGCTCCGAGGATCGCGTGGCCGGCGATGATGCTGTCAAGCCGAGAAATGTGGTCACCGTTCGTCCTGGCAGACCTAGATGCGAGAAGGGACATCGGAGGGCTGACGAAACGAGCCACCAGACGTATGTTGGGGTCACGGGTGCCTGACCGGGCTCGCTGGCCAGGCATGTGCATCAGGCCTTCGGGCAGCGCCAGGGTGAAAGGCGGCTCGCCGTGACACCCGCTCCGACACTCCACGCGGCTGCCATGCCGCAAGGTGAAGTCGTCATGGCTCCATCGAATCCACCGGTCGCCAGCGAGCCCTCATCCGCGCCCGTTGCCAGCGAAGCCGCGCAGTTGATCACAGGCATGCAAGGACTGCTCGTCCTGTCCATGTTGATGAACGAAAGCGGCGACGAGCGAGCAATCTTGCGCGTCGCCGGCACTGCGGTTCCCTCATTGATCGACGGCCGGTTGCATGGCGTCTACCTTCACAAGGGAGGTTGGCAGCCTACGGACGAGGGCGAGCACGTGATGGCGGGGACGGCCGACCTCGAGGCGCAGTTCGCCGTGCTGAGCAGCGCGGGAGGTGCCATTGCAGTCGTGGGACAGACTTGGGGCTGGGCTTATCCGTTACGCAGCCTCAAGGGTCAGGCCGGATTCTTCGTCGTCAGCGCAATGCGCGAGCCTCCTCCAGAGCAGCAGTTCCTGCTGCGCGTGTTGGCCCAACAGACCGGCATTGCGCTGAGCAACACCTCGTTGCATACGCGCGAGCGCTCCCGCTCGACCGAGCTGCGGGAAGCGAACGAGGCCCTCGAGGCGACCGTGGCTGCCTTGCAGCGCAGCACGACCACGCACCGTCGACTGGACCGGGTTGCAGTGGACGGTGAGGGCATTGCGGGCATCGCTGCAGCGGTGAACGAGCTCACCGGCTATCCGGTCACGGTGGAAGATCCCGCAGGCAACGTCCTGGCCTCCGCCGGCTCGCCGCCACCATCGGCTGAGGGCTCGGCTGAACTCGCAGCACTGCTCGCGCGGGGACAGAGCGAGGGGCGGCCGGTCTACGGGGACGGCTGGCTCCTGGTCGCCATCAGCGCCGGAAGCGAGGTGCTGGGTTCGTTGACCCTCATCGGCCACGCCGGCACGGCGGACGAGCACGAGACAACAGTCCTCGAACATGGTGCAACGCTGCTCGCCATGGAGATGTCGAAGCTGCAGAGCGTCGTCGAGGTCGAGCTAAGGATCGGTCGCGACGTCGTCGATGAGCTGCTGGTCGACCTGGTTGGCGAACACACATTGGCCCGAGCCCAGGCACTGGGCTTCGACACCGACGCGGCGCACCGGGTCGCCGTCGTGAGTGCCGCTCACAAATGGCAGCCTGGTAGGGCTACCTACGTGATCAGGCGCATGGGAAGCCTCGTCGGCAAAGGCTCGTTGTTCGCCGAGCACGCCGGCAGCGTCGTGCTCCTGACCGACGTCGACCGAGACTGGGCCGCGTTGTGCGACGACTTGTGTCACCACGATCCATCCACCGGCTACCGGCTCGGCGTGGGCGGCGTGAGCGAGAACATCTTCGGTCTGCCACGGGCCTACCACGAGGCCCAGCTCGCCTTGCGGATGTTTGATCTTGCACGGTTGACAGGGGGCGTCACCGTCTTCGACGACATGGGGGTCTTCCGACTACTCGCGGAGATCCAGGATCGGTCGGCAATCGAGCGTTACGTGCGGACTTGGCTCGGCGCGCTCATCGACTACGACACCCGGCACGGCGGAAGCCTGGTCGAGACCTTGGGGAGCTATCTGAATCTCGGTGGCAGCTATGACGCAACATCCACCGCCGTCGCCGTACATCGAAGCACGGTCAGGTACCGCCTCCAACGGATCCGGGACATCTCAGGTCGCGACCTCAACGACCCCGATGTGCGATTCAACCTCCAGCTGGCCACCCGGGCGCTGGAGACACTGCACGCCGTGGGCGGTGGACTCAGGCGCAGCACTGAGAATATGGCGCAATGAGCGACGTGCAACTTGGCGTGCCCGGGATGGATTTCCAGCCTGGGGACCACGTCTGCGCGATGTACATGGGGACTCGTCAACGGGATGAGTTCCTGCTCCCGTTCCTGCGCTCCGGGCTGACGGCCGGGGACAAGTGCCTCTGCATCGTCGACTCCTCCGACCCGGGAACGACTGTGGAGGCGTTGCGCGGCGGCCTGACGGGAATTGATATCGAGGACTGTCTGGCCGCCGGGCAGCTGGAGGTGATCGGTTCGATCGGCACCTACCTCTCGAGCGGCGCCTTCGTGAAACAGGATGTGCTCGACTTCTGGGAACGCAACCTCGGGCAAGGGCTTGCGACGGGCCGCTACCAGTTCGCGCGGGCCGCGGGCGAGATGCCCGAGGGGTTGCGCAGGGTGCCGGGGGGCATCCAGGCGTTCATGGACTACGAGGCAGAACTGAACCTGTTCACGAAGAGGCACCCGCAGCAAGTCCTGCTCTGCATGTACGACCTGGACCTGTTTGGTGGCGGTATCATCGTCGATCTGCTTCCGACGCACTCGAGGCTGCTTCTCGGCGGACTGGTGCTCGACAACCCGCACTTCCAGCCCCCGCCCCACCAGGCAGCGAACACCCGTGCATCGAGCTGGCACAGTTAGGGAAGAGCTGATCTTGCTCGTGCTCGGTCACAGCAGCAGGTCAAACAGTCGCTCGGCTCGTTCCCAATGCGTTGTCTGGGGGTTCTTCAGATCTGGGTCGAGCAACCGCATGGCTCGCGCCAGCGCCACACTCACGCCTCCGGCAACAGAGACGAGGCCGTTCCTCGTCTGCTCGCTGTAGTCGAAGTCCGTTGGCGGTAGCGGCGTGATCTCCCGGAGGGCTCTGGTCAGGTCGACCTCGGAATCGACCTTTTCGAACTCGTGCAGACAAGCCTGCAACCCCGCGGTGATCGGCAGGTCCCACAACTCGATCAAGTCACGGCCGTTGGCCTTAGCGACAGCCTCAGCACGAACGACGAGGCTCCGCAGCCGCGCATCGATGAAGTCCTGGTGCCGTTTGATGTCGTTCTTGTCGATGTTGAGACCTGCCGCCGCCCGGAAGAACCTTTCCCACGTATTCACGGATGTCACGGCCAACGTCATCGCCGTCCTCACGTCAAGACCAGGTGCGGCGCCGACTCCGCGCCACCTCTCAGTGTCGCCTCCGACCCACCGCGCATGCATCCCCGAAAGCCGTGACTGCGATGATCCCCTCAGTCTTCACTCGGCCTCAAGGCGAGCGAGTGACACCAGCTCAGTCGGTGCGTTCCGATTCGACCGAAGCGTCGAGGTAGAGAGTCAGATCGCTGTCCGCACGGGGATCCGCACGCAACCAGCGGGCCATGCCGGCTGGGTCCCGCGCTTCGAGAGCGTCACGGTCGACCTGCCGGGCCTGGCTGATGCGGGCCAACTGGAGCGGGATGGTGGATATCTGGGTCGCCGTATAGCTGCTAGACCAGGCACGACATGGCTCCGAGGTGCTCAGCGATTCTCCAGATGCCGTCTCGTGATCCGCGTTGTTGCACTCGCGAACACGCAGCTCGTTCGTGGCGTTCGTGGCGTCGTCAGCGGCGTCGAAGAACGAGATCCGCCACCACAAGCAGCTGCACCGAGAATAGTTCCTCCGCGACGTACATCCACCCAACTGTGACTTCACCGCCGCCCGTGCGCAGTGCAACAACCCCGGCACTAGCTCACACACCGCCATCGCGTCCTGGTTCATGACCCTCCCGCCTCATCACGTGAATGCGGCGCCCGACTGCGGCCGCGCGCGCCCGTTCTCCGGCGCGTGCATCATCTCTTCTAGTCTCCGGTGCAAGTGGGCGGCAGCAAGTTCGATGTCGGCGCACTTGCGCTGACCAGCGCGGGACTCTACGGCGAGGACGCCGCATAAGTGCAGCTGCTCGAAGTCGCCGTACGGAAACTTGTAGTGGGACTTGGTTTCGGCGCCGTACCGGTCGTCGATGCCGAGGTACCAACGGCCGTATTCGGCGAAACCTCCCCGGGCGATGTAGTCGTTCTCCTGCTCAGTAGATGGCCGGTGTTCGCTCCACGCGTCGCGCTCATCGAGGACGATTCGGCCATCCTCGATCAGGTCGCGGGCAAAGATGTAGGCCCGCCCATTCAACGTCACTGACACGGCGATGCCTCTCTGCAGCCATTGCTGCCAAGGATCCGGCGAAGTCCTCGTTCCGGCATCCCGGATACCGATGCATGTTCTTGTTCCGTGCGCGCGGGACGCATACGGCAGCCCCCGAGCACGTGTTCTGGTGGGAGCGCTCGCAGCCACGGCCTTGCTGCACGTCCTGCTTCTCGCCGTGCCCTATCCCCTGCGGTTCTTCAATG
The DNA here is from genome assembly GCA_025966135.1 of Frankiales bacterium. Classification (GTDB taxonomy): domain Bacteria; phylum Actinomycetota; class Actinomycetes; order Mycobacteriales; family SCTD01; genus RYN-111. The sequence goes on from JAOPVP010000077.1 coordinate 30,346, forward strand.
GATCGTTGCACTCGCGACAATGGCCGCCGCCACCGTCGCCTCCACCCGACCGGGAGACACCGCCGACCAGGTCGCAGCAGTGGCCATTACTGCGCCCATCGGCATCGTGCGATCGTGAGGAACTGTTCGTAGTCCATCAGGACGTTGGTTGTTGCTTGATGGCCGACACCTCGATCTCGAGGTTCACCTTGTCGCTTACCAGCAAGCCGCCGGCCTCCAGCGGGGCGTTCCACGCCACGCCCCAATCCTTGCGATTGAGTGTGCAAGATCCCTCAAACCCCGCACGAACGTTGCCGAAAGGGTCGACCGCGACGCCGGTGAACACGAAGTCGACTGTTATGGGGCAGGTCGTTCCCTTGATGGTGAGGTCACCGGTCATCTTGTAGTGCTTGTCGTCGATCTTCTCGACGGCAGTGCTGTGAAACGTGATCTGGGGGTGGTGCTCCATGTCGAGAAAGTCGTTGCTGCGCAGGTGCGCATCCCGGTCCGCGTTGCCGGTGTCGATGCTCCTGGCCTCGATCACCACCGACGCAGTGGACCGCTCGGGGTGCGCAGCGTCGAGATGAGCGTTGCCCTCGAACTCCCGGAAACGGCCGCGTACTTTGGTCACCATGGCGTGACGAGCTACGAACCCCAGTTGGGTGTGGGCAACGTCGAGGACGTAGTCACCGCTGAGATCGATCGCTGGCGATGTCGAAGTGGTCATTGGCTTTCTCCTGGCAGGGTCTCCGCTGCAGTCGCGGCGGTTGCCGTCAGACTCTCCGCTCAGGCAAGTGCTGGGCATCCCGGGATCGGGCGACTTCTCGGGATCCCACAGCAAGACGCAGCGCTGGAAGCCACTGCGCGAGTTGCGCCGCGCCACCGGCGTGCTCAACTTGGCGGCCGGACTGATCATCCTGTGGAAGCCGGCCGAGTCACTGGTAGCGCTCACCATGCTCGTCGCCGTGTTCCTGCTCGTCGGCGGCCTGTTCCGCATCCTGATCGGCGTCGCGGTCGGCCTCCCCGGATCCGGCTGGCTCGTGCTTCACGGAGTCGTGGACGTGGTCCTCGCTGTCCTGATCATCGCCAACCTGCCTGAAGCCAGCTTCTCCGTCCTCGGCCTGCTGCTCCCGATCTCGCTGTTGGTCGACGGCACGGCGCTAGTCGTGCTCGGCAGCGTTGGGCATCGTGGTTTCGGCCGCATTGCGGCCTTCGCCCGGGTGCATGAATCGCCCAGGTCTCCTCGTCACGCCTGATTCCGGAGCCGGGCTCGCCGGGAGACGCTCCACCTCGGTTCGCAGCCGCGGCAGGCTCTCGGGGTAGTTGCGCTGGAGGAAGTCGAGGAGTTGCTCGCGGACCTCGCACCGCAGGTCCCAGTTGCTCGGCGCATCGGCGGAGCTCATCAGCCCCCTCAGCACCATCGTGGTTGGCGTCGTGTCGACGACCTGCAGCACCCAGTCGCGACGGTCCCAGAGTGGAGACGCCTCGACGAGCCGCTGCATCTCGACTCGTAGGCGCTCGACCGGCACCGAGAAGTCGACGTGCAGGATGACGTTGCCAAGGACGCGCGACTCCTGGCGGGTCCAGTTCTGGAACACGTTCTGTGTGAACCATGACACCGGGAGGATTAGCCGCCGGTTGTCCCATGTGCGGACGACGACATACGTCAGCGTGATCTCCTCGATTCTGCCCCACTCGCCGTCGACCACGACGACGTCATCGATCCGGATCGGGTCAGTAAAGGCGATCTGCAGCCCGGCGATCAGGTTGCCCAACGTCGTCTGGGCCGCGAGGCCGGCGACGATGCCTAGCACGCCGGCAGAGGCCAGGAAGGATGCACCGAGCGTGCGTCCGCGAGGGAAGGTCATGAGTGCTGCCGCGATCGCCACGAAGATGACGATGGCGACAAGCACTCGCCGCAGGACCACGATCTGAGTGCGAAGTCGGCGCGCCTGTCTGTTATTGCCAACGCCGCTGGGCATGCGCACCGCGGCGACGTCCTCAACTACCGCGCTGAGCTGGACCAGGAGCCACGAGACCGAGCCGATCAGCAGCACGGTGAACGCGTGTGAGACTGCCTCGGCCCAGCGCCGATCCGGGGTCGAGTCCGGGAGCACAACCATGATTGCCGCAACCATGAGCGCCAAGCGAAACGGCCACCGGCAGCGCTTCTGCAGCGAGACCCACACCGGGTCGCCCGAACGCCGCCCTGCGCCGCTGGTTACCCGCCCGACCAGCACCGCTGTCACCCAGGCGACGACGGCAGCCGCCGCACTCCATCCGAGCACCGGCAGCACATCGCGCGCGCGGCCCGCCACGTCGAGAGCTGCGAGCTCCGGGTGCCCCGTCAGCCCCGGCCTCCGTGACCGACGAGTGCACGGCGGCGGGCGGCGTCCGGGTTGCGTCGCACGTGCGCGGCACAACCGCCGGTGAGTCCGCTGGCGCAGGCATCGCTGGCAGTCGCCGCACGCGCGGACAGCGGCGTCGCTACCGACTCGAGGGAGCGACGTTCTGCATCGACACCCCAGATGGCCTCCACGATCCCGCCGATGACCATCAACGCCGCGGCAAAGGTGTAGCCGAGGAAGACCTTGCCCCGATCGTGGCCGCTGCCGATGAGGGTGGCGAACAACCATGGCGCGACAACACCACCGCAGAGAGTCGCGATTGCGAAGAAGAACGCGATCGCCTGTGCCCGGATCTCGATGGGGAACGCCTCGCTCACCGTGAGGTATGCCGAGGACGCCGCTGCGGAGGCGATGAAGAAAATGATGCACCACAAGAGGGTCTGGCTGAGTGCCGTGAGTGATCCTCGGTTGAACATCCACCCGGTGATGAACAGCAGGACGCCCGATGCGACATAGGTGCCGCCAACCATGACGCGTCGACCCACCGAGTCGAACAAGGGACCGAGCACGATTGGGCCCAGCAGGTTGCCGACCGCGAACGGGAAGATGAAGAGGGAGACCTTGTCGCTGCTGATGTCGTAGAATTCGGCCAGGATCAAGGCATATGTGAAGAAGATCGCGTTGTAGAGGAACGATTGAGTCGTCATCAGTGCGAAGCCAATGAGGGATCGGCGCCGGTAGTCACGAAGCAGAGTGCGGGCAAGATCGCGATAGCTCAACTCCACCCGGTCGACGATCTCGATTGCCTCGTGATCGTTCACCGGCTCGACCTTGATGCCCTGCTCGTTGGCCGCGGCCTCGATCTCACTGACGATGCGTTCGGCCTCCTCAGGCTGGCCGTGCGTCAACAGCCAGCGCGGACTCTCTGGAATGTGGCGTCGCAGCGGCCAGATGGCCAGACCGATGACCGGGCCGATGAGCAGGCCGAGGCGCCACCCGACGTTCACACCGAAGAGGCCTTCGTTGAGGAAGGCGACGTTTGCCGCTGCACCGATCATCGCGCCGAGCCAGTAGGTGCCGTTGACCGCCAGGTCTGTCCGACCGCGGTACGGCGCAGGGATCAACTCGTCGATCGCGGAGTTGATGGCGGCATACTCTCCACCGATGCCGGCACCGGCGACGATGCGGGTCAAGGCAAAGTACACGAAGCCCGTCGAACCAGCAGTAAGCGCGTTGCCGACCAAGTAGATGCCCAGAGTGACGATGAACAGCTTCCGCCGACCGAGCTGGTCGGCGAGTCGCCCGAACACCAGGGCACCGATGACCTCGCCGAACAGATAGAGGCTTGCGCTCAGCCCCACCTGCGACGAGGAGAAGTGCAAGGTCCCTGCGTCACGGAGCCGGTCGGCGATGGATCCGGCGATGGTGATCTCGACACCGTCGAGCACCCACGTGATGCCCAATGCAACGATGACGCGCCAGTGGAATCGCGTCCACGGCAACCGGTCGAGACGCGCGGGGACGGTGCTGCGGATCGGTTGCACGGACGGCCGCGCGCGGTCGGTGGTCATCGGCCCGGACTCACGGTGATTGGTTGTTTGCGGAGCAGATCTGTCGCCGCCGCGCCGACGACGCGCTGCCGGTGCAGGCCCCGTCGTACATCCATCTCATGGGGCACGCCTTCGGCCACACAGGCCGCGAACTCCGAGTACATGGCCTCGTAGGTCTCGCGCCCGACCACCCCGGCGCAGTCGATTGCCGCGGCTCCTCCGGGCCCGAAGATCTCGATGTCGCCACGGTCGCGCTCAACGTCGACTGTGCCGCTCAACGGCGCGTCGCTGAACCGACCACGCTCGTGTTCGGGCGCTAGACCAACCCAACCGTCGAGGTCGCCGTGGGCGAGCACGTCGGCCACCGGCCCGAGTGCGGCGTCGAGCATGTCGATCAGGCGAGGCCCCAGCATCCGCTTCCCGCGCTCCAGTCGCCAAGTCGCAGTCGCCGAGCCGGCCGCGAAGGCGCTGAACATGAGCTTGTCGATGCCGCCCTGCGGAGGTGTCTTCGGCACCTGAAGGTTCAAGAAGCGACGGACGGCTACCGCATAACGCCACGTCAGCGCCACTTGCGACACGACGGCACCCGAAGCCACCGCGGAGGCGAGCTCTTCGGCCCCGGCGACGTCGGCGGCAATCGGGATCTCGAGCAGCAACGGCTTGTGACGCAAGGCCACCGATGGCGCAAGCTCAGCCTGCACCGCCGGGGGCACCGCGAAATCGATCGCGTCGCAGGTGTTCAGCAAATCCTCGTAACGGTTGAAAGCAATCACACCGTGCGCCGCCGCCAACTCAGTGGCAATCTTGGGTGAACGGCTCCAGACACCCCCGAAGGTGATCTCGGGACACCGCGACAGAGAGGGAGCGTGGAGGTTGCGTGCCCGACGACCGGCACCCACGAAATCAACTTTGATCGCCATGTCAAACCCCGGTGAGCTGGCGCTGCAGCTTCTCGCGCCGCGCCACGAGCCAGGCGATGATCGCCTCCTGCTCCTCAGCGGCGCTCAACGCGACCGACAATTCCTCCGGGTCCCGCGGGGCGTCGCGTCGCTCGGCGATCTCGCGCCGGAGATGAGCGGCCTCCCGCCGCAGGCGCTCCAAGTCATCGTCGGCTCGGAGCAGCTCATCGACCGTCTTATGGGCGACCATGCGAGTCCGTCCTCTCGGCGACGACACCACCTTTGCACCCCAGTTCCGCCTGGCCATCCCCCAACTCCGTGACGCGCGCCGCCCTACCCGCCCGGCACGGTTCGTGCGTGCTTAGGGTGGGTGCCGGGCACGATTTCGTGGTCGTCGCAAACCGTCTGCCGGTCGGACGAGATCCGCGACGAAGCAACCGGGTCCACCGAGTGGCTGCCGAGCCCGGGTGGACTCGTGACTGCGTTGCTGCTGGTCATGCGTTCTGCGGACGGTGCATGGGTCGGGTGGACCGGGGCGGGGGCAGCTCCCGAGCCGTTCGACGCCGACGGGTTGCGGCTGGTGCCGGTGGGGCTCACCGATGCCGAGGTCGCGGACCACAGGCGCGAAGACGTCCGTGCACGCGCGAAGGAGATCCGAGACGCGTTGGGTGACAACGATGTCGCGCGATGGGCGGCCGGTTTCCTCGATGCGTTGCGCGAGGCACCCGGCGATCCCGCACGGCGTGCCTCTGCCAAGGCAGAGCGGTAGTTCTCGAGATCAGTAGTTCTCGGGGTGCGCGTTCGCCTGCCTGGCACCTAGTTTTCGGGTCCAGCGTGGTATGGACTCCGTTCCTACGCACTCGGTAGGAGGCTGTCGCGCGCGATGAGGGGACGGACAGCGAGGAGAGCGAAATGAACGACTTTGCGCTGGACCTGGACCGCATCCGAGTCGCCGCTCGACAGCACCTCGAGACCGGCCCGGTCACGGACGAGTACGGCATGGACGTTGCCAGGGTCATCGACGTCCTGAACGACGTTCTCGCCACTGAGCTTGTGTGCGTGCTGCGCTACAAGCGCCACTACTACATGGCGAAAGGCCTGCATGGCGCTGCCGTGGCAGCCGAGTTCCTGGAGCACGCCGCTGACGAACAGCGCCACGCGGATCTGGCGGCCGAACGGATCGCTCAGCTGGGCGGCGAGCCAGACTTCAATCCCGACGTGTTGGCCAAGCGAAGTCACACCGAGTATGTGGACCGCGGCGACCTGTTGGACATGATCCGCGAGGATCTGGTGGCTGAGCGGATCGCCGTCGCGACGTACGCCGAGATTGTTCGGTGGCTTGGTGACGGCGACCCGACGACGCGTCGGCTCATCGAACGGCTGCTGGCCGAAGAGGAGGGCCACGCCGAGGACCTGCGGAACCTGCTAGATCGGCTCCACACTTGACGGGCGCCTTGCGGGATGACGCCTTCCACCGCGGGGTTCCCGGCCCGGGAAGACGCCGACGCCGGCAACCTCACCGGGCCGGGTTCGTTGTCGGCGGAGACGGTCGCGGACCCACGACTGGGTAGCGGCCGACGACCTGATGCGGCGCTGTTGCGGATGCTGGCCTATGCCGAGGACGCGGTTCTCTACGTCGTGGCGCTGCTTCTGCTGGTACTAGGCAGCGGTGTCTTGGTCCGCAGCATCAGCGAGTTGCTGGGCAGCGAAGCTTCGTGGCCGGAGCGATTCGTGGTGGTTCTCGAGGAGCTGCTTCTGGTCCTCATCATCCTGGAAATCTTCGTCACGGTCCTGACGCACCTGCAAGGCGGGCGCCTTCAGCTCGAGCCGTTCATCACCGTGGCGGTCATTGCCGTGGTCCGTCACATTTTGTCGATCGTGGTTCGGCTAGCCATCCCGGGCGCGCCGGTGCAGAGCCGGTTCGGGCTCGCTGAGCTCGCTGCCAACGCAGGCGTGGCGTTCCTCCTGGTCGCTGCGCTCGCGCTGAACCGCTGGTCAGAGAGCCGACATTCCGCCTGAGCCACGGCTGACGCGGTGACGTATGGGCGGCGTTAGTGACAGCAGAGCCGACCGAGCAGCCAATCGTAAAGCCGTGTCCACCGGGTGCATAGGCGGCGGCGGCGCTAAGAACTTGCGAACCAGCGGGGGCATCCGATCGGCGCCGGAATGTAACCAGTTCTTGGGAGGTTCGCCGCGCTGCCTCTTGGCAGAGTAGGGCCACGGCAACCGGCCTGGCGGTGACTCCCATGACTACACAGGCGGCCCCGCGCACGGGGCAACGGGTGTTTCGTGACCGGCGCGACGCCGGTCGCGTGCTGGCGAGGATGCTCGAGGGCTACCGCGGCCGGAACGACGTCGTCGTCATGGCACTGCCACGAGGCGGGGTGCCGGTCGCGTATGAGGTCGCGACAGCGCTGGGCGCACCTCTGGATGTGGTCGTCGTCCGAAAGCTGGGCGTGCCCGGGCACGAAGAGGTGGCGATGGGCGCCATCGCCAGCGGCGGAGTGGCGGTTCTCAATGACGATGTGATCCGCGGTCTCGGGATCTCGCCCGAAGCACTGCAACAAGTGGCTGAGCGGGAGGGCCGCGAGTTGCTGCGCCGCGAGCGGGCCTACCGAGAGGGCCGCCGGCCGCCAGACCTGTCCGGCAAGACCGTCATCCTGGTCGACGACGGCCTGGCCACCGGCGCCAGCATGAGGGCCGCCATCCGGGCGCTGCTTCAACAACACGCCGGGCGCATTGTGGTCGCCGTGCCCGCCGCGCCGGCGCCGACATGCGGCGAGCTTGCTGACCTGGTCGACGATGTCGTGTGCGCCAGCACGCCGACGCCCTTCGTGGCAGTCGGCGAGTCCTATTGGGATTTCACCCAGACCACCGACGAAGAGGCACGCGAGCTGTTGCGTGCCGCGGCGACGACGTCTGAGGCCGCGCGTAGCGCATGGCCGGCGCAGAGCGACGCCGAGGTCATCCGAGAGGAATCAATGCCGGTTCAGGACGGCGCGCCCGGCGACTCGGCGCTGTTCGATCTCGTCGGCGATGCCCAGTACGTGCTACTCGGAGAGGCCTCGCACGGTACTCACGAGTTCTACGACGCGCGTGCTCGGATGACGCGGCGCCTGATCGAGGAAAAGGGGTTCACGGCAGTAGCGGTCGAGGCGGACTGGCCGGACGCATATCGGGTGAACCGCTACGTGCGAGCCCGCAGCGACGACGAAGTGGCGGAGGAGGCGCTGCGCGGCTTCGTCCGCTTCCCGACCTGGATGTGGCGCAACACGGTGGTGCTGGACTTCGTCGGGTGGCTGCGCGAGCACAACGATCGCGTCGGTCGCGAGGGGGGCGAGCTAGCCAAGGCGGGCTTCTACGGCCTGGACCTGTACAGCCTGCAGCGATCCATCCAGGAGGTCATCGCCTACCTCGATCGGGTCGACCCGGCGGCCGCCACTCGAGCTCGCGAACGATATTCCTGCTTCGACCACGCCGCCGAGAGCACCGACGCTGGCCAGTCCTACGGCTTCGCGGCAGCGTTCGGCGCCGGCGAGTCGTGCGAGCAGGAGGTGATCGACCAGTTGACCGACCTGCAGCGCCACGCAGTCGAGTATGCCCAGCGAGACGGCTTGCTCGCGGAGGACGAGCTGTTCTACGCCCAGCAGAACGCGGTTACCGTGAAGAACGCGGAGCAGTACTACCGTGCCATGTTCTCCAGCCGTGCGAACACCTGGAATCTTCGCGACCGGCACATGGTCGACACCCTCGACGCGCTCGCCGCCCATGTCGGCCAACAGCGCGGCGAACCCGCCAAGATCGTGGTGTGGGCGCACAACACGCACCTGGGGGACGCCCGCGCGACCGAGATGGGCGCCCGCGGCGAGCACAATGTGGGCCAACTCGTGCGGGAGCGCCACCCCGAGAACTGCAGCCTGGTCGGCTTCACCACCTACACCGGGACCGTCACCGCGGCCGACGACTGGGGAGGCCCGGCCGAACGCAAGTGGGTCCGGCCAGGACTTCCGGACAGCGTCGAGGAGCTGTTCCACGAGACTGCAGCGAAGGCCTTCCTGCTCCCGTTCGGCCAGGCACCGCGGGCCACCACCGTGCTGAGCTCCGCGCTGCTTGAACGAGCGATCGGCGTGATCTACCGGCCCGAGACCGAACGCGAAAGCCACTTCTTCCTTGCTCGTGTGGCCGACCAGTTTGACGCGGTCATCCACATCGCCGAAACACGAGCAGTCGAACCCCTCGAACGCACCGCCCGCTGGGAACAAGGAGAGGTTCCCGAGACCTACCCATTCGCGCTCTGAACACCGTCCCCGTCCTCGTTGGAGGCACCGTGTCCGTAGTCCAGCAGCTCCTCAGGAACAACTGAATGGTCATGAAGCCAATGGACAAGGCCGCCGACTTCGTGCCAGCCGAGGCTCACTCTGTCGAGGCAGGTGTGTTTGTGCGGCCTGGCTGTTGGGAGCTGCGGAGTGCCCGAGGTTCTATCCAGGTGGCGCCTCGTCGAGTGCCCGTACCTTGTTGAGGTCCCCAGAGGCGGACTGGGGCACTCATCAAACCTCCTCGATGGCGAAGAGTGGGAGTGACGGTGGACAACGGCACGGCGTCGCGACGCGTTGTCATCGTTGGCAGCGGATTCGGGGGGCTGTTTGCGGCTAAGGCACTGAAGCGGGCGCGGGTCGAGGTGATCCTCGTGTCGCGCACCACCCACCACCTGTTCCAGCCGTTGCTGTACCAGGTGGCCACCGGGATCTTGTCCGAGGGTGAGATCGCCCCAGCGACCCGAGAGGTGCTGCGCGGACAGCACAACGCTCGCGTGCTGCTCGGCGATGTGATCGGCCTCGACCTCGCCACGCGGACCGTCACGTCTGACCTGCTGGGGGAGACCACGATTACCCCCTACGACTACCTGATTGTTGCGGCCGGGGCCACGCAGGACTACTTCGGGAACCGCCATTTCGTCGACCATGCGCCGGGCATGAAGACAATCGAGGACGCGCTGGAGCTGCGGTCGTGCATTTTCGGCGCCTTCGAACTCGCCGAGGCGGCCACGGATCCGGCCGAGATCGATCGGCTGTTGACGTTCGTGGTCATCGGCGCTGGGCCTACTGGGGTCGAGATGGCGGGTCAGATCAGCGAGCTCGCCCGCCGGACGCTGCCCGGGGTCTATCGCAACATCGATCCGCGCGCCGCGCATGTCGTCCTGCTCGACGCAGCGCCCACCGTGCTGGCCAGCTTCGGCAACAAGCTGTCCGGTAAGACCGCCCGGCATCTGCGCAAGATCGGCGTGGAGCTGCGACTGTGCGCGAGGGTCGTGGACGTGGATGCGACCGGCGTGGAAGTAGAGGACCTCCAAGGCCGGCGCCGCATCCCTTCGTTGTGCAAGATCTGGGCCGCAGGCGTCGCCGCATCGCCGCTGGGCGCTCAGCTGGCTGCCCAGTCGGGGGCCAAGGTGGATCGGGCGGGTCGGGTGCAGGTCCAGGCGGATCTCACGCTGCCCGGATATCCGCGGGTGTTTGTTGTCGGCGACATGGTCAGCTTCCCTGGGCTGCCGGGTGTAGCGCAGGTCGCGATCCAGGGTGGTCGATACGCCGCCAACCAAATTGCTCGTGACTGCGCGGGCCTGCCGACCGGTCAGCCATTTCGCTACCACGACAAGGGCAACATGGCCACTGTGTCACGCTCCTACGCGGTTGCAAGCATCGGCCCGCTACGCATCGCGGGTTTCGGTGCCTGGCTGCTGTGGCTGGTCGTGCACTTGATCTACCTGGTCGGGTTCAAAAACCGGTTCACCACTCTGGTCGACTGGGCGGTGGCCTTCATTGGTCGCGGGCGCTCCGAGCGAACGGTGATCACCCAACATGTCCTCTCCCGTAACGCCGCCCGACCACGACGCAACACGCACGATGACTCACCCACCGCCAGCCGGCAACACGCCCCCACACCCAAGCGGTGACTGTGGCCAGGCCGCGTCCGCCACGTCGACCAACTCTCGCTGGGTCCGATGGAGGACGCCGAACCTTCGCCGAGTAGCCGAGTCCGGTTGCTGGCGCTAGACCCCAATCGTCACGAGAGGATGGCTGCAACAAGCGCGCACACAACGCACGACCGCCGACGCGGCTCTCGGACCCTGGTGCCGCGCGCGGTTCGCCGCGACCAGTTACATGTGCTCGGAGACGCCCTCCGCGAACTCCCACCACTGCAGTGGGAGCCAGTCACCGCCGACGAATGCATCCAGCGTCGCCCCCTGACCGGTCAATAGCACGCTGGTTCCCGCTGGGTAGACGATGCCGGACAGCCCGGGCACCTGCACGAGCAGCGTCCCGATGCGTCGCAACTCGCTTCTCCTTCTTCGTGGTTCATCTATCTGGGGGATGACAGCAAAGCTGCGTCAAGGTTACGTGAGGTTGTGCGTGCCGGCAGCCAGCGATGGCGCCGCCCCTGCCCAGCAGCGTCGGGCCAGTCACTCGGCACCGGTCCCCGAGCAGACATGCGTGCGTCGAACGGGCGTCTGCATCACTGAGGAGAGTGGGCGCTGGTGAAGGCTGTCGTCTACAAAGCACCGTTCCAGGTAGCGGTCGAAGAGGTTGAAGATCCGCGGATCGAGCACCCGAACGACGTGATCGTCCGGATCACGACGACGGCGATCTGCGGCTCGGACCTGCATATGTACGAGGGCCGCACGGCGGCCGAGCCCAACATCGTGTTCGGGCACGAGAACCTGGGCATCGTCGAGCAGGTCGGGTCGGGTGTTGTCTCGATCAGGCAGGGCGACCGGGTCGTGATGCCCTTCAACGTCGCCTGCGGCTTCTGCAAGAACTGCATCGCCGGCGACACCGGCTTCTGCCTCACCGTGAACCCCGGCTTCGCCGGTGGCGCCTTCGGGTACGTGGCCATGGGCCCTTACCAGGGAGGCCAGGCGGAATACCTGCGCGTCCCCTACGCCGACTTCAACTGCCTGAAGCTGCCCCCGGGTACCGACCATGAGTCCGATTTCGCGTTGTTGGCCGACATCTTCCCGACGGGCTATTACGGCTGCCAGCTGGCCGAGGTCTCCCCGGGCGAGAGTGTCGCCGTCTACGGCGGGGGACCGGTCGGTCTGATGGCCGCCTACTCCGCGCTCCTCCGAGGCGCCTCCATGGTTCTGGTTGTCGACCGGGTGCCCGAGCGGCTGCAGAAGGCGGCCGAGATCGGGGCGATTCCCATCAACTTCCAGGAAGCCGACGCGGTCGAGCAGATCAGGCAGCACACGAACGGTGAAGGCGCCGACAAAGGCGTGGACGCCGTCGGGTACCAGGCACAGGCATCGACGGGCTCTCGAGAGGAGCCGGCCGTCGTGATCAACTCGCTCATCCATGCCGTGAGAGCCACCGGAAGGCTCGGCGTCCCGGGCCTCTACGTCCCCGCGGATCCCGGTGCTCCGGACGAGTCGGCGAAACACGGGATGCTCCTGGTTGCCGTCGGCAAGCTCTTCGAGAAGGGGCTGCGCATGGGCACCGGGCAGTGCAATGTCAAGCGCTACAACCGGCAGCTGCGCGACCTCATCATCACCGGCCGGGCAAAGCCAAGCTTCGTCGTTTCCCACGAGCTGCCCCTCGACCAGGCACCGGTCGCGTACGAGAAGTTCGACAAGCGCATCGAGGGCTACACCAAGGTGCTTTTGCACCCGTAGCCATCAGGCCCGCGCGACAACGCCAACAGCGGCAGGAGGCGTCACATGGCAGCCAGGTTGAACGAACGAGGGTACGAGTACGCCCGTCGACTGATCGAGCAGGGGCGCGTAGTCCTCGACGACCGGGACGAGTGGAGCGAACACCGCCCGTCGGCCCAGCAAGAGAACGGCTACATCGACGAGCACGGATTTGACGAGTACGGCCGTTGGTATCTCGGCGTCGACGACGAGGTGAACGGGAACACCAAGTCCCACTACAAGTTCCCGTACGGCGACTTCGAGAAGGTGCACCGATGCGGCGTGCTGACCGCCGAGTCTCGGGCTGGGCAGCGCAAGTACGTCGACATCGAGCTCGCCGTCGCCCACCTGCACGGGATGCTCGAGGAGTTGATGCACACCGCCGGCGCCCGTCGTCAGACGCCGCGGCAACAGGCCTAGCGATTCATCCAGCCGCCTCAGGTCATCCCCTGCGTTGGCGGCGGCGCCAATCGATCGGGCCTGGTCGGGCTGGCTCCGACCGCTCGCCCGGCCGGTAGGGCACCGGGATGTACTCCACGCTCGGGCGTCGGCCGCGGGGCTGGGGGTAGAGGCCCATCAACTGGCGCACCTCGTTGGGCAGATCCGCGGACACCGTGAGTCCGAGCGTGCGGGCCAGTTCGACGGTGATGGGGAAGTCGTGGGTCCAGCGTCCCTCGCTCAGGGTCTGGGCGAGCTCGTCAGCCTGCTCGGCGGGTAGCTGCCGGCGCAGCAGGCCGGCGGCGAAGTCGCGTACCTGAGTCTGCGCCTTTCGGGAGAGGTCGGCCAGGATGAAAGTCTTGTCATCGATCTCGTTGGGGTCCTTCTGCGCGATCGCATACAGGATCGAGGCGGCCGGGTACTCCCCGAGTTGCGGATCGATCGGGCCAAGCACCGCGGTGGGCGCCAACACGATACTGTCCGCGGCCAGCGCGATGAGCGTGCCGCCGCTCATGGCGTAGTGCGGCACGAACACCGTGACGGGGGCGGGGTGCGCGGCCAGCGCGGAGGCGATCTGCTCAGCGGCAAGGACTAGTCCGCCCGGGGTGTGCAGCACCAACTGGATCGGCACCTGCTTACCAGTCATCTCGATCGCGCGGATGACCGCCTCGGAGTCGTCGATGTCGATGAAGCCGCCGAACGGGATCCCGAGGAAAGAGAACTGCTCACGGCGGTGGATCAAGGTGATCGCGCGCCCGCCGCACCGCTTTTCCAGCTTTCGCAACGTGTGAAGCCGTCGCGAGTCCAGGACCCGTTGCTGGAACAGCGGCTGCAGGCTGGAGATGATGAAGAACAACCAGAGCAGATCCAGTGGAGTCACGTCGGCCCTCCCTTTCTATCCGGAGATACTGATGGGGACACGGACTGCCGCACCGACATCTGGCTCGAGTCCGCTCGAGGAGATGCCGCCGCCACGGTCCCGCACCGGCTTGTTGCCAACCGAATCGCCACCTTCGGGGATGAGTCCGAAATGTCGAGCCAGAATGTCCCGACTAGCGACTCCGTCTATCGCCTGGTCGGCGTAGGCGGTGTCCCCGGGCGCGGTTCAAGCCGCCCACGTCGACTATCCCCGCTGTGACGGCGTTGGCGCCACATCCCCGGTCGAACGCATTTGGACAACCATGTGGTCAGAGCGCCACGGGCCTCCGCCCCCATATCCCAAGCTTCCGCCGACGCGGGCCGGCCCGGTCGACTCCACAATTTCAGAGTGCAGTGCCTCTCGGGCGGCTGCGGCCGGCGTGAGATTCAGCTGCTGGAGGACAGTCCCAGGCGCTGCCGGGCCGGCCGCAGCCAGCCGTCGAGCGCGTCGGGGGCGTCCCACTCGCTGTCGAGCAGGTAGAGACCAACGGTCGGCGTGCTGGCACCGATCTCGTTCAGCACCGGCTTGAGGAAGACCTCCGGCGCCAGCGCATGCTTCCAGTGCCCGCCGAGCATCAGGGGCACTGCCTGCACGCCGGCCAGCGAGCCGGCACCAAAGCGGTCGAGGAACAGCTTCAGCAGGCCCGTGTAGGTGCCCTTGTACGTCGGACTCGCAACGATCACGAGCTCGCTGGCCTGGACCTGCTTCACCGCCTGGCTGACCTCCGCGTCCTCCCCGTCGAGCAGCCCGGCACCGTAGGTCGCCAGGTCGAGGTCGACGTCGGCGGGACGGCCGGTCAGCTCCCTCGCGAGCCGGAGGGCGGAGAGGCGGGTGCGCGACTGGGGCTTCGGGTTGCCGACGACGACGGTGACAGTCACCACGCGCTGCTCTCTGCGCTGACGATCGGCACGAGCGACGACACGTCGCGAAGCGACTCCAGGAACGTGATGATCTCCGCGGCGACCGACCGGTGCTGCAGGTCGTTGAGCACGTCGTGATGGCCTCCGCGCACGATGACGAGCCGGGCACGGGGAAGGCCCTTGGCCGCCCGCGTGAGGGCGTCGCGGTCGGCGTACTCGTCGGCGTCGCCCACGAGCAGCAGGTGCGGGACGTCGGCGATGCTGCCGTAGGCAGCGTCGAGCAGCGCAGCCGGGAGCGCCTCGTCGAGGGCTCCCCGCTGCAGCGCCGCGTCCTCGGACAGGACGTTGCGCTGGACCGTGCAGTGGGTCCTAGCGTCGAGCTCGTCGTCCCAGGCCTGGGCGTCGTGCGAGGCGTACCCGGGCAGGCCGGCGAGGACGACAGCGGCAGGTGACCACTCGGCTCGGGCTACCAGAGCGCCGACCGCTGCCGCACCGGAGTCGGAGCCGATCAGCACCAGCGGCGCGACCGGGTCCAGGTCTGCCACGGCCGCCGCGACCTGGTCGGCCAACCGGTCGAGCGACCCCTCGAGGTCGTCCACGTCGAGGACCGGGGTGTCGAGCACGCGAACGCGGTAGGAGTCGGCGGCGATGCGCGAGCCGAACCGCGTGTAGCTGCGCGCGGTCTCCCCGCGACCGGGCACGATGAGGACAGTTCCCCTGGTGCGCAAGCCTTCTGGGCCTACGTAGTCGTGGTCGGACATGGTCAGACTCCTGCCAGTTGATCGAGCTTGCGAGGGGGTTCGAGGCCGGCGACGGCGAGACCGAGGACCACGTCCAGCACGGCACCCGCACCTGCCTCGGGCGTGCTGTCACCGCGCCAGGCCACGTGCTGGTCGGGGCGGATCAGGACGTTGCCGGCTGCGTAGAGCTCGCGCACCTCGGGACTGCTGAGGTGGATCACCGTGAAGCCCAGACCGCGGCGAGCCGCCTCGGCGACGAACGCGGCTTCGACGTCGCGGTCCGGCGTGAGGACGAGCAGCGCGAGGTCGTTGCCGATGCGGTCGTAGAGCGTGCCGCCGTAGGGGTCGATGACGCCGTCGGGCGCGCGGTGACCCGGGCGGGCGTCGTCGACGTACACGTCCGGCCGCCAGGCGGGCTCGGACGCTAGCTGCCCGTCCTCGTACCAGAGGACGGTCGAGTCGTCGTAGCGCTCGTCGAACGTCACCCCTGTGGCGTCGATCCGATCGGCACCGAGCCGGGCGGCGATGTCGGCGCGTCGCTGGGCGGCCTCGGGGCTGAGGTCGGCGTCGTCAGGGACTCCGATCCGCCGGATGTCGGCCAGCGCGACCTGCGACCGCTGGGCGCGCTTGAGGGCGAAGTCCGCGACCCGCCAGTTGTGCGGCCGGCGCTCCCGGTCATAGGAGTCGAGCAGCGCCTCCGAGGCCTGACCACCGAGTACGGCGGCGAGCTTCCAGCCGAGGTTCACGACGTCGCCGAAGCCCTCGCCGAGGTTGCCACCGGGGGTCCGCACATGGGCGGCGTCACCGGTGAGCAGCACCCGTCCGGACCGGAACGTGCTGGCGATCCGGGTGGCTTGGTAGAAGGTCGTGGACGAGGCGATCTCGAGGTCGAGGTCGAACCCGAAGGCGGCCTGGGCCACCTCGACCAGCTCCTGCTCGGTAGGCGTGTGGTCCAGCGGGTACGGACCGGCGTAGACCCGCCACTCGCGGCTGCTGACCGCGGCGAGGAACCCCGACGCCTTGTCGTTGAAGACGATGTTGGTGCCGCTCGGAGCCGGGCCGACGCGGTCGGCGATGTCGCCGGTGCGGACGATCAGCCGGAACCGCTTCTCGGTGGCGTGCTCGCCCTCGCGCTCGATGCCCGACAGCCGCCGGACCGTGCTGCTTCCCCCGTCCGCGCCGAGGACGTACTGGGACCGGACGGTGCGGGTCGTGCCGTGGTCGACGTCGAGCAGGTCGGCCTCGGCGCCGTGCTCGTCCTGCCGGAGCGCGATCAGCTGCCAGCCTCCGGCGACGCTGACCCCGCGCTCGGCGAGATGGCCGAGGAACACCTGCTGCAGCGCGGACTGCGGACGCCGCAGGGCCTCCTCCGTCGAGTGGCGTCCGGATCCCTGACCGGTGAACGACGGCGCGCGGGTGGGAACCAGCTCGTGCCCGACGAGCGAGGTGACCAGGCGGATGCCCTTGTTCCACTCGGGAGGGAACGTCCACTCGTCACGGACGCGCTGCAGCACCCCCCAGCGCCGGAAGTGCTCGACGACACGGGGCGTGTGACCCATGGCGCCGGCCCGGATCAGGGTCGCGTTGCGCGCCCGGTCGACGACCGCGACCTTGACGCCGCGCCCACTCAGCTCGATGGCGGCGGAGAGCCCGACCGGCCCCGCGCCGACGACCAGGACGTCGACGTCAGCCGGCGGGGTCGCGACCGGGAAGTGCACGGTGTGGACGTCACGGCCACCAGTCAGCGCCGTCACGACCGCACGTCCACGAGCTGGCGCGCGTGGGCGTTCTCCGGGACCGGCAGTCCGAGGTGACCGCGCAGGGTCTCGGCCTCGTACTCAGTGCGGAACAGGCCGCGTCCCTGCAGGATCGGGACAACACCGTCGACGAACAGCTCGAGCTCGGCGTTGGTGCGGAACGCGAGGTTGATGCCGTCGAAGGTGTCGGCCTCGAACCAGCTCTGGATGGTGTCCGCGACGGTCTGCGGCGAGCCGACGAACGGCGAGTGCTTGAAGTCCAACGCGGTCTCGACCACCTGGCGCAGCGAGAGGTTGTCGCGCCGCGCCCGCTCGATGATCTTCGCGGCGCCGGTGCGCCCGCCCTTCTCCGCCAGGTGGGCGACGTCCGGGAACGGCGCGTCCGGGTCGTACTGGCTGAAGTCGTGCGCGCCGAACCCGCGGCCGAGCAGGGCGAGGTTGCTCGCGAAGTCGTTGTCCTCCTCGAAGATCTCGCGCTCGCGACGCCGCGCGCCGTCATCGGTGGAGGCGACGATCGGGCCGCCGTGGATGAAGACCTTGATGTGCTCGGGGTCGCGCCCGGCCTCGGCGGTGCGGCGCTTGATGTCGCGGTAGTACTCGTGCGCCGACTCCAGCGTGCCGCCCGGGGCGTAGATGCCCTCGGCGACCTGGGCAGCGAGGTTGCGTCCCTCCTCCGAGACGCCGGCCTGGAAGATCACCGGCTGGCCCTGCGGGGAGCGGGACAGGTTGAGCGGCCCGGCGACCCGGAAGTGCTCGCCGACGTGCTCAAGGGCGTGCAGCTTGCTCGGGTCCAGGAAGACACCTCTCTCCACGTCGGCCGGGAAGGCGTCGTCCTCGTAGGAGTCCCACAGGCCCCGGATGACCTGCACGGACTCCAGGGCGCGGCCGTACCGCGTCGTGTAGTCCAGGTGCTCGTCGAGCCCGAAGTTGCGCGAGGTCCCGGTGTCGAAGCTGGTCACGACGTTCCAGCCCGCGCGGCCGCCGCTGATGTGGTCCAACGACCCGAACCGGCGGGCCAGGTTGAAGGGCGAGTTGTACGTCGAACTCGCCGTCCCGACGAGGCCGATGCGGCTGGTGTGGACCGCTACCGCGGAGAGCAGGGTGAGCGGCTCGAGGCGGTTCAGGTAATGCGACGGGTAGGTGCTGTTGATGAACTGGCTGTCGACGATGAACAGCGCGTCGAACAGCGCGTGCTCGGCCGCCTGTGCCTGCTGGATGTAGTAGCGGATGTCCGTGCTCGCGTTCTTGGCGATGCTCGGGTCCTTCCAGAGGCCGTGTTGGCCGGGACCGCCGACGCCGTACGGGTGCAGGGCGAGATGGAGCTTGCGGGTCAAGGTCATGCGGGGGGTTCCTCTCGTGGGGCATGCTCTTCGGGAGTGCCGTTCAGGCGTGGAGCAGCGCGCGGAGAGCCGCGCGTTCGGAGCGATTGGCGGCGGCGGAGCGCAACGTGGGCGCCGAGCCGATGAGCAGTCGGGTGTAGACGTGCTGGGGTGCCGTGATGACGTCACGGGCGGGCCCGTTCTCGACGAGCTGGCCCTGGTACATCACGGCGATGCGGTCGGCGACGCCGGCGACGGAGCCGAGGTCGTGCGAGATGAAGACGAGGGAGACTTCCGCGCTGCGGAGCTCCTTGAGGATCTCCAGCACGCCGACGCGGTTCGCGGAGTCGAGGGCGCTGACCGGCTCGTCGAGGATGATGAGCGCCGGCTCGGTGACGAGCGCACGGGCGACGGCCACGCGCTGCCGCTGACCGCCCGAGAGTTCGCCGGGCAGCCGCGGGAGCAGCTCGTCGTCGAGGTGGACGCGGCTGAGCAGCGGCCGGATGCGGGCGACCGCGTCGGCGCGGCTGTCACCGCGGATGAGCAGCGGCTCGACGAGCGAGTCCTCGATCGTGGCGTCGGGGTCCAGGCTCCGCAGGGGGTCCTGGAACACGTACTGGATGACGCCGCGGCGACGCAGCTCGCGCCACTTGCGCTGCGAGTGGCCGGTGACGTCCTCGCCGTCGATGAGGACCTGGCCGCGGGAGAACGGCACGAGTCCGAGGACCGCGCGGGCGAAGGTCGACTTGCCCGAGCCGGTCTCGCCGATGAGGCCGACGACCTCGCCACGTCCTACCTCGAGCGAGACGCCGTTGAGGGCCTGCCGGCGGCGACGGCGGGCGCCGTAGTGGACCTCGAGGTCGGTGACCGTCAGGACCGGGTTGTCAGTGCTCATCGAGGTACCTGTCCAGTCCGTACTGCTCGTGCTCGGCGATGAGCATCCGGGTGTACTCGTGCCGCGGGTGCTGGAGGACCTCGGTGGTCGGGCCCTGCTCGACGACATGCCCCTCGCGCATCACGAGGACCTCGTCGCAGAGCTGCGCGACGACGGCCAGGTCGTGGGAGACGACGAGCAGCGCGAGGCCGGTGCGCTCCTGCAGGTCGGCGAGCAGGTCGAGGATCTCGGCCTGCACCGTCACGTCCAGAGCCGTGGTCGCCTCGTCGGCGATCAGCACCGTCGGGTCGGCGGCGATCGCGGTCGCGATGAGGACGCGCTGGAGCATGCCGCCGGAGAGCTCGAAGGTGTACTGGTCGTAGACCAGAGCGGGGTCGCGCAGGTGCACGAGGGCAAGCAGCTCAAGGGCACGGTGGCGGGCCTGCCGACGGGATGCCCTGGTCTTCACGCGGATCACCTCGGCGATCTGCGAGCCGACCCGGATCGAGGGGTTGAGGTAGGACGCGGGGTCCTGGAAGACCGCGCTGATCGTCGCGCCACGCAGGTCCGTCCACTCCGCCGGGGTGAGCTGGGCGATGTTGCGGCCAGTGATGTCGATCTGCCCCCCGGAGACGGCGAAGTGCTCGGGGAGGATGCCCAGCGCCGCTCGGCAGGTCAGTGTCTTGCCGCTGCCGGACTCGCCGACGATGCCGACGACCTTGCCCGGGGTGAGCTGGAAGGAGATGCCGTGCACGATCTCCCGGTCGTTGACCTGGTCGTAGATCCGCACGTCATGGACCGCGAGGACCACCTCGTCCGTGACCGGAGGGGCCACCACGCGCTGCTCGGAGAGAGTCGTCATCCGGTCCTGCTTTCCACGGGGAGGAGGCGAGCGCCGTTGGCGCGGGCCTTGCGGGTGTTGACCAGTGCCCGTCCGTTCTCGCCGGAGACGTCGCGGATGGCGTCGGCGAGCAGGTTGCAGCCCCAGACGGTCGCCATGATCAGCGCGGCGGGGGCGATCGGCGCGTAGGGCTGGAAGTGCAGGTAGTTCAGGTCCGAGGCGAGCAGCCCGCCCCACGTCGGCGCCGGCGGCTGCACGCCGATTCCCAGGAAGCTCAGGCTCGAGACGACGATGAAGCCGACCCCGATCGTCTGCGCGAGCGCCACCGCGATAGCGGGCAGGACCTTCACCCACACGTGACGACGTACGACCCAGCCGATGGAGGCACCGGAAATCAGGGCGGCTTCGACGTACTGCGACCGGGCGACCGCCAGGGTCGCGGCGCGAGACACCCTGAAGAACAAGGGCGAGACGAGGACGCCGACGACGAGCATCGCCTGCGTGATCCCGTTGCCGAGCAGGGCCGTGACAGCGACCGCGAAGACCAGGAACGGCAGGGCGATCAGGGTGTCGGCGAGGCGCAGGCTGGTCCACTCGAAGACCCGGCCGAGGTAGACAGAGAGCAGTCCCGGGACGACCCCGACGACGAGGGCCACGAGGGCCACCTCGACCGAGCCGAGCACGCTGGTGCGCGAGCCGGCGAGCAGTCGGCTGGACACATCCCGGCCGAGGTAGTCGGTGCCGAGCCAGTGCTTCCAGGACGACCCGGCGAGGGTCGTCGTCGAGCTTGCCAGCGGGTCGTGCGGGGCGAGGTAGGGCCCCAGGACAGCGAGCAGGCCGATGAAGACGAGGATGCCGACGGCGAGCCGTCCGGTGCCCAGGGCGAAGACGCGACGGGTCATCTCACACTCCTCGCTGCGAGGCCGGGGTGACCTTGCCCAGCACGATGTTGACGACGAGGTTGAAGGTCACGACCAGCACGATCGACACCACCAGGACGCCCTGCACGGACGGCACGTCGCCGGCCTGGGCGGAGTCGTTGGCGAACCGCCCGAAGCCCTGCAGACCGAAGATCCACTCGGTGACGACGGAGCCGCCGATGAGCGCCGGGAATTTCAGCCCCAGCACGGTGAGTGCCGGACCGGCACCGTTGCGCAGCACGTGCCGGAAGAAGATCCGGCGGTCGCTGAGCCCCCGTACGACGGCCCCGGTCACGTAGTTCTCCTGGTAGGCGCCGATCAGGCCTGCCCGCAGCTGCCGGGCGACGTCAGCGACGGTGTCGAAGCTGAGCGCCAGCGCCGGCAGCAGCAGGTGCGCGAACCACGGCGAGGCGCCCGCAGCGAAGGGGACGTAGCCCGCCGAGGGGAACCAGTTCAGCCCCACCGCGAACACCCCGACCAGCACGATCCCCACCACGAACGGCGGCATCACGGCGAACACCGTGAGGACGGCCGTGATGGTCCGGTCAATCCACGTCGTGCGTCGTACCGCGGCGAGCGTGCCGAGCCCGAAGCCGAACACGATGCCGATGACGAGCGCGAGCGTGGCCACCGACAGGCTGATGGCCAGGCCGTCCCCGATGAGCCGGGAGACGTCCGCGCCGTTGGACCAGCTGCGGCCGAGGTTGCCGTGGAGTACATCGTCGAACCAGGACCAGTACTGCGACAGGAACGGGCGGTCCAGGCCCCAGTGGTGCTCGATGCGGTGCACCGCCTCGGGCGTCGCGTCCTCCCCCAGCGTGATCCGTGCCGGGCTGAGCCCGCTGATCGACCGGAGCGCGAAGGTCACGAACGTCCCCAGCAGGAACACCGGCACGAAGATCGCGATCGAGCGCCCCAGGGTGAACGCCGTGCGGGTGACCGCCCGCCGCACCCTGATTAGTCCGAATGAGGGACGGCTCGGCGCGTAGCCGAGGGTCGCGCTGAGGGTCATCCGATGGTCACCCCGGTCCAGTCGATGTGACCCGGGTTGGCGGGCAGGGCCGAGATGCTCTTGCTCTTCGCGTAGAGGTTCGGCGAGGAGTAGGTGAACACCAGCGCCGTGCTCTGCAGACCGGCGCGCGTCGCGTCCTGCAGGACCGTCGCGTAGTCAGCAGCATCGAGCGGGGTCTGCCGCACCTTCGCGATGGCCGCCTCGAAACCGGCGGGCTCGTATGGCGAGCTCAGGTTCAGCGGGCCGTGCGGGCCGAAGTGCGCGGTGAGGGTCTGGACCGCTGAGTCACGACCGGTCGTGCCGTAGAGCGAGAAGGCCAGGTCCTTGGCGAAGAACGGCGTCGCCCAGTTCTTGTCGACCTTGATGGTGACGTTGATGCCGACCGCGCCGAGCTGCGACTGCACGATCTCCGCGTCCGGCTCGGCGGACGGGATGTCCAGCGTCAGCTTGATCTGGCCAGCCTTGAAGCCGGCCTCCGAGAGCAACTGCTTGGCCTTCGTCGGGTTGTACGGGTAGGGGTCGACGGACTTCGGGTCGTACGCGACGTAGCCGGGCGGGAATGGCTGGGCCGTCGCCTCGCCACTCCCGAACGTGAGCTTGTCCACGAACTCCTTACGGTTGACGGCGTACCGCACCGCGTCGACGACCTTCGGGTTCGTGAAGGGCGCCTTGTTGACGTTCAGGCTGATGTTGTTGGCGTTGAAGCCGGGCTGGATGAACGTCGCGAGCCCCGCCGCCTTCGCGGCCGCCTGCTGGCTGGGCGGGATGTCGGCGAAGTTGTAAACGCCGGTCTGCAGTCCGGAGACCACGGTCGCCACGTCGGGGGCCGAGACCAGCTGCACGTTGTCGATGTGGATGTTCTTGGCGTCCCAGTAGTTCGGGTTCTTCTTCAGGACCGCCTTGGTGCCGGGGATCAGCTCGGTCTCGATGAACGGACCTGCACCGACCGGCTTCTGGTCCAGCGCCGTCGGGTCGGCCGCCGCCTTGGGGCTGGCGATCTGGAGCACGCGCTCCCCGAACAGCAGCGGGATCTGGTAATCGGTCTGGGTCAGGTTCACGACGACGTCGAGGTCACCGCCCGTCGTGACGTCCTTGATCGAGGTGAGGTCTCCGAAGATGGCCGAGTCCTTCTGGTTCTTGGCGCGGTCGATGGCGAACTTGACGGCCGCAGCGTTCAGGGGCGTCCCGTCGCTGAAGGTCAGCCCGGAGCGGAGGTGGAAGGTGATGACATCGCCGGTGGTGTTGTACTTCCAGCTCTCGGCGAGGTCCGGGACGGCGTTGCCCTTCTCGTCGGTCTTGGTCAGGGCCGCATAGACGAGAGCGAGCTCGCGGAACTGCGCGCCGCTGCCGCCGACCACCGGGTCCCAGTGCTTCGGGAAGTAGGACGTGGCCCACTTCAGGGTGGAGCTTCCGCCGCTGGACGGGCTGACTGCCGCACCGCTGCCGGCGCAGCCGCTGACGAGGAGCGCCGGCACGGCGACCGAAGCCGCGAGGAGGGCGCCACGCCGGAGGCGGCTGGCGGGGAGCTGGGGTCGTGCGGACATGGTGGTGATCTCTTTTCAGGAAAGGGGTGTGTGGGTGAAGGAGGACTAGGAGGCGAGGACGGGCTCGGACGGCAGGACGACCGCTTGATCGGGAGAGGCCGCAGCAGCGGCGGTGTGGCGGTTGGCAGGGATCGGTAGGCCGAGGTTGCCGCGCAAGGTGGTCGACTCGTACTCGCTGCGGACGACGCCGCGCTCCCGCAGGATCGGGAGCACCTGGTCGGTGAAGCGGGCGAACTCGGCGGGTGCGTTGACGCTGATGCTGATGCCGTCGAAGGCGCCGCCCTCGAACCAGCGCTGGATCTCGTTCGCCACCGTGAGGGGCGAGCCCACGAAGGGCGAGCGGTTGGCGTTCAGCTGGCGCTGCACGACCTGGCGAAGGGTCAGGTCGTTGTCGCGGGCCAGCTTGGTGATGGCGTCGGCATGCGTCCGGAAGCTGCGCTCGCCGAGACCGCTCACGTCCGGGAACGGCGCGTCCAAGTCGTACTGGCTGAAGTCGTGCCAGCCGAACGGTCGGCCGAGCTCGGCCAGCGCCTTGTCGAAGCTCTTGGCACCAAGGATCGCGGCCTCCTTGGCCTGCGCCTCCTCGTCGGTGTCGGCGAGGATCGGGTAGATGCCCGGCACGATCAGCACCTCGTCGGGGTTGCGGCCCTTCTCGGCAGCGCGACGACGGAGCTCGGTGCGGAAGGCGGCGGCCTGCTCGAGGGTCGGGGCGTGCGTGAAGATCGCGTCGGCGATGCTGGCCCCGAGGTCGCGGCCCTCGTCCGAGTCACCGGCCTGGAAGATGACCGGCTGGCCCTGCGGTGAGCGCTCGAGGTTGAGCGGTCCGACGACCGAGAAGTGCTCGCCCCTGTGGTTGAGGGCGTGCTGCTTGCTGCGGTCGAAGAAGACGCCGGTCTCCTTGTCACGCGGGAAGGCGCCCTCCTCGTAGGAGTCCCACAGCCCCTGAGCGACGCGGACGGACTCGAGGGCCCGGCCGTAGCGCGTCGGGTAGTCGAAGTGCTCGTCGCGGCTGTAGTTGCCGGCCGTGCCCGCGTCCCCGCTGGTGACGACGTTCCACCCGGCGCGGCCGCCGCTGATGTGGTCGAGCGAGTAGAGGCGGCGGGCCAGGTTGAACGGCTCGTTGTACGACGTGGTCAGCGTGCCGACCAGACCGATGTTCGTGGTGTGCACGGCGATCGCCGACAGGAGCGTCAGCGGCTCGAGGCGGCTGAGGTAGTGGTTCGGCGAGTCCGGGGTGATGAACTGGCTGTCGACGATGAAGACGAGGTCGAACTTCGCCGCCTCGGCCTCCTTGGCACGGGCGATGTACCACTGCACGTCGACGCTGGCGTCGGCGGAGACGTCGGGGCTGAGCCAGGTGTTGTGCTGACCCGGGCCACCGACTCCGAGGAGGATGGCGCCGAGCTTGAGGGTGCGGCCAGACATGGGAGAGCCTTTCGGGGCGAGGGGAACACGGCGCATCCAGCGGATGCCGACGGGTCCGCGGCGTGCGGAACCGGCGCTGAAGTGCTGAGGGCGCGGCAGCAGCCGCGCATCGCGCTACAGGGACGTCTGCGTCAACGACACAGCGAGGAGCCCTGGCGGGCGTAGTCGAGCCAGCGACAGCACGTGAGCATCACGTAGGTGGGCCGACTCATGTCCATGAGGTTGCTGGACCCCGCCCAGGAAGTCCAACGACGCTTCGTGATGGGGGGTCATCACCAAGCCTGATCAATTACCTAGTAAGTTGGTAGGCATGAACAGGACCCTGGACATCGGACCGCTGCGCAGCTTCGTCGCCGTGGCCGACTGCGGCGGCTTCCAGCGCGCAGCGGGGTCGCTGCACCTGAGCCAGGGCGCGATCAGCCAGCACGTACGCCGGCTCGAGGCCGCCGTCGGCCGACCCCTGGTCGTGCGGCACGGCCGCGGCTCCCGCTTCACCCCTGACGGCGAGCAGCTGCTGGCGCAGGCCCGGCTCATCCTGGACCTCCACGACGTGACCCTCCTCGCCTTCGACGTCGACACCGAGCAGACCCTCGTCATCGGGTCGACCGAGCACGCAGCAGCACAGCTGCTCCCCCACCTGTCGTCCGCCCTCGAGGACGAGCTGCCCGGCTACCGCGCGCGCTTCCGCGTCGACCGCGGGTCGCAGCTGCGCGAGGGCCTAGCCGCTGGACGCATCGACCTCGCTCTGCTGCTCGGAGCGACCGAGGACCCGCACGCGGTGCAGGTCGGCGAGCTCGAGCTGACCTGGTACGCCGCTCCTTCCTGGACGCCTCCGATCTCCGGACCGATGCCTGTCGTGGCCTTCGACGACCCGTGCGTCTTGCGTACGAGGGCTCTAGAAACCCTTGCGCAGCAAGGGATCCCAGCCGAGATCAGCGCTGAAGCAACGCAGCTCGCCGGAGTCCAGGCTGGCGTCGGGGCAGGTCTCGGCGTCGCGCTCATGGCTACGCTCGGCCAGCCCCCGGAAGGACTGGTGGCACGCCACGACCTGCCCGCGCCTCGGCCGTTGCCGCTTGCGGTGTGGTCCAGGCACGGTCTGAGCGCCGGCCTCACGAGCTCCGTCGCCGACGCCGTCCGGCAGCTGCTGAACCCGTCCCACGAGGTGTCCACCCTCCACCCGCTCGTCCCGACCCAGCCGACCGCTTTCGCGCGGGGTGCCTGATGCCCGCTCTCCACGTCCCTGACGGCTCGAGCCCTGACGACCTGGTCCGCACACCCAGTGGCGTCCTGCTGCCGACCGCCATCGACCCGTTCCACCGTCGGCTCCACCACGTGGCGCCGGCCGCGTTGATCGGCCAAACCGCGCAGACCAGCGGCATGCAGCGTCGCGAGGCCATCAGCGGCAAGACGGTCGGCGCGCAGCACCTCTGGATGGGGCAGACGCACGTCCCCGCCTCGACCAGTTCGGGGAACCACCACCACGGCGCTTCGGAGACCGCAATCTACGTGGTCAGCGGGACGCCGGTGTTCGTGTTCGTTGACCTTGAAGGCGAGGAGCCCGTCGAGACGCGGGTCCAGACAGCACCGGGTGACTACGTCTTCGTCCCCCCGTTCGTCCCGCACCGCGAGGAGAACCCCGACCCGGTCGTCGAAGCGATCGTCGTCATAGCCCGAACCACGCAGGAGTCCATCGTCGTGAACCTCGACCACCTCGACTGGGCCGAGATCTGGAGCAGTGGCGGGAACGCGCCCGGGGCCGCCACCTGAGCGAGCGCTGTCCGGAGGGGGGCTAGGGCGGCCGGTCGATTTTCGTGATGGCCGTCTGGCTGGTCATCGGCAGCGTCTTCGAGGTGCGCAAGTTCACTGGGAATCGAGAAGTCCGTGGGTCACGCGGCGAGGGCGAGGTCGATCATCGCCGCAGCCGCCGACCGCGCCGACCGGGCAGCCGATTGGTTATGGTCGAGCCGGGCCGACACGGTCGCGCCGTCGTAGAGCAGGACCAGTTGCTGGGCCAGTACCTCGGGCTGGCCGACCCGGGCCTCGCGCGCCAGGTCGGTGAACAGACCTCGGATCCACGCCCGGATGCTCTCGCACACGGTCTCGACCACGTCGCCCGGCTTGGCCTCAGCGCTGGCGTTCATGAACGCACAGCCGCGGAAACCCGGCTCGGCGAACACCTCGTCGAGCATGTCGAAGACGCCAAGCATCCGGTCCCGTGGGTTGTCGTACTCCGCGAGCGTGCGAGTGATCCGAGCCTGCTGGGCGTCTCGCCGGGCGGAGAGGTAGGAGCGGACCAACTCGTCCTTGCTGCCGAACGTGTTGTACAGCGAAGCCTTGGCCACGCCGGCCCGCTTGATCACCCGGTCGATGCCGACCGTGTGCACGCCTTCGCTGTAGAACAGCTCGTTGGCCGCGGCCAGCAGCCGCTCGCGGGCCGAGCCTTGATCCAGGGTCTTCCTTCCGGGCGCCGGCATGGGTTGACAGTACCAGACAGGTCTGTCTACCGTCATGGGCCAGACAGACCTGTCTACTCAACGGGAGGGCACGCCGAATGACCGAGGGAAGCAGGCGATGACCAAGCCAACGGCGAGGCGGTTACCGCCTGGGGTGACGTTCTACCTTCTGGCGTCGATCGTCGTGTCGTTCCTTGCCGGCTCCAGCGCGCCGACCCCGCTCTACTCGATCTACCAGAGCCAATGGCACTTCTCGCCGATCACCACGACCGCCGTGTACGGCATCTATGCCCTCGCCGTTCTGGTGGCGCTGCTCGTGGTCGGCTCGCTCTCTGACCACGTGGGTCGCCGTCCGGTGCTGCTGACCGCGATCGCGGTGCAGGCGCTGACGATGCTGGTCTTCGCCGACGCCGGCGGGGTGGCGCAGCTGATCGCGGCTCGGGTACTGCAGGGCCTGTCCACCGGAGCCGCCGTCGGCGCTGTCGGGGCTGGCATGCTCGACCTCGACCATGCCCGCGGCACCATCGCCAACGCCGTCGCCCCGGTGCTGGGCACCGCAATCGGCGGGCTGCTCTCCGGACTGCTCGTCCAGCTGCTCCCCTATCCCACGGAGCTGGTCTACCTCGTGCTGCTCGGCGTGTTCGTGCTGCAGGGTGTCGGCGTGGCGCTGATGGCCGAGTCGTCGTCCCGCCGTCCGGGCGCCCTCGCGTCGATGCGGCTACGGTTCGCCCTTCCGCCGCAGATCCGCACGCCGTTCCTGCTGGCCGCACCGGCAATCGTCGCGGTGTGGGCGCTGGGCGGCTTCTACGGCTCACTCGGGCCGGCCTTGACCAGGCTGGTATCCGGCTCCGGCTCGTACGTGCTCGGTGGCCTGTCATTGTTCACCCTCGCAGCGAGTGGTGCAGGCGCCGTCCTGCTGCTGCGTGCGACCGCCACCCGTACGGTGCTGTCCCTCGGCACCATCGCCCTAGTCGCCGGTGTCGGTACGACCCTGCTGGCGCTCGTCGCCGGCTCCACGGTGACGTTCTTCGTGGGGACAGCCATCGCAGGTGTCGGCTTCGGCGCCGGCTTGCAAGGCGCGATCCGCAGCGTCATCCCACTGGCGGCTCCGCACGAGCGGGCCGGCGTGCTCTCGCTCCTTTACCTGGTCTCCTACCTCGCGATGGGCCTGCCTGCGGTCATCGGCGGCTTCCTGGTCGTCGACGGCGGAGGTCTCCTGACCACGGCGCGGGAGTACGGCGCGGCTGTCATCGCCCTCGCCCTCCTCGCCATGCTCGGGCTGGCCAGGTCGTCGGAACCGAAAACGACTGCCCCGCAGGCGATCGCGGTCATGCGACCGCAGCAAGAGCTGGCCGGCGAGCGACGCTGACCTGTCTCAGGTGACGGCGCCGCGTACGCGCTGCTTCGAGGCTGGCCAAGCAGCTCGAGTACTGCCGATCAACGTGAGGTAGAAGAGCATCGCTCCAAAGCGCGGACTTGTTCGCCCGGCGCTGCCGGTTTCGCCGGTCGCGCGCGATGTCCGCCCTCACCTCCTTCCGCCCAGGGCTAATTCCTACTGCTTGCATAGGCAAAGATGAGTGACGAGCGCAATAACAGGCACACTTCGCATGTGGAGAGCTGCTGCGCGCCCTCGCGACCGACGATCGAAGCGGGTCCGACGACCGCTCGGGGCGGTCGCGCCGCCGGACTGGAGACCGTGCCCCAGGGCAGCTTCGACATGGGGTATGAGGGTCCGCTCGCCAATCCCGGCGAGGGTGAGGGACCTGTCCGCCGGGTCGAGCTGCCGTCGTACGAGATCGGCGCGACTAGCGTCACCAACCAGCAGTTCGCAACCTTCGCGAAGGCGACCGGGTATGTCACCGCAGCGGAGCGCGACGGCTGGTCGTTCGTGTTCGCCGGCCTGGTCAGCGACCCGACCGCGGTGACCGGTCGGGTGGCCGGGGCGGAGTGGTGGTGCGCCGTCGTAGGTGCGAGCTGGCGCACACCGCATGGGCCGGGGTCGTCGTTCGACCGGATCGCCAACCACCCCGTCGTTCACGTGTCCGCGCACGACGCCGAGGCCTACTGCACCTGGACCGGCACCCGCCTCCCGACCGAGAGCGAGTGGGAACGGGCCGCGCGCGGAGGACTCGACGGAGCCGTGTATCCCTGGGGCGACGAACTCGAACCCGATGGCCAGCCCCGCTGCAACATCTGGCAGGGCTCGTTCCCCCGCCATCACACAGGGACCGCGGGCACTGTACCGGTGAAGAGCTACCGCCCGAACGGCTTCGGCCTGTGGCAGTGCGTCGGCAACGTGTGGGAGTGGACCGCCTCCGAGCAGGACGGGAAGCGGATACGCAGGGGTGGGTCCTACCTGTGCCACGACTCGTACTGCAACCGCTACCGCGTCGCCGCCCGTGACAGCAGCCTCGCTGGCGACGCTACCGGCAACATCGGCTTCCGCGTCGCGCGCTGACCAACGGCTGACCGCATCCTTCCGCTCAGTTGATCGTTTAACCTAGGGGTCCAATAGGATTTACCGACTGCCCCCAGCCAGAAGGATCCTCACGTGCTCTCCCGCCGCCGCCTGCTGCAGGCGACTGCCCTCGCCGCCACCGGAACCCTTGGCACCGCACCCACCACCGACGCAGCTGTGCGTCCGACCGGGGGTCGACGCCCCAACATCGTGCTGATCCTGGCCGACGACCTCGGCTACGGGACCCTAGGCGCCTACGGGCAGAAGTTCGTGAAGACGCCGCACCTGGACCGTCTGGCCGCGGAGGGCATCCGCTTCACCCAGGGCTATTCCGGCGCGGCCGTGTGCGCCCCGTCCCGTGCCAGCCTGCTGACCGGCATGGACGGCGGCCACGCCAGAGTCCGCTCCAACTCCATGCGCGAGACCGGAGTCCAGCCCCGGTTCCTGCCTGAGGACGAGACGCTCGGCAAGATCCTCAAAACCGCCGGCTACCGCACCGGCGCCTTCGGTAAATGGGGCTTCGGCAACGACGCGTACTTCACCCCTTCGCCGATCGGCGTCACCTGCGACGTCACACTGCCCGTAACGCCAGGAGGTGGCCTGCAAGGCGGCGCACCCCACAACGGTGGCGGGGTGTTCACCACCTCCGACCGCGGAGACGGCAGCCACCCGCTGCAGCAGGGGTTCGACGAGTTCGTCGGCATCGTGACGACCGAGGCCGCGTTCCAGTACTGGCCGGACTACCTCTGGCACGGCAACCGCCGGGTCACGCTCCCAGGAAACGCCGGCGAGTCCCGCGGCACCTACGCGCCGCAGGTCTACAAGGACGCGACCCTCGACTTCATCGACCGGCATGCGAAGGAGGAGTTCTTCGTCTACTTCGCGCCGCAGCTCGCGCACTGGCCCACCCAGGTCCCCGACACCAAGGCCTACGACGACCAGATCACGTGGACCGAGGACATGAAGCGGTACGCCTCGCAGATCACCCTGCTCGACACCTATGTCGGGCAGATCGTCGCCCGGCTCCGGAAGCACGGGATCGCTGACGACACACTGCTGGTCTTCACCGCAGACAACGGGCCGACCCCCAACGAGCACGCCCTCGTCGGATCCGGCGGGTGCACCGACGCCGACACCCCCTCCCCCGACAGCGCCCTCGCTGACGTCCTGTGGAACACCAACGGCGGTCTGCGCGCAGGCAAGCACTCGCTCTACGAAGGCGGCATCCGCGTCCCCCTCATCGCCTGGGGCCCTCGGGTCGTGCGCAAGGACGCGCCTATTGTCGCGGACCGCCCCTGGAGCTCGGTAGACCTGCTCCCCACCCTGGCCGACATCGCCGGCATCACCGCCCCCACGGACGTGGACGGCATCAGCGTGCGCGACTGGATCACGGGCGAGAAGCGTGCCTCTGCCCGTCCGCACCCCGCGCTCTACTGGGAACGTCCCAAGGCGCAGGATCAGAACGTCGACGGCGGCCCACCCTCCGCTGTCGTCTACACCACGGCCATGCGCGCCGGAAAGTGGAAGGCGCTGCGGCACGCGCCGGGCGATGACCCGGCCGTCCCCGACGCACAGGCGAAGTTCGAGCTCTACGACCTGGACTCCGACCCTGCGGAGACGCGTGACGTCGCGCTGCTGCAACCCGACATCGCGGCTGCCCTGCAACGCCAGATGCGGCAGCGGCACGCGCCCATGCCCTTCAAACGCAAGCCTTATCGGCCGCGCCGGACAGGTGGGGAGCTTCGGCTCAGGGGATCACGATGAGAACCTTCGACCAACCCGTCAGCCGCCGCGGGCTGCTCACCGGCGCTGCCGCGGCGACCTTGCTCGGCGCGGCCGGCACCGCAACGGCCACGGGCCGTCGCGACGATCGCCCGAACGTCGTCGTCATCCTCGCCGACGACCTCGGCTACGGCGCACTCGGCGCCTACGGGCAGCAGGTGCTGAGCACCCCGAACCTCGACAGGCTTGCTCGCGAGGGGATCGCCTTTGCGGACGCGCACTCCGGCGCCCCCATCTGCGCGCCGTCGCGCTGCGCGCTGCTCACCGGCAACCACACGGGCCACACGTCCGTCCGGGACAACTCCTTCACCGTCACCGGCATCCCGCCATCGTTCAAGCCGTCGGACACCACGTGGGCAAAGGCCCTGCACGACGTCGGCTACGCGACCGGCGCCTTCGGCAAGTGGGGATTCGGACCAGACCACTGCTACGAGAGCGTGCCGCAAGGCTTCGCCCGCGGGAACCCCGGTGGTCCCGACGGCTCGCTGCTGCAGGACGTGGGGCACGAGAGCCACCCGCTGCAGAAGGGCTTTGACGAGTTCCTAGGCCTCGTGACCCACGACCAGGCCACGGACGGGTACTTCCCCAACTACATATGGGACGGCAACCGGCGACGCATCCTGCCCGAGAACGCCAACAATGCGCAGAAGACCTACGCCCCCGACCTCTACGTCCACCGAGCACTGGACTTCATCCGCAGGCACCGGTCGCGGCCCTTCGCCGTCTACCTCGCGCCGCAGCTCGTGCACTGGCCCAACCTCATCCCGTCCACCTCCCCCTACGATGACAAGCAGTGGACGACCGAGCTCAAGCGCTACGCCGCCATGTACAGCCGGCTCGACACCTACGTGGGCGTGGTTCGGCGGCAGCTCGAGAACCTCGGGCTCGCGCACAACACCCTGCTGCTGTTCACCAGCGACAACGGCAGCACCGTGGAGCGGCTCGCGACCGGCAGCGGCGAGAGCTCCATGTACCACCGCCCGTCCGAGTCCTACCTCGGCGACAAGCTCTGGAACATCCAAGGCGGACTCCGGTCCGAGAAGCACGCGCTCTACGAAGGCGGCATCCGCGTCCCATTCATCGCCTGGGGACCGGGCATCGTGCGCACGTCCGGCAAGAGCCAGGTCGCCGACCGCGCCTTCGCCAGCTGGGACATCTTCCCGACCCTGACCGAGCTCGCCGGGGCGCGCAACCCGCGCGGCCTGGACGGCCACTCCCTGCTGGGATGGATCACCGGCCACTCCACCCGCCCCGCACAGCCGCTGTACTGGGAGCGGCAACAGGTCGACATGGTCTTCGACGTCTCACCACCAGGCTTCGCACAGGCAGCAAGCATCGGCGACTGGAAGGCGATCCGGTACACCGTCGCTGGACAGGACCCGCACACCCCCGACGCACGCTGGGAGTTCGAGCTGTACGACCTGGCGGCCGACCGCGGCGAGACGCGGAACGTCGCAGCACTGCACCCCGACATCCGAGCACGCATGGAGCACTACATGAACACTTCGCACGTGGACCCGACATGAGACGAGCCAACACCGCGCGGTCGCTGTTGGCGGTCGCGGCCTTAGCCTCCCTCCTCATCGCGGTGCCTGTGGGCGCCGCGACGCCAAGCCGTCCCGCCCTGCTGCCGGCCTGCGCCTACGGCAGCTCCGCACCGGGCGTCAGCGGGTTCGCCGTGCGCGTCCAGCACGACGCGTGGCGCTATGCGGACCGCCAGACCGTTGACGCGACGGCCCGATCGGCTGCGGCACGCGCCTTCGCAGCTGCCGAAGTCGCCTACGTCTACGGCCTCCCGCTGGTCGAGGTGCACGACACCGTGCGGCAGTTCCGCTTCCGCAACACAACCGTCAGCATCGCCGAGCTCACCACGGCGGCGTCCCGACGCGTCGTGTCCCCCAACGTCGACACCCTGTACACCGTCGGCTGGCTGAGCCTCACCCAGCAGCCCCTCGTGCTGGACGTCCCCGACACCGGCGGCCGCTTCTACACCTTCCAGCTCATGGACGCCTGGTCGAACTCCTTCGCCTACCTCGGATCCGGCTCCACCGGAACGCACGCCGGGTCCTACCTGCTGGTCCCGCCCGGATGGACTGGCACCGTCCCGCCCGGAGTGCACCTGCTGCGTAGCCCCACCCGCACCGTGTGGCTGCTCGGGCGCACCCTCGTTGACGGCGCCGCCGATCTGCAGAAGGCCCGCCCGGTGCTTCAGCAGTACACCGCCACGCCGCTCACCGCCTGGGTGGCCGGTGTCCGGGGCCGGCCCGTCGTCTTCGACAAGGCACCGCCCGCCCAGGCGAGGCCGGCGACGCCCACCGGCAGCGACTTCATCAGCACACTCAACCGGCAACTGGTCCTCGACCCGCCGCCAGCGGATCAAACGTGCGTGCTCGACGCGCTGGCGCCGGCTGGCGTCCAACGACCCAGCTCGTCGGCCCTCGCCGTCCAAGCCGCCGATGCCGCCGACATCGCGGGCGACCCCTCCGCCTCGCCGCTGCCGGCCCCTGACCCAGCCGTGACGGCGGGCACGACCGCAGCCGTGCGGCTCATCGCAGACGCAGCACGCACCTACCGGGCCACCACCTCCAACGGCCGGGCCGGTTGGAGCGTCATGACCGACCCCTGGATCGGGAACTTCGACCGGCAGTACCTCGGCCGCGCCATCATCGCCACCGACCTGCTCGGCGCCAACGTGCCACGCATCGCCGTCTACCCCACCAGCTACGCCGACCGCAGCGGACGGCCGCTCACCGGGCGGAGCCGCTACACGATCACCTTCCCCAAGGGGGAGCTGCCGCCAGTCAAGGCCTTCTGGTCCCTCACCATGTACCAGAGCGACAACTTCCTCTACGCCAACAGCAGCAACCGGTATGCCGTCGGCGACCGCACAGCCGGACTGCACTACGGCAAGGACGGATCACTCACGCTGTACGTGCAGCACGACC
Source organism: Frankiales bacterium (assembly GCA_025966135.1). Classification (GTDB taxonomy): domain Bacteria; phylum Actinomycetota; class Actinomycetes; order Mycobacteriales; family SCTD01; genus RYN-111. The sequence goes on from JAOPVP010000077.1 coordinate 65,093, forward strand.
CGCCCGCAACCACCGCGCAGCGGGCCAACTGGCTACCCGCCCCGGCCGACGCATTCCACCTCATCTTGAGGCTGTACCTGCCGCGGGCCACGGCACTCAACGGCACCTACCGCATCCCACCGTTCGTCCGCGTCAGCTGAGACATCGCCCCTGGCCTTCACGGCTCCCCGATTCCCAGGAAGCCGCGGAACTGGGCTCGGCGCAGACTCGGCGAGCCAGGGGTGCAACAGCACCGTGTGCGCAGCCTTCCGACGGCTGACCTTGGGCCTCGCTGACGACATGGCGCGCCGCGTCCTGCGGCCGCTGGCTACGCGGCCCGAGTGAGGCACCGCTGACTCCGTCTCGGCCGTCAGGGTCGAAGGGGTCGAAGGTGCTCCTCCCGAAAGAGTTGTGCCCAGTCCCGTCAGGGTTTGGCCCGCTGCCAGCGCCTGATCTCACCATCCGCCGCTGCGTCGGAGAGTTCGGCATAGCGCAGGGTGGTGTTGATGTTCGCGTGCCCAAGGCGCTTCCTGATGGTCGCCAGGCTGACGCCACCATTCACTAGAGCCTGGGCGTGACCATGCCGCAGGTCATGCAGGGAACCTGAGAGGCCGGCGGCGACGAGGTAGCTGGCGAACCTGGCCTGCACCGACTGGTAGCGCAACGGCGAGTTGCACTCGCCCCGCTCGGCCCGGAACAGAGGGCCGTGCCGGTAGCCGGTCTCCAGCAGGTAGCGGCGCACCAGCCGAAGCAAGCCCGGATCGTCGAGCAGCAGTGTGCGGTGCCGGCCACCCTTGCCCAAGACGGTAAGGCGTTCATCGTCGCGGGCCAGGTGCAGGTCGTCGACGCCGAGCCTGAGCGCCTCCCCCACGCGCAGCCCGGTGGTGGCCAGCAAGGTGAACAGCATCCGATCTCGTAACCGGCCGGTGGGGATCGCAGCGAGCAAGGCGGTGACCTGGCCTGGGGTGAACCCCCGCGGCGGGGGCTGCTCGATGCGGATCCGCAGCACCCGCCCCATCGGGTCGGAGGCGAGCAGGCCCTCGCGGTAGGCCCAGGCGCAGAAGCTGGCGACGCTGGCCTGCCGGCGGGCTCGAGTGCTCGCGGCGAGGTCGGCCTGGCTGGCGAAGAAGGTCCGCAGGACGTCCGGAGTCAGGTCGGCCAGCCGGTCCGGGGCCACTTGGGCGAGCTGAGCGAGGTCGGAGGCGTAGGCGCGGCGGGTGTGGCTGCTGCGGCCTGCTCGAGATCGTCCAGGAAGTCCCCGACCACGGCGCTCAACAGCGCCGGACCGGCACCAACCTGCGATAAGTGATGGACGGTGCCGGCGATGTGAGTCCCCCTTGAGCGTGCGGTAGCCCCGCCTGCTGCCTAGATTCTGTGATAACTCATCCTATCGCAGGAACTTGGTGACTTGAGTGGGTCGGCGGCAATCGAGGTCCACTTTCACTACGCGTACGCAGGTTGACCGTCGATCAGGCTCCGGCGCGGGCCTGGAGAGCGGTGATGATCGACCCAACACGGAACGTGGGTGCCGATCGATAACCTGCGCTTCTAGGACACTCGAGTGGGAGCAGGCACCAACACGTGGAAGACTTGTTCGCGCAGCTGCAGGCCCATCCGCTCCGAATCAACGACACGGGTCTCTCGCGGCACATCAATCAAATGCGACGCTCCTTTCCAGTGGTCGCCCAACACGAAGCGATGCTTCGTGTCCTCGGCTCAGGCTTCAGCTTCGCCCAAGCCCATGAGGCCACCGCCGGCTGGACGGCAGTCATCGAACTCCATCCCAGACTGCAACGGCTGTTCGGCATGTCACAGGGGCTCAGAGTCTTCTATAGCGATTATGCGGACTTGCAGTTACGGACCTTTGAGGCACTCCTCGGCGTCAAGATCACAAGGCCGCATCATCGGCATGTGTATGGCCTGTGGTCCCGGGATCCGCGGCTGGCAACCAAGCTTGACCAGTGGACGATGACGGAGCCCTACGCGATGGTGGCGCTGCCGCACGGCGACTCAGCAGAAGATGCTGCCCGCGAGTTCCTAAAGGGCCTCGTCGCGCAGCTCTCCAGACACAACCCCTACGAACGAACCAATCCCGTCAATGGCGCGGACTTCTTCGGTCGTAAAGCGCTATTGAGGGACCTGGCCGCGGAACTTCGGGAAGGCCGCGTCTGCGGGGTGTTCGGGCTTCGGAAGACTGGCAAGACCAGCCTCGTCACCGAACTAGGCCGGCAGTGGACGAAGGACGAGCCAACACAGCGAGTCTTCGTGCTCCGCGATCTCGAGACTCTTCCAAGCGAACCATCACAACAGGTCGGACAACTGATCTCCGACCTTGCGCAGCAAATGATGCAGAAGTTCAAGGAGGTTGGCTTACGTACACACGAACTGTCGCTCTTAGGTGACAGACCTGCAGTAGGCCAGTGGCGTCAAGCCGTCCAAGCAGGTCTCGCCCACCCCACGGGCAAAGACAAGCAGGTCGTGGTTGCCCTCGATGAGATTGAGTCGCTCGTGGGGCCCGACGCAGCCACGTCGATGGACAAGCCACAGATCGCCGAGTTCTTCGGAGCCCTCCGCTCGCTAGTCCAAGAGAACGCCAACTTCAATGTGCTCATCTCGGGAATTACGGCTACTCCGCTAAAGTTGCCCACGCTTTACGGGCGAGAGAACCCACTCTTTGCCTGGGCGAAGCCGATCTTCGTCAGCAGACTGGATGATGCAGACGCCATCGAGATGATCAGGTCGCTCGGCGCACAGATGGCCGTCACATGGACCCCAGAGGCGATTTCCACAGTGCTTGCCCAAACCGGTGGGCACGTCTACCTCACCCGAAGTCTGGCTGCGGCAGCCTGCGAGTCCCTGACCATGGAGCTGGAGGTTCGCTCCGTTACGCCGCAGGTCATGGCAGGCATCATCCGCCCATGGCGCCGGAATACCGTCGACGTTGTCAACTCAATGGTTGACGCGCTTGGCCGCTTCTACCCCTCGGAGCTCGCCGTGCTGGAACTCGGAAGTTCTACTGGTGACTTCACGGCGCTCGATGACGAATACCCGTCTGAGCTTGCCAATCTCATCCAACTAGGAATCGTTCTAGAGGAGGGCCACAACTTCTCCATCTCGCCCTGGGTACGGGTCAGCCCGCGGTTCCGGGAGCTGTCGTGACCTGGTACGTCCCGATCATTAGAACAGCTCTCACCCGACGTCACGTCTTCTGGCATTCCTCGGCTTTGCACCGAAGTCAAGACTTCGTGACCGATCTGCAAGCATCGGCATTGGACATCTGCACACTGCAAGTGCTCGACTGCTCCGCGCTTCCATTGTTGTCCGATCGAAGCGATGTCGACGCCGACTGCATCAGCGATCTGCCCGGCGACCTGCTAATCCTGCTTGATTTTCATCGACTGCTGGAGATTCGTCGCGGCCGTGCTTGGATGCGGCAGCTCAGACCCGCAGTGCTGGAGCGGGTTCAGGGCGGCACCGCTGTTCTCGTGACCAGCGACTTGCCACGCCGGAGCTATCCAGCCATCGATGGAAGCAGCATTGCCACGGACTGTTATGCGGCTGCGCTCCCAAACGATCACGCACGAACCATCCTCAACGACCTTCCGCGCGACGAACACATGACGTGGGTAATCAACAACGCTCGTCACACTGTCGCCGTCTCAAGCGAGCTGCTCAAGTTTAACTATGACAACGCAACGGGTGGAGAACGACGGAGAGCGGCCGCCCAGGCCCGCCAAACGGCGCTCCAAAGCACCATCACTCAATGCGGCGCAGAACTGCTCGGCTGGATAGAGGACACCTTTCTTTTCAGGCGCCAAAGATCCATGGCCGCGGTCGACGTAACTGACGACATCGTTGCGACGTTGACCGCAAGCGGTCTGGCTCACGTCGACCCCCGCGATGACAGCCTTCAGCTGTTCCCGGACGTCAACCAAAGTGATGCCGAGATCTCGATCGTTGCGGCCCAGGAAGCAATGCTCGAAGCACCGCCCGAGTGGTTAGCAGTTGCGGCAGCCCTGTTTCAGCTGGAAAAGACAGCACGCCAGGCGCTTTCGCGGCACCTTGAACTTCATCCAGACGCAAAGTCCGCGGCCCTAGCGCAATTCGCGAGCAAGATCACGCGCAACTACTCGGACGACACCGGACTCAAGGCCACGGACGTTTCGGTAGTACCCCTCCCGTGGAACTGGGTAGACATGTCGGACGTGCTTCGGCTCCTTGCTGAATCAGCGGACGGCTCACGCGTCGCCGGCGTGACTGCAGCTACCTGGAAGCGCATGGCCGAGGATGTCGTGCCGCTTCGGAACCGCATTCAACATATGCGCCTTCCGCGGCCAGGGGACTTGGACCTCGTTCAGCGATACCGGCGCCAGATCCTCAGGTCCTAGGCGGCGGTGGGCCTCCATGCGGTTACTGGGCGCGAGCTACCCGGCCTGAGTCCCCAGGGGTGGTGAAACTCGGGCACCTGATCGGACGGGCCATGGGGGTCTTGTCAGTCGTAAAGGGGCCACCGCGCGAGTCTTTGTGAGAACCGACCAAGGAACTCACAGAAGAGGATCAACGCGATGGCCCTAGATCAGTCTGCCCTGCTCGAGCTGGTCGAGCAGATGCGCTCGGCCGAGCCCAACGAATTCATGCGCCGGATGCTCGGCGTGATCTTGCAGGAGCTCGTCGACGCCGAAGCGACCGCCCACATCGGTGCCGAGCTGCACGAGCGCTCCGAGGACCGGACCACGCAGCGCAACGGCACCCGCGACAAGCTCGTCACGACGACCGCTGGGGACCTGACGGTGAAGATCCCGAAGGTCCGGACCGGCTCGTTCTTCCCGGCGCTGCTCAACCCGCGCCGCAGGATCGACGTCGCGCTGCACGCGGTCGTGATGCAGGCGGCGAGGGCGTCTCGACGCGTCGGGTCGATGACCTGGTCATCGCACTCGGCGGCACCGGCATCAGCAAGAGCGAGGTCAGCAGGATCTGCAGCAAGCTCGACGCCGAGGTCGCTGCCTGGCGGTCCCGGCCACTCGATGAGCAGGCCTTCCCCTACGTCTATCTCGACGCGACCTACTGCAAGGTGCGGATCAACCAGCGCGTTGTGTCCCAGGCCGTCGTGATCGCGACCGGCGTCAGCAGCGACGGCAAAAGAGAAGTCCTCGGTTGCGCGGTCGGTGACAGCGAGACCGAGGCCTTCTGGACGGAGTTCCTGCGGAACCTGCGCGACCGTGGCCTCGGCAGCGTCCAGCTCGTCATCAGCGACGCCCACCGCGGCCTCACCAACGCCATCACCACGGTGCTGCAGGCCACCGCCGGGCAGCGCTGTCGGGTGCACTTCATGCGCAACGCCCTGGCCAAGGTGACCAAGGGCCACGCCGAGATGGTCGCCGCGACGATCCGCACGATCTTCGCCCAGCCCCACGGGGCCAAGGTCGGCGAGCAGCTCGACAACGTCGCCCAGATGCTGCGCGGTGAGTTCCCCGCCGTCGCTGACCTGCTGCTGGACGCGAAGGCCGACCTGACCGCGTTCGCGGACTTCCCGATGACGCACTGGCAGAAGATCTGGAGCACCAACCCGCTCGAGCGGCTCAACCGCGAGGTCAAGCGCCGCACCGACGTGGTCGGGATCTTCCCCAACACCGCCGCCCTGCTCCGGCTCTCAGCCTGCGTCCTCATCGAAGCCCACGCCGAGTGGCAGGACAGCGACCGCCGCTACCTGTCCGAGGGCTCTATGCGGCTCCTGACCCCGCCACCGCCGACCGTCCTGGAGGCCAAGAAGGCCACCCCGACCAAGACCTCGAGGAGGCGCATCGCTGCTACGGCATAGTTGCTCTCACTCGCAGAGAATCGCGCGAGGAGTTACACCACCCCACGGGACGCAGCCTTGGAGGTCGCTCCAACCAGCTGATCGAGCAGCTCCCGTACGGCGACGACGTCAGCGCGCAACCCCACCAACGCAGGCGTTGTCGTGCGGAGCTGCCGGACGTGGCCGTGAACCAGTCGCCAAGCGACCCTTCCTTCCTGGAGACGGGCGAGCCCCCGGCGCAAGCCAAGATCTGCGGGCAACCTCGAGCCAGCATCGCCGCGCAACAGCTGGCTCGCGTAGTCATGGACTACGACACCGGCGACGGCCAGGTCGGCCAGGGTGCAGGCACCGACGCGTTCTTCCCCGGTCAGTTGCCACGCCATCCTGTGGAGACGCGCCAGGCGATCGCCAACCTCGACCACTGGATCGCTGGAACGCACCGCGGGTCTCGCTACCCCCAAGGTGGCCAAAGGTGCTCCGAAGAGCCCTCCAAGCCGGCGAGTCTCGACCGCTACTGAACCGCCCTGGGTTTGCTTGTCCTTGTGCGTCGTGCCGAGCTCCTTGCGCAGCTGTCGGACTAGCCGGACCGCTCGAGCCTTGTCCTCGGGCGTGTACCGACGAGCAGTCGACGGCCTCGCGTTCTTGCTTTGGTTCCCCATGGCCCCATCCTCGTTTCCAAGGTCAGGAGCCTCCAAGCAACCCAGGGCGGCTCAGTCCGAGTCTCGGGTCCAACCAACCTGCCCGTCAGTGATCCAAAAGTGGCAGCGTCCGTGCATCGTTCGCGAGTCGATCGAAGGTCGCAAACTTGGGCGCATTCTGGTGCCCTCGAACAGCTCCCACATAGGGGCGTGGGCGTCGTCGAGGTTGAGCTGGATGTCGTGACCGGCATCGCAGGGACACGTGAACACGGCCCACTTGGGCGCTCCACGATCCCCGATGACGTACATCGTTCGTCGTCGCAGCGGACTCGGAAGTCGATCCCGCGTCCTGCACCACTGGACCTTGGGGAACCGTCTGCGTCTCGGCCGCCACTTCTTGAACTCACTTCTCCACCGCGAGAGGTGCTTGCTTAGGCCCACGTTTGGTCCAGCGGCGGGGTCGTGTCGCCGCGACCCCAGGTTGTTGTGTCGGCGCAGAAGTGTTGAGGGTTCGGAAGCACGTGGTTGGGGCGCAACTGGTCTTGCAGGCCCCTGAACAGGAGTTCAGTTCCGTCTACAGGCGCGTATCCGAAGAGCCGACCCAGCAGGGCGTGCACGGCGAGGGAGGCTACGAGAGTCGTGTAAGTGACCACACTCGGGTCGGGGTCGCCCAGCTCCGGGGCGTAGCCCTCTGCCACCAGCGCAGCTCTCTCCTGCGGTGTCAACGACTCGTTGCGAATCGCAGCTGGATCGAGGCGCCCGCGGCACAACAGGCATGCGGTGCCAGGGCTGACGAACGACACCCGTCCGTCGATCCCCGTCAGTTGCGATTCGACGGAGCTGATCAAGACCCCCATGTCGATGAGCGGGGCGAGGTAGTAGTAAGCGAGCCGGTTCAAGATTGCTCGTCCTCTTTGATCGTCCGTGCAGCCGAACAGCACGTCGCACGTCTTGAGTAGCTCAAGGGAGTGGGGCGTCAGAAGCGCCATCTCGTGGGCGTCCACGTTCGACCGGCCCAACCGAGCCGCTGTTCGCGCTACTACGGACACCTTCGACTCGGCTACATCCTCCAGACCAGCCTCATGAACGCGGCTGAGGTTGGAGACAGTTAGTGCGTCGTCGTCCAGAATCGTGATCTTGCCGACGCCGAGCCGAAGGAGTTGTTCGGCGACGCTCGATCCAGTGCCACCAGCTCCGACGATCCCTACGTGGAGTGCCCCGATCAGAGCCTGGCCTGCCACCCCAAAAGCTCGAACCTGTCGGTCGTGCAATGGCGCGTCGTCGGTCCCCTCCGTCGTCGGTCCGTTGGTCGAGTCGCGCTCAGCCTGCTTCACCCAAACACGACGCCCCACGACGCGAATCAACGTGATGGACTCGCGGTGCCCAGAGGCATCAATCACCGCTCCTGTGAAGGTCGGCGCGTCAGTGCTGCCGCCAAGGATGAGGCTGCCGTAGAAGGGCTGCCCCGTTCGGAGCTGGAATGGCGGCACGAGTTCCTCATCGACAGTCAGGTCGTAGCGTGATGGCAGCGCCGACCCTCCTGGATGTGTGTGCACGAAGAGGGCACCGTCCGCCGCAGCGGCAGCCTGACCAAGGATCGGAAACCATGCCCGTGAAGGCAGCCGCAGCCTGGTGCTGCTGCGCTCTTCGTAGTCGCTCTCGTTCACATGGATGACGTCTCGAACGAGCAGGACTGATTCGCCAGCGCTCTGTGCTCGACGTACGCGCAGAACCATCGCTGATTCGTGAGCATGCTTCAACTGCTCGACAGCCGACTTCCACAGCGTCTCCGGCATTGCCAAGACGATCCTCACGCGGCGCCTACTGTTCGTTCGAGGTCGTGGCGCATCAATGCCAGGTACGTCCAGAGGTCATCTCGTCCTGGAATCCAACTACCCGGTCCGAGATGCCTTGAGAAACGCTGCCATGTGCGGCCGGCGAAAACCTCCATCTGGTCGGCGGCCTGTGGGTAGGCACCTGTGGCTGCGATCTTTGCCGGCGGATCGAACCACCACATGTCCGGGGCGGCATCGGGAAAGCCAGGCGGTATCCGGATCAGGACATCAACGGTGGACGGCTCGAAGCCTGGTGGCAGTTGGTATCCACGCAGAACGAGGCAAGGTTGCCCGCCGTCGTTGACGAACTCGTAATGAATCTCTCGCGCCTCTAGGTTCGCGATGTCACGCTGCGGCAGCACCGGACCCGTGACCTCCTGGCGTGATCGTGCGGGGCGCAGAGAACACGTGTAGCCCGTTGCGCATTGCAATCGATTCGTTGTCAGCGACGAGCTGGTCGGGGTGTCCTGGCACCTCTAGCCACAAGTCGCGGTCCGCCCCGATCGGCGGCTCGCTGAGCGCGCGAAGCGCAGCGCCCGTCAACTCCGCCTCATTCACGCGATGGGGCTTGTGATCGATGTGAATCTCGAAATGCGGTGGCGCTGCTGCGGGGCTGCTCGTCATGTGGCGCGTTCCTCCTCGTCGTGGCGAGACCCATCATCGTGCGCGGCCCGGACATTTCGGGGGACGACCCGCGTGCGCTTCGTTAGCTTGCCGCGTCACGGCCCGGGACGTGGCCGGCCATGATCGAACGCGGCGCAGTAAACACGCGCATGCCATCCGTTGGCAGTAGAAGCTCATCGTCGCGGACGTACCGATCGGGCTCGCCCGGTTGCTCTAACCACAAGTCGTGATCATTACCGATGGCGGGGAAGGGGATCTGCCGTAGTTGCGCCCCGCTGATCTGCTCTGCGCTGATCTCAAAGGCCGCACCGTTGATCGTGATTGCCACAACAGCCTCCGCCGAGTCGGATTCAACCTCGTCCGTGTCAGGCAGGTCGCTGTCAGGCACTCTTCCTCCGGTCTGTTGCTGTCGAGCTCACTATGCCGCGCGGTGGCCCTTGGCCACCACGCCGGGTGCCCGCTGATGGATGTGGGACCGTGTCGCGGTGCGCATGCGTTCCGGTCTGGGGCTCGTGGGGTCCTTCCTGAGGGAATGGGTCCCGCTCGCGGTTACTACCGTAGTCGCCCCGTCACTCTTTGTGATCACCGCGCTCGTACCCCATCCGCACCTGACGTGGTCGGTGCGGCAAGGTACGTCCGCTGACTGGCTCTTCAGGTCCGGAGTGGCAGCTCTTCTGATCGGTTCGTGGATCATCGTGGCCCGGGAACTTCGCCGTGGCAGGCGCCTTCGCGACCTCGAATGCGTTGCGCTCCGGGCGACCGAATCCGAACGTGCACTCGCGTCGTTGGCTCGAGACGAGGTTCGCCGGCTCGCGAACAGTCTGCAGCTGTTCTCCAATGGAAGGGTGAGCCTGTTTCGGGCGCACGATGACGATCACTTCGACCTGGTAGCCCGCTACTCGGCTGACCCATCGAAGGATCACGGGCCTGGGCGCGGTCGCTTCCCCATCGACGAGGCTGTTCTCGGCCAAGCTTGGCGTACTCAGAGGGTGTTCCCGCCTCCACTACCAGCGCCTGGTCCGGTGAACGCTGCGCCGTTTCTGCAATGGCTGGACGCGCAGGAGCGGTTGGGCCTTCCGCGCCACGAAGCTGAGGCGCTGACCCTGCGAGCTCGCACCTACGGCGCGGTGCGCATCGACTCAGGGGGTCATTCGCTGGGCGTGATCGTCTTCGAGGACACGCGGGGACGGAACGACGAGTCCGCCCTAGGGGCGGGATCAAACGCGTTCAAGGAGTCGGTAGTGGAAGCACATCTGGATGCGGCGACGGGGGCGCGCCTCGCCGCCTTGCTGATCGCCTGTCAAGCGGTCCCTTGCGAGGACTGGTCCCGGGTGCGTGTGGCGCTTGCTGCGCCGCGGCGTAGCCCTTAACGACCCGAAAAAGGCAGCACCTGTTCTTCGACGAATCGTCGCGGCGGCTCAGAGTTCCAAGCGAGTTGTGTCGCCATCACTTCCACAGCGGCGACACTCGTCGCCGGCCGCGTAGGCGCGGGCGCGCTCCTCGCTGCCCACCTGGATCTCGGCGTCGCCGAGCACCCCGTGCACGCGGAGCTGGCTGCGGATGGCGTCGTTGACGGCTCGCACGTCGGAATTGCGGACGGCAAGGACAAGCACGTCCGGGTCGGCGGCCTCGGATCGGGCGAGGAGGTAGTCGGCGGTGAGCCGGTCGAGGAGCAGGTTGCGGTCGGGAGCGAGGCGGACCCGGTCGTGGTCGGCATAAGCGTCTAGCGCCCGTGCCGGGTCGCCGTCCCGGAGTGAGGCGAGGGCCTCGCGCTCCCAGGGCTCGGCCTGGCGCTGGTTGGTGCTGAGCGGGAGGGCGTGCTCGGAGCCAGCCAGCGAGGCGAACAGTCCGCCGGCTTCGATCTCCGACAGCTGGCAGGGGCCGCCGACGAGCACGACCTTCGCGTGCTGTTGGGCGGCGGTCTGGAGCAGCTCCAACAACTGGCGGGTGCCGATCATTCTGGCTTCGTCGACCACGATCACGGTGCGCTGAGGCAGCTCCACCCTGCGCAGGTCGCTGAGGAAGCGGGCGAGCGATGTGGAGGGGATTCCGGAGCCGTTCTGCAGTTCGCGGGCGGCCACGGCGGCGAGGCTGGTGCCCACGACGGTGTGGCCGGCTTCTTGCCAGGCCTGACGGGCGGCGCGCAGCGCTCGGGTCTTGCCCGCGCCGGCGGGACCGACGACGACGTCCACTCCTGCGGATGAGGTGAGCAGGCGTCGTACGAGCTCATGCTGCGCACCGGTGAGGGTGTCTCGGTCGA
>JAOPVP010000089.1 GCA_025966135.1 Frankiales bacterium
CGGCTACCACGGCCGCAGAGGCAGCAACGGAGACGTAGGCCTGGCTGTATCCGCCCTCCGAGCACGGTCATGCCGCCCTCGGGGGTGACGAACTTGTCGCCCAACTCCAGCGGGTCCTCGTCGGAACTTGGTCGTCACCGTCTCAGCGTGTCACAGAACGCCCCGGATGAGGGCCGGGGCATGCTCTATCTGCGCCATATCTGCGCCATAGAGGGCGGTGAAAGGCGGTCGTCGACGGTCGTCGGCGGTTGATCGACGGGGAACGTCAAACGCCCCGAGATCCCTTACGTACTAGGCATTCTCAGGGCGTTTGAGCGTGTGGGGCGGGTGGGGCTCGAACCCACGACCGACGGATTATGAGTCCGCTGCTCTAACCGGCTGAGCTACCGCCCCGTTGGCATCCTAGGCATCGGCGCCCGCCAGTAGCGTTGATGACCTGAAGGTGATGAGCCGCTTACGGTGCCTTCCTGCGCCCGCCGGGCGCGGCTCCGGCCCTTGCGGCCAGCGTCTTCGGACGGCTCTCGGCGGTCTTGTCCACTGGGGGCTGCACCGGTTGGCCACGGCTCCCCGGCAGCGCCGCTCCGGCCGGGACGGTCACCGAGGCGTTCGCCTGGAACGGGAGCATGATCGTCGGCGGGACCGCAGTGGGCACGGCGTCGCGGGCGTGCTGGTCGAGGCCTACAGTGCGCGCGCCGCGTTCGTCGCGACGGCTGCGACCGGCGTGCTGACCGTCGGTTCGTCCTTGGCGGGGCTGCGGGCGGTGCGCCAGCACGGGGCCGCCTTCGGTCGTGGACCGACGGTCGGTTCGCCCGGGATGGCCATGCCTTCGCGTGGTTGGTTCTCTCGCGACGGTTCGCGCCGACGGCGACAGGAGTGTTCCGCTGACGGTGTGCGTGACTCCAGGCTGAATGGGTACGGGCACCCTGACGGCAACGGGTGAGTTGGAGGCGCGTATGGACGCAGCGGTCGTGGCCGTGTTTCCGCCTCAACCGTCGTCTGCCTCCGCCGCACGTGACCTCGTGGTGTCGGTGTGCCATGACTGGCACTTGGAGGGGCTCACTGACGACCTTGCGCTGGTCGTGACCGAGTTGGTCGCGAACGCGATCCGGCACGCCGGCACCGAGATGGTGCTGCGGCTCGCCCCGATCGCAGGCGGAGTCCGGCTCGAGGTGCACGACGGCTCGACGCGGCCGCTGCGGCCGCGGCCTGCTGCCCCGTCGGACGAGGGCGGGCGCGGTCTGCTGCTGGTCGATGCCCTGTCGACGCGGTACGGCGTCGAGGGCGAGCCCAAGGGCAAGCGGGTGTGGGCGGAGCTGCTCGCCGGCGTCTGAGCACGACATCGTCGTGTAGTCTCTACGCCCGGTTGCACAAGCATGAGCTCGTACGTCAGTCAGACGCCCGGCGGAATGTGGTCGCGGGCGTCGAAGATGCCTCCGGCGCAGCCAGGGACCGGCACACGGCCGGGTCCCGCACACGGAAGGCACAACAGCATGGCTCAGGGCACTGTGAAGTGGTTCAACGCCGAGAAGGGCTTCGGCTTCATCGCGCAGGACGGCGGCGGCGCCGACGTCTTCTGCCACTTCAGCGCCATCAACTCCACGGGCTACCGCTCCCTCGAGGAGAACCAGCGCGTCGAGTTCGACATCACGCAAGGCCAGAAGGGCCCGCAGGCGGAGAACGTCACCGTCCTCGCCTGAACACCGCACGAAGGCCCGGCCCCTCTTCGGGAGCCGGGCCTTCGTGCGTTCGCCCTACTGCTCCTGATCGGTCGGACGAACCAGGATCTCGTTGATGGACACGTGCGGCGGCTGGGTCACGGAGTAGAGGACGGCATTCGCGATGTCGACTGCCTGCAGCGGGCGCATCTCGGCGAGGCGCTTCTCGAGCGCTGCCTTGGCACCGGGGTGCGTGATGTGCGACTGGAGCTCGGTGGCGACGGCGCCGGGTTCGATGAGCGTGACGCGGACGCCACGGCTCGTGACCTCCTGCCGCAGCGACTCGCTGAACGCGTTCACCGCCCACTTGCTGGCGTTGTAGGCGCCTGACCCGACGCGGGCCATCCGTCCGGCGACGCTGCTCATCTGGACCAGGTCGCCACCCTCCTTGAGCAGGTGCGGGAGGGCCGCGTGCGTGACGTACATGACCCCGAGGACGTTGGTGTTGATCATCCGGCGCCAGTCCTCGGTGTCGGCGTCGACGATCGGGCCCAGCAACATCACGCCCGCGTTGTTGATGACGATGTCGAGCCGGCCCAGCTCCGCGACGGCCTGCTCGACGGCCGTGTCGGCGCTCGCCTCGTCGGTGACGTCGAGCGGGACGGCGAAGACGCGCGCGCCGCCTGCCTCGAGCTTGGCCCGCAAGGCCTCCAACCGCTCTGTACGGCGAGCCGCGATCGCCACCGCGGCTCCTTCGGCAGCCAGGGCGATGGCGGTCGCCTCACCGATGCCGGAGGACGCGCCCGTCACGAGCGCGACCTTGCCTTCAAGTTTCCTAGCCATGCGCTCTTCCTCCCAGGTCAGCTACCTCTCACCCTTCCCCGTTAGCCGCAGCCACACCACCCGGCCGCCTGGTGTTGTCGCCCAGCACCCCCGGCCCCCGCCGACTTCCCTCCCTCGGCCCTGTCCGGCGGTCCCTGCGCACGCTCAGGTCATGCCCCGGGAACAGGGCTACGGGAGGGAAGTCGGCGGGGGGGGGCGCGCGTCTGGATGGGGGGACGGGTCCCGGATGGCTCGACGTGGGGGCTAGCTGATGTGGGCGCGGCCGACGGCGGCGACGGGCTTGTCCGCCGGCGTACCGGAGCCGTCGCGCTTGCCCACCGCGGGCGGGAGCTCGACCGGGTCGCCATTGGCTGACGCCGCCCAGGGGGAGACGCCCGCCCAGCCGAGGACCAGCAGCGCCTCGCCGGACAGCAGCCGCTGGCAGCGGACGCCCCCGGTCGCGCGTCCCTTGCGGGGGTACTCCGACAGCGGCGTCACCTTCACCGACGACGCGACGCCGGGCCCCTTCGCGCGGCCCTCCGCTGGCAGGCCTCCGGCCGTGACGACGACCGGCTCCTCGAACAGGGTGTCGCCGCCCGCGAGTGGGACCGCAGAGAACCCGACCAGGAACGCGCCCGCGTCGAGCTTCATGCCGGCCATGCCGCCGGCCGCGCGGCCCTGCGGGCGCACCAGCTCGGTCGGGAACCGCAGCAGGTCACCGGTCGAGGCGAAGAAGACGAGCTCCTCCTGGCCGTCGGCGAGCTCGACGGCGCCGACGACCTCGTCGCCGGGCTTGAGCGAGATGACCTCGACGGTGTCACTGCGGGCCGGCCACGCCTCGGGCGCGACACGCTTCACGACGCCGTGCCTGGTCGCCAGCGCCAGACCCGGACCGTCCTCGCGGAGAGTGGCCAGACCGAGCACCTGCTCGCCCTTCGCCAGCTCGAGGAACTCCGAGGCCGACGCGCCGCCGCGCAGAGAGATGGCTCCCGTCGTGACCGCCGGGACCTCGGGGATGTCGAGCACCCCGATCCGCACCAGACGACCGGCGGAGGTGAGGAGACCGACGTACCCGCGGGTGGTCGTGCGGGCGGTCGACGTGATGACGTCGTGCCGGTGTCGACGGCCACCGGACTGCGTCTCCCCGTCGTGCACCGGGGTGCGGGCGAGGAGGCCGGTGCTGGAGAGCAGCACGTCACAGGGGGCGTCGGCCACCTCCAGGTCGGAGGCCTTCCGGGTCACGAGCGCCTTGAGGTCACCACCCACCAGGACGGTCCTTCTCGGTGTCCCGTGCTCCTCTGCCACCTCCGCCAGCTCGCCGGCGATGACCCGGCGCAGGACGGCTGGGTCGTTGAGGATCTCGAGCAGGGCGGTGATGGTGGCCCGCAGCTCGGCGAGCTCGGCCTCGAGCTTCTCGACCTCGAGCGCCACGAGGCGGCGCAGCTGCATGTCGAGCACATAGCCGGCCTGCACGTCGGTGAAGCCGAAGCGGTCCATCAACGAGGTCCGGGCGACGCTGACGTCGGGCGAGGAACGGATGATCCGCACGACCTCGTCGATGTTGGCCAGCGCGAGCAGGAGACCCTCGACCAGGTGGGCGCGCTCCTCTGCCTTCCGCAGCCGGTAGCGGCTGCGGCGGGTGACGACGTCAGCGCGGTGTTCCAGGAAGACCCGCAGCATGTCCTTGAGGCCCAGCGTCCGGGGCTGGCCGTCGACCAGCGCGAGGTTGTTGATGCCGAAGGACTCCTCGAGCGGCGTCAGGCGGTAGAGCTCGCTGAGCACGGCTTGCGGGTTGAAGCCGGCCTTGATCTCGAAGACCAGCTGGGTGCCCAGCGAACGGTCGGTGAGGTCCTTGACGTCGGCGATGCCTTGCAGCTTCTTGCCGTTCACGAGCTCCTTGACCTTGGCGATGACGCGCTCGGCGCCGACGCCGTAGGGGAGCTCCGTGACGGTGATGGCGCTCTTGCCGCGGGGGAGCGGACCCACCTCGGCGGTGGCCCGCATGCGGACCACACCCCGACCGGTGGCGTAGGCCTGCCGGACCTCCTCCATGCCCAGCAGCTGCCCGCCGGTCGGCAGGTCGGGACCCGGGACGTGGCGCATCAGGTCGTCAAGATCGGCTTCGGGGTTGTCCAGCAGGTGCTGCGCCGCGTCGACGACCTCGACGAGGTTGTGAGGGATCATGTTGGTGGCCATGCCGACCGCGATGCCGGCGCTGCCGTTGACGAGCAGGTTCGGGTAGGCCGCCGGCAGGACCGAGGGCTGCTGCTCGGAGCCGTCGTAGTTCGGCTCGAAGTCGACCGTCTCCTCCGTCAGGCCGTCCACGAGTGCCATCGCAGCAGGGGCCAGGCGCGCTTCGGTGTACCGCGCCGCAGCGGGCGAGTCGTCGGGCGATCCGAAATTCCCGTGCCCGTCGACCAACGGGACGCGCATGGAGAAGGGCTGCGCGAGACGCACCAGGGCGTCGTAGATCGCGGAGTCACCGTGGGGGTGGAACCGGCCCATTGCCGACCCGACGACGCGGGCGGACTTCACATGGGCTCGTTCGGGACGGATCCCGTCGTCGTACATGGAGTAGAGGATCCGGCGGTGCACCGGCTTGAGACCATCACGCGCGTCGGGCAGCGCACGGCTGTAGATGACGGAGTAGCTGTACTCCAGATACGACGACTCGATCTCGTCGACGACGTCGGTGTCGAGGATGATGCCCTCGCCCTCGAAGGGCGGGATGTCCTTGTTGCTCAAGCGCTTCCGAGGAGGCATCAGGCGTCCAGGGTGGCGCGGTCCACCCGACCAGCGCTGTTGATGATGAACTCGCGGCGGGGCGCGACCTCGTTGCCCATGAGCAGCTCGAGCGAGTGCTCGGCCATCTCGATCTCACCGAGGTTGATGCGGCGCAGGGTGCGCGTCGCCGGGTGCATGGTCGTCTCGGCCAGCTGATCGGGGTCCATCTCTCCCAGTCCCTTGTAGCGCTGCATCGGTTGCTTCACCCGCTTGCCCGATGCCTCGAGGCGCTTGACGGTCTGGAGCATCTGCTTCTCGCTGTAGGTGTAGATCGGTTCCTTGGTGCCGCTGACCTCGATCCGGTGCAGCGGCGGCACCGCGGCGTACAGCCGTCCGGCCTCGATGACCGGCCGCATGTAGCGCGCGAACAAGGTGATGAGCAGGCAGCGGATGTGCGCCCCGTCGACGTCGGCGTCCGTGGTGATGACGATCTTCCCGTAGCGCATCTGCTCGAGGTCGAACGTGCGCCCGGTGCCGGCCCCCACGACCTGGATGATCGAGGAGCACTCGGCGTTGGCGAGCATCTCGCCGACACCCGCCTTCTGGACGTTGAGGATCTTGCCGCGCAGGGGAAGCAGCGCCTGGTACTCGCTGTTGCGAGCCAGCTTGCCGGTGCCCAGCGCGGAGTCTCCCTCGACCAGCCAGAGCTCCGTGCGGCTGACATCGGTGGACCGGCAGTCAGCCAGCTTGGCGGGCAGCGTCGAGGACTCCAGCGCCGTCTTGCGACGGGCTGCGTCCTTCGAGGCCTTCGCGGCCTGTCGCGTCTTGGACGCGGCGGCGACCTTGTCGAGGACGGTGCGAGCCTGCGTCTTGCGCTTGCGGTTGTCGAGGAACTCGGCTTTGAGGCCCTTCGAGACCACGTCCGCGACGATCCGCGAGACGCCGGGGGTGCCGAGTTCGTCCTTGGTCTGGCCGAGGTACTGCGGCTCCGGCACCTTCACGGTGATGACGGCCGTCAGGCCCTCGAGCACGTCGTCCTTCACGACGTCCTCGTCCTTGACCTTCAAGACCTTCGTGGTGCGGAGCGCCTCGTTGACGGTCTTGAGGAGCGCGCGCTCGAACCCGTTCTGGTGCGAACCGCCGTGCCCGGTGCGGACCACGTTGCAGAAGCTCTGGACGACGGTGTCGTACGACGTCCCCCACCGCAGCGCGACGTCGACCTCGCAGTGCCGCTCGACCGTCGTGGTGATCATGTGTCCCTGGTCGTCCAGGACGGGCACGGTCTCCTTGTAGTTGCCGCTGCCGGTGATGTGGATCGGATCGCAGACGGCACCGTCGGGCGCGAGGTGCTCGACGAAGTCGCGCACCCCACCGTCGTACCGGAAGACCTCCTCCGGATGGCCTTCGGGTCCCTCGCCGCGGATCGACAGCGAGAGGCCGGGGACGAGGAAGGCGGTCTGGCGAAGCCGGTCGCGGACCGCGGTGATGTCGACGACCGAGCCCTTGACGAACAGCGGAAGGTCGGGCCACCAGCGGATCGACGTACCCGTCTGCGTCTTGGTGGCCTTGCCCGCGACCGAGAGGCCGGCGCGCGGAGCGAACGGCGCCTTGGGTCCCTCGCCGTCGAAGACCCCGGGGACGCCGCGCTGGAAGCTCATGGTGTGGACACGGCCGCCGCGGCGCACGACCGCGTCGAGCCGCGCCGACAGCGCGTTGACGACCGAGGCGCCGACGCCGTGCAGACCGCCCGAGGTCTTGTACCCGTTGCCGCCGAACTTTCCGCCGGCGTGCAGCTTGGTGAGCACCAACTCCACGCCGGTCAGTCCGGACCGCGCGTTGACGTCGATCGGGATGCCGCGGCCGTCGTCGTGGACCTCGATCGAGCCGTCCTGGTGGAGCACGACCTCAATCCGGCTGCAGTGACCCGCGAGCGCCTCGTCGACGGCGTTGTCGACGATCTCGTAGGCCAGGTGCGTGAGCCCCTTGGAGTCGGTCGACCCGATGTACATGCCGGGGCGCTTGCGAACCGCCTCCAGGCCCTCCAGGACCGACAGGTCCTTGGCGGTGTAGCCCCCCTGAGCGGGGGTCGGTTCGGGGGCGGCGCTGGTCAAGCTTCTCCTCGATCATGGTGTTGCGGGAAGGCGGTCATCCTCCCACGCAGCACCCTAGGGACTCCGTGCGACACGATGCCCTGTGTGGGTGACCTGCGGACGCTGCCGAAGGCGCACCTGCACCTGCACCTGACAGGTGGCATGCGCCCGTCGACCCTGGTCGACCTGGCCGCCGAGCAGGGCCGCACCCTGCCCCCGGGTCTGCTCGACCCCACGAGCGTCGACCTCGACGCCACTGGTCTCCGCGGGTGGCTGAAGTTCCAGCGGCTGTACGACGCGGCGCGCTCCCTGCTCGTCGGAGAGCCCGAGGTACGGCGGTTGGTCGGCGAGATCGTCGAGGACCAGGCGGCCGCCGGTGTGGGGTGGCTCGAGCTGCAGATCGACCCGTTTTCGTATGCGGTGCGCCTCGGCGGGCTCCAGCGCACCGTCGAGGTGGTGCTGGACGCGCTGGGTGAGGCCTCGGAGCGCACCGGTGTGGGGACCGGCCTCATCCTCGCCGGCAACCGCACTCGGCACCCTTCCGAGACCGAGACCCACGCCCGGCTCGCCAAGCGCTTCGCCGGCCGGGGCGTCGTCGGGCTCGGCCTGTCCAACGACGAGACGCGCGGCGACACGAGGGACTTCGAGAAGGCGTTCCGGATGGCCAGGGAAGCGGGGCTGGTCGCGGTACCTCATGCGGGCGAGCTCAGGGGAGCGGGGAGCGTCCGGCTGGCGGTGGAGCGGCTGGGAGCCAAGCGCCTCGGGCACGGCGTGCGCGCGGTCGAGGACCCGGACGTGCTCGAGCTGCTCGCGACCCGCGAGGTGACCTGCGAGGTCAACCCGGTGTCCAATGTGGCCCTGCACATCCACCAGGCAGTCGCCGAGTCGCCCTGGCGGGAGCTCCGGGAAGCCGGGGTACCCGTCGCGATCGGCGCGGACGACCCCCTGCTGTTTCGGGCGGACCTGATCGACAACTACACGGCGCTCGGACCCTCCGATGCCGAGGCCGCCGACCTGGCCCGCTGCTCGATCACCGCCTCGACCGCCCCCGCGTCCCTCAAGGCCGAGCTGCTGGCCGGCGTCGACAGCTGGCTCGCCTCCGCGTTCGCCCGGGGTTGAGGGTCGGGGGGCGTCCCGGTGTGGGAGGTAGCAGCCGCCCGAGCGACACGCGTGGGGCGCAGGGGGGCGGTGATGGCGGTGGGGTTCCGCTTCGTGGCAGGATCATGAGCGTACGGAACCGCCCGCGAGGCCGCTGGGGAAGGCGCACCTCGACCTGGGAGGAACCGTGACGCTGTCACACGTGGCTTCAGGGGTGCTGTTCGTGCACTCCTGCCCGCCCGCGCTCTGCCCCCACATCGAGTGGGCGGTGGCGAGCGAGCTGGGCACGCGCGTGTCCCTGACCTGGACTGCCCAGCCGGCCGAGCACGGCATGCTCCGCGCCGAGTCCGGCTGGCGTGGGCGCCCGGGTACGGCCGGGCGGATCGCGGCGGCCCTCAAGAGCTGGTCGATGCTGCGCTACGAGATCACCGAGGCCGCCAGCCCGGGCAACGACGCCGAGCGCTACTCGATCACACCCGCGCTCGGCGTCTACCGCACGATGATCGGCGCCAACGGAGACATCGTCATCGGCGAGGACCGCCTCCGCGCCCTGCTCGCGACCGCGCAGGGACCGCAGCTGGCTCACGGGATCGACGCCCTGCTGGGGAGCGCGTGGGACGACGAGCTCGAGCCGTTCCGGGAGGCCGGCGAGGGCGCCCCGGTCACCTGGTTGCACCAGGTGGTCTAAGGGCAGGCCTGCCTGCGTGATCACCGCACTTGCCCGGCTCGACGGCCTGGACCGCCGGCTGTTCCACGCGGCCGCCCAGCGAGAATCGGCCGCCTTCGATCGCGTCCTGCCACGTCTCACGCACAGCGCTGACCACGGACTGCTCTGGTACGGCGTTGCCTGCCTGCTCGCCCTGACCGGTAGGCGTCGGGCCGCGGTGCGCGGTCTCGCCTCCCTGCTCGTCGCGAGCAGCCTCGCGAACATCCCCGCCAAGCTGGCCACGCGACGACAGCGGCCCCAGCTGCATCCCGTCCCGTTGCCGCGCCAGCTCCGCCGGCAGCCAACGAGCACCTCGTTCCCCAGCGGTCACAGCACCTCGGCGGCGGCCTTCACCGTCGGCGTGGCCCTCGAGCAGCCGGTGCTCGCCGCCCCGGTCGGTCTGCTCGCCGCCGGGGTCGCCTACGGGCGGGTGCACACCGGCGTGCACTACCCGGGGGACGTGGTCGCCGGTCTGGCTCTCGGAGCAGCCTGCGCAGTGGCCGTGAAACGGGTCTGGCCCGCGAAGCCCGACCGGCCCGCCGCCGGCCGTCCGGCCGTCGACGCGCCGAGCCTCCCGGACGGCGAGGGTCTGGTGGTGGTCCTCAATGAGGGCGGCGGTTCCGCGGACCAACGGGACGAGGTGGAGAAGACCCTCGCCGAGCTGCTGCCCCGTGCTGAGCTGGTCCGGGCCTCCGACGACATCGAGCAGGTGCTCCGTACGGCTGCCGGACGGGCACAGGTGCTGGGCGCGATGGGCGGTGACGGCACCATCAGCCTGGCCGCCGGTATCGCGCTGGAGGCGGGTCTGCCGCTCGTGGTCCTTCCCGGGGGCACGCTCAACCACTTCGCCGCCGAACTCGGGATCGCCGGCGTGGCAGACATCGTCGAGGCGGTGCGTACCGGCTCCGCCGTACAGGTGTCGGTCGGATCGGCAGCGCCGGAAGGTGAGGGGCTGTACTTCCTCAACACGTTTGCGCTCGGGGTCTACCCGGAGCTGGTGAAGGAGCGCGAGAAGCACGAGCAGCGGCTCGGGAAGTGGCCTGCGATGGCGTTGGCAACCGTGCGCATGCTGCGGAAGGCTGAGCGCGTGACCGTCACCGTCAACGGCGTCGAGCGCGAGCTGTGGACGCTGTTCGCGGGCAACGGGCACTACCACCCGGCCGGGTTCGCGCCCTCGTGGCGTGAGCGGATGGATGACGGCTGCATCGACGTGCGGCTCGTCGACGCGGCGCAACGTTTCTCGCGGACCCGGCTGACCCTCGCCGTGCTCACCGGGTTGCTGGGTCGGAGCCAGGTCTACGAGGAGCGGGTCGTCGGTCGGATGCACGTCAGCTCCCGTGCTCCGCTGCGGATCGCCCGCGACGGTGAGGTCTCCGACGGGCCGTCGTCACTGCTGCTGCGGGCGGCAGCGTCGCCGTTGGTGGTCTACCGGCCGTGAGGTCCTCCGACGAGCGCGCGAGCCTCCGGCTTGCGCTGCTCGGGGCTGCTGGCATGGTGATGGCGCTGGTCGTCGCGCCGCTCGCGGTGCTCGTGCGCGACGGTTGGGTGCCGCTGCGTACGGCCGACAGGCGCGTGGTTCGCGCGCTGGACCTGCCCCGGGGCTGGGCGCGTGACCTGGCCCTCGCGCTGACCCAGCTCGGTGCGCCGGTGGTGCTCGAGGTCGCCACCGTGGCGCTGGCGGTCGTGCTGGTGCGAGGACAACGACGTCGGCTGGCGCTGTACGCCATCGTGAGCGTCTTCGGGGCAGAGCTGCTGTCGACGTTGTCGAAGCACGTGGTCGCCCGGGTGCGTCCCTGTGTCGACGCGGCCTTCGGCTGCCCGCACAACGCCTCGTTCCCGTCCGGTCACGCCCTGGGTGCCGCCGCGTTCTGGACAGCGGTGGCCGTCCTGCTGCTGCCGCACGCGGGACGCAAGATCTGGGCGCTGGCCGTCGTCGTACCGTTGGTCGTCGCCTGCACGCGGGTGCTGCTGGGTGTGCACTACCCGTCGGACGTGGTCGCCGGCCTGCTCATGGGATGGTGCTGGACGGCCGCCACCACGGCGGTCTTCGCCACCTGGCGCGACGAGCGAGCCGGCCGTGACGTGCAGTTCGACGACGGCCTGGCCTGAGAGGGGGAGCGGCGTTGAGGGAGCCCGCTGAGGACCTGCGCGAGATCGCCTTCTGCCTTGAGCGAGCGCTCGAGCCGTCGTACCGCGTGAAGGCGTTCCGGACGGCGGCCGCTGTGGTGGACGGCCTGAGCAGGGCAGAGCTCACCACCCGTGCGAGCAGCGGAATGTTGGAGGAGCTGACCGGGATCGGAGCGGTGACGGCGCTGGTCATCACCGAGTCGCTGGCGGGTGAGGAGCCCAACTACCTCCGCCGGGTCTCGACCCTGGGGGAGACGCCCGTCTCCGAGGGGGCCGCTGCGCTGCGCTCGGCGCTGAAGGGCGACTGCCACGTGCACTCCGACTGGAGCGACGGCGGGTCACCGATCGACGAGATGGCTCGTGCTGCAAGGGATCTCGGGCACGAGTACATGGTTCTCACTGACCACTCGCCGCGCCTCAAGGTCGCCCGTGGCCTGTCCGCGGAGCGACTGCGCACGCAACTCGACGTGGTCAAGTCGCTCAACGAAGAGCTCGCGCCGTTCCGCATCCTCACGGGCATCGAGTGCGACATCAACGAGGACGGCTCGCTCGACCAGGAGCCGTCGCTGCTGGCGGAGCTCGACCTCGTCGTGGCCTCCGTGCACTCCAAGCTGCGGATGCCTTCGGCGGACATGACGCCGAGGATGGTCGCGGCTGTCAGCAACCCGCACACTGACGTGCTCGGGCACTGCACCGGCCGGATGGTGAAGGGCAAGGGCCGGCCGGAGTCGGAGTTCGAGGCCGACATCGTGTTCGCGGCCTGCGCGCAGTTCGACGTCGCGGTCGAGGTCAACAGCCGACCTGAGCGCCTCGACCCCCCGAAGCGCCTGCTGCGCCTCGCCGTCGAGGCCGGTTGCAAGGTCTCGATCGACACCGACGCGCATGCCCCGGGACAGCTGGACTGGCAGCACCTGGGCTGCGAACGGGCCTACCTGACGGGAGTCACCGCAGACCGGGTGATCAACAGCTGGTCCGCCGACGAGCTCCTGGACTGGACCCGACATCGCCGTACGAGCTCGTGATCCACAACTCGTGGCAGCGCTGGGTGCGACCCGCGCCGATCAGGACTCGCGCTGCACGGGGATGAGGGCGCGGACCGGGGCGGTGAGCAGCGCGACGAGGTCGTCCGGGACGGTGTCCGCGACGAGCAGGGCGCAGGCCGCATCCATGCACAGCGCCAGGACGCGGGAGGCGTCGTACTGGTCGACGCTCGGGCCGCACGAGGTGCACGGTCGGCTCAGGCCCTCGGCACCAGATCGCCGTACCAGGGCCCAGACGCGCCGACGGCTGGTGAGCACCGCAGCCTGGAAGGCGGTGTCGCGGGCGCCGGCGCGGTCGGACTCGTCGACGAAGGACCGGTCCACGAGCGCGTCGTAGACCGCACGGCTGTCGGCGTCGTGGCAGCGGTTTGCGAGCCGGGGAAGGACCGACAAGAGGGCCTTGACGGCGTCTGCGTGCGGGCCGAGGTCCGGTTCCTCGACGGTTGCCTGCGCGTAGACGGTGCGCCAGGGACCCATCAGTGAGGCGTGCTGGGCGCGCGAGAGCACCGGTCTGGAGTAGGCGCCCGCGATCGCGTCGCGGATGGCCTTCAGCGCCGTCATGGTGACGACCGGGTCGACCGTCACGTAGGTAGCCTCGCCGAGCAGGTCGTCGGCGAACAGTGAGGCCACCGCCTCGAAGGCCGCGAGCACCTCGAGCACCAGCGGGCTGTCGGGGGACAGGGCTCGGTCGCGGGCCTCGGCGAGGGAGGCGGTGTTGGTCCACGCCTGAGCGAGGAGCGGGAGGTCGCGATCGGCGACGTGCGCGAGCTGGCCGAGGACCCCGAGGATCTCGCTGAGGTTCGGGTGGTCCTCGAGCCTGTCGATCGTGCCGCGTCGCGCCATGCCGATGATTGTGGGCCAGGGAAGGGGCTGACGTTCGTCAACACCCCCGATTAGTCAGAACGGACCACGAAACGGGCGGGCGCTACGCCGACTGCGCGGGCGACCGAGGGAGGTGTGGAATGACAGCCGGCTCGCAGCAGGTTCCCGTACCTGTGAGCATCGACGTGCGCCGGGCAGCGGACCGCTTCAACACCCGGATCGACTGGCTGGACAGCAGACACAGCTTCTCGTTCGGGCGGCACTACGACCCGGCCAACACCCACTTCGGCCTGCTCCTGGTGAGCAACGACGACGTCGTCGCGCCGGGCAGCGGGTTCTCCACGCACCCGCACCGCGACATGGAGATCGTGACCTGGGTGCTGGAGGGACAGCTCGCCCACCAGGACAGCCACGGCCACAGCGGCCTGATCACCCCCGGCCTCGCGCAGCGGATGAGCGCGGGCAGCGGGACGCTGCACTCGGAGATCAATGCCGCGGGGGACTCCCCGGTGCGCTTCGTGCAGATGTGGGTGATGCCCGACACCGAGTCGGTGACGCCGTCCTACGACCAACTCGACATCACGGCCGAGCTCTCCCAGGGTGGACTGGTGCCCGTGGCCAGCGGTCGCGGTCATGACGCCGCGATCTCGATCCGGCAGGAGGGGGCAGTCCTGTGGGCGGCTCGGCTCCAACCGGGGGAGCTGGTCCAGCTGCCGGATGCGCCGTACATGCACGTGTTCGTGGCCAAGGGACCGGTGGCCCTCGAGGGCGCCGGCGACCTGGCTCAGGGCGACGCCGTCAGGTTGACCGGGGCGGGTGGCCCGACCGTCGTGGCGCACGCGGCCTCGGAGATCCTCGTGTGGGAGATGGACTCCGCCGCTTAGGGGCGGGATGCATGGACAACCAGCAGGGCGGGAAGGCCAGGGGTTGTGTTCCGTTCACTCCCGGCCGCGCTGCTTCCGACGCTGCTGCTCGTGGGTGTCCTCGCAGCCGGCAGCGCCGGCAGCGGCTCGATCCATGACGGTCCGTCGGTACAGATGACGGTGACCCCCACCCGCTGACCGCGCACCCGTCGCGTTCTAGCCGCTGACCTCGCTCGATCCCGCTTCGGTGGACGGGGCCGAGTCGACGTGCGCGTCGCGCAGCCGGTACCGGTCGACGGCTTTGCTGGGCACGTCCGCCTCGACCTCGCCGCGGGCCGCCAGTTGCTCGAGGACGGCGGTGGCGATGGACTCGGCGTCGATGTGGAAGTGCCGGCGCAGGGCAGCCCGGGTGTCGGACCGGCCGAAACCGTCGGTGCCCAGCGAGGTGTAGTCGCCCGGCACCCAGCGGCTGATCTGGTCGGGGACGGCCCGCATCCAGTCGCTGACCGCTACCACCGGACCCGCGGTGTCCATCAAGACCTTGGTCACATAAGGGGCACGCGGGGCCTCGTCCGGGTGAAGCAGGGCGTGCTCGTCGCACGCCAGGGCGTCCCGGCGCAGCTCGTTCCAGCTGGTGACCGACCAGACGTCCGCGCCGACGCCCCAGTCGGCGCGGAGCAACTCCTGTGCGGCCAGCGCAGCCGGCACGGTCACACCGCTGGCGAGGATCTGCGCCTGCGCGCCAACGCCGTCGGAGCCGCGCAGCCGGTACATCCCGTTCAGCACACCCTCGCGCAGGCCGGCGATGTCAGGCATCGCGGGCTGCGGGTACGGGTCGTTGTAGACGGTCAGGTAGAAGAACACGTCCTCGGGGGCGTCGCCGTACATCCGCTGCAGTCCGTCTTCGACGATGAAGGCGAGCTCGTAGCTGTACGCGGCGTCGTAGGAGACGACGGCTGGGTTGGTGGAGGCGAGCAGCAGCGAGTGGCCGTCCTGGTGCTGCAGGCCCTCGCCGTTGAGGGTCGTGCGACCGGCGGTGGCGCCGAGCAGGAAGCCGCGGCCGAGCTGGTCGGCCATCTGCCACATCTGGTCGCCGGTGCGCTGGAACCCGAACATCGAGTACACGACGTAGACCGGGATCATCGGCTCGCCGTGTGTGGCGTAGGACGTACCGACGGCGATCACCGACGCCATCGACCCGGCCTCGGTGATGCCCTCGTGCAGGATCTGGCCCTTCTCGGACTCCTGGTAGGACAGCAGGAGCGCCCGGTCGACGGCCTCGTAGCGCTGGCCGAACGGCGAGTAGATCTTCGCAGTCGGGAACATCGCGTCGATGCCGAAGGTGCGCGCCTCGTCGGGGATGACCGGCACGATGCGGGCGCCGATGCCCTTGTCCTTCATGAGGTCCTTGAGCAGCCGCACGAACGCCATCGTGGTGGCCACCGGCTGCTTGCCCGACCCCCTCTTCAACTCGTCGTACACCGACGGCTCGGGCAGCGGCAGCGACTCCCTGCGGACCACCCGCTTCGGGACCGAGCCGCCGAGCTGGGTGCGCCGTTCCTTCATGTACTCGATCTCCGCGCTGTGCGGACCCGGGTGAAAGTACGGCGGCAGGCCGCTCTCGAGGGCCTTGTCGCTGATGTCGATGTGCAGCCGGTCGCGCAGCTCCTTGAGCTCGTCCTTGGTGAGCTTCTTCATCTGGTGCGTGGAGTTGCGGCCCTCGAAGTCCTTGCCGAGCGTCCAGCCCTTGATCGTGTGGGCCAGGATCACGGTCGGCTGGCCGACGTGCGTGGAGGCCTGCTGGAAGGCGGCGTAGACCTTGCGGTAGTCGTGGCCACCACGCGGCAGCCCCTGGATCTGCTCGTCGGTGAGGCCCTCGACCATCTTGCGCAGCCGGGAGTCGGTGCCGAAGAACTTCTCCCGGGTATAGGCCCCGCCCTCGACCGAGTAGGTCTGGAACTGGCCATCAGGCGTGGTGTTCATGGCGTTGACCAGGACGCCGTCGACGTCGCGGGCGAGAAGCTCGTCCCACTGCCGACCCCAGACGACCTTGATGACGTTCCACCCGGCACCGCGGAAGTACGACTCCAGCTCCTGGATGATCTTGCCGTTGCCGCGGACCGGTCCGTCCAGGCGCTGCAGGTTGCAGTTGACGACGAACGTGAGGTTGTCGAGCTCGTCCCGGGCCGCGACCCCGATCGCCCCGAGCGACTCGGGCTCGTCCATCTCGCCGTCACCCAGGAAGCACCACACGCGCTGGTCGGAGGTGTCCTTGATGCCGCGGTGCTGCAGGTAGCGGTTGAAGCGGGCTTGGTAGATCGCCGCGATCGGTCCCAATCCCATCGAGACGGTCGGGAACTCCCAGAAGTCCGGCATCAGACGGGGGTGCGGGTACGACGGGAGACTGGCCGGGCGGCTCTCCTGGCGGAAGCCGTCGAGGTGGTCCATCGTCAGCCGGCCCTCGAGGAAGGCACGGGCGTAGATGCCGGGCGAGGCGTGCCCCTGGAAGTAGACCTGGTCGCCTCCGCCGGGGTGGTCCTTGCCGCGGAAGAAGTGGTTGAAGCCGACCTCGTACAGGCTGGCGGCGGACGCGTAGGTGGCGATGTGGCCGCCGACGCCGATCTCCGGCCGGTTGGCGCGGCTGACCATGATCGCGGCGTTCCAGCGGACGTAGGCGCGGATCCGGCGCTCGACGTGCTCGTCGCCGGGGAACCACGGCTCGCGTTCCGACGGGATGGTGTTGATGTAGTCGGTGCTGCGCAGCGGCGGGACGCCGACCGACTTCTCGCGGGCCCGTTCCAGCAGCCTGAGCATGAGGTAGCGGGCGCGGGTGCGACCGGACGCCTCGACCAGGCTGTCGAAGGAGTCGAGCCACTCCTGCGTCTCGGTCGGATCGACGTCCGGCAGCTGGCTGGGAAGCCCGTCGCTGATAACGCTGAACCGTTCCGTACCGCGCTCGACCACTGCTCTTCCTCCACCACTGGACTGCTGCGACCCCCATCCAACCCCCTACCCGCTGGTAAGTGGTTGTCCGGGCAGGCCGTGTGACGCAGTGCATCGCGGCTGGAGTTGGCGCCCCATGGTGAAGCCGGATCGGACGGAGACGACCTTGCAGACAATTCGTACGGTTGTCACGGCAGGTTCGGCTGGCAGTCTTGGCTGGCTCACTGGTGGTGTGCGGTCGCCTCGTGGTGCTCCGGACCTTCCGGGTCGGGGTGGATGAGGGCTGCGGTCAGCCGCCGGACCTCGTGCAGCAACCGGTGCTCGCACTCCACCGCGATCGCGTGCCCGGCGACCAGGGACAGGGACGGGTCGACGACCACCTCGCACTCGGCGCGGAGTGCGTGCCCGATCCAGCGGACCCGCACCAGACCGAGTTCCCGCACCCCCGGGGTGGCGCGGAGGACGGCTTCGACCTCCTCGACCAGGGACTCGTCCACGGCGTCCATGAGCCGCCGGTAGACCTGCCGTGCAGCGTCCCGCAGGACGCTGAGGATCGCGACGGTGATGAGCAGGCCGACCACCGGGTCGGCCTGCTGCCAGCCGAGCGCGACGCCACCGGCACCGAGGACCACGGCCAGCGAGGTGATGCCGTCGGTGCGCGCGTGCAGCCCGTCGGCGACGAGAGCCGCCGACCCTATCTCCCGGCCGACCGTGATCCGGTACCTGGCCACCAGCTCGTTGCCGAGGAAACCCAGCAGGCCGGCGACCGCCACGGCCACGAGGTGGTCGACGGGGTGCGGGTGGACAAGCCGCTGGACGGCCGTGTATGCCGCCAGGACCGAGCTGGCGACGATGACCACGACGACCGCGATGCCGGCCAGGTCCTCCGCCCGACCGTAGCCGTAGGTGTACCGCCGGTTCGCGGGCCTCCTCCCGAGGCTGAAGGCGATCGCCAGCGGTACGGCGGTGAGCGCGTCGGCCAGGTTGTGCAGCGTGTCCCCGAGCAGGGCCACCGAGCCGGTCCACAGCACCACCGCGGCCTGCAACAGGGCGGTGACCCCCAGGACGGCAAGGCTGACGACGAGGGCTCGGGTGCCCTTGGCGGAGGTCTCGAGCGCCTGGTCGACGCTGTCCGCGGCGTCGTGGCTGTGCGGCGCGACCAGGTCCCTCAGCCGGCCCAGCACGCCGCGGCCGTGCGCGCCGTGGTCGTGGTCGTGGGGGTGCTGGTGGTGGTCGTGAGCGTGGTCGTCAGCGTGGTCGTGGGAGTCCGCGCCGGGGGCGTGCTGCGTGGGCATGATCCGCAGTGTGCCCGGTCGCACTGCGTGTGGCACTTGCGCCCGGGGTGGCTCTCCGGTGGACTACGCGCACGCACGCCGCCTGGCGTGCCGAGGAGAGGGGTCGTCGACAGTGAGCACGTCCGCGGACCACGCCGGGGCGCGTGGGCTGGCCGAGCGTCTGGGTATCGAGCCAGGACAGGTCGTGCAGGTCGTCGGTGCCGAAGCGCCCGAGGACGTCGACACGGCGCTCCTCGACGACATCGCCAGCCGCACCGGCACCGAGCTCATCTACTCAGATGACTCCGACGACGTCGTCGACGTCGTCGTGCTGTGGTGGCGGGAGGGGGACGGCGACCTGGTCGACGCCCTCGTCGACTCGCTCACCAACCTCGGGGACAGCGGTGTGGTCTGGCTGCTAACCCCCAAGGCCGGCCGCGCCGGCCACGTTGAGCCCTCCGACATCGATGAGGCCGCACCCACCGCGGGCCTGTCGTCGACCCGCAGCACCAGCGCCGCACCCGAGTGGTCCGGCACCCGCCTGGTCGCGCCCAAGGCCAGCCGGGCCAAGCAGCGGCGCTGACACCCGCGCAGGTCCGCCTGCTGCTCTCCGACGAGGGTCGTACGGCCGTCGCCCTCGCCTCCAGCCTCGACCTCGCCGCCCGGATCACGGCCGCTGAGGCGATGCGCCCGTACGGCGAGCTGGGACGGCTCGCCCTCGAGCAGGCCCGCCTGAAGGTCCGGGCGCTCGCCAAGCACCCTGACGGGGACCGGCTGTGGTGGACCGCGGAGGCGCTCGAGCAGTCGACGCCCCGCCCGGTGGCCCTCCACCACGCCCGTCGGTTCGCCGGCGCCGAACGGGTCCTGGACCTGGGCTGCTCGGTCGGGGGTGACCTGCTCCCGCTCGCCGAGCTGGCACCGGCCGTGGGGGTCGACCTCGACCTGGGGCGGTTGCTGCTGGCCCGCGAGAACGCTGCCGTCGCCGGTGTCGACGTCGGGCTGGTCTGCGCCGACGTCACGACGCTGCGGCCGTCCGGGGCTGTGTTTGCGGACCCGGCCCGGCGCCTGGGCGGCCGCCGTGGCTACGACCCGGCCTCCTGGTCCCCGCCGCTCGATGCCGTGCTGTCCTGGCCCGCCACCGCGCTCGGCGTCAAGGTCGCGCCCGGCATCGACTACGACGTGCTGCCTTCCGGGCTCGAGGTCGAGGTCGTCTCCCTCGGAGGCGACGTCAAGGAGGCGGTGCTCTGGGGAGGGACGCTCCGCTCAGGGATTCGCCGTACCGCGTCGTTGTTGCCGGGACCGCATGTGCTCACCGACTCTGGCGCCCCGGTGCCGCCGGTGCGACCCCCGGGTGCGTTCCTGCTGGAGCCCGACGGCGCGGTGATCCGGGCACACCTCGTCGCGGAGGTCGCGCACCTCGTCGACGGGTGGCTGTTGGACAGCACGATCGCTTACGTATCAGGCGACGTGGCCGTGCCGACGCCGTTTGGGAAGTGGTTCGAGGTGCTGGCGGTGCTCCCCTTCTCGCTCAAGGGCCTGAAGGAGCGACTGCGGTCCTACGACGCCGGTCCGCTGGTGGTGAAGAAGCGCGGGACCGCGGTGGAGCCCGAGGTGCTGCGCCGCCAGCTCAAGCTCACCGGCGGCCGCGAGGTCACTGTGGTCCTCACCCGAAGCGCAGGCCGGCAGATCGCCATGATCGTCCGCCCGCTCTGAACCGGTCAGCGCTTGAGGCGGCCGATCAGCTTGCCGACGCCGCCCGTCACGGCGGTCAGACCGACGACGCCGGCCCTCAGCGAGGCGCCACCGGGGAGGCCCGGTACCTCGCTGATGATCGGCGCCAGCCGCATGAACGACGGCAGCTGCTGCACCACCATCCGCCGGCTCAGCAGCAGCGCCGGGATGGTGGTCCGGCCGGCGGAGGCGTCGAGCAGGTCGGCGGCGGTGGCGCGGACCCCGACACCCTCGAAAGGCCCGGCCGCGACCTGGTCGATGGCCCAGCCCTCGGTGGAGCTGCTGAACGACCAGCCGCCCTGGGGCGTCTGCGCCGTCACGGTCATGTCGATGTCGTGCCGTGCCGCCAACGCGCCGGTGACGTCCAGCAGCGCTCCGAGACCGCGTTCGAGCAGGAAGGCCGAGGGTGCCGGGGCACCGCAGGGAGCCAGGTCCAAGGCGTGTACCGCGAGCTCGTAGCAGCCCGCGTGGAGCAGCGACAGCAACGGCAGGTCCCCGACCGAGGACCTGACCAGGGCGCGTCCCAGCTCGGCCGGCTCGGACCCGTCGAACCACGCCTCCACCACGTCCCGTGACCGCTGCAGTGCAGCGCGGACCTCCTCAGGGGTGGCGTCGTGGTGCGCGGCCACCAGCTCGGCGTTAGCGGCGTCGGCGTCCCGAGGTTCGGGTCCGCCGCCTGACAGGGCGGCCGCGAGGATGGAGCTGAGGACCCGGTGGTCGGCCCATGACCCCAGGTGGATGCAGGTGTCCCGGCCGGTCCAGCCCGGCAGCCGTGAGGGGCGGCTCAGGTCGGCGTGGGCAACCACGTCGAGGAAGTCGTCCCAGGCGCCGACGATCGCGTCACCGAGCGCTGTGGCATCGGATTCGCCCAACCCGCAGCGGCCGGCGAACTGTTGGGCTCCTAACATCGGAACATCCTGCCCCGAGTGACTGCAAGGAGAATCAGATGGTGGACGTCGGCGACCAGGCCCCGGACTTCGAGCTGGAAGACCAGGACCGCAACCGGGTTCGGCTCTCGTCCTTTCGCGGCGTGAAGAACGTCGTCATCGTCTTCTACCCGCTGTCGTTCACGGGTGTGTGCCAGGGCGAGCTGTGTGCCATCCGCGACGAGATCGCTGACTTCAGCAACGACGACGTCCAGACGCTGGCCATCTCGGTCGACTCCCGCCCGACGCACGCCAAGTGGGCGGCAGAGCAGGGTTACACCTTCCCGTTGCTGGCCGACTTCTGGCCGCACGGCGCCGTAGCGCAGTCCTACGGCGTCCTCGACGACGCGAGCGGCCTGTCTCTGCGTGGGACGTTCATCGTCGACAAGCAGGGCAAGGTCGCCTACAAGGTCGTCAACGCGATCCCCGACGCGCGGGACCAGACCGAGTACCGCAAGGTCCTGGCCTCCCTGCCCTAGGCGGGCAGGAGGGCGGCGCTCGGCGGCGAAACCGACTAGGTCGGCACCCGACCCGGTCGGCTCGCCGCGTAATCTTCTGGGCAGCGGGGCGTGTAGCTCAGCGGTAGAGCGCTCGCCTTACAAGCGAGTGGTCGGGGGTTCGATCCCCTCCGCGCCCACCGCTTGCTCAGCAGCGTGCGAGTCCGACGCTCCCGAAGGAGCCGTGAGCCGGCACGCCGACCTTGAAGCGTCAGCTGCCGCCGGAGGTGGCGACGGGCGGTCGGACGTTCGAGGACGAAGCCGCCGCCGCGGCTCGGGCCGCCTCGGCACGGGATGCGGCGGCCTGCGCCGCTGCGGCACGCGCTGCCGCAGCCGCCCGGGCCGCTGCAGTTGCGTGAGCGGCCCTGGTGGCCTGGCTCTTGGCCGCCAGCCGGGCCTCAGCTGCTGCCTTCGCTGCCGCAGCCTTGGCTGCCGCCGCCTGCTTGACGTGCTCGGCGGCCCTGGCGACGGCGCGTGCGTGTGCAACCTGGGCTGCGTGTGCGAGCCGGGCCTTAGCCGCCTGGGCTGCACTGGCCGCCCGCGCCTCTGCTGCGCTCGTAGGCAGGTTGACGAGCATCGCGGCAGCCCCCGCGGTGGCAGCTACCCCTGTCACCGCGGTCCAGGACCGCACGGCACGTGAGCCGCGTTCGCGGATCCGGACGTCGTGACGATCGAGCATCGGCATCTCCCTGCTGGTCGTTCGCCTTCAGGGTCGCACCAAGGCGGTCGTTGTACCTGTCCCGAAACTGACGAATGCCCGGGAAATGACCTGTGGACCTGAACATGGTGCCCGTTCCGGGTTGTCATCCCCGGATGGCAGCAGCCAGCTCCTTGCCCATCAGGGCGTACCCGGTGTCGCTCGGGTGGTAGTGGTCACGGGACAGGAACCCTGGGTCGGTGACGGTGCTGAACGGAAGCTGGCTGACGTAGAGCAGGCCGCGGTCCTGGGCGACCGCCGCGAGGATCCGGTCGGCCTGCGCGTAGCGGTCGAGCGCGACTCCTGCCGGGGCGTACGCGCCGACCATCACGATCCGCGCCCGGGGCTGGCGGCGGCGCACCAGGTCGACGCTGGCCAGCGCGGCGGATCGAAGGCTGGTCAGCGAGCCGTGGTCGGCGTCGTTCGTCCCCCCTTCGAGCACCACCACGTCGTACGGCGGGTCGAGGGCGTGGTCGTGCCGGAGCCGCTCGAGGTAGGTCCTGCCGTGCTTGCCGCCGGTCGTGTAGCCGGTGCCACCCACAGCGTCGACCACGGCGAGCCAGCCCAGGCGGTCAGCGGCGGTGCGCACCTCGACGGGACGCCGGGGGACCGCTCCGGTGCCGCCGATCAGGCTGTCACCGAAGAACAGGGCCGTGACCTTGGGAGTGCTGGGGGCTCCTGCGCTGCCAGCCCCGGCGAGCAGGCCGAGGGCTACGAGGACGACGGCCGCCAGCCCGAGGCGCCGACTACCCTTACCCACCATTCCAGCAGTTTGAACCTCCAGAAGCCGGCACGCGTCGAAACCTCCGGAGACTGTCGCCGAGGACACGCCCGGCTATCTCCAACTGACCGGAGGGCTTTCCGTTTATGGTCCGATTTGTGGAACACATCGTCACCGAGCTCGCGCCTGCCCCGGCGACCTTCGCCCGTCACTTCGCGCTGGTGCGGGCTTACGTCCGCAGCGAGGCGGGGTCGCACAGCGCGCTCATGGAGGCGGCCAACGCTGATCCTGAGGGGATGACCACCTCGATCGTGGCGCTCGGTGCCGTGCTCCTCGACATCGCCTCTGGGGCGTTTCACCTCACCCCGGACGAGATGATGGAAAAGCTCGCGGACGGCGTCTCCCGCATCTCCGGCGAGGGGCCCGCCCAGCCGGCGCTCTAGCCTTCGACCGTGCCCGCCCGCCTGTCTGATGTCACGGCCGCGCTCGACGTCCTTTTTCCGCCGGCCCTCGCCGAGTCCTGGGACGCGATCGGCCTGGTCTGTGGGGACCCCGATGCGGCGGTCTCGCGGGTGCTGTTCGCGGTCGACCCGGTGCAGCCGGTCGTCGACGAGGCCCTGGCCGGCGGCTACGACCTGCTCGTCACCCACCACCCGCTGTACCTGCACGGCACCACATCGGTCGCGGCCCACGACCCCAAGGGCCGGGTCGTGCACGCCCTCGTGCGGGGCGGCTGCGGGTTGTTCGTCGCCCACACCAACGCAGACCAGGCGCTGGGCGGCGTCAACGACGCTCTCGCCTCGCTCTTCGACCTGCAGGACGTGACGCCGCTCGAGCCAGTGCCCGAGCAGCTCGACAAGCTCGTGGTCTTCGTCCCGGTCGCCGACGCCGACCGGGTGCGGCTGGCAGTGACCGCAGCCGGAGCCGGCCAGATCGGGTCGTACGACTCGTGCACCTGGTCGACCACCGGCATCGGGACCTTCCGTCCGCTGGCCGGGGCCACTCCGGCGATCGGCCGGGTCGGGACCTTCGAGGAGGTGGAGGAGGTCCGCCTCGAGACGGTGATGCCCCGACGGATCCGCCGTACCGTTCTGGCTGCACTTTTCGCGGCGCACCCGTACGAGACGCCTGCGTACGACGTGATCCCGCTGGCAGACCTGCCCTCCGGCGTGGGCCACGGGCGGGTGGGGCAGCTGCCGTCGCCCGTGACCCTGGGCGCCTTGGTGGACCTGGCCGCAGCCGTGCTGCCGCCCACCGTCTGGGGGGTGCGCGGGTCCGGTGATCCCAACCTGCAGGTACGGCGACTCGCCGTGTGTGGGGGGGCCGGTGACTCGGCGCTGCAGTCGGCGGCCGCGTCCGGGGCGCAGGCATACCTCACTGCTGACCTACGGCACCACCGGGCGTCGGAGGCACCGGAGGGCCTGGCTCTCCTCGATGCTGCGCACTGGGCGACCGAGTGGCCGTGGCTCTCCTCGGCGGCCGGTGCGCTGACTAGGGTCGTGGGTGTCGACACCACGGTCTCGACCCTGAACACCGACCCGTGGACCACTGCCTCGAGGAGCCCCATCGCGTGAAGGCCGACCCGTTCGCCCAGCTCCGGTTGCTGGACCTGCAAGCGCTCGACACCGCCGTCGACCAGCTCGCGCACAAGCGCAAGACGTTGCCGGAGATCGCTGAGATCGCGCGCCTCGACGCGCTGGTCGCGGCCCGCCGCGACGACATCGTGCTTGCCGAGACCGCCGTGAGCGACCTGCAGCGCGAGCTCGACAAGGCAGAGAGCGACATCGAGCAGGTGCGGGTCCGTAAGACACGGGACGAGGGGCGGCTGGCGTCGGGTGCCATCACCGTGCCCAAGCAGCTCGAGGAGCTCCAGCACGAGGTCGGGACGCTCACCAGGCGACAGTCCGACCTCGAGGACGCTGAGCTCGAGGTCATGGAGCGGATGGAGGAGGCCCAGAAGGGCCTCGAAGCGATGCTGGCTGAGCGTGGCTCGCACGAGGCGGCGCGTGAGGTGGCGGTCGCCGCCAGGGACGCGGCGTGGGTCGGGATCGACGCCGAGCGCGCCTCGTCCGTCGCCGAGCGCGCCGTCATGGCAGCGGAGATCCCCGCCGACCTGCTCGCGCTGTACGAGAAGATCCGAGCCGCCGAGGGTGGCGTCGGGGCGGGTGCGGTCGAGCGCGGGCGGTGCAGCGCCTGCAGGTTGGACCTCATGCAGAACGAGAAGGCGGAGTACCGCGCGGCACCGCCCGACGAGGTGCTGCGCCACGAGTGCCGTCGGATCATCGTGCGAACCGCCGAGTCGGGGCTGTGACGCGCCGGGTCATCGTCGAGGCGGATGGGGGTTCACGTGGGAATCCCGGTCCGGCGGGCTACGGGGCGGTCGTGCTCGATGCAGTCACTGGTGAGGTGCTCGCGGAGCGGGCTGCCGGCATCGGGCGGGCCACCAACAACGTCGCGGAGTACGAAGGGCTGATCGCCGGCTTGACCGCCGCGCTCGAGGTCGGCGCTGACGACGTCGAGGTCCGGATGGACTCGAAGCTCGTCGTCGAGCAAATGTCCGGCCGCTGGCAGGTCAAGCACGAATCCATGAAACCGCTGTACCGCCAGGCGAAGGAGCTGGTGGCCCGGCTGCCGCGGGTGCGGTTCTCGTGGATCCCGCGGGAGCAGAACAAGCACGCCGACCGGCTCGCGAACGAGGCGATGGACGCGGCCGCCAAGGGGTTGATGTGGCGGGCTGGAGGTGACACGGGTCCGGCGGACGCCGCAGACACGTGGCTGGCCTCCCAGCCCGCCGCCCCCCATCGCCTCTCAGGGTGGCAGGACGCGCCTGGCCCGCCGACGACCACGCTGCTGCTGCGCCACGGGCAGACACCGCTGTCGATCGAGAAGCGCTTCTCCGGCACTGGCGACCCGGCGCTGACCGAGGTGGGCCTGGCCCAGGCAGCAGCAGCGGCTGGTCGTCTGGCTTCGTCGGCGGCGACCGTCGTCGTCAGCTCGCCCCTGGGCCGGGCCCGGCAGACCGCTCAGGCCGTCGCCTCGGCGCTGGGGCTCGAGGAGGAGGTGGAGGACGGCTTCCACGAGACCGACTTCGGCGACTGGGAGGGGTACACCTTCGCGGAGGTCCGCGAGCGCTGGCCGCGGGAGATGGATGCCTGGCTGGCCGACAGCTCAGTTGCCCCGCCGTTCGGGGAGAGCTTCGACGCGACGGCCACCCGGGTCCGTCAGGCCCGCGACCGGGTGCTCGCCAGGCACGGGGGCAAGACCGTGATCATCGTCAGCCACGTGACGCCCATCAAGACCCTGCTGCGCATCGCGCTGGACGCGCCGCCCTCAGCGCTGTACCGGATGCACCTGGACCTGGCCTGCCTGTCCGAGGTGCAGTGGTTCGCCGACGGCCCGGCGGTGGTGCGGTCGATGAACGACACCCACCACCTCGACGGCCTGGCGGTCCCCGACCAGTAGCGGTCACAGGAGCGGGACGGTCGCGAGCAGCAGCAGGGGGACCAGCACGAGCCCGGCGAGGGCGAACCTGACCCACCCGACATGAACGCCTCTGGCCCGGCAGCGTTCTGCCCAGAGCAGGGTCGCGAGCGAGCCCCATGGCAGGACCAGGGGCCCGAAGTTGACGCCGAGCAGCAGCGCCAGCAGCTGGGAGTGCGGGACGACCCGTTCCATGGCGAGGTAGGCCGGCAGGTTGTTGACCAGGTTCGCCCCTCCGGCGGCGACGAAGGACGTCTGCAGTGGTGATCCGATCCCGTGTCGCAGCAGCATGTCGAGCCCGTGAGGGCCGACCCCCTCGACGACGAGGAACAACCCCTCCACCAGGACCACCAACCGCCACGGGATCAGCGACCACGTGAGGGCAGATCGCCTGCACCACAGGGCAAACCCGATGGCGACGAAGGCCGAGGCAGAGGCGGCCCCCGCGACGGGCAGACCCGCCAGGAGCATCGGGACGAGCAGGAGGCAGGCGGCCGCAGTACCGCCGAACAGGAGCGGATCCGTCGGCCGCAGGGGCGACGGGACGTCGTACCGGCCCGTGAGGCTCTTGCGTTGCCAGAGCGCGAGAAGCGCTGTCGTCACGACGATCGCGGCGAGCGCCGGCAGAGCGGTCTGGGAGAGGTACGACGCAGTCGTGAGGTCGAGGCGGCCGACGGCGAGCAGGTTCGTGAGATTGGAGACCGGCAGGAGCAGGCTGGCGGTGTTGGCGAGCCAGACGGCCGCGAGGGCGAAGGGGACTGGGTTCAGCTCCAGGCGTTGGGCCGTTGCGAGGACGACCGGGGTGACCAGCACCGCGGTGGTGTCGAGGCTGAGTACGACGGTGGTCCCGACGCCGAGCAGGACCACGAGGCCGAACAGCACGGGTGTCCGGCCCCGGGCAAGGCGTGCTGCCCGGCTGGCGGCGACGTCGAAGACCTGGGCCTCGTCGGCGAGCTCGGCCAGGACCGTGACGGCGACCAGGAAGGCGAGCACGGGCGCGACACGAGTGGTGACGTCACCGGCTGCGGCGGGGGAGAGGAGCCCGGTCAGCAGGGTCAGGGTGCCGAGCAGGGCGGCGACAAGCCACACACCTCGACGCTAGCCTGGGGGCGGGACGAGTCGGTCGGACGGTCGCGGCAGCCTCCAGCTGTCGAGGAAAGTCCGGGCTCCACAGGGCAAGGTGGTCGTTAACAGCGACCCGGGGTGACCCGCGGGAAAGTGCCACAGAAAACAGACCGCCTCCCTTCGGGGAGGTAAGGGTGAAACGGTGCGGCAAGAGCGCACCAGCGCCCGGGGTGACCCGGGCGGCTCGGTAAACCCCACCTGGAGCAAGGTCAAGAGGGAGCTTCGGCTCCTGCGCAGGCGTTTGAGGGCGGCCCGCCCGAGCCTGCGGGTAGACCGCACGAGGCCACTGGCAACAGTGGCCCTAGATGGATGACCGTCTCCTCTGCCTCGGCAGAGGAACAGAACCCGGCTTACAGACCGACTCGTCCCCC
>JAOPVP010000096.1 GCA_025966135.1 Frankiales bacterium
GCACATCCCAGACCTGGTTGGCGTCGATCATGAGCCGGGCATCCCATCCGATCACGTCACGGGCGATACCGAGACGGCGGATGTCGTCCTCCCGGTTGGCGCCCACCTTCAGTTTGACGTGTCGGTACCCTTCATCCACCGCCTCCTGCAGCAGGCGGCGCAACCTCTCGTCGCTGTAGCCCAGCCAGCCGGCGCTCGTGGTGTAGCAGGGGTAGCCGGTCTCGGTGAGTTCGGCGATCCGGCTCGCGCGCGTCGGTTCGAGCTCGCGCAGCATGTC
This sequence comes from Frankiales bacterium, assembly GCA_025966135.1. Lineage (GTDB taxonomy): Bacteria > Actinomycetota > Actinomycetes > Mycobacteriales > SCTD01 > RYN-111. The sequence continues at coordinate 278 of JAOPVP010000096.1, forward strand.
GATGGCCTCCTGACGCGTGATCGCGTCGGACAGGTAGCGCAGGTCCGCGGCATCCACCAGCTGCTCCGGGGTCATCTCGGCAAGCAGGAGCCAGAGCGGTTTGGCGGCAACCCGTGCCGCGAGATCCCACATGGCGTTCATGACGGCCGCGAGCGCGAGGTGCACGACACCCTTTTCTGGTCCGAGCCAGCGCAGCTGAGAATCGCCCTGCAGCCCGCGATAGACGGCGCCGAGGTCCGCCACCGCGGATTCGACGGTCATGCCGACGAGCGGAAGTCCCCGCTGGCGAGCCGCCTCGACGCAGAGATCGTTTCCCCGGCCGATGGTGAAGGTGAAGCCATATCCCTTGACGGTCGGATCGTCGGTGTGAATCACGACGTAGGCGGCCGAATAGTCGCCGTCCTTATTCATGGCGTCGGATCCGTCCATCGTGAGCGAGGTCGGAAAACGCACGTCGTGCGCCGTTACTGCGGTGATCGTGGTCACGAAGGTCCTGTCAGACGAAGTGTGCGGTTGGATCGGGGACGAGGCCTTCGGAGGCCAGCTCGCGCCAGAGCTCGTTCGGGACGGGTTCGGCGTGTCGCTCTACGTTTCCCTCCACCTGCCGGGCGTCCCTTGCCCCGACGACGACGGCAACGACCGCGGGGTGCAGGAGCGGATACGCCAGTGCAGCGGTCGGAAGCGCCACGCCGTGCCGCTCGCAGACCTCCGCAATGCGAAGCGCTCGCGCAAGGAGCTCGGCGGGGACGTCCGCGTAGTTGTACTTCGAGGACGGGTTCGGGCGCGCTGTGCTGAGCAGCCCGGAGTTGTACACACCGGCGATGACGACACCAACCCCGCGGTCCTGCGCGAGAGGCAGCAGATCCTCGAGCGCCCCCTGCTCCAGCAGGGTGAAGCGGCCCGCGAGCATGACCAGATCGAGGTCCGCACGGCGAACGAGTTCGGCCAGTGCGGAGGACGAGTTCATCCCTGCGCCGACCGCGCGGACAATCCCCTGCTCGCGCAGTTCGACCAGCGCGTCCATACCCGTTGTTGCTGCCTCGTCGAGGTGGTCGTCCGGGTCGTGGAGATACAGGATGTCGATGCGGTCGAGCCCGGTTCGCGCGAGCGTGTCGTCGACCGACCGCAGGATCCCGTCCCGGCTGAAGTCGAACCGGCGCCGCCACTGCGCCGGGACAGCGAACCCTTCGTCGTCCTGTTCGGCCGCGCGCTCCGGTGTCGGCTCCAGCAGCCGCCCTACCTTTGACGAGACAACGAGCTCGTCGCGAGGGTAGTCAGCGAGTAACCGGCCGAGCCTCCGCTCCGCAAGGCCAAGGCCGTAGTGGGGCGCCGTGTCGAAGTAGCGGATGCCAGCATCCCAGGCCGCGCGGACCGCGCTGGACGCCTCGTCGTCACTCGTTTCGCGGTACAGGTTGCCGAGTTGCGCCGTGCCGAGACCGAGTTCGGTGAGCGACAACCCGTGCCGCGTTGCCCGTGTGCGCATTCTGCATCCCTTCACGTCCCTGCCTATCCTAGAAGATAGATCAGATGTATTTGCAAGCTTCGGCACTCATTGACATGAATTAGCGCCGGGAGCGGTATATAGATCAGTTCATTTGGCGCTGTCTAGCAATCTGCTACATTGTCTAACAATTCCGTCATCGATGAAGGGGCGTAGCAATGCAGCAGACCGTGTCCACGGTGCTCCCCAGCGCCATCTACGAGGAGCTCCGCGAGCGCATCCTCTCCCAGTCGGATGCCCCTGGCACCTCCCTCACGGAGTCGGCTGTCGCACTGCACTTCGGCGTCGCTCGCCCGACCGCCAAGATGGCCATCGAACGACTGGTGGGCGAGGGGCTCCTCCGCCGCGAGTCGCATAAGGCCGCGCACGTCCCTGAGCTCAGCCGGGACGACATCATCGACCTTTTCAATAACCGGGCGATCATCGAGGGCGCAGCGCTGTCCTGGCTGGCCAGCAGCGGAGCTGCTCCGCGAGAAGCCCTCGACGCGCACCGGGCACTTCAGGCGACGACGACCAGCGACGCGCCATTCGCCGTGCACGACATCGCCTTCCACCGGGCGCTGGTCATGGCGCAGCCCAGCAGGAGGCTCGTGCGCATGCACTCCCTGCTCATGGGCGAGATCGAGCTGTGCATCGGGCAGGTGCAGGCGCACCACCTTCTGAGCGGCAGCGAAATCGCTGCGGAGCACCAGGGCATCCTCGACGCCGTCGCTGCGGCGGATGCCGACGCCGCAGAGAAGCGCACGCGCGAACACATCCTGCACTCTCGCGACCGGCTGGTCGCATTCTTTGACGAAACCCATCCAGACCACACCCCTGCAGAACGGAAGTCCCGCACGTGAGCGTTCAGCGTCGATTCCCCCGCCCCCGCGATCTCGCCCCGCTGATGCGGTTCAAGACGCCGGAGCTCAACGCGAAGAAGCGCCGGCTCGAGTCGGCCCTGACCATTTGGGACCTTCGCGCGATCGCCCAGCGCCGCACCCCCAAGGCCGCGTTCGACTACACCGAGGGTGCGGCCGAGGCCGAGATCTCGCTCGCGAGGGCGCGCCAGGCGTTCGACGACATCCAGTTCAATCCCGCGATCCTGCGTGACGTCTCCACGGTCGACCTCAGCTCGACCGTGCTCGGCGGCCCGGTGTCCCTGCCGTTCGGCATCGCACCGACGGGATTCACGCGGATGATGCAGACGGAGGGGGAGATCGCTGGAGCATCCGCTGCTGCTGCCGCGGGGATCCCCTTCTCCCTGTCCACCATGGGGACGACCACGATCGAGGACGTCAAGGCCGCGAACCCGAACGGCCGCAACTGGTTCCAGCTGTACATGTGGAAGGATCGCGACCGCTCGATGGCGCTCGTGGACCGGGCCGCGGCCGCCGGATTCGACACGCTCCTCGTGACGGTCGATGTCCCCGTTGCCGGGGCGCGCCTGCGCGACAAGCGCAACGGCTTTTCTATCCCGCCGCAGCTCACGGCGGGAACCGTCCTCAATGCCCTGCCCCGCCCCGAATGGTGGATCAACTTCCTCACCACCGAGCCGCTCGCTTTTGCGTCGCTTGATCGCTGGTCGG
>JAOPVP010000004.1 GCA_025966135.1 Frankiales bacterium
GTGCGGACGCCGCGGCCCGGCGTGCGGACGAGGCGGACGTGCGCGCGGCCGCGGCCGGGGCCGAACTGGCGGGGGCGCTGGGTTGCGTTGACGACCTGGACGGCGCCGTGGTTCGGGCGCTGGCCGAGGTGGCGGCGGCCGAGGCCGCGGTGGTGGCCGCGGAAGCCCTGAGCTCGGCGCAGGTTGAGCTCGACCGGGCGCTGGCGGCGGCCCAGAGGGCTTGTGCTGCAGCCGGTTTCGCCGCTCCGGAGGACGCGCTCGAGGCAGCCCGGACGACCGACTGGCGGGACGATGCGGTCCTGCGGCTGCGGGAGGCCGCTGACGCGCAGGCCCGCGTGGCTGAGGCGCTGGCCGACCCCGAGCTGGACGTGGACCTGTCGCCACCGGCGCCCGTTGAGGCAACCGCAGCGGAGCTGGCGGAGGCCGACGCGGTGCTCGCCCGGGAGCTGGGGGTCCTGGCGGAGTGCCGGCAGCGCCGGACGTCGCTGGACCGGCTGCTGCCGACGCTCGAACAGGAGCTCACCGCGCTGGTGCCCTTGGAGGAGCGGGCGCGGGAGGTACGGCAGCTGGCGGACCTGTGCGCGGGGCAGGGCGCGAACGGCCTGAAGATGACGCTCACCTCTTTTGTGCTCGCTGCGCGGTTGGAGGAGGTCGCGGCGGCCGCCTCGGTGCGGCTGTTGCGGATGACGCAGGGGCGCTACTCGCTGGTGCACACCGACGGAGCCGCGCGGGGTGGTCAGCGGTCGGGGCTGGGGTTGCTGGCCCGTGACGGGTGGACCGGGCAGGACCGGGACACCTCCACACTGTCCGGTGGTGAGACCTTCCTGGCCTCGCTCGCGCTGGCCCTGGGCTTGGCCGACGTCGTGTCCGCCGAGGCGGGCGGTTCGCGGATCGGCGCGCTGTTCGTCGACGAGGGCTTCGGGACGCTCGACGAGGACACCTTGGACGAGGTCATGGACGTGCTGGACGGGCTGCGCGAGGGCGGCCGGGTCGTGGGGCTCGTCTCGCACGTGGCCGAGTTGCGGCAGCGGATACCGGCGCAGGTGCAGGTGCTCAAGACGCGCACCGGGAGTGACGTGGTGCTCCACGGCTGCTGATCTGATGGATCATCAGGGCTGTGGACCTCGAGGTGTTGCGTGCGGCTGGGCTTTATGACCCGGCGGCGCCCGCTGCGGCTGGGCGCCTCGAGCTGCTGGAGTTCCTCGCGGACGCGGGGTGCACGGTCGAGGAGATGCAGGTCGCGCACTCGCGGGGCGGCTGTTCGCGCTGGCCGGCGACCGGCGGATCCGGCCGGTCGTCGGGCTGTTGACGTTGCGTGAGGCGGCCACCCGGCTGGGGTCCGATCCCGAGGTGATCGCTCGGGGCTGGCGCACCTTCGGGCTACCCGAGCAAGGGATCGACGCGCCCTTGCTGACGGAGGCGGATGTCGAGGCGTTCGGTACCTACCTCGAGGTCCGGACGTTCCTCGGGGAGGAGACGGCGCTCGGGATCTCGCGGGTCGTGGGGGCCGCGCTCGCGCGGATCACCGAGGCGGAGTCCTCGGCGATGCGCTCGGGCATGCAGGCCATCGATGTCGGGGTAACGGGTGACGAGGTCGTGACGGCGCGGGCCTATGACGCGGTCACCCGGCTCGTGCCACGCATCGGCAGGATGCTGGACACGATGCACCGGCAGCACCTGGAGGCGACGCGGGTTCACTTCGAGGGCATCGACCGCGAGATCGAGGACCGGGCGACGTTCCGGTGCGGCATCGGGTTCGCCGACCTGTCGGGCTTCACCCGCCTGGCGCAGCAGTTGACGCTCAGCGAGCTGTCCTACGTCCTCACGGTTTTCGAGGAGACGGCGACCGACACGATCCACGCGCGGGGCGGTCGCATCGTCAAGTTTCTGGGAGACGCCGTGATGTGGGTGTCAGCCGACCCCGGGGACTTGGTGCGCATCGCCTCTGACCTCGCGACGCACCCGCGCGCTGCCGAGGCCGAGATCGACGTGCGTGTCGGTCTCGCCTATGGACGGCTGCTCGCCCAGGACGGCGACTACTTCGGGCCGCCCGTGAACCTCGCGTCGCGGCTGGTTTCCGTGGCCGAGCCCGGCCAGGTGTTGGCAGCCGGCGAGTTGGTGGACGTGCTGGGGGCAGGGTGGTTCGCCGCGCCGGGTGTCGCCCAGACCCTGCGCGGGTTCGAGGAACCGGTCACGCCGTACACGATCACGCCCGGATGAGCGTGCTCGTGTACCGCGACCTCACGCGACGAGCGGACCTGCGCGCGGATCGTCCGGTCGGCCGTTCCAGGGCAGGCTGAGGTCGCTCAGCGCCAACGTGCCCTGATGCCACATCACGTGGTGGCGTCGGCACAGCAGGACCAAGTTGTCCAACGTCGTGGGGCCGCCGTCTTCGCGGGACACCAGGTGGTGCGCGTCGCAGTACGCCGGTGGGCGAGTGCAGCCGCGCGCGACGCACTGCCTGTCGCGGGCCGCGAGGGCCCGCCGCTGCCCCACGGTGATCTCGTCCTTCAACGACTCGAGCCCGACGACCTGGCCCACGCCGTTCAGCAGCACCCGGCTGATCCGGGCGTCACAGCACATCGCCTCGAGCCGGTCCCGCGTCTGTGGCCCGGTCCACGCGCCGACCGCGGGCTCGGCGGCCTCGAGACGGGCGGCCCACTCCGCGCTCATGACATAGGAGATCTGCGCGCGCTGCCCACCCGTCTGGGGCAGGTCGGCCCACTTGGCGGCTGCCTCGAAGACGGCGACCAGGCCGTCAGCCCGGCGCTCTCCTGCCGTCCGGGTATCGGCCAGACCCTCGCGTCGTGACAGTGCCTCGATGACCGTCAGCATCGGCTCGCCATTCTGGGCGGACAGCACGAAGCGGCCGCGGATGGTCCCGTCTGCGCGGACCTTGTACTCGAGGGTGCGCTGAGCCTCTGCCGTGCGCTGCTCCTGTTCGAGGTCGGCCTCGGAGTTGAGAGCGATCATGTGCCGCACCCACTGGCCGATCGCATCCACTGACCGTCCGGCCGCACCCTCGATGAGTCCGGCCTGCGAGTCGACCAGGTTCGGCGGGTGGATGCGGCCGACCAACGGCGTCAAGGCCCCCGCCTGCTCGAGTGACAGCCGCCCGTCGACGACCGCATCGGCCACGGCCGGCAGCGTGTGCAGCGCTCGGGCCCGACGGACCGCGATGCCGGCAGCCTCCCCGGTGATGCCCAGCGCGTCCCGCCACCACCACGCCGCGCCCTCCGGCTCGCGGGCATCGACCTCGGCCAGGGCCTGGCTCGCGATGCCACGCAGCCGCGCGGCCAGCTTCTCCGCACCGACGGCGAGCGCCTGCACCTCCTCCAGCGGCAGCGCGGACGGGTCGACAGCGGCCAGCGTGACCACGCTCGCCTCGCACGCCTTGATCGCTGCCATTGTCTGCACGGACAGCACCTTGCAACCACGGGCCCGTCAGGCCAAGCGCCCGTCGACCACAGCTGTGGACGGGCGCGGGCCTGTGGACAGCTACGCCAGTGGGAGGCTGACCCGGAACGTCGCCCCACCGCCGGGTGTTTCCTCCACGTCGACGTGGCCGCCGTGCGCGGCCACCAGCGCCGCCACGATCGAGAGCCCGAGACCGCTGCCGCCAGAGGCGCGGGTACGCGAAGAGTCGGTCCGGAAGAACCGCTCGAAGACCCGCGGTCGGTCCTCGGGCGCGATCCCCGGCCCGGAGTCAACAACCTCGACCACCGCCGTGGACGCGGTCGACGACACTCGCAGGACGACCGGCGTCGCCGGCGGGGTGTGGGTCAGCGCGTTCGCGACCAGGTTGCCGAACACCTGTCGCAACCGCTGCGCATCGCCGGAGACCACCGGTGCCGGGCCGGTCGCGACGACCTCGAGGTGCACTGACCGCGCCGGGTCGAGCGCCTTCGCATCCTGTACGGCGTCGCCGGCGAGCTCGAGGAGGTCGACGGGCGCGCGTTCGAGCGGTCTTTGCTGGTCGAGCCGGGCGAGCAACAGCAGGTCGTCGACGAGCAACCCCATTCGGGCCGCCTCGTTCTCGACCCGGTTCATCGCCCGGTCCACGTCGGCCTGTGCGGGTAGGGCGCCCTGGCGGTAGAGCTCGGCGAAGCCCCGGATCGAGGTGAGTGGCGTGCGCAACTCGTGCGAGGCGTCCCCGACGAAGCGACGCATCCGGATCTCGGACGCCCGGGCCTCGGCCTCCGACGCGGACCGCTCGGCGAAGGCCGTCTCGATCTGGGTGAGCATCGCGTTGAAGGAACGTGACAGCGATCCGACCTCGGTGCGGGGATCGCTCTCCGGCACTCGTTGGGTGAGGTCACCGGCGGCGATTGCCTCCGCCGTCGTCTCGACGGCGACCAGCGGCCTCAGGGACCGGCGGACCACGATGTACCCGCCGCCGGCGAGCGCAAGGAGAACGATGCCCCCGATCGTGCTCTCGAGCACGATCAGCTGGTGCGTGGTGCTGACCACCTCCTGCAGGTTGAGCCCGATCACCGCGGGGTTGCCGTTGCCATCGAAAGTGCCGATGATCCGCCAGGGTGCTTCGCCGCTCTTGCGGGACGTGACGGTGATGGGGTGCTGGGGCACGGTGGTGGGTAGCAGGGGCCCGGCGAGCCCGGGGACGGACTTTTCGACGACCTTGCCGAAGTAGGGACCGACGTACGGCCAGACGCCGCGGGTGAACACCGTTCTCAGGCTGTCCTCACCCTGAGGTCCCCCTCCCGGTCCGCCGAACGGATTGGGACGACCGGCGTAGCTCGTGAGCTGCGCGTCGACTCTGCTCTGCAGGTAGTTGTGCAGCGCCGTCGACGCAGCTAACCCGCTGGCGAAGAGCCCGAACGCGGCCAGCGCCACCACCGCCGCCACGAGCTTGATCCGCAGTGGTGTGCGCGCCGACAGCGCAGCCAGTCGACTGGTCGCGAACGGGCTGCCCGCGGCCGGAGCCGGTTCTGGCGGAGCGACAGCCATCAAACTCGTGGCATCCGCAGCACGTAACCCACGCCGCGCAGCGTGTGGAGCAACCGCGGCTCCGTGGTGTCGATCTTGCGGCGCAGGTAGGAGACGTAGGACTCGACCACGTTCGCCTCGCCGCCGAAGTCGTAGTTCCAGACGTGATCTAGGATCTGCGCCTTCGACAGCACCCGGCCGGTGTTCTGCATGAAGTACCGCAGCAGCTTGAAATCGGTCGGCGACAGCGGCACCAGCAAGCCGTACTTCCGGACCTCGTGGGTTTCCTCGTCCAGCTCGATGTCCGCGAACGACAGGTGCGTCGCGGCCTGCGGCGACGCGGAGACCCGGCGCAGCACCGCGCGGATCCGGGCGACGACCTCCTCGAGCGAGAAGGGCTTCGTGACGTAGTCGTCGCCGCCGAGGGTGAGCCCCGTGACCTTGTCCTCCGTCGCGTCCTTCGCGGTGAGGAAGACCACGGGAGTCCGGACGCCCTCCTGGCGCAACCGGCGTACGACACCGAAGCCGTCGAGGCCGGGCATCATCACGTCGAGGACCAGCAGATCGGGGCGGTAGGTGCGGGCAGTCTCCACCGCCTCGAGCCCGCCGGCTGCGGTCTCCACCTCGAACCCAGCGAACCGCAGGGAGGCAGACAACAGCTCGACGATGTTGGGCTCGTCGTCAACCACCAGGAGTCTCGCTTCAGGCATGGACTCAGCATCGTCCTTCGCGCTCCGCAGCACCTGTCCTGTTCCTGTGAGGTGCCTGTGAGATCAATCGACGGCGACAGCCGGCTCCACGGCGCGAACCGACGAACGGCGTACGGCGAGGACGGGGGCCAGCGCCCAGGCGACGGCGACCACCAGGGCGCCGGCCGCGATGTCGACGAGGTAGTGGTTGCCGGTCACGATGACCACCACGAACGTCATGACGACGTGCGCCCACGCGAGCGTCCGCAGCGACCGGCGGGTGGTCATCGACATCACGGTGAGCGCCACCCAGATCGCCCAGGCGGCGTGCAAGGACGGGAGTGAGCCGAACTCGTTGGCCCGGTCCGCGACGCCGCCGCCGGCTTCCCAGGCACCCCACGTCTTCGACGCCGCGACGATGTCGACGAAGCCGGCGCCCGGTAGCAGCCGCGGGGGAGCGACCGGGTAGAGCAGGAACACCCCCAGACCGATCAGGTTGATCAGCACCAACGCCGTGCGTGCCCGTCGGTAGACCGGAGCGCAGAACACGAAGCAGACCAGGAACACTGCCAGCGTGACGTCGATGTGCGCCAGGTCGTAGTAGTACGCCGCCGGGTCGCGCAGCCAGTGCACGCCCGCGAGCCAGTGGTCGGCGCGCTTCTCCAGGCCCGCCGGGGACAGCGAGAGCAGGTCCCGACCGTGCTGGAAGGCAACCGCCGCACGGACCTTCGCGAGCCCCGCGACCTGGTCGTAGATGACGAGGAGAAAGGCGACGACCAGCAGCTCGCCGGCCCAGTGCGGTCTCGTCCTCACCCCACCATCCTGCCAGCGCGGGGGAGGATGGCCCGGTGGACCACTCCGTCGACCTGATGCTGTTGGCCGGGTGCGGTCTGCTGCTGGTCGCCGTTCTGGCCGTCCGGCTGTCCAGCAGGACCGGGGTTCCTGCCCTTCTGGTCTACCTCGCCATCGGCCTGTTGGTGGGCGAGTCGGGCCTCGGTGTCCACTTCGAGGACTACGACCTCACCGCCGAGGTCGGCCTCGTCGCCCTCGCCGTCATCCTCGCCGAGGGTGGCCTGACCACCCGCTGGTCGCAGGTCCGCGCCGCCCTGCCGGCGGCCATCGCGCTGTCCACCGTCGGCGTGCTGATCAGCGTCGCTGTGGTCGGCGGCCTCACGATGCTCGTGCTCGGGACGTCGTTTCGCACGGCGCTGCTCCTCGGCGCCGCCGTCGCCTCCACCGACGCCGCGGCCGTCTTCTCCGTGCTGCGGCGGCTTCCGCTCAAGGGGCGCGTGCGCACGGTGCTCGAGGCTGAGTCCGGGCTCAACGACGCGCCCACCGTGGTGCTCGTCACGCTCGCCTCCTCGTCGGCATGGGACACGACCTCGGGCCTGGAGGTCTCCGGCCTGGTCTGCTACGAGCTGGCGGTCGGGCTGGTCGTCGGTCTCGCCGTCGGTTGGCTGGGAAGAGCGACCCTTGGCCGGCTCGCGCTTCCCAGCGCAGGTCTCTACCCGCTCGCCACCGTCGCGCTGGTGCTGTTGGCGTTCGCCGGTGCCGGGAGTCTGCACGCGAGCGGGTTCCTGGCCGTCTACGTCGCGGGGCTCGTCGTCGGCAGCGCTCGCCTACCTCACCGCCGGGCCGTCCTCGGCTTCGCCACCTCCCTCGCGCTGCTGGCCGAGCTCGGCCTGTTCGTGCTCCTGGGCCTGCTCGCCTCCCCCTCGCGGTTGGTCGACGCCGTGCCCGCGGCGATGCTGGTCGGTGCCGCAGCGCTGCTCCTCGCCCGGCCACTCGCGGTGCTCGTGTCGACCACCCCCTTCCGCGTGCCGTGGCGCGAGCAGGCCTTCCTGGCCTGGGCCGGACTGCGCGGCGCCGTCCCCATCGTGCTCGCCACCGTGCCCGTCAGCGCCGGGGTCCCGGGTGGCACCGAGGTCCTGGACGTGGTCTTCGTCCTCGTCGTGGTCTACACCCTGGTGCAGGCACCGACGCTGCCCTGGGTCGGCCGCAGGCTCGGTGTCGTCGAGGACCTCGAGGCGCGCGACCTGGAGGTGGAGAGCGCCCCGCTGGAGCAGGTACGCGCCGACCTGCTCCAGATCCAGGTCCGGCCCGGTTCGCACCTGCACGGCGTGTACGTCGATGAGCTCCGACTCCCTCGTGGTGCCGTGCTGTCGCTGGTCGTGCGGGCCGGCGAGGGAACCGTGCCGACAGCCGAGACCCTGATCCAGCGCGGTGACCAGCTGCTGGTCGTCGCGACCACCGACAGCCGGGCTGCCGCGGAGGAGCGGCTGCGCGCGGTGTCGCGGGACGGCAAGCTCGCCCGTTGGTACAAGCAGCCGGCGCCCTGAAGTTCCAGGCCAACCCGCCCGATGATGTCCACGTGTCTCCTCGACTGCTGCCGTTGCTGACCGCAGCCTCCCTGCTTGTCCTAGGTCTCGCGGTGCCCAGTACGGCGTCGGCGCAGGAGGGTCCGCAGCTCAGCGCCGTCCTGAGCCTCACGACGCGACCGGGCGACCGGGCGCGTCTGCACCGGCTCGCCTCGCAGCACCCCTCACCCGCCGCGTTGAGGGCGCTCGCGCCGGCAAGGACGCACCGGGACGCTGCCCTTCGCTACGCCGCCCAGCAGCACCTGCACGTTCTGCGTGCCGACGCCTGGACCGTCACCGTCTCCGGACCGGCGGCCACGATGGCTACCACCTTCGGAGCGACGCTGCACCGCAGCGGCACCGGCACCTGGGCTCCTCATCCCGCCGTACCGGCAGCCCTCGCTGGGGACGTCGCCACCGTGGCCGGGCTGGACAACCGGCCGTTCCACCGCAACAGCGCCACGCTCGACGGCGCCGACAACCCGCAGACCGCTGCGTCGTTGCGGGCGGCCTACGACGTGCCGACCGACTGGCGCGGGGCCGGCACGACGGTGGGGGTGCTCAACCTCGCCGGCTGGAGCCCGGACGACCTCACGACGTTCGCCGTGCACGAGGGGATCCCGGTGACTCCCGGTCAGGTGACGGAGGTCCCGGTCGCCGGTGCCGACCCGCGCGCCTTCGACGGCTACGGCAGCGAGTACGAGGTGGCCCTGGACTCCGAGGCGATCCTGGGTGCGGCGCCCGAGGCCAAGCAGCGGATGTACTTCGCCCCCAACACCAGCGCAGGCGTCGTCAGCGCCTTCCAGACGATGGCGGCGGACGCCGAGGCCGGCCTGCTGCAGGTGGTCAGCACCTCGTGGGGGATCTGCGAGAAGCAGTACGCCGCGAGCACGAGCGCGGCGGACCGCGACGCCTACGCGGCCGCGATCGACCGGCTCGTGGCAGCCGGCGCGACACTGTTCGCCGCCTCCGGCGACAGCGCCGCCTACGACTGCTCCTACCCGGACCAGCCCGACGGCGAGGCGCAGGTCGACGTCCCGGCCAGCTACGTCAACACCGTCGCCGTCGGCGGCACCACGTTGACCGCAGGCCAGGGTGAGGCTGCCTGGCACGACCAGGGGTTCGGCGACTACCTCGGCGACGGCTCCGGTGGGGGCCAGTCCGTCGACCAGCCGCTCCCGAGCTACCAGGCCGGCCTGGTGCCGGGCGCCGACCACCGCCTCCTGCCGGACGTCGCCAGCGACGCCGATCCCCAGTCTGGACTGAGCGTCTACGTCCGCACGCAGGGTGGCTGGAGCACTGCGGGTGGAACCTCGTTGGCTGCACCGACGTGGGCCGGGATGCTCGCCGCGGCCCTGTCGTCTCGAGGCGGTACGACGACCGGACTCGGGAACGTGCTCCCTGCGCTCTACGCCAGCGCCAAGGACCCCGTGACCCCCGGCTTCGCCGACATCACCACCGGCCACAACGCGCTGTTCAACGCGGGCACGGGCTACGACCAGGTGACCGGGCTAGGTGTCCCACGGTGGGCGTTGCTCGGGCCCGACCTGCTCGCGAGCACGCCCGGTGCACCCACCTCGGCCCTGCCCGTGCCCGTGACCCGTCCGGCGGCATCGGCTGCGCCGCGGCTCGTGGCCAGGCCGGCCTACGTCCGCTCCCGAACGGTGCCGGTATCGGTCACGGTGCCGAGCGGTTCGTCGTACCAGGGCTTCTCGGTCGGAGAGACGCTGCCAGGGTGCGCGCAGCAGCAGGCCGTGCCCCCGACGACGGTGCAGCTCGACCCGGCCCCGTGGCAAGGCACCCACGAGCTGCAGCTGACCGCCTTCGACAGCGCGCACGTGTGCCATGTGGTCACGACCAGCGTGGTCTACGACACCGGCAAGCCGACCACCAAGGTGTCCGCCGGGATGCTCAACAGCAGGGACACCCAGGTCCGGATAGGGCTGGGCGGCAGTGACGAGGTCTCAGGGCTGGGTGGCTTCGAGGTCTGGGCGCGTGACAGCAACGGCAAGATGGTCCTCCACACCACCACCGCGGCCCGTTCTCTCGTGCACTCCTTCGCAGCCGGCAAGAGCTACCGGATCGAAGCGGTGGCTCACGACAAGGCCGGCAACGTCGGGCCGGTGGCGCGCACGGCGGTCTCGGTGCCCTACGACGACCGCTCCTTCAGCCTCAGGGGGGCCTGGAGCCGTGCGGCCGGCGTGAGCAACTTCGGCGGCTCGCACCTGCGGTCGCACAGCCGTGGCGCGACCGCCGCGGTCGTCGTGACGGGGCGGACCGTCGTGCTGCTCGCCCTTCGCGGGCCCAACAGCGGGTACGTCGATGTGGTCGTCGACGGCCGCCGTACCCAGCGCTTGGACCTCTACGGGCCCTCCACGACGGCTGTTCGGCTGCGCGCCGCGGCCTGGCCGCGCGCCGGTCGCCACACCGTGTGGCTCGTCGTCGTCGGGGCCCACCAACGTGTCAGCCGGTCCAGCTACGTCGTCCTCGATGGGCTCGTCGTCCTGCCGTAGTCCTCACAGCGGCCTGACAGGTACCGGTAATCCTCGGTACAGGTGCGGCGACGACCTTGATCACTGGATCGGGGGGCGTAGGCCTCTCGCAAGTCGAGGGGATGCCGTGCAACTGCTCCGAGGAAGACGGCGATGGTTGGCCATCGCGACGACGGCGGTTGTCGTCGGTGGCGCGACGGGTGCCTGGGCCATGACCCGCTCATCCTCGTCGGCCGCCACCGCGACCACCACCCTGGTGGCCGCCTCCACCGGGACGGTCCAGCAGACCGTCACCACGACGGGCACCATCGAACCGGCTCAGCAAGCCGACCTCAGCTTCACGGTCGGCGGCACCGTGACTGGCGTCGCTGCCACGGTCGGCAGGACGGTGGCCAAGGGCGCGGTCCTGGCCACCATCGACAGCACGACCCTGCAGACCGCGGTCGACACTGCCACCGCGTCGGTCACCGCGGCCGAGCAGCAGCTGTCGTCGGTCTCCGGTTCGTCCAGCACGCAGGTTGCGGCGGCCGAAGCGCAGCTCGCCGCCGCCAAGACCGCCCTCGCGCAGGCGCAGGACAACGTCGCGGCGGCCTCCCTGACCGCGCCGTTCGCCGGCGTCGTTGCGACCGTCAACATGGCTGTGGGTGACGCCGTCGGCTCCACCTCGTCGACCCGGACGAGCACGACGACGAGCACGACGACGACCGACTCCATCACGCTCATCAGCACCAAGGCGTGGGTCGTCAACGCAAGCGTCGGCAGCGCGGACCTCGCGCAGCTGAAGAAGGGCATGCAGGCCCAGATCACTCCCAGTGGCAGCAGTACGACGGTGTTCGGGACCATCGCGTCACTCGGGATCGTGGCCACCTCGACGTCCGGTAGCACCGCGACCTTCCCGGTGGTCATCGACGTCACCGGCACACCGACCGGGCTCTACGCCGGCGCCAGTGCGAATGTGTCGCTGATCATCAAGCAGGTCAGCAACGCGCTGACCATTCCTACGCTGGCGCTGCACACCCAGAACGGGGCGACAGTGGTGTACCAGCAGGTCAGCGGCAAGCAGGTCACGACGCCGGTGACGGTCGGGATGTCGTACGGCGCCACCACCCAGATCACGGCTGGGCTCAAGGCGGGCGACCAGGTCGAGGTGAGTACCGCCGGACCCGGCGGCACTCGCCGGGGCGGGGTCGGCACTCGGCCCCAGAACGGCGCCCCGGGCGGTGCGGGTGGCGGCGGCTTCGGCGGGGGCTTCGGCGGCGGCGGCGGCTTCGGTGGGGGTGCCGGATGACCGCGATCCTGTCGCTGCGCGACGTCCGGAAGACCTACGCCTCAGGCCATCTCGAGGTCGAGGCCCTGAAAGGCATCTCGATGGACGTGCACGAGGGTGAGTACGTCGCCGTCATGGGTCCGTCGGGATCCGGCAAGTCCACCCTCATGCACATCCTGGGTTGCCTCGACATCCCCAGCTCGGGCACCTATGAGCTCGCCGGCACCGACGTCAGCGCCATGACCGAGACCGAGCTGGCCGAGGTCCGCAACCGGCGGATCGGGTTCGTCTTCCAGGGCTTCAACCTGCTCCCCAGCATGTCCGCCCTGCGCAACGTCGAGCTGCCGCTCGTGTACGCCGGTGCTCCCCGGGAGGAGCGCCGAGCGCGGGCTATCGCTGCCCTGGAGAAGGTCGGGCTCGGCGAGCGCGTCGAGCACCGCCCCGGCGAGCTGTCCGGCGGTCAGCAGCAGCGCGTCGCCGTTGCCCGGGCCCTCGTGACCGAGCCCGCGCTGATCCTCGCCGACGAGCCGACGGGCAACCTCGACTCCCGTTCCACCGAGGACGTGCTGGGCTTGTTCGCCGAGCTGCACAAGGCGGGTCGCACCATCATGCTCATCACCCACGAAGCTGAGGTCGCGGCCGTCGCGCAGCGCGTCGTCCGGATCCGTGACGGACTGGTCGAGGAGCCCGCGGGCACCTCTGCTGGGGCGGTGCGGGCATGAACCTGCTCGAGACGTTCTACACGGCTTTCGAGGCTGTGCTCGCGCACCGGATGCGCTCCATCCTCACCATGCTGGGCATCCTCATCGGTATCGCGGCCGTCATCCTCACCGTCGGCCTCGGTCAGGGCGCGCAGGCCCAGGTGAGCAACGAGATCAGCAAGCTGGGCAGCAACCTGCTCATCGTCTCGCCGGGTTCGACCACCACCACAACAGGCATCCGCGGCGGCCGCGGCAGCTCCTCGACCCTGACGACGGCCGACGCCGTCGCGCTGGGCTCGAAGACCGTCGCGCCTGACATCGCGCGGGTCGCGGCCACCTCGACGAGCAACCAGTCGTTGACCGCGGGCGCCACCAACTGGACGACCAGCGTGGTCGGCACCACCCCGTCGTGGGAGCAGGTCCGTGCCCGCACGCTGTCCGCCGGACGCTTCATCACCCAGGACGACCTCGACCAGGCCCGGTCGGTCGTCGTCCTCGGCTCTGACACCGCCGCTCAGCTGTTCAACGGGCGCAGCGCCGTCGGGCAGACGGTCAGCATCAACGGCTCGACCTTCACCGTCGTCGGGGTTCTCGACACCATCGGCTCCACAGGCAGCACCAGCACCTCGAGCGACGACGACCTGGCGATCGTGCCGGAGACGACCTTCGCGAGCCGCGTCTCAGGCAGCACGACCCGGACCTCTGTCTCCACGATCTACATCGAGGCCGTCTCGAGCAGCACCCTGTCCGCTGCCTACCAGGAGGCCGATGCCCTGCTCCTGACGCGGCACGCCGTCACGGCAGCGACCGCCGACTTCAGCATCGCCAGCCAGCAGTCGCTGTTGAAGACGGCGACGTCGACCGACGCGACACTCACGATCCTGCTCGGCGGTGTGGCCGGGATCAGCCTGCTGGTCGGTGGCATTGGCGTCATGAACATCATGCTCGTCAGCGTCACCGAGCGGGTCCGTGAGATCGGGCTGCGCAAGGCGCTCGGCGCGACGCCCGCGGTCGTCCGGCGCCAGTTCCTCGTCGAGGCCAGCTCGCTGGGCGCAACCGGCGGGCTGCTGGGGCTTGGACTCGGCGTGGCCGGGGCCATGGTCCTGCCGCAATTCCTGAACCAACCGGTGACCATCTCGGCCCCGGCTGCTGTCGGCGCGGTTGTGGTCGCCCTCGGCATCGGCATCACCGCCGGCGTCTACCCGGCCGGCCGAGCCGCTCGCCTCGCCCCCATCGACGCCCTGCGAAACGACTAGTGGAGATCTCCTTGAAGAAGTACCTCGCCCTCGCGGGTCTGTTCGCCGTCGCCGCCTGCGGCAGCACCTCCAGCGGCACCTCCAACGCCAGTACGGCGCAGCCCGCGCCCTCCCAGGCTGCGGCCGGACAGGGGCCGGGTGGGCCCGGCACCTCGGGTCTGCTCGCTCAGCTGTCGGGCAACACCCTGCAGGTACAGGGGACCAGTGCCCAGACCGCGGTGACCTACAGCTCGACCACCTCGTTCACCAACACGGTGAGCGCGACGTCCGCCGCCGTCACGGTCGGTTCCTGTGTGATGGTCCGCAGCAGCGGGACGCCGTCCGGGAGCACCCCGGCGACGGCGGTCACCGCGACGTCCGTGGCGGTGAGCGCACCCGTCAACGGCTCCTGCACCGGCGGCGGCCTCGGAGGCCCGGGCGGTGGGGGCGGGTTCGGCGGACAGCGACCAGGCGGAGGAACACCTCCGTCCGGTGCCCCCGGCAACGGTCGGCGTGGCTTCGGCGGTGGGGCGTTCGGGAAGGTGACCTCCACGAGCCCAAGCGGTTTCGTCGTCGAGAGCACCCAGCGGGGCTCGTCCTCGACAACGCAGTCGGTGACCGTCACCACCACCGCAGCGACGACCTACACGACCGCGGCGAAGGCCACCGCCGCGGTCCTCAAGGTCGGCCAATGCGTGACGGCGCGCGGAGCGAGCGACAGCTCGGGCACCGTTGCGGCAACGGCGATCAGCATCCGGCCCGCCACGAATGGCTCCTGCAGCAATCCCGGTGGTCCCGGTGCCTAGCCGCCTGCGACGCCGGGGTGTGGTCGTTCCCGTCGCCGCCGCCATCCTCCTCGGTGGCACGGCCATGGCCTTCGCGTCGACGGGCAGCGGCGGCGCCGGCTACCGCACCGTCGCGGTCACGTCGGGCAACGTCGAGCAGCTCCTGACAGCGACCGGCACCATCGCGGTCGTGGACCAGGCGTCGGCGCACTTCCGCACCGCCGGCACGGTGAAGACCGTGACGGTCCACGTCGGGGACACTGTGACGGCCGGTCAGGTCCTCGCGACCCTCGACACCGCGCCGCTGACCGACGCCGTGACCCAGGCCGAGGCAACGCTGGCCCAGGCGAAGGCGACGCTGGAGACCGACCAGAGCTCGTCCAGTACCAGCTCGTCCAGTACCAGCTCGCCGAGTGCCACCTCGCCCACTACCGGCTCGTCCAGTCCTGGCTCGTCCACGACTGGCTCGTCCACGCGCCCGGGGAGTGGTTCCTCGACCCAGGGGTCGTCGAGCCAGTCCGCTGTCACGGCGGCGCAGCGGACCGCGGACCAGGCGCTCCGGGCGGCGTCGGCGGCGCTCACAGCCGCCGCCACCGCGTGCGGCGCCACGCCCACTCCGACCCTGACGGGGACGCCGACCCTGACACCCAGCGCGACAGCGTCCGCCTCGGTCACGCCCGAGGCCACGGCCTCGCCCGCCGGCACGTGCACGCAGTCCCTGCAACATGCCCTCACCCTGCAGAACCAGGTCGCCACCGCGCAGCAGGCCCTGAGCCAGGCACTGGCGAAGGCAGCAGCGTCGGCGGTGACCCCGGCAACCTCGGTGAGTCCGGCGAGTCCGGCGAGCACCGGCACCACACCGACGAACTCGTCCGGAAGCTCGACCGGTCGCAGCTCGAGCGGCACGCTCAACACGCAGAGCGCCGCCAGCCGGGTCACCCTCGACCAGGCGGCCATCGTCGCGGCTCAGACCGCCCTCGACACCGCCAATGCCGACCTGGCCGGCGCCACCCTGACCAGCCCGATCTCCGGCGCGGTCGCCTCGGTGCCGTACACGGCTGGTGCCATGGAGGCGACCAGCGACGCCCTGACCGTCATCGGCCCCGGCGCCGTCACGGTCACAGCCAACGTGCCGTCCACGAAGATCGCCTTGGTCAAGGTCGGGCAGAAGGCCAGCGTCGTCGCTGACGGAGCGACCAGCCCTGCGCAGGGCACGGTGACGGCCATCGGCCTGCTGCCGACTTCGTCCTCCTCGTCGACAGCGTCGACTGGGCCGACCGGTCCGACAGGGTCGAGTAGTGCGTCCAGCACCACGAGCTACCCCGTGACGGTGCTCGTGTCGCAACCCGGCAAGGCGTTCGTCGACGGTGCAACGGCCTCGGTGAGCGTCGTCGTCAAGACGGTCACTGGCGCCGTGACGGTCCCCAACTCCGCGTTGTCCAACGGCTCCGTCAACGTGTTCAGCGGCGGCAAGGTGACCCGTACCCGCGTTCAGACCGGCGTCACCGGCGCGCTCGTGACACAGGTGACCAGCGGTCTGAAGGCCGGGCAGCTGGTCGTCCTGGCCGACCTGTCCCAGGCGCTCCCCGCGAACTCGACGACGACCACTGCCCGCTTCGGCGGGGGCGGCGGCGCGGGCGGAGGCTTCGGGGGCGGCGGAGGTGCCGGGGGGGCCGGGGGGCCTGGGTTCGGCGGAGGCGGCGGGGCGCGGCCGGGCGGCTGACGCGCCGAGCGGGTGTGACGGGGTCGCCAGTGGCGATCGCCGGCGAGGTCGGGATGGCTCCGAGCACGGTCCGGCTAGCTAGCCGGACCGTGCTCTCACCATCGTCAACAGCTCGTACGACGCCACCGTCACGTCGTCCTGGTCGAGGACCTGCACATCCCACCGCACCTCGCCCTGGTCGGTGGTGCGTGGTGTCTTCGAGGCACAGGTGAGAACGGCGCGGATCGCGTCGCCGGGTCTCACCGGCTTGGTGAAGCGCAGCCGGTCCAGCCCGGTGTTGGCAAGGACCGGTCCCGGTGCCGGGTCGACGAACAGCCCTGCAGCTAGTGACAGCACCAGGTAGCCGTGCGCCACGATCCCGCCGAACAGCGGGTTCTGGCGGGCCGCCCCCTCGTCGGTGTGGGCGTAGAAGGTGTCGCCCGTGAACGCGGCGAAGTGCTCGACATCGGCAAGGGTCACCACCCGGGTTCCGGTCACGACGGTGTCGCCCACAGCCAGCTCCGACATCGCCTTGCGGAACGGGTGCACGCCGTCCTCGACGCGCTGGGCCCCACGGACATAGACGCCCGTGATCGCCTGCAGGGCCTGAGGAGTGGCCTGAACGGCGGTGCGCTGCATGTGATGCAGGACCCCGTTGATCCCGCCGAGCTCCTCACCGCCGCCGGCCCGTCCCGGGCCACCGTGCACCAGCGTCGGCAACGGCGAACCGTGCCCGGTCGACTCCTTGGCGTCGTCGCGGTCCAGGACGTGCACGCGCCCGTGGAACGCTGCCGCGCCGAGCACAAGCTCACGGACGAACCCGGTGTCGTGGCTGACCACCGATGCCACCAGGCTGCCCCGCCCGCGCGCCATGAGGTCGACGACCTGGCCGACCGCGTCGTACGGCAGCAGGCTTGCGACGGGGCCGAAGGCCTCGACGTCATGGACAAAGGGGGATGACGGGTCGTCGTGCCGCAGCAGGACGGGGGACAGGAACGCGCCAGCGCCCTCCCCGGCCAGCACCGCGTCCCCCCCGATCCGCCGTACGGCGTCGCGGACGTCGTCGGCCTGCCTACTGCTGACGAGGGGACCCATCCGGGTCTCGGGGTCGCGCGGGTCGCCGACGACCACGGTCGCGAGCGCCGCCCGCAAAGCCTCCTGGGCGGCCGGCAGGTGTTCGCGGGGCACGAAGGCACGCCGGATGGCGGTGCACTTCTGGCCGGTCTTCGCGGTCATCTCGCGGACGACTTCCCGTACGAACAGGTCGAACTCCTCAGTGCCCGGCTTGCCGTCCAGACCGAGGACGCAGGCGTTGAGTGAGTCGGCCTCGCCGTTGAACCGCACCGCGTTGCCCACCACCGCCGGATGCGCGCGAAGCCTCGCGGCGGTCGTCGCCGAGCCGGTGAAACCCACCAGGTCCTGACCGGTCAGGGCGTCCAGAAGCCCTGCGGTGCCGCCGATCAGCAGCTGCAGCGACCCCTCAGGCAGAATCCGCGAGGTGAGGATCTGCCGGACGCATCGCTCGGTGACGTAGGCGGTCTGCGAGGCCGGCTTCACGATCGACGGGACGCCCGCGAGGAACGCCGGTGCGAGCTTCTCGAGCATCCCCCAGACCGGGAAGTTGTAGGCGTTGATCTGCAGAGCCGCCCCGTGCAGCGGGGTGTAGATATGCTGCGCCACAAAGGAACCCGACCGGCCCAGGGGCTCCACCGGTCCGTCGACGTAGACCGAGCCGGCGGGCAGCTCGCGGCGTCCCCTGCTGGCGTACGACAGCAGCGTGCCGAACCCGCCGTCGACATCGATCGCCGAGTCGCCCCGCGTCGCCCCGGTGGCGAAGGAGACGTCGTACAGCTCGTCCTTGTGCTCCATGAGGTGAGTGCCGAGCTGCTTGAGCAGGCCGGCGCGCTCGTGGAACGTCAGCTCCCTGAGGGCGGCGCCGCGGGCGCGGGCGTAGCCGAGGGCCTCGGCTGCGGGGACCGGCTGCCTCGAGACGCGGGCGACCACGGCGCCGGTCGTGGCGTCGAGCAGCGGGGCGCCCTCGTCCGTCGGGGTCCGCCAGCTCCCGGTGACGTAGCTCTCGAGCATCATCTATCGGCTCTCCTTCAAACCGTGAAAGGCCAGTGCCACCAGGGCATCAACCACGTCCTCACCCGTCGCGGCGGCGCCTGGCCGGAACCACTCGACGACGCTGTTGACCATCCCGAACAGCAGCCGGGTCACGAGCCGCGGGTCGAGGTCGCTGCGCACGTCGCCCTCCTCGATGGCGGCCTGGACCAGCGCGCTCAGCCGGGTGTCGAACTCCCGGCGCCGGCCGAGCGCCCAGCGCTCAGCGTCGGTGTTGCCGCGTACCCGCAGCAACAGGGTGACGTACGGCAGCTGCGTCACCAGCACCTCGGCGCTGCGCCGCACCACGTGCTCGAGGCGTTCGACAGCGGGACCCGCCCGGCTCACTTCCTCGTCCAGTACGGCGAACAGCGCGTCGATGGCCTTGGCGACAGCCAGCCGCAGGAGCTCCTCCTTGCCGGAGAAGTGGTGGTAGATCGAGGACTTCGTGAGCCCGGTGGCGCGGGCCAGGTTCTCCATCGACGTGGCGTCGTAGCCGCGGGAGATGAACTCGTTCGTGACCACCGCGAGCAGCTCGTCCGGGGTGTACCGGGCCGGGCGACCAACTGGTCGGGGGGTGGAGGTGGTGGTCACGGTGGTGGACGCAGTTCCTTCCCGCGGAGGTGTTCCTTCTTGACGGTCAAGTCCTTGTGGATGAGTATTAGACCGATCGTTCGGTAAGGCAAGGAGGCGGCATGGGGTTCCAGGAGGTCATCGACGCCGACGGGCGCATCGAGCCCCGCGACGAGATGCCGGAGGCCTACCGCAAGACCCTCGTCCGGCAGATTGCGCAGCACGCGCACTCCGAGATCATCGGCATGCAGCCCGAGGGCAACTGGATCACCCGGGCGCCGTCCCTGCGGCGCAAGGTGATCCTGGTCGCCAAGGTGCAGGACGAGGCCGGCCACGGCCTCTACCTGTACAGCGCCGCCGAGACTCTCGGCGCCAGCCGTCATGACCTGCTCGACCTGCTGCACACCGGCCGGCAGAAGTACTCCACGATCTTCAACTACCCCACCACCTCGTGGGCCGACGTGGCCGCGATCGGCTGGTTGGTGGACGGTGCCGCGATCGTCAACCAGGTGCCCCTGACCCGCTGCTCCTACGGGCCGTATGCCCGCGCGATGACCCGGGTCTGCAAGGAGGAGAGCTTCCACCAGCGCCAAGGGTTCGAGGCGATGACCGTGCTGTCCCGGGGGACCCCTGCACAGCGGCAGATGGCGCAGGACGCGCTCGACCGCTGGTGGTGGCCGGCCCTGATGATGTTCGGCCCCAGCGATGCAGAGAGCCCCAACAGCGCGCAGTCGATGGCCTGGGGGATCAAGCGGTTCAGCAACGACGAGCTGCGGCAGCGGTTCGTGGATGCCACCGTGCCGCAGGCCGACTACCTCGGCCTGACGGTCCCGGATCCCACGCTGTCGTGGGACGGCGAGCACTACCGGTACGGCGAGATCGACTGGACCGAGTTCTTCGCCGTGATGAAGGGCGACGGCCCGTGCAACCGGCAGCGGATGGGGTTCCGCGTGAAGGCCCACGAGGACGGTGCCTGGGTTCGGGAGGCCGCCGAGGCGTACGCCGCCAAGCAGAGGGCGAAGGCGATCTAGTGCTCTGGGAGGTGTTCGTCCGCAGCAGACGTGGGCTCTCGCACACCCACGTCGGGTCGCTGCACGCCCCGGATGCGCACATGGCGCTGCGCAACGCTCGCGACGTCTACACGCGCCGCCAGGAGGGCACCTCGATCTGGGTCGTCCCTGCCGCGGAGATCGTCGCGACCAGCCCGGACGAGAAGGCCGCCTTCTTCGAACCGGACGGGGACAAGCCGTATCGGCACCCGACCTTCTACGACGTCCCGGAGGGCCTGACGCACCTGTGACGCCACTCGAGACCTACACGCTGCGGCACGGGGACGACTGCCTCGTCCTCGGTCAGCGGCTGTGCGAGTGGGCTGCACGCTCCCCGCAGCTTGAGGAGGACGTGGCCCTGCTCAACATCGCCCTCGACCTGCTCGGGTCCGCGCGTTCGCTGCTCTCGCAGGTCGGTGACGAGGACCAGCTCGCGTTCCTGCGCGACGAACCCGCGTTCACCAACGCCCAGATCATGGAGCTGGACAACGGCGACTTCGGGCGCACCATGGCTCGCCAGCTGCTGGTGTCCGGCTATCAGGTGCTGCTCTGGGAGGCTCTCTCGTCGTCGGCCGACGAGGGCCTCGCCGGGGTCGCGGGGAAGGCCGTCAAGGAGGCGGCCTACCACCTCGACCACGCCCACTCGTGGGTCGTGCGGCTCGGCGACGGCACCGAGGAGTCGCACGCTCGCATGCAGGCCGGCCTGGACGACGTGTGGCCCTATGCCCTCGAGCTGTTCGAAGCCGATGACGTCGTGACGTCCCTTGTGGCACAGGGGATCGCCGCCGACCCGGAAGTGCTCGAACCTGCCTGGCGCGCCACCGTGGAGAAGGTCCTCACCGAGGCGACCCTGGGGGTCCCGTCCTCCGACTGGCGACCTACGGGGGGACGCCACGGCCTGCACACCGAGCCCTTCGGCTACCTGCTCGCCGAGATGCAGCACCTACAGCGGACCCACCCCGGAGCGTCCTGGTGACCACGGTCGCGGAGGTCCGCGAGGTGCTGGCGCAGGTGGCCGACCCCGAGATCCCGGTCGTCACCATCGCCGACCTCGGCATCCTGCGGGACGTCACCGTCGACGGTACGGCGATCATCGTCACGATCACGCCCACGTACAGCGGCTGTCCGGCGATGGACGAGATCCGCGCTGACATCAGCAGCGCGCTCGCGGCCCACGGCTGGGACGACGTCGTCGTGAAGCTGGTCCTGTCGCCGGCTTGGACGACCGACTGGATGAGCGCGGACGGCCGCCGCAAGCTCGAGGAGTACGGGATCGCCCCGCCCCGTCGTACCGGCTCTGGGCCGGTGGCCGTCGGGCTCTCGCAGAGGGACAGCGCAGGGCTGAGCTGTCCGCAGTGTGGCTCACGTGACACCGAGGAGCTGTCCCGGTTTGCTTCCACGGCGTGCAAGAGCCTGTGGCGCTGCAAGGCCTGCCGCGAGCCGTTCGACCACTTCAAGGACCATTGATGACCACCACGGTGGCCGGCGACTTCCACCTGTTGGCGGTGGCGGCTGTCGAACCGTTGACCGATGACGCGGTGGCCATCACGTTCGACGTGCCCGACACCCTCAGCGAGGTCTTCGCCTTTCGGCCCGGGCAGCACCTGACGCTGCGTCGCGTGATGGACGGCGAGGACGTGCGCAGGACCTACTCGGTCTGCGCGAGCGCGCTGACTGGACCGCTGCGGGTAGCGGTCAAGCGGTTCGACGGCGGGGTGTTCTCCAACTGGGTGCTCGACCACCTGCGGCCCGGCGACCAGGTCGAGGTGCTGGCCCCCGCGGGTCGCTTCGGTCCGCACGTGTCACCTGCCCGGAACCGGCGCTATGGCCTGATCGCGGCCGGTAGCGGCATCACGCCGGTGCTGTCGATCGCTGCGACGGTCCTCGACGTGGAGGCCGCGTCGGAGGTGGTGCTGCTGTTCGGTAACCGGACGACCCGCGACGTGATGTTTCTCGAGGAGCTGTCGGACCTCAAGGACCGGCACCCGACCCGGCTGCAGGTCGTGCACGTGATGTCCCGCGAGGAGCAGGAGTCCGAGCTGGTCAGCGGACGCCTCGACCCTGACCGGCTCGGCAGGATCCTGGACGCGCTCGTGCCCGTCGACGGCATGGACGAGTGGTACCTGTGCGGCCCCTTCGGGATGGTCACCCAGGCTCGTGAGCTGCTGCTGGCGCGGGGCGCGTCCGAGGTGCACGTCGAGCTCTTCCACGCAGAGGCCCCGCCGCCGCGGCCGCGACACGCCCCGGGCGAGGTCGGCCAGGCCACCGTGGTCGCCCTGCTGCACGGGCGGAGCTCCACCTTCACGATGGACCGCGACGACAAGGTGCTCGATGCGCTGCTCGACGTCCGTGCCGACGCGCCCTATGCCTGCAGGGGCGGGGTCTGCGGGACGTGCCGTGCGCGGGTGGTCGCGGGTGCGGTCGAGATGGACGTCAACTACGCCCTCGAACCCGATGAACTCGCGGCGGGTGTCGTGCTCACCTGCCAGTCGCATCCCACTACCGACGAGGTGCGGCTGGAGTACTTGTAGGCCTGTCTGTTCACCCGTTCGGCTGACAGGTCAGGGTGGGTGAGGGGTCGACCCATCCTGAGTGAACCGGACGAAGTGGGCATTGACCGCCGCCGTCGTGGTGGCCTGTGTCGGCCAGCAGGGTGGCCTGCAGCGCACGGTGCCGGCTGTGATGACGGGGCACGTCCTGACCCAGGTCAACCCGGTCGTGACCGACGCAGCTGTACCGGCTGTCTCGGTGCGGTGCCGGACCAACGCGAAACCGCTCGCCGTGCTGGCGGCGCGGGGACGGCCGGGTCAGCGAGCGTCGTACGGGACGTTCGTGAACCGGGTCCGGACCCACACAGGGATGCTGACGGCCGACCGCCGCGGCACGTTCACCACCTCGACTGCTGTTACGGACCACCGTCGCGTCGGGGTGATCCTGCAGCTCAGCAGTCGCACCGTCGTGAACGCTGCGGTCACGCCCAGCTGCAGCAAGCTGATGGTCGCGACCCCCCCGGCTCCGGCTCCGACTGCGACGTCCGGCTCGCGCGGCAACGCGACGTCGTACACCCTCAACTACAGCCGCAATGGCGCGGTCACCCGATGGGACCCGTGCGCCGGCGACATCCACGTGCGGGTCAACGCCGCCAACGGTGGCACGGGCGCGCTCGCCGACGCCCAGGCCGCGCTCAGCGCCCTCAGCAGCGGCACCGGACTGCACTTCGTCTACGACGGCTCCACGACGTTCGTCCCCAGCACCGGCAACAGCTCCAGCCAGCCCGCGACCGTCGTCATCGCCTGGGCGGCGCCCGGGACCGGCGCCGGCACGAGCGACTACTACGAGTCGGGTGCGATCGGCGAGGGCGGCTGGCGCTCCAGCGGCACGAGCACCGACGGTGGCGCGACCTGGAACTGGAAGATCGTGCAGGGCTTCGTCGTGGTCGACCCGGGCGCTTCGTTGCCGGGCGGCTTCGGCAACGGCGCCACCCGCGGGGCGCTGCTCCTCCATGAGCTCGGACACGTCGCCGGTCTGGGTCACACCAGTGACGGCAGCCAGGTGATGTACCCGATGCTGGGCCCGTCGACTGTCGGCAGCTACGGCGCCGGTGACCTCGCAGGACTCACGGCCGTCGGTGCCGCCAAGGGGTGTACGACGGCTTCCTGAGGTCACCTGTCCTCGGGGCGTGCTCGCTGTGGTTCACTCCCAGGCTGAATCTCGGCCGCTCTGGGGAGGCAGCGTGAACGACCTGGAGGTCGTGTCCTACCGGCCGACGCCGGAGGAGTACGCCTGGACTTTCGGCGGTGCCGCACCCGTCCGGACCGTCCGTCCCGGGACGGTGCTGGAGCTGTGGACCGAGGACTGCTTCGCGGGCAGGGTCCGCAGCAAGAACGATCTCGTCTCTGTGGTCTGCGACTTCCCGTTCCTCAACCCGCAGACCGGTCCGTTCTTCGTCGAGGGGGCCGAGCCCGGTGACACGCTCGCGGTTCACTTCGTGTCGATCGAACCGAGCCGCGACTGGGGTGCGTCCACGACCGTCCCGCTCTTCGGAGCCCTGACGTCGACGACAGCGACCGCGACGCTGCAACCGCCGCTACCCGAGCTGGTGTGGATGTGGCACCTCGACCGGGCCGCGCGGACCGCCCGCTTCAGCGCACTGGACAGCGACTTCACCATCGACCTGCCGATGGACCCGATGCACGGCACCGTCGGTGTCGCACCCGCCAACCTCGAGGTGCGCAGCGCGCTCACGCCCGATGCCTACGGCGGCGACATGGACACCCCGGAGATGCGGGCCGGGACCACCTGCTTCCTGGGCGTCAACGTCTCCGGAGCGCTGTTCTCCCTTGGAGACGGGCACGCCCGCCAGGGGGAGGGCGAGACCTGCGGCGTCGCTGTCGAGTGCGCGATGGACACCGTCGTCATCGTCGACCTCGTGAAGGGCCGGACCACCCCATGGCCGCGGCTGGAGACGGACACACACATCATGACGGCGGGCTCGGCCAGACCGCTCGAGGACGCCTTCCGGATTGCCCAGGCCGACCTCGTGCGTTGGGTCGCCGACGACCACGGGCTGTCGCT
>JAOPVP010000021.1 GCA_025966135.1 Frankiales bacterium
CGCGCAGGAACTCGCGTCGTTCGTGGACCGGGCCTTGGACGGGGTCGAGGGGATGTTGTTCACCACCACGCCGCGGGAGGAGCTGGAGGAGATCGGCCGTTGGCAGCTGTTGAAGGACCAGGCGTTCGCCGGGCAGCTACGAGCAATCGTGGCGGCCTACAACCGGGCCGATCGGGACCTGCGGGAGTTCGCCGGCGACGAGGTCGGGCTCGCGATCGGGACCAGCTCCACCACCGGGGGCAACCTGGTGGACCTGGCGGTGAAGGTCGCGGAGCTCCCCGGGCTGCTGGAGGCGTTGAGCACCGGGATGCTCACCGAACGCCACCTGCGGGTGATCGTCACCGAGCTGCACGCCGTCGCCCTGTCGTTGGAGCAACGGCAGGCGGTGGTGCTGGTGCTGCTGGCCCGGTTCACCGGCCAGACCCCGGGGGAGCTCAGCAAACTCCTGACCCGCCTGATCCTGCAGGTCGACCGGGCCGCCGCCCAGGCCCGGCAGGACAGCGCCCGCCGGGACCGGCGGGTCCGGTTCTACCCCGACGTCGACGGCCAGGCAGTGCTGCACGCCCGCGGACCCCTCGCCCAGATCGCCGCCATCCAAGCCAACCTGCAAGCCAGCCCGGCCCCCACCACCGCCGCTGGGGACGCGCCAGGTAATGCGCCCGGGGATGAGCGCAGCCGCGACGAGCGCGAGTTCGACCTGCTGGTCGACCTGCTCACCGGCGGCGCCGAGCACAAGTCCTGGCAGGCCCAGGTCATCGTGCCGTTCCACACCGCCACCGGCGGTGACCTGGAACTCGCGGAGGTCCCCGGCTTCGGCCCGATCCTGCCCGCCACCGCCCGCGAGCTCCTCCACGACAGCCACAGCCTGCTGCAGGTCGCCGTCGACGAACACGGTCAGGTCCTCGCCGTCAGCGACCCCCTCCCCGGCCCCGCCACCGCCGCCCGGCAAGCCCCCGAAGCCCCGCAGGACCCGATGATCACCGCCCTGAAGGCCATGACAGCCGGGCCGGTGCTCCACGGCCTGCGCAGCCCCAGGTACCGACCCGGCCGGCGCCTGACCCGCTTCCTGGAAGCCCGCGACCACACCTGCGTGTTCCCCGGCTGCCACCGCCCCGCCGCCACGACCGACAAGGACCACCGACTGCCCTGGCCACTCGGCCCGACCGACCCGGCCAACCTGCAATGCCTGTGCCGACACCACCACCGCGCCAAACACACCGCCTTCACCCTCACCCTCACCACCGACGGCGACTACCGCTGGACCACCCGCGGCGGCTGGCAGTTCCCACGACAACGCCACCGCTACTGACCCACCCCACTCAGCAGCCCCGCACCACCTGAGACCCCGGACAGCCCACAGCGCCCGGGACTCAGGCCTGCCCGAGACACGATCGTCGCCTGACAGTGAGGCTGGTCCGACACAGGGTCAGATCAGCGATCGGCACCGGCAGGGCTTGCTGTGCACGTTCAGCGTACGTGATCATCGAGTAGGCCCGCCAGTGCGTGGACCCGGCGCGGGACGAATCCAACCCTCAGTCGACGGTTCCGGTGAGGAGCTCCTTGTCCCGACTGACGAGGTAGGTGTGGAGCGCCTTCACGGTCGCCTCGTCGGCGTTCTCGCGGACCGCGCGTGGGGCGTCAAGCAGGCCAGAGATGTCCTGCGCCCAGGAGAAGGAGTCGCTCACCATGCGGCGACCGCGGATTCCCTCGAGCGCCGTACTCAAGATCCCCTGCTCCTTGACCCGCAGCGTCAGGTAGTCGTCCTGGCCGAACACGAGCGCCGGGGCGAAGTACCGGAAGGGCGGGAAGCCGTAGGCGTCGTCCGTGTTCTCGATCAGCTCTTGGAGCACCTGGGCCTCGCCCATCGGCTCCGACGCCGGCACACCCCGCTCGATGACGAACAGGTCGGTCACGCTGACCTCGGACACGATCTCGCACTCAACGAGGCGCCGCACGTCGTACTTCGGCGGCGGGATCATGATCTGGGTGAGCGCGTTGGTTCCCATGATCGGGAGGTTGTGCTCGGCCAGGAAGGTGCCGAACGCACGGCCTTGCTTGCTGTGCAGGCGACTCTGGAGCCGGAGCTTGCGCCACTCGGCCTTCGACAGGTCGTCGATCTCGAGCGCCTGCAGGGTGTGCTGCGAGATCGTGAGCGGCTTCGGGAAGCACCGCGCCGTGCCGTCGCTCTCGAGGATGGTCATGTCGTCGGAGAGGAAGCGGGCACCGTGCTCGCGCAGCATCTTCAAGACGGTGCCGGTCTTGCCCGTATCCGTACGAGCCGACAGCAGCAGACCACGGCCGCCGACCTCGAGGCAGGCGCTGTGCAGCAACATGCGGCCGCGGCTCACGGCCTGGAAGCGCAACAGCGCCTCGATCACGTTCGTGTACAGAACGTGGGGTGACCTGGCGAGGAGCGGACCGGCGGTCACCTCGATGCGATCGCCGAGCTCGACCCGGAAGTTGGCGCCGAGCCGGCCCAGGTGCTCCTCATAGGCGACCCCGGCCGGTCCGACGTGCTGCGTCATGCGGGCTCGACGACGGGGGCTGCCGCCGACCGCGCCGACGCGCACGGCGATGTCTACGTCGCGACCGACGCTGGAGGCGCGGAACCACTCGAGCTCACGGAGGGGGACGTCAGAGCCGATCGTGGCCAGGCCAGGCACGTCGTACCGGTGGGGGAGGTAGCGCTGCCGAGGGACAGGCAGAGTGCGCGGTCGGACGGCGAGGTCGACGACGACGACGACCGGCTCCTTCTTCTCTGTGCGTTCGGTGGTCGCAGTCATGGGTCCCCCAGTTGCGTAGATGAAACGGTCGGTCACGGAGAAGCGCCCGGCGAAGGCGGCCAGCAGCGTGAGGAAGGTCGCCGGCAGGACAGGCATCCCGGCCCCGTCCACGAGCAGGGCCAGCACCGGTAGCCGCAGGAGAAGTGCGGCGTTGTTGAGCAGCCAGGACCTCATGAGGCGCTGGCGACGGCCGCCGGGCGCGGCCCGGTCGGCGAACACGAGGTGCTCGGTAAGCAAGGAGTTCCACGTGGACGATCCCTGTGTGGCCAGCGCTGCCGCCCACAGGTAGTGCAACCCGACGCCCTCGAGAAGCAGCAGGACGAGTCCGAGGTTCACGGCTAGGCCGGATGCCCCGACGGCAGCGAAGGCGATGGCCCGCGCCCTCTTGGTCGAAGCCCGGAGGCGAACGAGCGCGCGCAGGTAGCGCAGCCCCTCCGGGAAGGAGGCCTTGCTGTCGCCGGTGAGCCGTTCGGCGAACGTGAAGCCGACCTCGGTAACGCGGAGCCGCCCCGAGCGGACGAGGACCTCGAGCAAGATCTTGAACCCGTTGGGGCGCAGCGCTGCGAGATCGAGCGCCTCCCGACGCACCGCGAAGAAACCGCTCATGGGGTCGCTGGTGCCGCGCAGGGAGCGGGGGAACGCCATCTTCGCGAGGCTGGTGGCACCACCGCTCACCGCGATCCGGCTCCATCCGGCCAGGCCCTCGCTGCTGCCGGTCGCGACGTGCCGGCTCGCGACCACCACGTCCACGTCGACTGCGGCCTGCAGCAGCTGGGGGACCGTCTCCGGCGGATGCTGCAGGTCACCATCCATGACGACGACCCAGCGGCCACTGCTGGCCCTCAGCCCGGCGTGCACGGCTGCACCCAGGCCGCCGCGACGGTCTGCGCGCTCGCGGTGCAAGAGGCGGACGGGCAGAGCCGCGACCTTCGCCGCACGCATCACCTCGGCCGGGGTGTCGTCGTCGCTGTCGTCGACGAACAGCACCTCCGCATCGATGCCCCGCAGCGCGACACCAAGCCGGTCCAACAAGGGCACGACGTTGCCCGCCTCGTTGCGCGTCGGCACGACGACCGTCACCTGTCGCGTCGACCCGCCCCCGGAGGCCTGGTCCGCCACGGCCTCGTCACGCGTCGTTGACCTCATGTAAGCAGGCTGTTCTCCTGGCGGTCATCTGGGACCGCTCCATCAGCGCACCCGCGTCGGATCACCTAGGGGGCGAGGTCTACGCCGGTGCTGTAGGCCCTCTACGCCAATCGCAGTAGGGCCCCGCTCGCCGCGAAGGTCCCGCAGGCGCAGGGCATGCTGGGACCTGCGGCATGGCCGACAGCCAGGAGCCGTCGAAAGGCGGCCAGCTGAGCCGACCGATCAGCGCACAACGCCTTTGACGAGGGTCCTGTCAGAAACGACGGGCGTAGCGACCATCCTGCGGGTGTCGCGCCCTAGCAGGCGTGGTCCACGTCGTAGGCCTCACCGCTCTGGACCGTGGAGATCTGCTCCATCACCACCGGTCCTCCGCTGAACGACTCCGACGGCGTGCAGACACTCGGGGCCGAGGCTGAGTAGGGCCGAAACACCCAGTTCTGGACCGTCGGCATGCTGTAGACCCCCATGATGTTCTTCCAGTCGGGCGAGGTGCTGGTGGGGTAGTCCGAGTAGATCCCGACGCGGTATCCCGCGTGCACGAAGGCGCCCACGGCAGCCTCCAGCACCGCCCGGTTGGCGGCGACGCTGTTCGTCCAGTACGGCCCACCCGGGTACGGGCCCTCGACGTCCAGCCAGACGAAGGGCTTGCCTCCATCGAGCGCCGCAGGCACGTGCGCCAGCGCGTACGCCGCAAGTTGCTGCCCGTAGCTGGTACCGCAGCTGCTCGTCGCCTGGCCCGTGCTGCAGCCGGAGCTCGAGCGCCACTGGCTGCTTGCGCTGTTGGCGTCGGTGTTGACATAGACGGCGGCCGAACCCGCAAGCGAGGAGGCCCAGGACCACTCATCCCCGAGGCAGCTGTTGACGGCAAACGTCCCGTGGGTCACCCCGATCACCGCGAAGCTGCCGGAGGCCGGGTGGGTGCTGGTGGTCGCATCCGCAGACGTGCACTGCGGCCAGCTGATGTCGTATCCGTCGCCGGGCGGCCCGAACCAGCCCGACACGTCAACGACCAGGTCCACGGTCTGCACCGCGTTCTTGAGGCGGACGACCCCGCCCTTGCCCGCAGCCACGAAGGCGGCGTTGGGGACGACCTGGCCGCGCAGGAGGTTGATGTTGCTCGCGGTCGGCGGCGAGGCCGACTCGGGGTACACGGTCACATCGGTGCTCGCCGACGGGTTCACAGCCGTCACAGTCAGGGCCAAAGCCGTTGCATGCCAAGGGATCTGGCCAGCTCCGGAAAGAGTGAGCCCGCGCGGAGAACCGGCGCTCACCTTCGGGCCGGTGGTACGCGTGTCGAGCGCCCGGTAGGGGGCCAGGGGGTGGAAGACGTCGCCGGCTCCGGGGGTATACCAGCCCATGAGATCCACCACGACGTGCGTGGAGCCGGCCTGGCTCAGCAGGTTGACCACGCCGCTCTCCACCTTGACGACCACCAGGTTGGCGACGGTCTGACCCTTGGTGGCATTGAGGTTGCTCACCGTGGGTGGTGTCGGGCCGGGGTAGAGCCGCACGTCGGTCGACTGCGAGGGTCCGACGACAGTGACATTGAGAACGACAGCCGAGGCGTCGGTCGGCACCCCCGAGGACGCGACCCGGGTGTCGAGCCCCTGAGGCACGCCGGCCTCAAGTGGGGTCGACGTGCTCCGGGTGTCGAGCAGGCGAACCGGCGTCCGAGCGTGATAGCCGTCGCCGATGTCACCCTCGACGTAATAGCCCGCGAGGTCGGCGACGAGCTGCACCTGTCCGTTGTCGTTGTGGAAGCGGACCCTGCCGGAACCGTCGAGCTGGGACACGACGAGGTTCGCGACGGTGGCGCCCTTGAGGACGTTCAGGTTGCTGGTGGCGGGCACCGACGCCCCGCCGGGATAGACCTTGATGACAGTCGCCGTCGTGGCGCCTGTCGCCGTGACGTTCAGGACCGCCGCCGTCGCCCCCGTCGGCACCGGAAGCGCGAGGTCGTAGGTCTGGCCCGCCCCCAGCGAACCCAAGCGGCCGCCGGTACCGTCCCGCGTGTCGAGCACGCGGACAGGACTCTGCGGTACGTACGTCGACTGGCTCGCAGTCGTGGTGATCGCCCCTTGGGCGGGCACGGCCGGGATGCCCCCGACAAGGAAGGACACGGACAGCAGCAGGATCAGGGCACGTGGGCGCACTGGATCAAACTAAGGGCAAATGGGTCGGCATCGCTCGGCAGGTAGGTTCACACGGGTGAGGATCGAACGCCGCTTCAACGGTCCCCCGGGCTCCGCCAACGGCGGCATCACCTGCGGCCTGCTCGCGGCCCACCTCGACGCCGACGTCGTGCAGGTCACCCTGCGCAAGCCCCCGCCGCTCGACACCGACCTGCGCGTCACCGACGGACAGCTGTACGACGGGGACGTCCTTGTCGCCGAGGCTGTTCCGGGCACCGTCGACGTCTCCCCGCCCCCCGCGATCGACGTCACCACCGCGGCCGCTGCCTCGGCCTCCTACGCGGGGCTCGTCGAGCACCCCTTCCCGACCTGCTTCGTCTGCGGAACGGCGCGCTCCGACGGCCTGCGTCTCACCGCGGGTCCGATCAACGAAGGCGTGGTGGCAACCCCCTGGACCCCGCAGGAGAGCTCGGCGGTGATGGTGTGGGCCGCGCTCGACTGCCCGGGCGGGTGGTCGGCCGACGTTCCCGGGCGCCCGCTGGTCCTTGGCCGGATGACGTGCCGCATCGACGCGCTGCCGCAGGTCGGCGAGCCCCACGTCGTCCAGGGCTGGATGGTCGGCGGCGAGGGACGCAAGCTGCACACCGGGTCCGCGCTCTACGACGCGTCCGGCACCGTCCTCGCCGTCGCCCAAGCCACCTGGATCACCGTCGCCTGAGAAGAACTACGGCTCGGGATGCCGGCTGTCGTAGGCGGCGAAGCGCGGCACCAGAGCGGCAACCAGCAGGGTCAGGGCAACCACGAGCAGGCCGCCCACGATCACTGAGCCCTGCAGTCCGAACCAGGAGGCCATTCCACCGGAGCGGACGTCACCGAGCCGGGGACCACCCGCGACCACGACGATGAAGACGCCCCCCAGCCGGCCGCGCATGGCGTCGGGAGCGGCGGTCTGCAGGATCGCGGTACGGAACACGGCCGAGACCATGTCGGCCGCCCCCGCTCCGGCGAGGAGCAGCAGCGCCAACCAGAGCGATCCGGTCAGTCCGAACCCGAGGATGCACACCCCCCACGCCACGATCGCAGCGAGTACGGCGAGGCCCTGCCTGTGCACGCGGCTGAACCACCCGCCGAACAGCGCCCCCACGAGCGCGCCGGCGGCCAGCGCGGAGTACATCGCACCTGCCGTCGAAGGCCCGCCGTGGAAGACCCCCTCGGCCAGTGGCGGGAACAGCGCGCGGGGCATGCCGAAGACCATCGCGATGATGTCGACGACGAACGTGAGCATCAGCACCTTGCGGGTCATGAGAAACGCCAGGCCCTCGACCACGCTCGCCAGCCCGGCCCGCCGACCGCCGCCCTCTGGGGCCATCGCCGGCAGCGACGCCACCGCCCATAGCGAAGCGGCGAAGGAGACCGCATCCAGCCCGTAGGCCAACCAGAACCCGAAGGTCCCGACGAGCACACCGGCGAGGAGCGGCCCAAACGCCATGCCGACGTTGAACTCCACCTGCCGCAATGCGTTGGCCGCAGGAAGCTGGTGCGGGGGGAGCAGACGCGGCAGGAAGGCCTGCCGCGCCGGTGAGTCCAGCGCGAACAGCCCCGACTGGAAGGCCACGACCAGGTAGAGCAGCCAGGTCCAGTGCAGGCCGGCGACGGCCTGGGTCAGCAGGACAGCCGACAGCGCCGCCTGCGCGGCGGTCGTGACGAGGACCAGCTTGCGGCGGTCGACCGCGTCGGCGACGGCTCCGCCGTACAAGCCGAAGACGATGAGCGGGACCAGGCCGGCGAGCCCGACCAGGCCGAGGGCGGCGGCGGAGCCCGTCTGGTCCCAGACCTGCAGTGGCACGGCGACGGCCGTGACCTGGGTCCCGACAACGCTGACCGCGTCCCCTATGAGCAGGTTGCGAAAGGGCCGCGAGCTGCGCACCGGCGCGAGGTCGAGCGCAACTCGGCTGAAACGTGCGGTCAGACTCGCTGGACGCGCTACCTCGTCCTCGATCTGATCTGTCACGGAGACAGTCTCTCGACCACCCACCCCGGACCCTCACGCCGGTACCTCAGCCGGTCGTGCAGCCGGGACGGTCGGCCCTGCCAGAACTCCACCGAAGCGGCCAGGACACGCAGCCCGCCCCAGAACGGCGGGACCGGCACCTCCGCGCCCTCGAACCGCACCTCGAGCGCGGCCTGCCGGGCCTCGAGCACGTCGCGGGCCGGGAGGACCGAGGACTGGTAGGAGGCCCAGGCCCCGATCTGGGCCCCGCGCGGGCGCGAGTGGAAGTAGGCGTCGGTCTCGGCGTCGCTGACCGGCTCCACCGCGCCCAGGACCACCACCTGGCGTTCGAGGTCGACCCACGGGAACACCAACGAGGCGTGCGGGTTCTCCGCGAGCTCGCAGCCCTTACGGCTCGTGCGGTTGGTGTAGAAGACGAAACCCCGGTCGTCGACGGCCTTGAGCAGCACCGTTCGCGCGCTCGGAACCCCTGCGCGGTCGGCTGTGCCGAGGACCATCGCGTTGGGCTCGCGCAGCGCGGCGGCCTCGGCGAACCACCGCGCGAACTGCTCGTGCCAGGTCGGCGCCAGGTCGGCCTCGGAGAGTCCGGCCGTGGCGTACTCCCGGCGCAGGGAGGCAAGGTCTGAGGGCATCTCCCCAGCCTCTCGCACCCGCTTCACGGGGGGCACGGCAGAATGCCTAGGAAAGGGCAATCCCCACCGAGTGATGGAGCCGCACCCACATGGCTGACGAGACCGCCTTCAAGCCGGGCCTCGAGGGCGTCGTCGCCTTCGAGTCCGAGATCGCCGAGCCCGACAAGGAGGGCTCCGCGCTCCGCTATCGAGGTGTCGACATCGAGGATCTGGTCGGTCACGTCTCGTTCGGCAACGTGTGGGGCCTGCTCGTCGACGGCAAGTTCAACCCCGGTCTTCCGCCTGCCGAGCCGTTCCCGCTGCCCGTGCACTCGGGCGACATCCGCGTCGACGTGCAGTCCGCCGTCGCCATGCTCGCGCCCGCCTGGGGGCTGCAGCAGATGCTCGACATCGATGAGGCTCAGATCCGCGACGACCTCGCGCGCGTGTCGGTCATGGCCCTGGCCTTCGTCGCCCAGTCGGCTCGCGGTCTCGGAAAGCCGATGATCCCGCAGAGCGAGGTCGACAAGGCCCACACCATCGTCGAGCGCTTCATGATCCGCTGGAAGGGCGATCCCGACCCGCTGCACACCAAGGCTGTTGACGCCTACTTCGTCTCCGCCGCGGAGCACGGCATGAACGCGTCGACCTTCACGGCGCGGGTCATCGCCTCCACCGGTGCCGACGCCGCTGCCTCCATCTCCGGTGCCATCGGTGCCCTCTCCGGGCCGCTGCACGGCGGCGCTCCGAGCCGCGTGCTGTCGATGCTCGACGACGTCGAGCGAACCGGTGACCCCAAGGCCTTCGTCAAGGCAGAGCTCGACGCCGGGCGCCGCCTGATGGGCTTCGGGCACCGCGTCTACCGCGCCGAGGACCCCCGTGCCCGCGTCCTGCGCCGCACTGCCGCCGAGCTGGGCTCGACCCGCTACGAGGTGGCCGACGCCCTCGAGAAGGCCGCGATCGAGGAGCTCACCGACCGCTACCCCGACCGTCCCCTGCGCACCAACGTGGAGTTCTGGTCAGCCGTCGTCCTCGACTTCGCCGAGGTGCCGCCCCACATGTTCACCTCGATGTTCACGTGTGCCCGCACCGCCGGGTGGAGCGCGCACATCCTGGAGCAGAAGAAGCTCAACAAGCTCATCCGGCCCTCCGCCAAGTACATCGGGCCGGGACCTCGCCCGGTCGCGGACGTCGAGTCCGGCACCCTGCCTGCGGGGAACCAGATCTGATGGCAGCCACTTCTGGTGTCCGGCTTCCCAGCTCGCTGCTGCCGGTCGACGGCCGCTTCGGTTCCGGGCCTTCCAAGGTGCGTCCCGAGCAGCTCGCCGCCCTGACTGCGGCGGCCGGGGTCATGGGCACCTCGCACCGGCAAGCCCCGGTCAAGAAGGTCGTGAATCGCGTCCGCACCGGGCTGACCGAGCTGTTCTCGCTGCCCGAGGGCTACGAGGTGGTGCTCGGCAACGGTGGTTCCACCTGCTTCTGGGACATCGCGACCTTCAACCTGGTCCGCGACCGCGCCCAGCACCTGGTGTTCGGGGAGTTCGGCGGCAAGTTCGCCGAGGGTGTCGCCGCGGCCCCGTTCACCGGCGAACCGGTGATCCTCAAGTCCGACCCGGGCACCGCTCCGGACTGGGCGCCCCAGCCGGGGATCGACGTCTACGCCACCCCCCACAACGAGACCTCGACCGGTGTCGCCCGGCCTGTCGCCCGTCCCGTCGGGGCCGACGCGGACGCGCTGCACCTCGTCGACGGGACCTCCGGTGCCGGTGGCCTGCCCGTCGACATCACCGAGACCGACGTCTACTACTTCGCACCCCAGAAGAGCTTCGCCTCGGACGGCGGGCTCTGGCTGGCAGTCATGTCACCCGCCGCGATCGAGCGCGTGCAGGAGCTGCGGGGCCGTTGGATCCCGCCGTTCCTCGACCTGCAGATCGCCGTCGACAACAGCCGGCTGGACCAGACCTACAACACCCCCGCGGTCGCGACGCTCCTCATGCTGGCCGACCAGCTGGAGTGGATGAACGGCCACGGCGGCCTCGACTGGTGCGTCTCGCGTACGGCGGACTCCTCCAGCCGGCTCTACTCCTGGGCGGAGAAGACGTCGTACACGACGCCGTTCGTGGCCGACGAGGCGCTGCGCTCGCAGGTGGTCGGGACGATCGACTTCGCCGAGGCCGTCGACGCGGCCGCAGTCGCGAAGGAGCTGCGCGCCAACGGGGTGGTCGACGTCGAGCCCTACCGCAAGCTCGGGCGCAACCAGCTGCGGGTCGCGATGTTCCCGGCGGTGGAGCCCGCCGACGTCGAGGCCCTCACGGCCTGCATCGACTACGTGGTGGAGCAGCTCTCCTGACGGACCTGCCGCAGGCCTGGGTGCCCCGCGTCGTCAACCTCGCGCTGGCGGCGTTCTTCCTGGTGTTCCTCGTCCCGCTGTTCACGCACCTGGGCGGCCTGACGACGATCGCCCAGGTGCTGCTCGTGGTCGTGGCCGTGCCGTTCGTGGTGCTCACGGTGCTGTGCCTGCTGGCGGCCGCCCGCCCGGGCTCGGTGGGGCGGCTGGCGCGCAAGGCCCGCCGACCCCGAGGCTAGGCAGCAAGTCGCGGATCCCCGGTCGGCATGCCATGGTCACAGGTATGGACTATCGACACCTGGGACGCACGGGGTTGCGGGTCAGCCCCCTTTGCCTCGGCACCATGAACTTCGGGCCGCTGACCTCGGAGGAGGACAGCCACGTCGTCATGGACGCCGCGCACGAAGCCGGGATCAACTTCTTCGACACGGCCGACGTCTACGGCTGGAAGACCGGTGAGGGCGTCACCGAGCAGATCATCGGCCGGTGGTTCGCCAAGGGGGGCGGCCGGCGGGACAGGACGGTCCTGGCGACCAAGCTGTACGGCGGGATGGGGTCCTGGCCGAACGAGACCTACCTGTCGGCGTTGGCCATCCGCCGCAAGTGCGATGCGTCCCTGAAGCGGCTGCAGACCGACCACATCGACCTCTACCAGATGCACCACATTGACCGCGACGCCCCCTGGGACGAGCTGTGGGAGGCCTTCGACGTCCTCAAGACCCAAGGCAAGATCGTGTACGTCGGCTCCTCCAACTTCCCCGGCTGGGGGATCGCACGGGCCAACGAGCAGGCCGCGCGCAGGCCGTCGCTGGGTCTGGTGGCCGAGCAGAGCTACTACAACCTGATGGCCCGCACCGTGGAGCTCGAGGTGGTCCCGGCCTGCGAGGCCTACGGCCTCGGCCTCATCCCGTGGTCGCCCCTCAACCGTGGGGTCCTGGGCGGCATCCTGCGCAAGCAGAAGGAGGGCCGGTCGGCCTCGGAGCAGACGCAGGCCCTGCTCGAGCGGAACCGCGCCGCAGTCGAGGCCTGGGAGGCCTTCTGCGAGGAACGCGGCGAGGACCCGGCAGCTGTGGGCCTGGCCTGGTTGCTGCACCAGCGCGCGGTGACGGCACCGATCATCGGGCCGCGCACGGTCGAGCAGCTCGCGTCCTCGCTGAAGGCGCTGGAGGTCAAGCTCGATGAGGCCGCCCTGGCCCGGCTGGACGAGATCTTCCCCGGGCCGGGGGGACCGGCGCCGGAGGCCTACGCCTGGTAGCGGCCGGTCTCAGCGCAGCGGGGCAACGCGCACGTGGACGTGCGGCCGGCCGCGCAGATGCGGCTCGAGGGTCAGCCCCTGGCTGCGCGTGAGGAAGAGCGCGGCGGCGAGTGCACCGAGCGCGCAGACCACACCCCCGATGAGCAGGCTGGCACGCGGGCCGAGGGTCTCCGCCACCACCCCGATCAGCGGGGCGCCGGCCGGAGTGCCGCCGAGGAAGACCAGGACGTAGATCGCCATCACGCGGCCGCGAACCTCCGGGGCGGCCGCCAGCTGGACCAGCGCGTTCGCGGTGGTCGTGAACAGCAGCACGGCCACGCCGGTCGGCACCAGCAGCAGGGCCATCGCGAAGTAGCTCGGTGCAAGGCCGACGACCACTTCGAGCACACCGAAGGCCAGCGCCGCCAGCAACATGGTTCGCGTGCGCGGCATCCCCTTACGGCGCGCGCTCTGGAGCGCACCGAGCAGCGATCCGACCGCCAGGCAGGACGTGAGGAGGCCGAACGAACCGGCGCCGGTGTGGAACACCTGCTTCGCGACGAGGGCCAGCGTGATCTGGAAGTTGAGCCCGAACGTCCCGACCATGAACACCAGCACCATGGGGACGTAGAGCTGCGGCCGGGCGCGGACGTAGGCGATGCCCTCGCGAAGCTGGCCCTTGGCCCGTGGCTGCCGGTCTGTCGACCACATCTCGATGGGGCGCATCATCGCCAGACCGGCGATCACCGCGACGTAGCTGAGGGCGTTGGCGAGGAACACCCAGGCGGTTCCGACGCCGCTGATCGCGAGGCCCGCGAGCGCGGGCCCGACGATGCGAGCGGAGTTGAAGGTGGCGCTGTTGAGGCTGACGGCGTTGGGCAGGTCGTCCGGACCGACCAGGTCGGAGACGAAGGACTGGCGGACCGGGGTGTCGACGACGCTGGCGAGCCCGAGCCCGAAGGCCAGCACGTAGACGTGCCACAGCTGAACGACGCCGGTGAGGTCGAGCAACCCGAGGATCAGGGCCAGCAGGCCCATGACTGCTTGGGCGCCGATGAGCAGACGACGCTTGTCGTGGCGGTCGGCGAGGACTCCGCCGTACAGGCCGAACAGGAGCATGGGGAGGAACTGCAGCGCCGTCGTGACGCCCAGCGCGATGCCGGGGTTGGGCGCGATGAGCAGCACCAGCCAGTCCTGCGCGACCCGTTGCGCCCAGGTGCCGGACAGCGACACCACCTGACCGGTCGCGAACAGCCGGTAGTTGCGGACGCGCAGCGAGCGGAAGGTCGGGCTCATGACTCCGCCAACCTGTTGAGCACCGCGGCCGCCTTCCGCAGCACAGCCAGGTCCTCGGGTCCGAGGGTCCGCATCCGCTGCGCCAACCAGGCGTCGCGCCGGCGACGGTCGTCCCGCAGCATGCCCTTGCCCTCCGGGCTGAGCGCGACGAGAACCTGCCGACGGTCGGTGGGGTGACCGGTCCGTGTGACCAGGGCGGCCGCCTCGAGGGCAGCGATGATCCGCGTCATCGACGGCGGCTGGACCCGCTCGTGGGCGGCAAGCTCGCCAGGGGTCAGCGGTCCGTGCCGGTCGAGGCTCCCGAGCACGGCAAGCTGGCCCAGCGACAGCGTCGAGTCAGCACGCTGGTTGCGCAGGCGCCGAGCCAGCCGCATGACCGTCGTCCGCAGCTCGGAGGCGAGCGCGGTGTCGGCGGCAGGAGATGTCATGTCGTTAGCATAGGTCATTACCTGTGCTAATGAAAACTCGGGCCCCTACGTGGCGCGCTGAATCGGGTCGATCGCGACGTGCCTGTGAAGGGCGCGTAACGTCGGGTTGTGCCTGTGTCCCAACGACCTGATCCGGCTCCGCTCGAGACCGACGACGTGGCGATCATCGCCGGTGGCACCGTCCTGTGGTCGGTCGCCCTCGTCGTGCTGCTCGTGCTCGTGGCGGCCGGCACCGACGTACCCACCTGGTGGTGGGTGATGTGCGTCGAAGGCATCCTGCTCGGCCTCATCGGCGTCAGGTACTGCCGCCGCCGCAAGACCCCTCGCTCCTCCGACTGACCGGTTCCTTGCGTCTGCTCCCCCACGCGGCCACCGTCTGCACAGGAGCGGACGCAAGCGAGGGGCTAGGGAAGTGGGTCCAGGTCGGACTCGGCCTGGTCGGTGTCGCCGCGGAAGCGGGCGACCAGCGTGTGCCGCATCGACCAGTCGCCCAACCGGTAGGCCAACGCGCGCGCCTTGCCCTCCGCGCCCACCACGTGGTCGACCGACCCGACAGCCACCCACACGACACGGACGACCTCTCCGCCCACCGTCGGCGCCTCGAGGCGTTCGTGTTCGACGTACCCGCCGGGAGCGTCCACCCAGGGCTGCGGACTCCCTTGCAGCACAGGCGTATCGAGCAGCTCAGAGGCCAGCGCCAGGTCCAGCGCCTCCGCCAGCGACGGGGCCAGGGCCAACGGCACGGGCACCACCGCGTACGGCGCGACGCGGGCGAGCAGGTCAGGACGGTCGACCACGACGGCGTCCTCAGCCGGCACGACCGCCAGCTCGCCCTCCACCACCGCGCGCACCCGGTCCGGCAACGGCAGGTCGTGCAGCGAGGCGAGGTGGGCATGCAGCTGGCGGACCTGTTCGCGCGTCAGGACCCGATCAGGGTCAGCCAGCCGCGCCAGCAAGAGCTCCGGATCCACCTCGTCGAGCGAGCGGACCGCCCCGAGCCGAGCAGCCAACGGGTGGTCAGCAACATCCAGGACGCCGTCGAGCACCGGATCGGATCCCTTGAGCCGCAAGGCATCTGGCCGCTGCCCGTCCAGCACCGGGTGCCTGTTCAACCACCACAGCGTGTACGGCGTGAGCAGGTCGCCGGCCTCGAGGAGGGTGAGCGCGCGCGGCCACGCGTCGGACCGCACCAGGTCGAGGTCGCGCACCACCGGACCTGGCTCCTCGCCGGGTAGGAGGGAGCCGAGCCACTCGTCAAGGCCGTCGACGTCCTCGGCGTCCTCGACCGGGACGACGGCGAACGTCCGCAGCACGCCGACAGCGGCGAGCACCTCCGGGTGCGCGACACCGTCGGCCACCACGCCGA
Organism: Frankiales bacterium; assembly: GCA_025966135.1. Lineage (GTDB taxonomy): Bacteria > Actinomycetota > Actinomycetes > Mycobacteriales > SCTD01 > RYN-111. Next base: position 15,355 of record JAOPVP010000021.1, read on the forward strand.
ACCCCGCGTCGAGGTCGACGACCGAGGCGAGTGGTCCGCCTGGCAGCAGCAGCTCGCCAGCCGGCCGCACGTCACCGTCAGCAGTCGGCAGCGGAAGGCTCGCGAGCCAGGGCAGGTCACCGGGCCGCAGGTCCGCGGCCCCGACCAGGGCCAGCACCGCCTGGACAACGGACTCGCTGCCGTCCTCGTCCCACACGTCCTCGTCCGCAGCCGTTTCGACCAGCGACCGCACGCGCGGGTCTTCGAGCAGAGACCGGGGCTCGGCGTGCTGGGCTCCGAGACGGAGCAGCAGGTCGTGCGCTGCTTCCGGGTCCACGACGCGGAAGCCCAAGGCCGACAGGTCCACGGCTGCATCGGCGACGAGCAGGCCGCGAGGAGATCCGGCCAGACGCCCGCCGACGACCGGGACCGGCAGCGAACCGAGCTGCTCGACGTCAGGCGGCAGGGCATCGTAAAGCCGGCCCCACCAGGCAGCCGGGCGGTCGACGCCCGCGAGCAGCTCAGTCAGCTCGGCGAGCGACATCCGCCGGGCGCCGAGCGCGCGCAGCGGCGCGGCCCCTCGCGAGGCCGACCAGGGGTGCGGGAGCAACCCGGGCATCAGGTCAGCGAGGAGCTCGACGAGCTCGGGGTTCGCGCCCTCGAGCACAACCGCGTCCGCGGGCTTGACGCCGACCACCGGCGCAGCCCGGAACGCCTGCAGCACAGCGGATCCGACCGTCGCATCGATCTCACCCGCGGCCAGGGGGCCGGGCACGAACGCCAACCGGGAAGGGTCGAGCGGAAGACCCTCGACGAGCTCGGCGAGCAACCTCCCGGCATGACCCAGGACCGCCTCGGCCAGCGGTCCTGGCAGCACCCGGCGACGGTCCGGTCCGAGCGGCAACGAGGCCGCCAGCACCGCAGGGGTGGACAACGGGTCATCCGTGGCAGTCGGTGCTCGAATCACAGCGGGCACGCCGACCGGGAGCGGGGCGGGTAGTCCCTCGGACAGCGGCACCGCCCAGGTGACGGTCCAGGTGGTCTGGGACCGCTCCTCGACCGGACGGTCCTTCAGCAGCGACGGGTCCAGCGAGCCCGTGCCCCGGATGACCCGCCACCGCACACCGTCCAGGAGCACGTCGTCGCCGTCGGGGACCGACGACAGCTCCCGCCCCTGCACCGTGATGGTCGACAACCCCGGCAGGACAAGGAGCAGCGTCGGGTCGACGGCGTCGAGCATCGCCCGGACGCGATGATCGGCGTCCGGGCGGACCGTCAGCCGGACCTCGGTGTCGAAGCCCGCACGAGGTGTCTGGGAAACGGGGAACGGCAGCCGCAGCAAGGGGACTCGGTCGCCGCGGACCGACAGCTCCGCCGCCAGTGACGGGATCGCCCGCACCGCGGCCAGCGTCAGCTCCCGAGAGAACCGCACTGCCCCACTGGTCGATGCCACCACCACCTCGTCGGCGACCGCGGCGACCGCGGCGAACCCGACCCCGAACCGCCCGACAGTCTGACCGCTGCGCTTGGCCGAGGCCCGCAGCGACGCGAGGGCAGCGACGCCGTCCGAGGTCAGGGCCGCGCCGGTGTTGGCCGCGGACAGGACGGACCCGTCGTACCAGAGGTCCAGCAGACCACCGGAGGAGGCGTCCGCGGCGTTCTGCGCGAGCTCCACGACGACGCGGTCGCGGTACCCGCCGAGCGCGAGGTCGTCCTCCGCGTTGGCGTCCTCGCGGAAGCGGGCGGGCGAGGCCGCCCACGCATCGAGAACCGCGGCCCGCAGGCTCTCGGTCCCGAAGACGTCAGGACTCAGCTGGCGTGCCCGTCGGGCGTCTCGTCGTCGGGCGACAGGCCGACGACGACGAGCTCGATCTCCTCGTCTTCCACGACCATGCCGGCGTCGGCGGCGCTGTGCGTCAGCTCGACCGCCGTCTCGCTATGGGCGCCGCAGCCGTGGTCGAGCGAGACCACCTTGGCGTCCTCCGGGGACAACGCGTTGGCGCACACCCCGAACAGGGCACCCAGCGCACCAGCTAGCGGGACCCGGAACGCGCAGTCGAGGCACAGCCCCGGGGCCTGCCGGGCCATCGGAGACGAGGGGCCGCGGTCGCCGTCGTACCAGCGCTCCGCCGCTTCGAGGCGACCCTCGGCGGACAGCACCCGGGGCCTTCCGAGACCGAGCTCCCAGAACGCCACCGCGGCGAGCTCGTCCTCCGTCTCGGTGTAGGCGGGCACGATCCGCAGGTCGTCGGGCCGAGGCGGCAGCAGGTCGCCGGGCGCCAGGTCGCCGGGTTGGACGCGCTCGCTCCACGGGACCCATGCCGGAGCCAGCAGGGCGCCGCTGCCGGGCAGCAGCACGACCTCGTCGACGGTCACCTCGTCGGTCCCCTCGGCGCGGGCCACGGTCACGGCCCAGCGCCAACCGACGTACGCCGGATCGGTGGTCGCGAAGGAGTGGGTGACGACCAGCGAGTCATCTGCCTCGACCCCGAGGTGCTCGCCGACGGCGCTGCCGGCGACCTCGGCAGCCACCCCACGCGCGAGCTCGACGGCGGCCGCGCACAGCGCGTCGACCTCGACCACCAGGGCCTCCTCGACCAGGTCGGGAGCGGCGGCGGGAGTGGGGTCGGTCACGGCAGGCACCTCATCAGTCTCGCTGACCGACGTCTCGGCGTGCTGAGCCGCCCCCTCGTCGTGCCCCATGGGGCGTCCCCCGGATACCCTCGTCGTGATGCCGCGAAGTCTGCGGCGCATGCCTGCCATGCCTGTAGTCCACCACGACTGTCCCGCACCCGGAGCCGTTCCATGCCCGCCCGTCGTCCCCTCGCCACCGCCCTGACCGGCATCGCCGTGCTGCTGGGCCTCGCCGGCTGCCAGAAGCCGAGTCCGGGAGTCACGCTCGTGAGCGCGGGGAGCTCCGTCCACAGCCAGGCGGTGGAGTTCTGCCGCGGGGCCACGTTCCTCACCAACGGCAACGAGTGCCCCGGGACCGGCAAGGGCGTCACGGTGCTGCAGGTCGGTCAGGGCGAGCTCGTCGGCATCGACGTCGACAAGTTGCTGGCCGAGACCGGCTGGTACATCTACGACGCGGACGCGCAGCAGCGGTCCGCGGTCAAGAGCAAGCTCTACGCCTCCTTCATCGCCGACTTCACCAACCGTCCCGTGGCCGGCGTCATCAACCTCGAGGTCCGGGAAGTCGACCACCAGCCCACGAGCAACACAGACGCGCCCAAGCTCATCGGTCAGTGGAAGTTCCAGCTCGTCCAGAAGCAGTGAACCTGCTCGCGGTCGTCGCCACCCCGCAGGAGCGGTCCGCCCTGCTGCGGGATCTGACGGCGGAGCCGCTCCAGGTCGGGCCGTACCGCGGCGCCACCACGGGCTGGGCCACCGTCGTAGTCAGCGGCATCGGCCCCGCGGCCGCCGCCGCCGCGACCGCCACGGCCCTCGCGCTGTCCTCCTACGACCTCGTCCTGTCGCTCGGGATCTGCGGCGGTTTCAGCGGAGCGGCCGAGATCGGTGACGTCGTCGTGGCCACGGACCTCGTCGCCGCGGACCTCGGTGCCGACTCCCCCGACGGGTTCCTCGGTCTCGGCCACCTCGGCTGGGCGCAGGAGACCCACCGGGTCGACCCCGTGCACGTGAAGGCCGTCGCGGCGCGGCTCGGCGAGGTCGTCACCGGACCCGTCCTCACGGTCTCCACGGTCACCGGGACCGACGCCCGCGCCGGCCTGCTGGCCGAACGGCACGGCGCTGTCGCCGAGGCGATGGAGGGCTGGGGCGTCCTCGAGGCGGCGCGGCCCTACGGGCTGCCGGTCCTGGAGGTCCGGACCGTCAGCAACCTGGTCGGGCGGCGCGACACGAGCACCTGGGACTTCCCGCGCGCGCTTGCGGCGCTGACCCACGTCGGGGCGAAGCTCCTGGAGG
>JAOPVP010000097.1 GCA_025966135.1 Frankiales bacterium
CGTTTCGCTCATCGTCTCCGCCGTGGGCGGTCTGGTGGGTGGCTTCGTCGGCATCATCTTTGCCATCGTCTTCGGCACCAACGCGGCGGTTGCTGGCGCGGCGAGCTCCGACCAGATCCAGTTCGTGACCTTCTCTGTCACGACGATTGTCGGCGCGCTGATTGGTGCGATCACCTCGATCGTGTCGACGGCCGCGGATTCGCTGATCTACATCGACCTCCGCATCCGCAAGGAGGGGCTCGACCTCGACCTGCAGCGATTCGTGGAGGCGCGAAGCGCGGGCACCCCTGGCGTTACTGACCCGTACCTCGCCCGGGCGCCCGGCCACCAGGCTGGCCCCCAGGAGCCATCCGCAGTCCTCGATTCACCCAGGGCATGATTCCCCAGTTCATCGTGCGGATCAGCGACACAGCTCCTCCGCTCGACCCGAATGCGCAGCACGCCCGCGAGCAGCTGATTCGCGAGCTGTCGAAGCCCGAGTACCAGTCGGGCCGCCCGTCCTGGATCGAATCCCTGAGCCAGCAGATTGCCACGTGGTTTTCGGACTGGATCCGCTCCTTCCACTTCTCCAACTCGAACGGAAGCTCCTTCGACGGGCTGAGCAACGCCGTGGTCATCACGGTCGTCGTGGTCGTGCTGGTCGTCGCCTTCCTGATCTTCGGGCTGCCCCGTTTGAACCGCCGCAGTCGCGTTTCCGGGTCCTTGTTCGGCGACGAGGATGAACGCGACTCCGATACTCTTCGGGGCGCTGCAGAGCGTGCCGCGGCATCCGGCGACTACTCGACCGCCATCGCGGAGATCTTCCGGTCCCTCGCGAGGGGGCTGTCGGAACGCACCGTCGTCACCACTTTCCCGGGAACGACCGCGGCCGGATTCGCGCGACAGGCCGCCGGTCCCTTCCCCGCGTTTGCCGACGCGCTGCACGCCACCGCCGACGCGTTCGACGCCGTTCGCTACCTCGGGCAGGTGGGGACCGAGCAGCAGTGGCGAGACGCGGCCGCCCTGGAACGTGACATCCGCAAGGCCAGGCCGACCTCGCCGGCACGGCAGGACACGTCGCAGGTGCCCGCATGACGTCAGCGACGCAGCTCGTCGAAGGCGAAAGCTACGTCACGACGCCGAAGATTCGTTCGACGGCACGGCGGGTCATGTTCTGGGTCGCGATCGTGCTCGTCACGCTGCTGTTTGGCGTGATCTCCCTGGGCATCGCCGGCAGCGGCAAGGGCGGGGCGATGCTGAGCGCGGCGAATGCCGGGTCATCCGGCGCGAAGGGTCTCATCGAGGTGCTCAAGCAGGACGGCGTCCGCGTCGACACCCCGAATACGGTGACCCGCGCCTACTCGGAAGCGGGCACCGGCGGGGGCGCGGGCACGACGCTCGCGATCTACGACCCCAAGGACATCCTCGACATCAACCAGCTGACCGCGTTGAGCAAGCGCGCGCAGCACGTCGTGCTGATCGACCCCTCCTACGATGCGCTCAACGCCTTTGCACCGGAAATCCACCAGGCGGGGTACGTGGGGTCCGGTCGGAGTGCTGACTGCGACTTCCCTCCGGTGCAGCGTGCAGGGCGCGTTGTCGGCAGCGGCGTGGGTTACCGCGCCGACGGGACGACGGCGGGCGTGACATCCTGCCTCACCGACAGCGGCGATGTGAGCGCGCTCGTGCGCCTGCAAAACGGGGAGCAGTCGGTCACGGTGTTTGGCATCCCCTCGGCGCTCACGAATGACAAGATCACCAGCGGCGGCAACGCGGCGCTGGCGCTCGGGATGTTCGGCGAAGACCCGCACCTCGTCTGGTACCTGCCGACGCCCGCCGACCTGCGAGAGACGACCGCGCCCATCCCCTACCCCGGCTGGGTCCCGTGGATCGGCGGGCTCTTCGCGCTGGTCATGCTGGCCGCCGCCTACTGGCGCGGGCGCCGGTTTGGGCCGCTCGTCGTGGAACGACTGCCAGTGACCGTGCGATCCAGCGAGACGATGGAGGGACGCGCGCGGCTGTACCAGAAGGCCTCGGCCAGGACCCACGCGCTCGATGCCCTCCGCGTCGGCTCGATCGAGCGCCTCTCGCGGCTCGTCGGACTCCCCCGCCTCGCCACGCTGGATGAGGTACTCGGGGCGGTCGCTGCCGCGACGGGCCAGCCGGTCGCCGACATCCGTGCCCTCCTCGTCGACGAGGAGCCCCGCAACGATGCCGCCCTCCTCCGACTGTCCGACCGGCTCGTCCTGCTCGAGCAGGATGTCGCCCGTGCCACCCGCCCCTCCTGAGCCAGCCGCAGCACCGAATGGAAGAGAATAGCCCCATGACCGACAGCTCCCTTCGCGAGAACTTCTCCCGCGTCCGCACCGAGGTGGGAAAGGCCGTCGTCGGCCAGGACTCCGCGGTGACTGGCCTCATGATCGCGCTGCTCGCGGGCGGACACGTTCTGCTTGAGGGGGTGCCAGGCGTTGCGAAGACCCTGCTGATCCGCACGCTCAGCCACACGCTCTCCCTCGACTCCAAGCGCGTGCAGTTCACGCCCGACCTCATGCCGGGCGACGTGACCGGCTCGCTGGTCTACGACGCCAAGGCCGGCGAATTCGAGTTCCGCAGCGGACCGGTGTTCACCAACATCCTCCTCGCCGACGAAATCAACCGGACGCCACCGAAGACGCAGTCCTCGCTTCTCGAAGCGATGGAGGAGCGGCAGGTTTCGGTGGACGGCGAGACCCGCAAGCTCCCCGTTCCCTTCATGGTCGCCGCCACCATGAACCCCATCGAATACGAGGGCACATACACGCTGCCTGAGGCGCAGCTCGACCGCTTCCTGATGAAGCTCGTGCTCGACCTTCCCGAGCGGGAGGACGAGGTCGAGGTGCTTCGGCGGCATGCTGCGGGCTTCAACCCGCGCGACCTCGCCGCAGCCGGCGTCACCCCGGTGCTGGACGCCGCGATGCTCGCCGCGGCGCAGGCAGCGGTCGCCACGGTCGGCGCCAGCCCCGACGTCATTGGTTACGCCGTCGACCTCGCCCGCGGAACCCGCCAGAGCCCCTCGGTCAAGCTCGGCGTCAGCCCCCGCGGTACAACGGCGCTGCTCAGCGCCGCGAAGGCCTGGGCCTGGCTCAACGGCTTCGACGCGATCACGCCCGACCACATCCAGGCCATGGCGCTGCCCGTACTGCGGCACCGCATCCAGCTCCGCCCGGAGGCCGAGCTCGAGGGCGTCTCCGCCGACACGATCCTGCGCTCGATCCTGCAGCAGGTCCGGGTACCGATCTAACGATGTCAGGAACACACTGATGGTCCTGTCAGGGCGCTTCGTGCTGCTCGTCGCCCTCGGCGTCGTGCCGCTCGTCCTCACCAGCGATGCCCGGTCCCTCGCCATCTGGCTGGGCGTGGTTGTCGTGCTGACGATCGTCGACCTTCTGGTTGCCGGGTCGGCGCGAGCCGTCAGCATCCAGCGCGAAGTCCCGACCCGCGTGCGGCTCGGTGACTCGGTGACGGCGTCGATCCTCGTGACCAATACGGGTCGCCGGCGAATTCGCGGTGCGGTTCGGGATGCCTGGCAGCCGTCTGCTGGTGCCTCCATTCGGCGGGCATCCGTTTCGATCCCGCCCGGGGAACGGCGAGCTCTCGCCACCGTCCTGACGCCGTTTCGGCGGGGAGAGCGACAGTCCGCCCACGTGACGGTGCGCTCCTTCGGGCCGCTCCGGCTGGCCGCCCGTCAGGCGACGATTTACGCGCCTGGGGCCATCCGGGTGCTCCCGCCCTTCA
>JAOPVP010000044.1 GCA_025966135.1 Frankiales bacterium
TGTCGGTCGTGCTGTCTGCCACCGGCGTGGCAGTCGTGTCGTTCGGCTCGTTGTCGAGCACAGGGCTCCGGTCCGGTCGGCGCGTGACGCTGCCGCGACGACCAGTAGGTCGTTCCCGCGCCGACCAGGTCGGCTGACGCGGGTGAGAAGTCTGAAGGTGCGCTCAGTCCCTGCCATCGAGATGGCGCAGGGCCTAGGCGCCGACGGCTCCGTCGACCTGTCGCGTTGCCCCGGCGTCCGCGCCGGGGTTTCCGGCGGCAACGCGATCGGGTGCGAGCGGGTCGGCGACCTCGCCTTCCGCAGTGAGCGGACCCTGCGCGAGCCGCGTGGCCGCAGGCGGCACGGGCGTCACGAGGTCGCTCACGGAGCGGAGTCCGGAGAGGACGTCGTCGGGTCGCACGGCAGGCGTCACGTGCTGCACGACCACCTCCAGTATCGCACAGTTGTCATGCTGTGTTGCAGCCATCGACACCACCGCGCCCCGGGTGTCGAACACCCGGCGTCCGTTCTTGGTCATCCGCTCGACCTCGACGGACTCCGCCGCCTCGAACGCCGTGACGGCGGCCTGCAGGTCGGCATGGGTAACGCCGGCCAGCACGATCTCCCAGCGGCTGGCCTGCACCCGGTCCGGCAACGACGTGCCGGGTTCGGCCTCGACGGCCTCCAGCAGGTCGATCCCCTCGGGCAGGCTCGCGTCGAGGGCACGCCTGATGTCGTCGGGGTCGCGGTGCTCGGCAAGCGCGATCTCGACGTACTCCGCCTCGCTGGCGACGCCGGTGGCGGCGGCACCGACCCAGCTGATCTTGGGGTGGGGTGAGAAACCTGCGCTGAACGCCATCGGCACCTCGGCGCGGCGCAGGGCCCGCTCGAAGACGCGCGCGATGTCGCGGTGGCTGGTGAAGCGAAGCCGACCACGCTTGGCGTAGCGCAGACGCAGGCGCTGGACGGGAGGCGGCGGAGGGGCGCCGGGGGGTTGCTTGGACACGGTGCTCCGAGGCTACCGGCGGCTGCCGCAGTACCGGCTGTTAGACGACGGACAGCGGGAGGAGCTTCTTGCCGGTGGGACCGACCTGGATCTCGGTGCCCATCTGCGGGCAGACGCCGCAGTCGAAGCACGGGATCCAGCGGCAGTCGTCGAGGTCCTGCTCGGCGAGGGCCTCCTGCCAGTCCGACCAGAGCCACTCCTTGTCAAGGCCCGAGTCCAGGTGGTCCCAGGGCAGGACCTCGAGCTCCTCGCGCTCGCGCGTGGTGTACCAGTCGACGTCGACACCGACGGTCTCGGCGGCGGTCATCCAGCGCTCGTAGGAGAAGTGCTCGCTCCAGCCGTCGAACATGCCGCCCTGGCGCCAGACCTCTTCGAGGACCGCACCGATCCTGCGGTCGCCTCTGCTGAGCAGTCCCTCGACCTGGCCGGGCTTGCCGTCGTGGTAGCGGAAGCCAATCGCCTTGGCGGTGCTCTTGTCGTCGCGGATCGCGTCCTTGAGCAGTCGCAGGCGACGGTCGATCGTCTCCGGGTCAGCCTGCGACGCCCACTGGAAGGGCGTGTGCGCCTTGGGCACGAAACCGCCGATGCTCACCGTGCACTTGACGTCGCGGGTGCCGGTGGCCTGGCGGCCGGCACGGATGACTTCCCTTGCCATGTCGGCGATCTCGAGCACGTCCTCATCGGTCTCGGTAGGGAGACCGCACATGAAGTAGAGCTTCACCTGCCGCCAGCCCGCGGTGTACGCCGCCGTCACGGTGGCAACCAGGTCCTCCTTGGTCACCATCTTGTTGATGACCTTGCGCAGGCGCTCGGAGCCGCCCTCAGGGGCGAAGGTGAGGCCCGACCTGCGGCCGTTGCGGGAGAGCTCCTGGGCCAGGTCGATGTTGAACGCGTCGACCCTGGTGCTGGGGAGGCTCAGACTCGTCTGGGTGCCCTCGTACCGGTCGGCGAGGCCCTTGGCGATGTCCCCGATCTCGGAGTGGTCCGCGCTCGAGAGGGAGAGCAGACCCACCTCCTCGTAGCCGGTCGCCTCGAGGCCGGCCTTCACCATCTCGCCGATCCCGGTGATGCTCCGCTCCCGGACAGGGCGGGTGATCATGCCGGCCTGGCAGAAGCGGCAGCCACGCGTGCAACCACGGAAGATCTCGACGCTCATCCGCTCGTGCACGGTCTCGGCGAGCGGGACCAGCGGCTGCTTCGGGTACGGCCACTCATCGAGGTCCATGACGGTGCGCTTGTGCACGCGCCAGGGCACGTCGGGGTGGTTGGGCGCGACCCGTTGGATCCGGCCGTCGGCGAGGTAGGTCACGTCGTAGAAGCGGGGCACGTAGACCCCGCCGGTCTTGGCGAGCTCCAGCAGGGTGCTCTCTCGATCCAGCCCGTTCCGCTTGCAGCGCTTGAGGATCTCGGTCATCTCGAGCACGGCCTGCTCGCCGTCGCCGAGGACCGCCGCGTCGATGAAGCCGGCGATCGGCTCGGGGTTGAACGCTGCGTGCCCGCCGGCGAGGACGATCGGGTCGTCCTCCGTCCGGTCCGCGGCGTGGAGCGGGATGCCGGCCAGGTCGAGGGCCTCGAGCATGTTGGTGTAGCCGAGCTCGGTACTGAAGCTGATGCCCAGCACGTCGAACGCCTTCACCGGCCGGTGGGCGTCGATGCTGAACGCCGGGACACCGTTCTCGCGCATCAGCTTCGCGAGGTCCGGCCACACGGAGTAGGCGCGCTCGGCGAGCACACCGGGCTGCTCGTTGAGCACCTCGTAGAGGATCATGACGCCCTGGTTGGGCAGGCCGACCTCGTAAGCGTCGGGGTACATCAGGCACCAGCGGACGTCGGCCGAGTCCCAGTCCTTGACCTGGGAGTTCAGCTCGCCTCCGACGTACTGGATGGGCTTGCTGATCTGAGGCAGCAGCTTCTCCAGCCGGGGGAACATGCTCTCGACAGGCATGCCCCCCAGGCTACGTGCCGTCCGCGTCGCCATCGCCGGGCCGTCGCCGTGAGTCGCCGGGCCGCCTCCGCACCGCCGTACCTGATCTTCTGACTGCCGCCGTCGCGTTGAGACACGCCGGCGTGTCGTCACGGCAAGGCGGCGTCCCGCCGGCGCGATGTCCTGACTGCCGCCTCAGCGCTGAGACCCGCGGGCGTGTCGTCGCAGGAAGTCGTCCCCCACAGATCTTGCGGCTGGCCCCTGGACGGCGTTCGAGCACCCCAGGCTGGGCCGATGACTCCCGCCGAACGCGACCTCGGGGCGCGGACATCCGGCGTGTGGACGACGACAGCCGCCCGAGCAGCCGGACTGTCACCCGCCCAGATCCGACGACGCCTGGAGCAGGGCGAGTGGCAGGCGGTGCGTCGAGGGGTGTACTGCGATGGCGGCGTCGTCCCGAACCCGATCATGCGGGCGTCAGCGGCCACCCAACGTGCGGGACACGATGCCGTCGCTGTCGGGAGGACGGCCGCCCGCGTCTGGGGCATTGCCCTCGTCGACGACGAGGACCCGGCCACCGACCGCCACGAGCTCACCCATGACGACGTCTCGGTGGCCCGCGGCCGTGGCGCTGGTCCCACGCTTCACACCCGGTCGCTGACCTTGGGCCCCGAGGCCACGACCGTCCTGGGTGGAGTCCGGCTCCTCGCGCCGGTGAGCACCCTGGTCGACCTCGCCCGGATCCTGCGGCCGGACGCACTCGTGGCGGCCATCGACAGCGCCCTGTTCCGCAGGCGAGTCACGCTGGCCGAGGTTGAGGCTGCCGCCGAGTCGCGCCTGTGGTGGCCCGGGGCTCCCGCGCTGAGACAAGCGCTTGCGCTGTGCGATCCGCTGGCGGAGTCGCCCCACGAGAGCCTGACGCGCTTGGTCGTGAAGCCCTTGCTCCCAGGCCTGCGATCCCAGGTGAAGGTGTACGACGGGCGCGGTCGGCTCGTGGCCCGGCTCGACCTCGGCGACGAGCAGCTGCTGCTCGGGATCGAATCGGACGGGGCCGCCTACCACCGCGGCGCAGCTGCTCGAGACAGGGCACGGGACCGTCGCACGGGATGGACCATCGAACGGGTCAGCTGGTACGAGACCCGCCGACAGCAGGACCAGCTGCGGGCCCGGATCCGCGCGACCGCAGCAGACCTGCGCCAGGGTCGGGCCGCCTAGTACTAGACCCGGCAGGTCGGGCCGCCTACATGCTGCGACGCGCCGGCGGGTGGTCACCCCAGGGCGGCAGTCAGAAGATCAAAACAGCCCTACATCTCGCGGGAGCGCATGTGGACGTTCTGCAGCAGGCCGATGGCCATCAGGTTCGCGAACATCGCGGAGCCGCCGTAGCTGACGAACGGCAGCGGCAGGCCGGTGACCGGCATGATCCCGAGCGTCATCCCGATGTTGACGAAGCTCTGGAACGTGAACCAGGACACGACCCCCGCGGCCACCAGCCGCCCGAACAAGTCGGTCGCCTGCGAGGCGATCCGCAGCCCCCGCCACAGGACCACGCCGAGCAGCAGGATGATCCCGCCACCCCCGGCGAGGCCGAGCTCCTCCCCCGCCACGGTGAAGACGAAGTCGGTCTGCTGCTCGGGGATGAAGCGCCCCTGCGTCTGGGTGCCGTGAAACAGTCCCTTGCCCGTCAGCCCGCCGGAGCCGTTGGCGATCAGCGCCTGGTTCACGTTGAAGCCGAAGCCCTGCGGGTCGGCACCGGGGTTGGCCACGACCCGGAAGCGGTTGAGCTGGTAGTCCTTCAGCAGGTGCGGGGCGACAAACCCACCGACGAGGACGCCGGCGAGCAACAGACCGCCGACCCAGCGGGCCGGAGCGCCGGACACGGCAAGCACCCCGAGGATCACGAAGATGAAGACCATCATCGAACCGAAGTCGGGCTGCAGCATGATCAGCCCGAGCGGGAAGGCGCACAGGCCCAGGACCTGCACCACATCCATGTCGCGGGGTCGGCTCTCGCCGTCGCGCTTCTCGCCCAGCAGCATGGCCATGCCGACGACGATCGCGAGCTTGGCGAACTCCGACGGCTGGATCTGGAAGCCGGCGGGCAGCACGATCCAGGAGTGGGCGCCGTTGATGGTCGAGCCGAGCGGCGAGAGCACCGCGATCAGCCCGAGGCACGACGCACCGTAGACGAAGGGCGCGTAGGCCCGCAGCGCGCGGTAGTCGACGAGCGCAGCGACTGTCCCGAGCGCCAGCCCGATCGTGGCGTTGATGGCGTGCTTCTTGACGAACGCCTGGGGGTCGAGGCCGAGCACCATCTCGCGCTGGCGAGTGGCCGACCAGATCAGCAGACCACCCACGGCGATGAGCAATCCAACGGCGATCAGCAGGACCCAGTCGAGCTGGCGCAGCGGGGAGGTGCGGTCGAGCATGCGCTCGCGCACAGATACCCCGCTCGGTCGCAGCCGGACCGGAGACACCCGGGGGGTGCTCCAGTCCGTCATGGCTTGCCGCGGGTGGTACGGCGGGGTTCCTCGGACCACGGCAAGCGCGCCGGGGCGCCGATCGCTCGGGTGCTGCCGCTCGACGGCGAGGCGGACGTCGGTTTCGGGATCGTGACCGCCCGGTGCGGCGGCACCGGGACCCTCGTGCCGGGCGGCGCGATGGTGCCGTCAGGACGGACCACGGGCAGCGCGGAAGGCAGGACGCCCCCGGGCCCGAGGAGCGACGGCTTGCCGGCCAGGCCGTACATCGCGTCGTAGATGCTGCGGGCGATCGGCGCTGCGGTCGTGGCGCCGGTGCCGCCCTCGGGCACCATCACGACCACGGCGTACTTCGGCTTGTTCGCGGGTGCGAACGAGGCGAACCACGAGGTCGGCGCCTTACCGAGGACATCGGCGGTGCCGGTCTTGCCGGCCACCGGGAAGGGGAACCCGGCGAACGCGAACCCCGCCGTTCCGCCCTGCTGCGTCACGCCCGCGAGCGCGCTGCGGATGTAGGCCAGGACGCTCTGCGACACCGGCAGGGTCCCCCGCTTGACCGACGGCAGGGTGCTGTAGGTCTTGCCGTCCGCCGACAGGAACCCCTTGGCCAGCCGCGGCTCGTACAGCGTGCCGCCGTTGGCCACCGCGCTGTAGGCCATCGCCAGCTGCAGCGGCGTCACCAGCACGTCACCCTGGCCGATCGCGAACAGCGCGGAGTCACCGGCGTTGTAGCGGTACCCGTCGGTGCAGTTCTCCTTGGCCAGCTGCAGCAGATAGGCCGCGCGGGCGGGGTCGGTCTTGGCCACCTCGGGGTAGCCGGTCTTCGCCCGCTTGCACTCCACAGCCTTCATCTGCTTCCAGAAGTTCAGCTTGTACTTGCGGTCGGTGATCAGGCCGCTGAGGTCGCCGGGCAGGTCGATGCCGGTCTTGGAGCCGAAGCCGAACGCACGAGCCTGCTTGGGGAAGACCTCCTGCGCCGGCTTGCCCGCCTTGAGTGCGGCCTCGTCCCGGAGCCACTGGTCGTAGGCCACCTGGTAGTAGACGGTGTCGCAGGACTTGATCAGTGCGGTCCGGAAGTCAATGGGGCCGAACTGCTCGCCCTCGAAGTTGCCGAACCTCTGGTTCCCGATCATCAAGGACGGTGGGCAGTTGTAGATGCCGTTGATCGAGTCCCCCGCCGCGACGGCGGCCGCGGTCGACACGATCTTGAACGTCGACCCGGGCGAGAACAGGCCCTGGGTCGCGTTGCTGAGCAGTGGTTGACCCGGGTCGGTGGTCAGCGCGCGGTACTCCTTGGTGGAGATGCCGCCGACAAACAGCGTGGGGTCGTACGTCGGGTTGCTGGCCATGGCGACGATGCGCCCCGTGCCGACCTCGACGACGATCGCAGCGCCCTTCGGTGCCGCGTAGTTCGTGCCACGGACCGGGTCGCGCTGCGTCCGCGCGGTGGCGATCCCCTTGGCGAGCGCAGCCTCAGTCGCTTTCTGGATGCCCGCGTCGAGGGACAGGACGAGGTTCTGGCCTGCCTGGGCGGGCACCGTCCCCACGGTGCCCGTCACCGTGCCGGACATGTCGACCTGCAGCTTCTGCACACCGTTGGTGCCACGAAGCTGGGAGTCGTACACGCTCTCGACGCCGCTCCTGCCGATGAGGGAGCCGGACGGCAGGTTGCGGTACTGGGCCATGCTCGCCTCGGCCTGGGAGATCGGCCCGAGGTACCCGAGGACGTGCGCTGCCATCGACTTCTGCGGGTACTGGCGCACGGGGGCGTACTGCGCTTGGACGCCCGGGAAGCTCTCGGCGTGCTCCGCGATGGCGAGCACCCGCCGGACCTCGGCGGCGTTGTCCGACGAGTACGACCTGACCGGGACGGGCTGGAGCGGCGAGCCGTTCCAGCAACCGGTCTTGCTGCTGGCTCGGGTGCCGTTCTTGAGCACCTCGCCGCAGGGCGTGATGATGTTCGTGATCTGAGCGACCGGTATCCCGATGACCCTGGCAAGCCGGGCGAGCACCGCGGCGCCGGCGTGCGGCTGGCTCAAAATCCGCGAGCGGGTCACCGAGACGACCAACGCCGTCTTGTTGTTGACCAGGGCAACCCCACGGTCGTCCAGCACCTGCCCGCGCGCAGCCGGCGTGATGATGTTGCGGACGCGGTTGTTGGAGGCAGCCTGGACGTACTTCGCTCCGTCAGCCGTCTGCAGGTAGGCCAGCCGTCCGAACAACGTCAGCAGGATCGACAGCACAACGACCCGCAGGACGACGATGCGGGACCTGGACTGGTCTTTCACGCAGCAGACCTCACAGCCGTCTGAGGGGGTCGACGTCGAGCCGGCGCACCAGACCGGCGACGAGGGGCACGACGAACGGAGTAAGGACCACATCGTATGGGACCGAGCTGAGGGCGGCCCGTAGCACCGGGTACAGGGTGATGCGCGGATCGCCCAGCAGGATCCCCTCCACCGCGTAGGCCCCGAGGGCTGTCAGGGCGCCGAGCGCGACCGCCCCGAACGGCTGCAACGTCGACCGCTCGGTTTCGTCATGGAGCAGCCCGGTGAGGTAACCGGCGACCGCGTACGCCAGTGCCAGACGGCCGATCTCATGGGCCGACAACCCGTCGGCGAGCAGTCCCCCAATGAAGCCGGTCACCATGCCCGCCATCGGCCCCTCGGCGAGCGCGAAGGCGATGATCAGAACCAGCAGCAGATCTGGCGCGGCACCGGGTAGCGGCAACCGGGACACGACGGTGAGCTGCAGCAGCAGGGCGGTGACGACAGTCGCCGCTCCCAGCAGGAAGCGCTGTGCCGTCACGGCGTGCGCGTCGCGGTCGCCACCGGGCCACCGGGTGTGGCGGAGCCGGAAGGCGTGACGGAGCCCGAAGGCGTGGAGGAGCCGGAAGGTCTCGGAGCGACGGTCACGCGGGGTGTCGGGCTCGCCGCGGGGACCGGGCCCTGCGGCACCGCTGCCCGGCACGGCGAGGAGGTCGGGCTCGGCCCCGGTCCGTAGGGACGGAACGGCACCCGGGGCGCCGTAGGGGTCTTGGTGGTGATGACCCCCACCAGGTCCAGCGAGGAGACGTCCACGAACGGCACGATGGTGGCGGTCCGGCTGATGGCGTTGGTGTCCGGGGTGATCGAGGTGACCGTCCCGATCGGCACGCCCGGCGCGTAGGTGTCCGAGCCCGTGGTGAGCAGGACGTCGCCCTTGCGCACCACCGAGCGGGTGCTGGCCAAGCTGTAGGTCATCGGCTTCGAGCCGTTGCCGGTGGCGAAGCCGACCGACGCCTGCGAGATGAGGGTGCCCCCGACCGTGAACTTGGGGTCGGCGAGCAGCAGCACCGTCGCGGTGTGCGGAGTCACGCCGTTGGTGCGGCCCACCAGTCCGGCACCGGTGACGACGGACATGCCGGCCTTGATGCCGTCAGCGGAACCGGCGTCGATCGTCGCGGTCCACTCGAACGCACCCGCCGGACCCACCGCGACCACGTGCGCCGGCACCGGGTGGTAGTCGGTGAACTTGATGAAGTGCATCAGCTGGTTGAGCTGGTCGACCTGGCACTGCAGCCCCGCCATGGAGGCGATCGTCCCGTTCAGCCGGGCGTTCTCCTGCTGCAGCTTCTTGTTGTCCGACTGGTAGGAGCCGAGCCGCGGTAGGCCGCTCAGGGCGTTCCCCACGGAGGAAGCCCCGCCGCCCACGACCCCCTCGAGCGGACCGAAGACGGTGTCGATGCCTCGCCGGAGGGCGGCGAGCGGGCCGTTCTGGGCCGTGTTGTAGTCCAGCGCGGTCAGCGTGAACGCGGTCAGCAGCAGCAGGACGAGAGTCAGCCGCAGACGCCGGGAACCCCGCACAGGGGGGCGCGGCTAGTGGCGCGGCTCGGAGATGAGGACCTGGTGCAGGGCCTCGAACTCCTCGACGCACTTACCCGATCCGATGGCGACCGAGTGGAGCGGGTTATCGGTGATGTGGACCGGCATGCCGGTCTCGTGCTTGAGCCGCTCGTCCAGACCGCGGAGCAGCGCACCGCCACCGGTGAGGACGATGCCACGGTCCATGACGTCGCCGGAGAGCTCCGGCGGGCACTTGTCCAGGGTGTTCTTGACGGCGTCGACAATGGCGTTGACGGGCTCCTCGATGGCCTTCCGGATCTCCTCGGCGGAGACGACGATGGTCTTCGGCAGGCCGGAGACCAGGTCGCGGCCACGAATCTCGGCGTGCGGCTCGTCGGGCATCGGGAAGGCCGACCCGATGGCCATCTTGATCTCCTCGGCGGTGCGCTCGCCGAGCATCAGCGAGTACTCCTTCTTCACGTAGCTGATGATCGAGCTGTCGAGCTCGTCACCACCGACGCGGATGCTCTGGCTGGTCACGATGCCGCCGAGCGAGATGACGGCGACCTCGGTGGTGCCACCGCCGATGTCGACGATCATGTTGCCCGTCGGCTCGTGAACCGGCAGGCCGGCACCGATCGCGGCGGCCATCGGCTCCTCGATGATGAACACCTTGCGCGCACCCGCCTGGTAGCCGGCGTCCTTCACGGCGCGCTGCTCGACACCGGTGATGCCCGAAGGCACGCAGATGACGATGCGGGGCTTGGCGAAGTGGCGGCGCTTGTGCACCTTCTGGATGAAGTACCTGAGCATCCGCTCGGTGGTGTCGAAGTCGGCGATGACGCCGTCCTTCAGCGGGCGGATGGCCACGATGTTGCCCGGGGTGCGGCCGATCATCCGCTTGGCCTCAGTGCCCACGGCAAGGATGCCCGTAGTGTTCGTGTTGATGGCCACGACGCTCGGTTCGTTGAGGACGACGCCGCGTCCGCGCACATAGACCAGCGTGTTGGCGGTACCGAGGTCGACGGCCATGTCACGGCCGAGGAA
Organism: Frankiales bacterium; assembly: GCA_025966135.1. Taxonomy (GTDB): domain Bacteria; phylum Actinomycetota; class Actinomycetes; order Mycobacteriales; family SCTD01; genus RYN-111. The sequence continues at coordinate 10,261 of JAOPVP010000044.1, forward strand.
CGACAGGTTGTTGGCGTTCTTCGCCATTAGCAGGGAGAGCCCTTCACCATCGGAGATCGTTGCCGCATCGACGCAGGGAACCGGGTCGGCGGGTACGGCGGAGGACCCACTGTAACCGGGATGGGGCGTTCAGCCGAAACGTCACATCAGGCTGAAGTCGAGGTCGAGGTCGAGTTTCCCGCGTGGCTGAGCACGCAAACCACCATTTCAGCGCGCGCTGTGAGCCGCACCACCGGCCGCCGCTCAGGCTCGGTTCATGGACGGGCGGCGCCGGTGTAGGCGCAGCTGCCTGGGAGCGACTAGAGGGCTGGGAAGAACAGCGCGATCTCCCTGGCCGCTGACTCGGTGGAGTCTGAGCCGTGCACGAGGTTCTGACCGATCTCGAGGGCGTAGTCGCCGCGGATCGAGCCCGGGGTGGCCTCCACCGGGTTGGTGACACCCATCAGGCGCCGCGTGCCGGCGACCGCGTTCGGGCCCTCGACGACGAGCGCGACGAGCGGACCGCCGACGATGAAGTCCACCAGCTCGCCGAAGAACGGCCGGGCGCTGTGCTCGGCGTAGTGCGCCTGCGCCGTCTCACGGTCCAGGTTGCGGAGCTCCAGGGCGACCAGCGTGAGCCCCTTCTGCTCGAGCCGGCTGATGACCTCGCCGGCGAGGCCACGACGGACGCCGTCGGGCTTGACGAGGACGAGGGTGCGCTCGGTGCTCACTGCTGGATGCTCCTGGGGTCAGGGCCAGGGCCACGTGCCCCGGGGATCGCGGGCCAGGCTACCGGCCCGGATTCGCCGGTGCCCGTTCCGGGATCAAGACAAGAGCTCGGACCGGGTACGACGGTCAGCGGGCCTTGAGCAGGGTGCGGGCCTCGCCCGCGGTGACGACCGAGCCGGTGACCAGGACTCCCACGCCGCCGTACTCCGCCTCGGCATCGGCCAGGGCGATCGCGGTGTCGAGCGCGTCGTCGAGCCGGTCCTCCACCGCGACCCGGTCCTCACCGAAGATCTCCTCAGCGATCACCCGGAGCTCCTCGACCGGCAGCCGCCGCGGCGAGCTGTTCTCGGTGACCACGATCGAGGAGACGGCCGGCTCGAGGACCTCGAGCATGGTGCGGGCGTCCTTGTCGCTCAGGCAAGCCACCACGGCCACCAGATGCGTGAACGCGAAGGCATCCCCGAGCGCGGCAACCGTCGCAGCCATCCCGTGCGGGTTGTGGGCGGCGTCGACGAGAACTGTCGGCGAGGTGCGGACGACCTCCAGGCGGCCCGGCGAGCTGACGTCGGCGAAGCCCTGCCGGACGGCGTCCGGGTCCAGCGACCCCTCGCCCCCGCCCAGGAACGCCTCCACCGCGGCCAACGCTGCCGCGGCGTTGCTCGCCTGGTAGGGGCCGTGCAACGGCAGGAAGATGTCCTCGTACCGGCCGGCAAGGCCTTGGAGGGTGAGGACCTGCCCGCCCACCGCCGTACGACGGTCGATGACCCCGAACTCCAGGCCCTCGCGCGCGACGGTGGCACCGACCTCGGCGCAGCGGCGCAGCAGCACCTCGGCGGCTTCCGGCGGCTGCGCGGCCAGGACCACGGTCGCGCCGGGGTGGATGATCCCGGCCTTCTCGCCGGCCACCTCGGCCAGCGTGGTGCCGAGCAGCGGGACGTGGTCGAGGCCGATCGGCAGCACGACGGCGGTGCCGGCCTCGACGACGTTGGTGGCGTCCCACAGCCCACCCAGACCGACCTCGAGGACAGCGAGGTCGACCGGGGCGTCGGCGAACGCCGCGAAGGCCATCCCGGTCAGCACCTCGAAGAAGGTCATGGGGACCGGCGAGCGGGAGTCGACCAGCTCGACGTACGGCATGACCTCGTCGAAGACCTCGGTGAAACGCTCGTCACTCAACGGGTCGCCGTCGATGGAGATCCGCTCGGTGACGGTGTCCAGGTGCGGGCTGGTGTAACGGCCCGGGCGCAGGCCGAAGCCGCGCACGAGGGCGTCCACCATCCGGGCGGTCGAGGTCTTGCCGTTGGTGCCGGTGAGGTGGATCGACGGGTAGGACCGCTGCGGTGAGCCCATCAGGTCCATCAGCAACCTGATCCGGTCGAGGTCGGGGACCATCTTGTCCTCGCTCGGGTGGCGGCCCGCGAGGGCCGCCGTCACGCGGTCGAGGCTCACGCCTCGCCCAGCGTGGCGTCGACCGACGACTCGGCAGCCTCCTCGAGCACCAGGTCGGTCACCACCCCGGCGTTGACGAGGTCGGCCTGCGCCTGGCGCACCAGGGCGAGCCGCTCGGCGGTGTCGCGTACGACCAGCGTCTGCACCGGGGTGCGCATCGAGGTCTTGGCGTTGCTCTTGGTCTTGCGGACCTGCGCCAGAACCTCTCCCGCGATGGTGAGGACCGCCGGGTCGCCGCCCGTCGGCCGCGCGACCGGCCATGTCGCCCGGTGGACCGAGCCCTCCTGCCACCACGACCAGACCTCCTCGGTCACGAACGGCAGGACGGGAGCGAACAGGCGCAACAGCGTGTCGAGCGCCGTCCGCAGCGCCCGGCCGGCTGACTCTGCGGTCGGACCCTCGCCGTACGCGCGGCCCTTCACGAGCTCGATGTAGTCGTCGCAGAAGGTCCAGAAGAAGGACTCAGCCCGTTCGAGCGCCCGGGCGTAGTCGTACCCCTCGAAGGCCTCGGTCGTCGAGGTGACCACGTCGGCCAAGGCCTGCAGCATCGCCAGGTCGACGGCCTCGGTGACCTCACCAGGACCGGCCTCCGGGAAGGTCAGGACGAACTTGGAGGCGTTGAGCAGCTTCATGGCCAGCCGCCGCCCGACCTTCATCTGGCCGAAGTCGACGGCGGTGTCAGTGCCGGGACGCCCGGAGCACGCCCAGTAGCGGATCGCGTCGGAGCCGTACTCCTCGAGCAGCGGCAGCGGGGTGACGACGTTGCCCTTGGACTTGCTCATCTTCTTGCGGTCAGGGTCGAGGACCCAGCCGTTGATGGTGGTGTCGCGCCACGGCAGGCAGCCGTGCTCGAGGTGCGAGCGCACCACGGTGGCGAACAGCCAGGTACGGATGATCTCCGGGCCCTGCGGGCGCAGGTCCATCGGGAAGACCCGGTCGAACAGGTCCGGGTCGTCCTCCCAGCGTCCAGCGATCTGCGGGGTCAGGCTCGACGTGGCCCAGGTGTCCATCACGTCGGCGTCACCGATGAAGCCGCCTGGCACGCCCCGCTGGTCCTCGCTGAAGCCGGGCGGGGTGTCGCTCGACGGGTCGATCGGGAGCGACCCCTCCTCGGGCACGATCGGGTCGTCGTAGACCGGCTCGCCGGCGCTGCCGAGGCGGTACCAGAGCGGGATCGGCACGCCGAAGAACCGCTGCCGGCTGATGAGCCAGTCACCGTTGAGGCCGCTCACCCAGTTCTCGTAGCGGGCCTGCATGTGCGCCGGGTGCCAGGCCAGCTCCTTGCCGCGCTTGAGCAGCTCCTCGCGCGGACCCGAGTCGCGGCCGCCGTTGCGGATGTACCACTGCCGGCTGGTGACCACCTCGAGCGGGCGGTCGCCCTTCTCGAAGAACTTCACGGGATGGGTGATGGCCTTGGGCTCCCCGACGAGGTCGCCGCTCTCGGCGAGCAGCTCGACGACCCGCTTCTGCGCCTGCTTGACCGTCTTCCCCACCAGCTCGCTGTACGGCGCCTCGGCTACGCCGTCCGGCGCCGTCGGCAGGAGCCGCCCGTCCCGGCCGATGATGCTGCGGACGGGCAGGTCGAGCTCGCGCCACCACACCACGTCGGTCGTGTCACCGAAGGTGCAGATCATCGCGATGCCGGAGCCCTTCCCGGGGTCGGCCAGCTCGTGGGCGCGGACGGGCACCTCGACACCGAACAGGGGGGTCGTCACCGTCGTACCGAACAGGGGTTGGTAGCGCTCGTCGTCGGGGTGCGCGACCAAGGCGACGCAGGCGGGTAGCAGCTCCGGGCGGGTGGTCTCGATGAACACCTGCTCGCCGTCGGGCCGGTGGAACGCGATCCGGTAGTAGGCGCCGGGCAGCTCGCGGTCCTCGAGCTCGGCTTGGGCCACGGCGGTGCGGAAGTCGACGTCCCACAGGGTCGGTGCCTCCTGCGCGTAGGCCTCGCCGCGCGCGAGGTTGCGCAGGAACGCGCGTTGGGAGGCGCGCTGCGACTCCGGCCCGATGGTGGTGTAGGTCTGCGCCCAGTCGACGGACAGGCCGAGGGTGCGCCAGAGGGCCTCGAACGCCTTCTCGTCCTCCACGGTCAGGCGCAGGCAGAGCTCGACGAAGTTGCGGCGGCTGATGCTCACCGGGTCCTTGGGCACGTCCGCCGGCGGCTCGTACGACGGGTCGTAGGGCAGCGAGGGGTCGCACCGGACCCCGTAGTAGTTCTGGACCCGGCGCTCGGTCGGCAGGCCGTTGTCGTCCCAGCCCATCGGGTAGAAGAGCACCTTGCCGAGCATCCGCTGGTACCTGGCGATGCTGTCGGTCTGGGCGTAGCCGAACACCGAGCCCATGTGCAGCGAGCCGCTGACGGTCGGCGGCGGGGTGTCGATCGCGTAGACCTCAGCCCGGTCGGCGGTGCGGTCGAAGGCATAGGTCTGCTGCTCGGCCCAGACGCCGTCCCACTTCTGCTCGAGGCCGTCGAGGGTGGGGCGATCAGGCATGGAGGCGGTCACCCTCGTCAGTCTAGGGAGGGACGCGAGCGGCTATCCCTAGGCTGCTCGCGTGGAGATCACCCTGGACGACCGCTGGTCGATCGGTGGCAAGCCGCATGGCGGCTACCTGCTTCGGCAGGCCGTGGCACCGCTGCTCACCCAAGCGCATCCGCACCCCCTTGCGGTGAGCGCGCACTTCCTGCGCTCCCCCGATCCGGGGCCTGCCAGCGTGGAGGTCGAGACGCTCCGCGAGGGACGACGGGTCAGCCAGCACCGCAGCCGGCTGGTCCAAGGTCAGACCTGCGTCGAGGCCCTGGTCACGACGGGGGTGCTCGAGCCCTGCTCCGACCCGTTCTGGTCCGCGACCGAGTCGCCCGTGCTGCCGCCGCTCGAGCAGTGCCCGCGGGCGCCTGCCGAGCCGGTCCCCGGCTTCCGGATCGGTCACCTCGACTTCGTGGACATGCGGCCGGACCCGGGCACCGTCGGTTTCGCGTCGGGACGGCCGACCACGCCCGGACGGATCACGGCCTGGCTGCAGATGAACGAGGGCGGCAGCTCAGCGCTCGACCTGCTCGTCCTCGCCGACGCGCTGCCGCCGGTCACCTTCGACCTGGGGCTGCCCGGCTGGGTACCCACCGTGGAGCTCACCGTGCTGGTCCGCGCCGTGCCCGCGCCGGGGTGGCTGGTGGCCGAGCAGAGCGCCCGGCTGCTGCAGGACGGCTGGCTCGACGAGGACTGCCAGATCTGGGACTCCCAGGGCCGCCTGGTCTGCCAGGCACGCCAGCTCGCCGGCTATCGGCTCCCCGCGTAGCTAGCCGCCCGACGCGATCTTCTCAGTGCCGCCCTTGGTGCGCTGACACGCCGGCGGGTCGTGCCCACAAGTCGGCGGGCCGCCGATCCGATGGTGGGCGCCCTGTTCGCCGGGCGTCAGGCGGACTTCTCGCGGCGCTCCCGGCGGGCGGGGGTGGAAGCGTCGCGCGGGACCAGCGTCGGCAGGGTGTGCTCGAGCACCACCTCGCGGGTGACGACGCACTTGGCGATGTCGCCCTGGCTGGGGATGTCGTACATGACCGAGAGCAGGACCTCTTCGAGGATCGCGCGCAGGCCGCGGGCACCGGTGCCGCGCTTGATGGCCTGGTCGGCGACCGCCTCGAGCGCGTCCTCAGTGAACTCGAGGTCGACGCCGTCGAGCTCGAACAGCCGGGCGTACTGCTTGACGAGGGCGTTCTTGGGCTCGGTGAGGATCCGGATGAGCGCCTCGCGGTCGAGGTTGTTGACGCTCGTCAGAACAGGCAGTCGGCCGATGAACTCCGGGATCATCCCGTACTTGAGGAGGTCCTCCGGCATCGCGTCGCCGAAGACGTTGCCGGCATCGACCTCGTGCTTGGAGTGCAGGACGGCACCGAAACCGACCGCCTTCTTGCCGATCCGCTGCTCGATGACCTTGTCGAGCCCCGCGAACGCGCCACCCACGATGAACAGCACGTTGGTGGTGTCGATCTGGATGAACTCCTGGTGCGGGTGCTTGCGGCCGCCCTGCGGCGGGACGGATGCGGTGGTGCCCTCGAGGATCTTCAGCAGCGCCTGCTGGACGCCCTCGCCACTCACGTCGCGCGTGATGGACGGGTTCTCCGACTTGCGGGCGATCTTGTCGACCTCGTCGATGTAGATGATTCCGGTCTCGGCCTTCTTGACGTCGTAGTCAGCGGCCTGGATGAGCTTGAGCAGGATGTTCTCGACGTCCTCACCGACGTAGCCAGCCTCGGTCAGCGCGGTCGCATCGGCGATGGCGAAAGGGACGTTGAGCATCTTGGCGAGCGTCTGCGCGAGCAGCGTCTTGCCGCAACCGGTGGGGCCGAGCAGCAAGATGTTGGACTTCTGGAGCTCGACGGGGTCCTTGTCGTTGCTGCCGGCCTGGATCCGCTTGTAGTGGTTGTAGACCGCTACCGCCAGGGTGCGCTTGGCCGTCTCCTGGCCGATGACGTAGCCGTCCAGGAAGTCGTAGATCTCCTTGGGCTTCGGCAGCTCGTCGAACTTGAGCTCGGAGCTCTCGCTGAGCTCCTCCTCGATGATCTCGTTGCAGAGGTCGATGCACTCGTCGCAGATGTACACGCCAGGGCCCGCGATCAGCTTCTTGACCTGCTTCTGCGACTTGCCGCAGAAGGAGCACTTCAGCAGGTCGCCGCCGTCACCGATGCGTGCCACCGCTACCTCGTCCCTCGTCGTCACAGTGCCTGCTGAGTGTCAGCGTGCCCTGCATGCCAGCGTGTGCTGGGCATGAATCGCTCCCGACGGTACCGCCTAGGAGCGCTCTTCCGTACTGCTATCGGCCGACTCGCCGCCCCTCCAAGGAGGGACGGCGAGGCGGTATTCAGGAGGAACTGAGCGTCGCCGTCTTGCGGGTGCTGACGACCTCATCGATCAGGCCGTACTCCACCGCCTCGCGGGCGGTGAGGATCTTGTCGCGCTCGATGTCCTTGCGGATGTCCTCGGAAGGACGCCCGGTGTGCGCGGACAGCATCTGCTCCAGCAGGTCGCGCATCCGCAAGATCTCCCGTGCCTGGATCTCGATGTCGGAAGACTGCCCCTCCCCGCCGCCGCTGGGCTGGTGGATCAGCACCCGGGCGTGCTCGAGGGCCAGTCGCTTGCCCTTGGTCCCGGCGGCGAGCAGCACCGCGGCCGCGGAGGCGGCCTGGCCCATGCAGATCGTCTGGATCTCCGGCTTGACGAACTGCATCGTGTCGTAGATCGCCGTCAGTGCGGTGAACGAGCCACCGGGGCTGTTGATGTAGATGGAGATGTCGCGGTCGGGATCCTCGGACTCCAGGTGCAGCAGCTGGGCCATGATCACGTTGGCGACGCCGTCGTCGATCGGGGTGCCCAGGAAGATGATGCGCTCCTTGAGCAGACGGCTGTAGATGTCGAACGACCGCTCCCCGCGGGAGGTCTGCTCGATGACGATCGGGATGGTGTAGTTCGACGGGCTTTCGAAGCTCATGGGGGCGGTCCTCTCAGGCCCGGGTGCCGGCGCCGGACGGGACGTCCTGGGCAGCGGTGATGACGTGGTCGATGAAGCCGTACTCCTTCGCCTCTTCCGCGGAGAACCAGCGGTCGCGGTCGGAGTCCTTCTCGATCTGCTCCTCGCTCTGGCCGGTGTGGAACGCGATGCGCTCGGCCATCTGCTTCTTCACGTAGAGCATCTGCTCGGCCTGGATGGCGATGTCGGCCGCGGTGCCGCCGATCCCGCCCGAGGGCTGGTGCATCATGATCCGCGCGTGCGGGGTGGCGTAGCGCTTGCCCTTCGCCCCGGCACACAGCAGGAACTGGCCCATCGACGCGGCGAGGCCGAGGCCGACCGTCGCGACGTCGTTGGCGACGAACTGCATCGTGTCGTAGATGGCCATGCCAGCCGAGATCGAGCCGCCGGGGCTGTTGATGTACAAGAAGATGTCGCGTTCCGGGTCCTCAGCGGCGAGCAGCAGCAGCTGGGCGCAGATGGCGTTGGCCATCGAGTCCTCGACCTGCGAGCCCATGAAGATGATGCGCTCCTTGAGCAGGCGGTTGAACACCTGGTCGTCGAGGCCCATCGTGGGGCCCTGTTGCATGGTGGTGGTGACGGTGCCGAGCGTGCTCGGCACGACGAGACCTGCCTTGGTGGTGGTGACAGGCGTACGGGTCACGGCGAAGGCCCTTCCCTCAAGGTCACGGGACCTGGTTGCGGCCCGCGTCTGACGTGGACCCTAACCCGCTGATCGGCACCCACACTCCGCCTCTGCGCCAACTTCGCCGTAGGCGAAAGCGCCGCGCCGACCCCGGGCGCACGCACTTCCCTCCCTCGGCCCTGATCCACCGGGACACGCTGAGCGTGCAGATCGCCCCGTGCCCAGGGCCACGGGAGGGAAGAGGTCACGGGTACGGCGACTGGCGTGGGCACGGGAAGCACAGCGGCCGCCCACCCTTGAGGGTGAGCGGCCAACTGGACGTCAGACCTAGTGGTTGTGGTCGTCCTCGTCGAGGTAGTGGACCGCGCCGTCGCCGTGGACGTGGTAGGGGCGGCCGTCCTCGTCGGTCTCGACCTCGGCCTCTGGGCTCGTCATGTCGTCGCGCAGCTGCTCGAGGTCGATGACGTTGCCGGAAGCGTCCTTGATGGTCGCGGCCTCCATGACGGTTGCGAGGGCCTTGCCGCGCCGCACCTCGGCGACCAGGCCCTGCAGCTGCCCGCTCTGGACGATGCGGGTCGCGTAGTCCTGCGGCGCCAGACCGGCGCGAGCGGCACGGCGGATCAGCTGGTCGTTGAGCTCGGCGTCGGAGATCTGGAGCTCCTCGGCGTCGGCCACCGCGTCCAGCACGAGCTGAGCCTTGACGGCCTGCTCGGCGCCGTCCTTGAGCTCGGCGTCCCACTCCTGCGCGGTCTTGCTCTGGTCGGCGAGGAAGGCCTCCTTGGACTGGCCGGCACGGGCCAGCTGGTCCTCGGTGGTCTGCTTGCGCCACTCGAGCTCGGCCGCGAGGACCGACTCGGGCAGCGGTACGTCGATCTGCGCGAGGAGCGCCTCGAGGACGTTGTCGCGGGCGTCGACGCCCTGCTGAAGGCGCTTGACACGGTCCAGGCGGGCGCGGACGTCGGCTGTGAGCTCGTCGAGGGTCTCGAACCCGGCAGCCGACTGGGCCCACGCGTCCTCGAGCTCGGGCAGCGTGCGCTCGTTGACCGAGCGGACAGTGACGGCCACGTCGGCGGCCTTGCCCTCGAGCTCGCCGGCCACCAGCGTGGTCTGGAACGTCCGGGTGTCGCCGCCGGAAGCGCCGGTAACGGCCTCGTCGATGCCGTCGAGCAGGGTGCCGGAGCCGACCTCGTAGGACAGGCCCTGGGCAGTCCCGCCGGGGACCTCCTCGCCGTCAACGGTCGCGACCAGGTCGAGGGTGACGTAGTCACCCTTGGTCGCGGGCCGCTCGACCGGGCTGAGGGAGGCGAAGCGCTCGCGCAGGCCATCCAGCTGCTCGGTGATCTCCTCGTCGCTGACGACGACGTCGTCGACCGTGACGCTCAGGGAGTCGAAGGCGGGCATCGTGAACTCAGGGCGGACGTCGACCTCTGCGGTGAACGCGAGCTTCTCGTTGTCGGACAGCTCGGTGACCTCGACGTCGGGCCGGCCCACCGGGGCGACCTTGGTCGACTCGACGGCCTCGCCGTACAGCCGCGGGATGGCGTCGTTGACGGCCTCCTCGAGCACCACACCACGACCGACGCGCTGGTCGAGGATGCGCGGCGGCACCTTGCCGGGCCGGAAGCCCTGCACCTTGACCTGCGCGCCGATGGTCTTGTAGGCCTTGTCCAGCTCGGGCTTGAGCTCGTCGAAGCCGGCCTCGACGGTGAGCCTGACCCGGGTCGGGCTCAAGGTCTCGACGGAGCTCTGCACAGCGTGGGTCCTCTCGAAGAACTGGTGAGTCGGGGCGGGGAGACTCGAACTCCCGGTCTCCTGCTCCCAAAGCAGGCGCGCTAGCCACTACGCTACGCCCCGCAGGCGCACGGCCACTGTAGTGGTCTGCTGCCGCGCGGGCGTAGCTCAATGGTAGAGCCTCAGTCTTCCAAACTGATGGTGCCGGTTCGATCCCGGTCGCCCGCTCCGACGAAGGCCGGTGCGCCCTCGGACGAAGCTCACGGCAGGATCGTCCTGTGGCACTCCCTCCCCCGACCGCGAGCCGGTGGCTCACCGCCTGGAGCCTGGACCTGCCCGTGCTCCTGTTCGTCGTCGTCCTGGCGGCTGCCTACCTCCTGCTGGTACGGCGGATCCGCGCGGCAGGCGTCCCCTGGCCTGCGGCCTCCACCGGGTGGTTCCTCACGGCCGGGCTCGGCTCGATCATGGTCGTGACGATGTCGTCCCTCGGCACCTACGACCGGGTGCTGCTGTGGCCGCTCGCCGTCCAGGACGTTCTGCTGCTGACGCTGGCCCCCGTCGGGTTGACACTCGGGCGCCCCGTCGCGCTGCTGCGCGCCGCCCGGCGGCGCCCGGACCACCGGCAGCCAGGCCGCCTTCGGCGCTTCCTGTCGTTCCCCCTGGTCGGTTCGGTGGTGGCGGTCGGGGTCCTCCTGGCGGTCTACACAACCGGTTGGGACCAGGCTCGGCTGGACTCCCCCGCCCTGCTGGAGGTCACGCGGCTGCTGCTGGTCGCGGTCGGCTGCGGCTTCCTGTGGCCGCTGCTGGGCATCGACGCCGGAACGGGGACGACCTCGTACCCGGTGCGCACCCTGATCGCCTTCGTGGACGGGCTCTTGGACGCGATCCCCGGGCTCGCCGTGCTGGGCACCGGCCACGTCATCGCCGCCGCCCACTACGCCGCAGTCGGGCGCACCTATGGCCGCGACCAGGAGGTCGGCGGTGCCGCGATGGTCGCGCTCAGCGAGCTCATGGGGCTCCCGACACTGCTCGTCCTGCTGGTGCAGTGGGTCCGCAGCGACGCCTCGCAGGCCCGCGGTGTCGACGACGCGCTGGACGTGGTGGCCGCAGCCGAGAGCGCCGCCCAGGGACCTGACGCGGAACCGGGGCTGCTGCACCGGCCGTGGTGGGAGTCCGATGCCGGCCCGCTCGCGGAACGCGCCGAGCGCTACGGCTGGGGCACCGGCCGCGCCCAGCCCCCTCAGCCCTGACCCTTTGCCAGACTGCGCCATGCTCTTCGACGACCTCGACGTAGCGGCGGCGCCGCGCGAGCTCGTCGCACTCGGAGGGGTCCTGGACCCGCCGACCCTGCGGGCGGCCTACCGCAACGGAGTGTTCCCGTGGCCACCGTCCCCGGAGCACGCTGGCGCGCACGACCGGTCGGTGCGCCGGCTGGCCAGAAAGGGCGCGGTCCCGGTGCTGCCGGGCACACCGGACGGCCCGCTCGTGCCCTGGGTGTCCCCGGACCCGCGGGCGGTGCTGCTCACCCACCGGCTCGCCGTACCCAAGTCCGTGCGGCAGCTCCTGCGGAGGAGGGGCTGGGAGACGACCGTCGACGCAGCCTTCGCGGCGGTCCTCGACCGGTGCGCGGACCGCGCCGAGGGCACCTGGATCACCCAGGCCATGAAACGGGCCTACCTCGGGCTGCACGAGGAGGGCGGCGCGCACAGCCTCGAGGTGTGGGACGGCGACCGGCTGGTCGGCGGGCTCTATGGGGTGCTGACCGGACGGGTGTTCTCGGGCGAGTCGATGTTCTTCCTCGAGAGCGGGGCCTCGAAGGCAGCCGTGGTCGACCTCTGCCACCGGCTCGTCGAGGCCGACGTGCCGATCCTCGACACCCAGCAGGAGTCCGAGCACCTGCTCGCGATGGGTCAGGTCCTGGTGCACCGCGAGGAGTACGTCGACGCCGTCAGGACCCTGCGCGACCAGGCGGCCGTGATCCCGAGCGAGCGCCGGCTACTGGTGTGAGCGCCAGATCAGCACGAGACCCCGGTCGTCGCTGCTGCCCGCAGCGACCCGGTCCACGAGCAGCACGCCCCCGCCTTCGAAGCCGCCCGTGACCAGCCGCTCGGCCTCACCGAGCAGCTTGTCGATGCCGACCTCGAGATCGCGGCCCGGGACCTCGACGAGGCCGTCGGTGTAGAGCAGGAGCGCGTCACCGGGACGCAGGACACCGGTCGTGCTGGAGTACTGGGCGTCGGCGAGCAGGCCGAGGGCCGGCCCGTGGGCTTGGTCCAGGCCCCAGCGACCGCTGCCGGCGTCGAAGTGCGCAACGGGAGGGTGACCGGCCGAGCCCAGGGTGTACTCGCCGCTCTCGAGGTCGACGGTCAGGTGCACGGCGGTGGCGAAGCCCTCCTCCCAGTCCTGTCGCATCAGGTAGGAGTTGGCGGCGGGCAGGTAGTCCTGCGGGAGCTCGGCGCCGAGCAGGCCACCGAGGGCGCCGGACAGGAGCAGCGCGCGGGTACCGGCCTCGACCCCCTTGCCGCTCACGTCCACGAGGGCCACCTCGAACCTTCGGTCGTCCGTCAAGGAGGACACCACGAAGTCCCCCGCGAACGGGCCACCACCGGCGGGTTTGACGACGACCTCGGCGCACCACGGGGCCGGCAACGGCGGTAGGTCGCCCTGCAGGTCCAGGCGGCGCTTGAGCTCCACCAGCACCGAGTCCCCGCGCAGCCCACCCAGTCCGGTCTCCTCGCGGGAGCGCGCGAACTCGTAGGCAACGATGCCGGTCACCAGCACGACGACCAGCGACCCCGGCCGGGCGCGAGCCACCCCCACGTCCACGAGGTCGAACGCGAGGCACCCGCCAACCACCACGGCGAGCTGCCGGAACGCCCGGCGTTGCAGCACCAGACCACCCAGCAGCAGGGGCAGCGCCATGAACACGGGCGGGAACACCGACGCGGACCACGTAGCACCGGCGAGCGTCGCCACGGCGGCCAGCAGGACCAGCAACGCCAGCGCCACCTGCTCCGGCGGCGGGTCGCGGCGCAACCGGGTGACCAGCATCGGAATCGCACCCAGGGCGACGCGAGCGGCCTGCGCTGGGCCGCTCGGGCGTTCGTCCGAGGTGATGGTCATGAGGGCGGAGCGTACCTGTCTGAGCACCTCTCAGACGTCACCTCGCCGGTCGCGAGGTCCTCGTAGCGAGGACCCACCGCGACCCCGGTTGATCATGGGGGCGGCTGGCAGGTGGCGCACCAGAAGAGGTTGCGAGCGGCCATGACCTGCGTCCGGACCTCGGTGCCGCAGCGGCGACAGGGCAACCCCGCCCGCCGGTAGACGTAGTGCGCATCCTCGCGGCTCACCGCACCGGAGCGCCTCTCGCGGTCCTGCGACCGGGTCGTCACGATCTGCCCGATCTTCACCCCAGCCCGCATCACGGCCCGGATGTCCTCCCAGAGGGTGTCCCACGCGGGTCGCCGTACATCGTGACCTGGGAGGAACGGGGAGAGGCCGGCCCGGAACAGCACCTCCGCCCGGTAGACGTTGCCGATCCCTGCAAGGACTGCCTGATCCATGAGCAGCTGGCCCACCGGCGCCTTGCTGCGGCTGATCCGCGTCCAGGCCCGCTCGGCGTCGGCGTCCTTGCGCAGCGGGTCGGGACCGAGCCGCGCGAGCACGGCAGCCTTCTCGTCCGGCTGGTACACCTCACACGCGGTGGGGCCGCGCAGGTCCAGCCATGCCTTGCCGGCCGTCATCCGCAGCCGGAGCGCCCCCTGCGGCACCGGCGGCGCTCCGAAGCCGGTGGTCCACTTCCCGTACAGCCCGAGGTGCACGTGGAGCAGCACGTCACCGGAGAAGGCATAGAACAGGTGCTTGCCGTACGGCTCGATCCCCTCGAGCACCCGACCGCTGAGCAGCTCGGCGCCGGAGGCGAACCGCCCCTGCGGGCTGACCATCGAGACCGGGTGGTCCTTGATGAGTGCGGCATGGTCGCGGGCCAGCCGATGGATCGTGTGCCCCTCAGGCACGGTTCTCGTAGTCCGTCAGCATCTGAATGCGCCTGATGTGCCGCGGGTCCTCGCTGAACGGCTCGGCCAGGAACGCCTCCACGAAGCCGAGCGCCTCCGCCTCGGTGTGCATGCGAGCCCCCACGCTGACGACATTGGCGTCGTTGTGCTGCCGAGCCAGCCGCGCGGTCTCGAGGCTGTGGGCCAGGGCGCAGCGGGCGCCCTTCACCTTGTTGGCGGCGATCTGCTCGCCGTTGCCGGAACCGCCGATGACCACGCCGAGGCTGCCGGAGTCGGCGACGGTGGCCTGCGCCGCGGCGATGCAGAACGGCGGGTAGTCGTCAGCGGCGTCGTACTCTGTCGGCCCGTGGTCAACAGGCTCGTGACCCAGCTCTGTCAGGCGGGCCTTCAGCGCCTCCTTCAGCTCGAAGCCGGCATGGTCACAACCGAGGTGGACGCGCATGTCCCGGGATTCTGCCGTCCTCGGCGTCGACGGCTGCCCGGGGGGTTGGGTCGGCGCGCTCGTCTCCGGCTCGACCGTCACCTGGTACGCCGGTTCGCTGGCCTCGCTCCTGCTGCTGGACGCCTCGGTCGTGGCCGTGGATGTCCCGTTGGGCCTGCCGTCCGACGGGACCCGTCGCCGCTGCGACCTGCTCGCCGCCGCCCGGCTCGGGAAGCAGCGCTCCTCGGTGTTCCCGGCTCCCGCGCGCGCGGTCCTGTCCGCCACCTCGCACCCCGAGGCGTCCTCGTTGTCGCGGGCCGCGGGCTCGGTCGGCGTGTCGATCCAGACCTGGAACATCGTCCCGAAGATCCGCGAGGCCTCCATGATCCGGGACCCGCGGCTGCTGGAGGTCCACCCCGAGCTGTCCTTCCGCGCGTTGACGAGCGTTCCCTTGCCCGGCAAGAGAACTGCGGCAGGACGTCAGGCGCGGTTGGCCGCTCTCAGGACGTGGGTGCCGTTCGACCTCCCGTCACCACGGCCGGCGCGGGCAGCGGTCGACGACTGCCTCGACGCGCTGGTGTGCGCGTGGACCGGTGCCCGCTGGCTGACCGGGAACGCCGAGGTCCTGGGCGGCGACCTCGACGCCACCGGCCAGCCCATGCGCATCGCCCTCTGACCGCCGCCCCACGTCCGCCGCCCCACCTCCGCCGCCCCACCTCCGCCGCCCCGCCCCCCGCCGATCATGGAACTGTTGCCCGCTGTCCACGCTCAGCCGACGGGCAGGAACTCCATGATCGGCGGAGAAGGCGGGCGGGGAGGGGGCGCGGGGAAGGGGCGCGCGGAAGGGAGGCGTCAGAGCTGCAGGGACTTGACCTCGAGGAACTCCTCGAGGCCGTGCTGGCCGAGCTCGCGGCCGTTGCCGCTCTGCTTGTAGCCGCCGAACGGTGCCAGCGGGTTGAAGCGGCCGCCGTTGATGTCGACCATCCCGGTCCGCAGCCGGCGGGCAAGCGCGAGCGCGCGGTCCTGGTCGGCCGAGAAGACCCCGCCCGCCAGCCCGTACGGCGTCCCGTTGGCGATCGCGACCGCCTCGTCCTCGTCCGAGTAGGGGATGATCGCGAGCACCGGGCCGAAGACCTCCTGCTGCTCCAGCGTCGACCCGGGGCGTACGTCGGCGAACACGGTGGGCGCGACGTAGTAGCCCGTGTCGCGGACCGGCTCCGCTCCGCCGGTGACCAGGGTGGCGCCCTCGGCGATCGCGGTCTCGATGTAGGACCGCACCCGCTTGAGCTGGCCGGCGTTGGCCAGCGGCCCGATGCGGGTGCCGTCCTCGAACGGCCCGCCAACGGTGTACTTCGCCGTACCGGCTTTGACGAGCTCGACCACCTCTTGCTGGCGAGCGGCCGGGACGAGCATCCGGGTCCAGGCGGTGCAGGTCTGGCCGGCGTTGAGGAAGCAGTTGGCCAGACCGACCTTGACGGCCCTGTCGAGGTCCGCATCGTCGAGCACGACGAAAGCGCTCTTGCCGCCGAGCTCCAGCGACACCTTCTTCACCGTCGCCGAAGCCACCTCCGAGACGCGACGTCCCGCGGCGGTGGAGCCTGTGAACGACACCATGTCGACGTCGGGGTGAGCCGCGATGGCCTCGCCCACCACCGGTCCGAGCCCGGTCACGAGGTTGAACACACCCGCGGGAAGACCCACATCGGCGAACACCTCGGCCAGCGCGAAGGCCGACAGTGGCGCGACCTCGGAGGGCTTGAGCACGACGGTGCAGCCGGCTGCGAGGGCCGCCGCGACCTTGGCGACCACCTGGTGCAGCGGGTAGTTCCACGGTGTGATGGCACCCACGACGCCGATCGGCTCGCGCACCACCAGGGAGTTCTTGACCTGCTGCTCGAAGGAGTAGGTCTCGAGGAGCTCGGCGAAGGACCGCAGGACGACGACCGGGTTGCCGACCTGCACGGCGACGGAGAAGCCGAACGGCGTGCCCATCTCGGTGGAGATGGTCCGGGCGATCTGCTCCTTCCGGGCCTCCAGCGCGTCGGCGGCGGCCGACAGCAGCGCCGACCGGTCTGCGACCGGAGTGACCGACCAGGCAGGGAAAGCAGCGCGGGCAGCGGCGACGGCAGCGTCGACGTCCTCCGCGGTACCCGCCGGGACGGACGCGACCTGCTCCTCGGTCTCCGGGTTGACCACCGGGATCGAGGCGCGCCCGACCGCCTGAACCCACTCGCCCCCGAGAAAGAAGCTGTCCTGAGTCATGCTGGGAACGGTAGTCCCGTCAACACCGCGCTGAAGGGTCCCGCTCCTTGCTCAGGCCAGGACCAGCGGCTCTACCGGGGCCTCGCGCGGCTCGGGTGCCTCCGCGACGACCTCCGGCTCCCGTGCTGGGCACTCGACCCACGCACACTCCTCGACCGACCAGTACGTGCCCATGTGGCCTCCAGGTGCAAGCACCTCGAGTGTGGCGCGGTCGGCCAGGCAGGGGAAGTCCTCAGTCGAGCTGGGGACCCTCGGTCCGCGTCCGCTTGAGCTCGTAGAAGTACGGATAGCCGGCGAGCAGCCGGGCACCGTCCCACACCTTCCCGGCCTGCTCGCCGGTCGGGACGCGCGACAGGACCGGACCGAAGAACGCCGCGCCGTCGACGTGGATCACAGGCGTGCCGACGTCCATGCCGACCGGGTCCATCCCGCGGTGGTGCTCTTCCTTCAGCGCCTCGTCGTACGACGGGTCCGTCGCGGCCGCGGCCAGGTCAAGGGGCAGGCCGGCCTCCTCGAGGGCCCCGGTGAGCAGGGCCGGGTCGCCGAGCTCCACCTTCTGGTGGTGCAGACGCGTGCCGAGTGCGTTGTACAGCGGCAGCAGGTTGTCGGTCTTCGCCCGCGCAGCGATCGCGACGCGCACCGGGCCCCAGGCCTTCTTCATCATGTCGACGTACTCGTCCGGCATGTCACGGCCCTCGTTGAGGACGGCGAGGCTCATGACGTTCCACGTCACCTCGATGTCGCGGACCTTCTGCACCTCCAGCACCCAGCGGGAGGTGAGCCAGGCCCAGGGGCAGAGGGGGTCGAACCAGAAGTCCACACGCGTCGTCATCCCTCGATGCTAGTCGGGCCGTTTGCGCGCGCAACCACCGGCTCGGTGACGTGGCGTCCGCTGCCGATCAGGCGCACGTCACTCGGATCGGGCATCGTGGTGGTGTGCAGACACTTGGGGACCTGCGACGGCTCGGAGTGCTCGTCGCGGTCACGTGGGGCGGCGTTGCGCTCACGCAGCGCCTCGCGATCGACCACAACAACTTCGACATCCGGGTGTACGACGGCGCCGTCACCAGCTGGGCGCACGGCGGTGACCTCTACGGCTACGGCCAGGGCACCCGACACCTCGGGTTCACCTATCCCCCGTTCGCCGCCGTGCTCATGCTGCCGATGTCGCTGCTGCCGCAGGCCGCCGTCATCGCGACCAACGCGGTCTTCATCGGGGTGGCCCTCGTCCTCGCGACCCGGCTCGTGCTCGGGAGCACCTTGCTCGCCTCCCGGCACGGCGTCTGGTTCGCCACCGCGATCGCCTTGCCGCTGGAGTACCTGTCCCAGCCGATCCGGGACACGCTGAGCTTCGGCCAGGTCAACATCTACCTGGCCCTGCTGGTGCTGGCGGACCTGGTGGCGCTGCGTCGCGGGCTGCGCTGGGCCGGGGTGGGGGTCGGCCTCGCGACCGCGATCAAGCTGACGCCAGGCCTGTTCATCGTGTTCTACCTGCTCACCTCGGAACGCAAGGCGGCGCGCAACGCCGTGGCCGCCGCAGTGGGCGCGACGGCGTTGAGCGCGCTCGTGTCGCCCAGCACGTCGTGGACGTTCTGGACCTCGGCACTGCTGGACCCGACCAGGATCGGGCGCTACGACGACTCCGCGAACCAGTCCATCGCCGGGGTCATGGCCCGCGTGGCGGACAGCCACCAGCTCCCCGCCGGCCCATGGCTGCTCGCCGTGCTCCTCGTCCTGCCTCTCGGGCTGGCCCGCGCCCGCAAGGCGTGGCCTCGCGACCCACTCGCGGCCATCACCCTGGTAGGGCTGACCGCCTGCCTGGTGAGCCCGATCACGTGGGTGCACCACTTGTTCTGGCTCCTCCCGGCCGTCGTCCTGCTCGTCGACGTCGGGCTGACCCGCCGCTCCTGGCCGCAGCTGCTCCTCGCCGCCTCGACCCTCGCGCTGTTCGCCTCAGACGTGAACATGAGGACCGGCCAGTCGGTGGGCAGGCACATGTCGCAGGGTCTCCTGGTGATCGTCGGGGAGAACATCGACGCGGTGTTCTGCCTGCTCCTGCTGCTCGCCGTCCCGACCGACAGGATGACGCGGACCTCACCTCCGGAGTTGGCGTGGAGGGGCCGCGCGCGTGGAAGGATGCCGAGCGGACACCTGACGAGAGGCACGGCAAGTGAGCGAGAACAACCTCCATCGCGACGAGGCCCGCAACAGGGCCCGGCTGCTCATGGTGTCCTCGTACGACGTCGAGCTCGACCTGACGGACGGCTCGGGTGAGAAGCCGGGTGACACCACGTTCAGGTCGCGGACGGTCGTGCGGTTCTCGTCCCGCGAGGTCGGCGCCGCAACGCACCTCGACCTGACCGCCCCCACGCTGCTGTCGGCCACCCTCAACGGCGAGCCCCTCACCGATTACGACGGCAACCGGCTTCAGTTGACCAACCTGGCGGCGGACAACGAGCTGGTGGTCGAGGCCGACATGTCCTACATGCGCACCGGGGAGGGCCTGCACCGGTTCGTCGACCCAGTCGATGGCGGCGTCTACCTGTACTCGCAGTTCGAGACGTTCGAGGCACACCGGATGTACGCCTGCTTCGACCAGCCCGACCTCAAGGCGGTGTTCCGCTTCGTGGTCCGGGCGCCGCGCGACTGGGTGGTCGTGTCCAACAGTGTCGTGGCCGACGCCCCGGCCGAGGGCGAACCTGGCATCTGGCGGTTCGCCGAGACGCCCAGGATGTCCACCTACATCACCGCCCTCATCGCCGGTCCCTACCACCACGTGCACGACTCCCACAGCGGGATCGAGTTGGGGCTGTACTGCCGGGGCTCGCTGGCGCAGCACCTGGACCCGGAGGACCTGTTCACGGTCACCAAGCAGGGGTTCGACTTCTACCACCGGGTCTTCGACTACCAGTACCCGTTCGGCAAGTACGACCAGCTGTTCGTGCCGGAGTTCAACGCCGGCGCCATGGAGAACGCCGGCGCCGTCACCTTCCTCGAGGACTACGTCTTCCGGTCCAAGGTCACCGACGCTGCCTACGAGCGGCGAGCCGAGACCGTGTTGCACGAGCTGGCGCACATGTGGTTCGGCGACCTCGTCACCATGCGCTGGTGGGACGACCTGTGGCTCAACGAGAGCTTCGCGACGTACATGTCGGTGCTCTGCCAGGTCGACGCCACCCGGTACAAGGGTGGCTGGACGACCTTCGCCAACACCGAGAAGACCTGGGCATACCGGCAGGACCAGCTGCCGTCCACGCACCCGATCGCCGCGGACATCCGCGACATGGACGACGTCAAGGTCAACTTCGACGGGATCACGTACGCCAAGGGCGCGTCGGTCCTCAAGCAGCTCGTCGCCTGGGTGGGGCAGGACGCGTTCCTGGCCGGCCTACGGACCTACTTCGCCAAGCACGAGTTCGCCAACACCGAGCTGCGCGACCTGCTCGTCGAGCTCGAGGCCGCCAGCGGGCGTGACCTGTCCGGATGGTCGGCGGAGTGGCTCGAGACCGCCGGCGTCAACACCCTGCGCGCCTGTTTCGACACCGGGCCGGACGGGGCCTTCACCGCCTTCTCCATCATCCAGGAGGCGCCTGGCGACTGGCCGACGCTGCGGTCGCACCGGGTGGCCGTCGGCCTCTACGACCTGGTCGACGGCAAGCTGGTGCGTACGCACCGTGAGGAGCTGGACGTCGTCGGTGCCAAGACCGAGGTGCCGGGTCTGCTCGGGCGTCGCCAGCCCGCGCTCGTGCTGGTCAACGACGACGACCTGACGTTCGCCAAGATCCGCCTCGACGACAGCTCGCTGGCCACCCTCGTGGAGCACGTGGGTGACTTCGCCGAGTCGCTCCCCCGCGCGCTGTGCTGGGCCGCGACCTGGGACATGACTCGCGACGCGGAGATGCCTGCGCGCGACTACCTCGCCCTCGTGCAACGCGGCATCGGTGGCGAGACCGACATCGGCGTCGTGCAGTCGCTGCTGCGGCAGGCGCAGTCGGCGCTCACGCTGTTCGCCGATCCCGCCTGGGCCCCGACGGGACGGGCGTCGCTCGCGGCCGCTGCCCTCGCCGCGACGCAGGGAGCTGAGCCGGGCAGCGACCTGCAGCTGGCCTGGGCGCGCGCCCTGGGTTCGCTGGCATCCACCAGCGAGCAGCTCGACCTGCTGGCCGGCCTGCTCGCCGGCTCGGCCACCATCCCGGGGCTGACCATCGACACCGAGCTGCGTTGGCACGTCCTGCACCGCCTCGTGGCGGTCGGCCGTGCCGGCCTCGAGGAGATCGACGCAGAGGTCGTCAGGGACCCCACCGCGGCCGGCCAGCGGCACGCCGCCTCGTGCCGCGCCGCCCGCCCCACCGCTGAGGCCAAAGCCGAGGCATGGGCGTCGGTCGTCGAGCGCGACGACCTGCCCAACGCCGTCCAGGCAGCCGTCATCGGCGGCTTCCAGAACAACGAGCACGTCGACCTGCTCGAGCCCTACGTCGCGCCGTACTTCGACTCGCTCGACGAGATCTGGGCGAGCCGGACGGCCGAGATGGCGCAGAACGTGGTCGTCGGCCTCTACCCGACCCTGCTGGTGTCGCCGGCCGTCGTGGAGCGCACCGACGCCTACTTGTCCTCGCACGAGGTGGCGCCGGCGCTCTCGCGGCTGCTCCTCGAAGGCCGGGACGGTGTGGTCCGCGCTCTGCGTGCGCGCGCGAGGGACGCCGCCGCCGGCTGAGGGCTCGGGACGTCTGCTCGTGCGGACACCTCGGCCGCCCGGCCGAGCAGACGCAAGGTTGTCAGTGGTGGGTGGCGACGGCGGTGCCCGGGGCCGGCTCGGGGGCGGCGATGGCCGGGCCAGGGCCGGCGGCCTGGCAGAGCTGGCGGAGGGCGTCGAGGATCCCCCCGGCAAGGTCCCCTCCGGAGAAGGCACTCGTCATGGACAGCACCGCGAGGGCCGCGACGCGGTCCGGCACCCGGCGACGCGCGGCCGGGCCGGTGACGATCTCGACCCGCCGCTGGCCAGGGGCCACGACCAGGAGTACGGCGGAGTGCGCGCGCGCCCCGAGGGCCGCGTGCAGCCTCTCGGCGCCGGCACGGAACTCCGAGAGGTCGGGCAGGTCCAGGTCGCCGACGAGCACGGAGACATCGAGGCCGTTCGCGGAGCGGCACAGCGAGACGGCGTGCTCGATGCGCTGCTGCTGGCCGACCGACAGGCCCTGGTCACGCGCGTTACCAGTTGCCACTTGCCCCACCCCTCACGACGTCGCCGACCTCGGCGGCCTGCACGGCCGCGACCGGCTCGGGCGGACCCGCGAACCAGACCGGTGTGGCGGTCCACGCCTTGTTCGGGCGGTAGCGATGGGCACGGACGCTCGGCAGCAGCACGACCGCGCTGATCAGGACGGCTGCCACGAGCGGGACGCCGATGTAGAGCAGCAGGGCACCGGCGGTCCCCAGGCTCTTGCCCGGGTCACCGCCCTCCGAGTTCTGCAGCGGGTCCTTGGCCAGCGCCGGGGCGGCGGTCATCAGGACCGTCACCAGGCCGGTCAAGCCGGCAGTGGCGGCACGGGTCACAGCGCGGCTCACGTGCTTCCTCGTCTGTCGTAAGGCTGCCCCGAAAGGCGATCGCGGGACACGGTAGCGAACCCCGTCAGTGCACCTGCTGAAGCAGGGCCGTGAGCCGGCGCACTCCCTCGTGAGCGAGCAGCTCCTCGAGCCCGAGCGGCCGTCCCGTGCCGTCCGCCACGGGCAGCCGCCAGTTGGGGTACTCATCGATGGTGCCCGGCAGGTTGGGCTGGCGCAGGTCACCGACGGCGTCGCCGTACGCGGCCAGGACGATCCGGCAGGGGGATGCCACCAGGGCCCGGTGCAGGGCAGCGACCACGTCGCCGTCCTCTTCCAGGAGCCCTTCGTGGCGCAGCATGGCGAGCAGCAGCTCCCGGTCCTTGCGGACCCGGGCCTGCTCCTGCTCCAAGGAGTGCCCCAGCTGCCCCAGCTCGTGACGGACACGGACGTGCTCCTCGGCGAGCCAGCCTGCCGCGGTCGGCAGGTCGTGGGTGGTCACCGACGCGAGGGCGTCACGGCGCCAGTGCGACGGAGGCAGGAACCAGCCGTCATCGCTGGTTTCGAACCACAGCACGGCGCTACCGAGAACGCCGGTGCGGTCCAGCAGCCGCCGGACCGTGGGTTGGACCGTACCCAGGTCCTCGCCCACCACGACCGCACCCGCGCGCTGGGCCTCGAGGGCCAGCACCCCGAGCAGGGCCTCAGCGTCGTACGAGACATACGTGCCCTCGGACGCATCCGCACCTGCCGGGACCCACCACAGCCGCGCCAGCCCCATCACGTGGTCGACCCGGATCCCGCCGGCGTGCCGCAGGACGCCCTGCACCATCTGCCGAAAAGGGAGGTACGCCGTCTGCCGCAGCCGGTCCGGACGCCACGGAGGCAGCCCCCAGTCCTGGCCCTTCTGGTTGAACGAGTCCGGCGGGGCACCGATGGAGGTGCCGAGCGCGAGCACGTCCTGCATCGCCCAGGCATCGGCGCCGCCGGCGTCGACGCCGACGGCGAGGTCGTGCACCACCCCGACGGGCAGGCCGTCGCCGATGCCGGCGAGCTGCTCGTCGACGAGCAGCTGCACCCAGCACCAGAACGCCACCCGCTCCTCGTGCGCAGCGCGAGAGGCCGGCGACGGCGTCTGCAGGTCCTCCGGCCAGGTGGACCAGTCGCCGCCGTGGAGCTCGGCGACGGCGCAGAACAGCGCGAAGGTCTCGAGCGGCTCGCCGCGCAGCGCCCGGAAGTCCGCGAGTGCCCCCACGCGGTGCCGCGGCCACATCACCTCGAGGGCGGCGAACTTGGCCTCCCAGGCGCTGTCACGGTCGATCCGCTCCGGGTCCGTCAACGGTCGGAGCGCGTCCACCTCGGCCGCCACGGCGGCGTACTCAGGCACGTCCTGCACCCGCAACGCCAACGCCGACCGGAAGAGCCGGGACGACGGGGAGTACGGCGACGGCTGCACCGGCAGCACCGGGGTCTCGGCGTGCAGCGGGTTGACGAGGAGTGCCCCGGCCCCGTCGGCGGCTGAGGCCTCGACCACCGTCCGCAAGTCGCGGTAGTCCCCGACGCCCCACGACTGCTGGGACCGCATCGCGTACAGCTGGATCTGCCAGCCCCAGTACCGACCGTCCGGGACCGGCAGTCGCGACGGCACGACGATCAGCGTGCAGCCGGCAGTCTGGTCGACGGTGCGGACCTCAAGGGTGTGGTAGCCGGTCGGCAGCGCCGGCAGCGGGAGACGCCGGCGTACCTGCGTGCCGCGCCGGGCCACCTCCTCGCCCGCGGCCGGCAGGTCGCGGACCGCACCGTTCTCGAGGAGCACGGTGAGTGACAGCACCTCCCCGACCACCTCGACCGAACCGGTCTGGCCCTCGTGCAGCACCAGCACGGCGCCGACGACCTCCGACCAGGCCGCCTCCTCCCGCTCACGCAGAGCGGACTCGACCGCCTCATCGGTGGAACCGTCCACGTCGAGCGCCGCCAAGGCGGAGGTCACCGCCGTACGGGGGACCTCGACGCGTCGCCCGGCCCAGTCGTCGTACGACGTGGCCACGCCGTGGGCGGCGGCCAGCTGCTCAAGGGTCACGTGCCTCAGTCTGCCCAGCGCTCAGACGTCGTGCCGCAGGCACGCGTACGACACCAGGTCGTGCCAGCTCCCCTGCCGCCACTGCGCGCCCCGCAGGACGCCCTCGCGGCGGTACCCGGCGCGCTCCAGGGCCTTCTGCTCGGCCAGGTTGTCGACATCGGTCGAGGCCTGGACGCGGTGCACGGAGGTGGTGGTGAACAGGAACCGCGCGAGCATCCGCTGGGCCCGCGCCCCGTGCCCACGGCCCTGCGCGAACGGCCGCACCGAGATGCCGATGTCCATCGCCTGCGAGCCGAGGTTCGGGCCGAACAGCACCGGGTGCCAGCTCACCGTCCCGATCGGGCGGTCCTCGGCGTCAGCAACCACCAGATCTCCCCCACCGGAGAGGGGGGCAGGCGGTGGTGCCGACAGGACACCAGGAGGCGGCGGGCCGCCCCAGTCCTCGTACGGCGAGCAGGGATCCGCGCGCCAGGCCGCCAGCAGGGCGGCGTCGTCGGGGCCTGCAGGTCGCAGGCGGGTGAGCAGCGTGCCCTCGGTCAGCGGGTGCCCACTCACGCGGGAGTACCCCAGAGGGCTTCGTCGTCGTCGCCACCGAGAAACGGCTTCCAGCGTGGGTCCACGCGCTTCGCGCCGACGATGTGCCAGGCAGCGCCGGTCGGTGCCACCGGGGCGTGCCGCAGCCGCCACCCCAGCTCAGCGATCCCCCGGTCGGCCTTGACGTGGTTGCAGCGCGCACAGGCCGACACCACGTTGTCCCAGCTGTGCGGCCCACCGCGGCTCTTGGGGACCACATGGTCCAGGCTCGTCGCCGGCGCGGCGCAGTAGACGCAGCGGCCACCGTCGCGGGCGAAGACCGCCCGACGGGTGAGCGGGACGGTGCCGCGGTAGGGAATCCGCACGAACCGGGTGAGACGGACCACTAACGGGACGTTCACGTCGGCCCGCTCGCTATGGAAGGTGTCATCGCCCTCCTCGATCGCAACGGCCTTCTCGGTGAGCACCAAGACAACGGCGCGGCGACCGGACACGACGCAGAGCGGCTCGTAACTCGCATTGAGCACGAGCGCCTGCACGGGTGCTGGTGGTCCGGCCAAAACGTCCTCCCTGCGGCCATCCTGCCCGACGCTCCGCAGGTACGCCACGTACCACCTGCCGGTCGACCCTTGACGCTCTCTCCTTCGGTGGTTCAGCCAGCACAGGCCGCACTGGCGGCCGCGCCGGACGCATCGTGCTGATCATCGTGCTGACCCTGCTCGTCCGCAACCTGCTGCACCCCAGGCGTACGGCGGGTGGTGGCGACGGCCGACATCGGCGTGCCCCGAAGCGTCGTGCCCGCCATCGGTGAGCTACCGCGCGCGACGGGCGCTTAGCCTGGAAGCATGGACAACCTGTACGACGCAGTGGGAGGCGAGGCCGTCTTCCGGCAGCTCGTCGACCGCTTCTACGACGGCGTCGCGCTGGACCCCCTCCTGCGGCCGCTGTATCCCGAGGAAGACCTCACAGGTGCCCGCGAGCGGTTGACGTCGTTCCTGGTGCAGTACTGGGGCGGCCCGACGACCTACTCGGTCAACCGCGGCCACCCGCGGCTGCGGATGAGGCACGCCCAGTGGGTCATCGGCGAGCGCGAGCGAGACGCCTGGCTCGGTCACATGCGTGCGGCGGTGCTCTCGCTCGACGTCTCCGACGAGGCCAGGGCGGCGATCTGGGAGCACGTGGACCGGGCCGCCCAGACCCTGGTCAACGCCCCGCACGGCTGAGTCAGACCACCAGCAGGGCGAGCACCCCTTCGCCGTAGCCGGGTACGTCGACCCGGAAGTCCACGCGGCGGCCCGGCTGGCGCAGGAACTCGACGACCTCCGCGTCGACCGGCTCCGGCACGACCCAGGTGTCCTTGAGCTTCACGTGCGCGCTCTGGTGGTTGAACAGGGAGGCGCCGATGTTCAGCACCTCCCGGGTGTTGTCGGCGAGATCGGTCGGGACGCGCCGGGCCTTCAGCGCCTCCTGCACCCTCGGCGCGGGGATCAAGGCAAGGGCCGCGCCGAGCACCGTTCCCAGGACGAGGTCGCAGAAGACCACCGCCTGCAGACCACCCTGGTCGTCGATGTACGACCCGACGACGTGCACGTCACGTCCCCGCAGGACGGGCTGCGGCACCTCGAACACCGTGACAGTCCGGTCGAACAGGCCGTTGAGAAGATCCTGCAGTCCGGCCGCGGTGGGCAGCTCAGCCGCGATCTCGACCTCGGCGCTCATCTCGGGGTCCGTGCGGCAGCGTCGGCCGGGGTCACGCCGCGAGCACTCCGCCGAGCGCGTCGGCGAAGGTGTCGGCGGTGAACGGCTTGGCGATGAGGAACAACGCGCCGGACTCGGACGCCAGGCTGCGCATGGTGTCGGTCGACTCCGAGGTCACGAAGCCGAACCGCACCTGATTGCCCTTGGCTCTGAGGGCCTGCAGGAACTCGATGCCGTTGACCTCTGGCATGTTCCAGTCCGACAGGACAAGGTCCGGCGCGGCCGTGTCCACGAGCGCGAGGCCCTCGGCGCCGTTCTCGGCCTCGAGGAACTCGTGGTCGCCGAAGCCGGCCTGCCTGAGCGTTCGCGTGACGATCATGCGCATCGCCTTGCTGTCATCAACGATGAGAATCTTCATGAGCTCAGACCTTCCAGATGCTGATGTGGAGGTCGCCCGCACCGCATGCGAGCGCCACGTGCTCGATGACGACGGCACCTGGGACCCGGACGGTGTAGGTGTCGCCCGTCGCGACGGACGGGATCGACAGAGTGCTGGGGGCCGGCAGCAGCGACTTGATGTTGCCGCCGATCATGTTGGTGAGCTCGCCGAGCGCGTCGCTGATCTCCTCGGCGGCCAGCGATCCGGGGTCGGCGGCGAACATCGCCTCGGCGGCGACCTGCGCGTGCCCGGCGGGGCACTGCAGGAAGATCGAGCCCCCCCACTCGCCCGAGACGTGCACGCAGCCGGTGACTGAGCTTCCCTCGATCGGCACGTTCTCCACGGGCAGTAAGTCGAGTTGCAGGAACGACGACCAGACGTCTTGGGCGATGGCGGTGATCTGCTCGGCTGTCACAACAGCGTTGGCGAGGGTCATGAGCTTTCTCCTGAGGTTCAGCCCCGCGGCCGGTAGGCCGTGGCGCGGTCGTGAACGACGCGCTCCCACGCGTCGTCGATGGTGAGGGTGCTTTCCGCGCCGCCTAGGAACAGGTAGCCGCCAGGTCTGAGCACCTGCCGGACGCGTTGGAGGACCGCCGCCTTGGTGGGGGGGTTGAAGTAGATGAGCACGTTGCGCAGGAAGACGACATCGAAGGCGCCCAGCACCGGGAACGGCTGAGAGAGGTT
Organism: Frankiales bacterium; assembly: GCA_025966135.1. GTDB lineage: Bacteria > Actinomycetota > Actinomycetes > Mycobacteriales > SCTD01 > RYN-111. Next base: position 37,969 of record JAOPVP010000044.1, read on the forward strand.
CACCGCCCTGGTCTTCACCGTCGAGCGCAACGCCGGCTTGACCTGCCAGTCGGTCCCGACCTTGTCGAAGTGCTTGACCAGCATCGTGACCGGCAGGCCACGGTTGACCTCGAGCTGTGAGTACCTGCCCTCTCGGGTGCGAAAGAGCATCTCCTCGGAGATGTCCGTGGCCAGCAGCGAGCTGGTGAAGCTGGAAGGCAGCACTTCCTGCATGACCATGGCGATCGTGTACGGCTCCTGGCCGCTGGACGACGCCCCGCACCACACGTCGATGTGACGGTTGGCGCTCTGGGCCACCAGCTCCGGAAGGACCTTCGTGCGCAGCATGTCGAACGGGTAGTTGTCGCGGAAGAAGGACGTCTCGTTGGTCGTCATCGCATCCACGACTTTGTCGAGCAGACGCGGCTCGCCGCGCTGCAGACGCCCCACCAGGCCGGAGATGCTCTCCGCGCCGATCTGTCGCGCGAGCGGCGCGAGACGCGACTCGACGAGGTACTCCTTGCCCGGTTCGAGAACGATCGCCGACTCCCGCTGCACGGCGTGGCGGATGTAGTCGAAGTCACTGGTCGCCAGCGTCACCGCGCAGCCCCCACAGCCCGGCCCCGAGCGAGAGCGGAGAGCACGTCGCGTGCGATCGCGGTCAAGGGCAGCACTCGGTGGGCATAGCCACCGCCGGCCACGGCACCCGGCATCCCCCACACGACGCTGCTCGCCTGGTCCTGGACCACCACCTCAGCTCCCGCGTCACGCAGGACCTCGGCGCCGCGCGCCCCGTCCTGCCCCATACCGGTGAGCACGACTCCCAATACATGGGCGCCGTACGTCGCCGAGGCCGAGCGGAACATCACGTCGACCGCGGGCCGGCAGAAGTTCTCCGGCGGCGCGCTCGACAGCCGGACCCGCACGCCGTCACCTCTGCGCTCGAGAGTCAGGTGACTGTCTCCCGGCGCGATGAGCACCCGCCCGGGGGTGAGCAGGTCACCGTGCTCCGCCTCCTTGACCGACAGCGCGCACTTGCTGTCGAGCCGCTGCGCGAACAAGCGGGTGAAGACGGGTGGCATGTGCTGGGTGATGACGACAGGCACCGGCAGCGTCCCTGGCAGCTCCGGCAACAGGGTCGTCAGGGCGTCCGGTCCGCCGGTGGAGGCACCGATGGCCAGCAGGTCCAGCCGCGAGGTCGGCGGCAGCGAGGTCGACACCTTCACGGTCCGCTGTACGACGGGCGCAGCCGCCGGGCCTCCGAGCTTGGCGGCGCACAGCCCTCTGATCTTCGGGATGAGCTGCGTGCGCACGCTCTCGATGGCCTCCGGCACGCTTCCGACGTTCGAGGGCTTGGTGACGTAGTCGTTGGCGCCGAGGCTGAGGGCGTCGAACGTGGCGCTCGCTCCGCGCTCGGTGAGCGTGCTGAACATGACGACCGGTAGCCGTGGATGTGTCTTACGGAGCTCCCGGAGGGTGCCCAGGCCATCGAGGTCGGGCATCTCGATGTCGAGGGTCACGCAGTCGGGCGCGACCTGCAGCAGCTTCTGCAGCGCGATCCGGCCAGAGGCAGCCGTACCCACCACAGTGATGTCAGGATCGGCTTCGAGCGCGGTGGTGACCAGTCGCCGGATGACCACGGAGTCATCCACGACCAGCACGTTGATGCGGCCCATGGTCAGGCCACGAGCCCGAGAAGGCTCAGCTTGTCGACGATGGCGTCGGCCGTGAAGGGCTTGATGACGTACTCGTGCGCGCCGGCAGCAAGAGCCCGGACGATCTGGGAGTGCTCGCTCTCGGTCGTCACCATCATGAGGGTCATCCGGCGCAGCTCCGGCTGCGACCTGACGGCCGTCACGAACTCCAGGCCGTTCATGACCGGCATGTTCCAGTCGACGAGGGCGACATCCGGGACCGGGCCGGTCTGGACCCGCTCGAGGCCCTCCTTGCCGTCCCCGGCCTCGACCACGTCGAAGCCGGCCTCGCGCATGATGCGGCCGAGGATCATCCGCATCGCCCTGCTGTCGTCGAGCACCAGTGCCAGCATGTGCTTTCGTCCTTGTCGTTGTGTCTTGCCCGATCGGTCAGCACGCGCCCACCGGGATAGCCCGTCCGGGTCAGGTGCGGAACTTGCCGACCAGCTCGGCGAGCTCGGCGCTCATGACCGACAGCTCGGCCGCGGCACGCTGGCTCTCGCCCACACCTGTCGTGGTGGTGGCAGCAGCCTGAGCGACACCCGTG
>JAOPVP010000030.1 GCA_025966135.1 Frankiales bacterium
ATGGACGCGTACCGCAGGGAGGACATGTTCCTGCTGCAGTTCGACGTGCCCGGCATCTCCGCCGACGGCGTCGAGCTGCACGTGGACAACAACGTCCTGACCGTCAAGGCGACCAGGCACGCGCCCACCATGCAGGGGGGCGTCCAGCCGGTGGTGTCCGAGCGACCGTGGGGCGAGTTCACCCGGCAGGTCCTGCTGGGCGACAACCTTGACGTCGAGAAGGTCCATGCGGAGTACGACGCCGGCGTCCTTACGGTCTCGATCCCGGTGGCGGAGCGAGCCAAGCCGCGGCGGATCGACGTCTCGGTCAAGGAAGGCTCGGCGAGCCTGTCCGCCGGTCCGAAGCAGGAAGCGGTCGCCAGCTGACGTCGGCACACGGGGCCCGGTCGGAAGGACCGGGCCCCGTGTACGGCGATGTCACCGTGACTCCACAGTCCGCCTCGCGGGCGCTACTCCGCCACCACGCAGGGCACGAGCCTGGCGTGGAAGATCGTGAAAACGACCAGCCAGGCCCGCTGTTCCGGCGTACCTGGTGGCAGACGCTGCGGCGGACGGTCCGTTGAGTTCCGGGAGGACGGGGGCACGGACCTTGCGGCCGCTCTTCTCGCGAGCGGTGGCGTCGTGCGCGAGCTGGTCTGCGATCCCTCGGTACCTCTGGGGCTGGGGTCGAGCCCATCATCGGCACAGGCGGCCCGCTGAGCGACGAGCTGGCGCTGCTCGTGGCGGAGTACCGAGGGCCGGCTCAGAGCGGCTGAACGCCTTCCAGCTCCGGCTGATCGGTGCGGACGACTCCGCCCTCGAGCCGTGCCTGCTCCCACGGGAGCCACCGGTTCCCACGGGTGAGCAGCCCCACGACGAGGTTGACCAGCCACGGACCGGAGACGTCGGCTCGGTCGTAGCCGAGGTGTGCCGCCACCCGGTGGTGACCCACCACGAGCCCCTCGATGCGCAGGGCTGCGTAGGCACCCATGAGCGGCCCGTCCTGGACGAGGCGCACGTCGAGGACCCGGCCGTGCTTGCTCCCGTCGGGGCCGATCACCGGCAGCCCGATGAGGTCAGTCCCGCGCATGGTCGGCTCCGGGGATGCGTCCGATGAAGTAGTCGCGGGCCCGGTCCTCGTTGCGGTGCGCTCCGAGCTCCGCGCGGGAGCGGGCGACGGTGATGGCAGACCCGTAGTCGGTGACGAGGTCGATGCCGATGCGCGTCGGCTCCGCTGTACTCGAGCGGCTGATGCCCTCGGACAGGAACGCCAGCCACTGGCCCAGCAGGCCGCCGAGCCTCGGGGCGAGTGCCTGCGGCCCGACGAGGAGCGCGGTGACGTAGCCCTCCTCGCTGATCTCGACGTCGTCGACGTTGCCCACGGCGTCTCCGTCGGTGTCGATGATCTGCCGGTCCAGCAGGTGCAGGGCCAGGTCGCGGCGCCGCCCGGTGGTCACTGCCCGGCCTTCGTCGCAAGCATGAGCGGGATCGCCGTCAGGGCAACCACCGTCAGGAGCACGAGGTAGACGGTCGCCAAGCCGTTGGTGAACCGACTGTTCACGGATTCCCCCATGTACCCGCTGTCATTGGCGACCACGAGGATCGGGAAGTAGGTCAGGGGCAGTGCGACGGCGGAGAAGACGATGCTGTACTCCGTCACCTTGATCGGGTCCAGGGTCGTCATCACCAGCATCGAGCCGGCGATGATCGACATGAGCACGACGAGGTGGAACCTGCTGGCCTTCCTGGGCTCAAGGTGCTTGCCCCACGACCAGCCGAGGTACTGCGCGATGCAGTAGCCAGACGAGAGCGCCGTCTCGAGAGCCGCTCCGAAGGTGGCAGCCACGAAGCCCACGATGAGGAACGCGAACCCCACCTTCCCCGCACCCAGGACGACCGGGAGTGCCACCTGGTCGAGACGGCTGACCTCGACCCCTTCCGGGAAGAGCACGATGAACGTCGCTACCGCGATCGCGAGGGACAGCAGCCCCCCGAGCGGGAAGCCAATGTAGACGTTGACGCGCTCGATCACGAGGTCCTTCTTGGTCCACTTCTCCTCCACCGCGCCGGAGGAGAAGAAGAAGACCTCGTACGGCGTCATCGCGGCGCCGAACAGCGCGATCGCGTAGTACCAGTACGTCGGGTGCCCCTCCCCATCCGGTACGACGGGATGCGTGGCCTGGTGGGCCAGCCCTCCCCAGTCGGGGCCGAGCTGCCAGACCGCGACGGCAAACACCAGCAGCGCGAGCCCGGCGATCCCGAACATGCGCTCCATGCTCGCGAAGGGCATCCGCCAGATCACGATCCACACGAGGAAGGCCACCAGCGGGACGAACAGCAGGTAGTTGACCGAGCTGACCAGCTCGAAGGCAAGCGCCACACCGCCGATTTCCGCCGCCAGGGTCAGGAACGTGACCGCCATGGACGCCACCAGGTTGAGCAGCCCGGCCCGCGGCCCCAGCCGCTCACGCACCAGGTCGAAGGTCCCCCGCCCCGTCACCGCGGCGACACGTCCGGACATCTCCGCGAACAGGCAGATCCCGATGACGCCCACGGCCACCACCCACGCGAGCGACATGCCGAAGCGCGAGCCGACCAGGGCGTTGGCGACGAGGTCCCCGATGTCGACGAAACCGCCGATTGCGGTCAGCACGCCGAGGAAGACCTGCAGCACCTTCTTCACTGCCAGTCCTCCGACAGCTTCTGCAGCTCCTGCAGGACCGGTCCGAGCGGCTTGGCCACGACTTCCAGCTGGTCGAGCTCGCCGCGCCGCACCGTGATGCGCAGCTCGGCCAGGGTGTCCAGGGCCGCCGAGAGGTTGTCGTCGAGCTTCTTGCGGACCTCATCCGCGTGGTCCGACGGCGGTTGGACGCTGTCGAACTGCGACTGCACGTTCGAGGTGTCCTCCTCGGTGCCCGCCAGAAGCACCGACAGGTACGGCCCGGTCGCCCGGTGCTCCTTGGCCGCCTGCACGCCGAGCAGCGCGGTTGCTACCGAGGACGCCACGGCCTTCGCCGAGTTGCCGGCCTTCAGCTCGTAGTCGCGGTCGGTGCGAGACGGCGAGACGCACGCCGTTGCCAGAACCAGCACCAGCACCGCCACGCGCTTCACCGTGGTCGCCGGCGAATGACGATCACCACGTGCAGGAGAACGAGCGCCACCAGCTGCGCCCATGCGCCGAGGAGCACGAAGCCCAGATTCACGCCGGAGACAGTGCCCGGACAAGATCAGAGGAAACGCCGGTCAGGATCCGCT
>JAOPVP010000031.1 GCA_025966135.1 Frankiales bacterium
CGCCACTACTAGCTGGGGCTCATGTCCACGAAGCGGCTGTAGTGACCCTGGAACGCCACCGTGATCGTGGCCGTCGGGCCGTTCCTGTGCTTGGCCACGATGAAGTCGGCCTCGCCCGCGCGCGGGCTCTCCTTCTCGTACGCGTCTTCGCGGTGGAGCAGCACCACCATGTCGGCATCCTGCTCGATCGAGTTGTGGACGGCGATCCCGTCAGCCACGAAGTTGTGGTTGCCGACCACGGTGGCGTCGAAGACCTCCTCGACACCCTCGGGAGTGATCTCCACGACCGCGTCCCAGAAGACGTCGTTGGTCGCCTCGAGCTCGAGGTCGCCCGTGTCCAACGCCGAGGCGACTCCCGCCAGACGACCCGGGGGCTGCAGAGCCTTGGCGTCCATGGCCGCCCGGACCCGGTCCCACACCTGGTCCGGTGCGGTCTGCCGCGGGATGGCGCTACTCCCCATCGCCGCCAGGACGGCCTCGCGTGCTGCATCTCCGTCGAGCCCGCTCTCGACCTGACCCGCGAGCCGCGCGAGCTCGTCGCCCTCCGCGACCTCGAGCTGCGTCCGACCCACCACGTCGAGGTCACGCAGGGAGCACGAGATGCCGAAGCGCAGGAGCAGCCGGCTGACCTGGTCGGCCGCACGACGAGAGCGCAGCACATACGCGCGCCCGGTCGGGCTCGGGACGCGGCTCGCGGTGAGGACGTACCGCAGCAACGTCCGGAGCTGCGACTTCGGCAGCGAGAAAGCCGCGCTCGGCAACGCGCGACCCGCCACGAGGTCCATGGCCACCGAGCGGATGCAGTCCTCGGACCAGCAGCTCTCAACCTCCGGCGCCGGCACGTGGCGCGGAACGGCGAGCCGGGAGCCGACGCCCAGCTCCCCGAGCGGCTTCCAACCGTCGTACGTCAGGAAGGGGTGGTTGGCGGTCGCGCGAACCGACTTGCCGGACGCGAGCCGAAGCCGGAACACCTGGCGCGTGCCGGTGGAGAAGACGTGGGTGAGGTGCCGTCTCACGTAACGCAGCGAGGAGTCCAGCGACCACACCGGCACCTCGCGTGCGCCGGAGGCGTGCAGCGAACCCAGTGTCACCTCCGCACCGGTGTCCGCTCGCAGGACTCTCGTCGACGCCGGCAGGCAGCCGGACTCGCGCAGGTCCGACAGCATCGGCTTCTTGTCGGTGCGCTGCTCGGCCCCGCGGTTGAGCTGGCTCATCGCGATGACCGGCACCTCGAGCTCCTTGGCCAGCAGCTTCAGCGACCGGGACAGCTCGGAGACCTCCTGCTGGCGTGACTCGGCCTTCTTGTTGCCGGTCATGAGCTGGAGGTAGTCGATGACGATCAGCCGCAGCTCCTTGCGCTGCTTCAGGCGCCGCGCCTTGGCCCGGATCTCCATCATCGTGAGGTTGGGGGAGTCGTCGATGTACAGCGGCGCCTCGGCGACCTCACCCATCCGACGGGCCAGGCGGGCCCAGTCGTCGTCGGTCATCGACCCGGATCGCATGTGGTGCAGCGGGACCCGAGCTTCGGCGGACAGCAGCCGCATGGTGATCTCGGTCTTGCTCATCTCCAGCGAGAAGATGACCGACGCCTGCCCGTTCTTGATCGACGCGCTGCGCGCGATGTCCAGGCCCAGGGTGCTCTTCCCGAGACCGGGACGGCCGGCGATGACGATGAGCTGGCCGGGGTGCAGGCCGTTGGTCAGGGTGTCGAGGTCCACGAACCCGGTGGGGACACCGGACATCGTCCCGGAACGGCCACCGATCGCCTCCAGCTCGTCCATCGTCGGCTGCATCAGCTCTTCGAGCAGCGTGTAGTCCTCGCTGGTGCGCCGCTCCGTGACGTCGTAGATCGTCTGCTGGGCGCGGTCGACGATGTCGTCGACCTCCTGGCCCTCCGCGGAGTAGCCGAGCTGCACGATCCGGGTGCCCGCGTCGACCAGGCGGCGCAGGATCGCCAGCTCGGCGACGATCTTGGCGTAGTAGCCGGCATTGGCCGCGGTGGGCACCGTCGAGACCAGCGTGTGCAGGTACGGCATCCCGCCGATGCGCCCGGCGTCGCCGTTCTTGGTGAGCTCAGCACCGACCGTGATCGCGTCGGCCGGCTCGCCCTTGCCGTACAGCTCGACGATGACGTCGAAGATGATCTGGTGCGCCGGCCGGTAGAAGTCGCTGGACCGCACGACCTCGATCACGTCGGCGATGGCGTCCTTGTTGAGGAGCATGCCGCCGAGCACCGACTGCTCCGCGGCGACGTCCTGGGGAGGGGTCCGCTCGAACTCCGGCGCCGGCGAGTGAGGGACTGATGCTGAGGGCGCCCTGTTGAGCTCGACGACCCGCTCGCTCACAGTCTCTCCAACCCCCCTCGGGCCGCACGGATCGCTTGCCCCACAGAGTTTCTAGTCGTTCGGCGCCGCGGTTGGGCCACCGCCCGGGAGTGTCGGCGGACGTCCTTGTGGAGACCGCTGGGGACAGGGTGGGGATGACGCGGCGCGGCGCTGTGGACGGGCCGTGACCGGTCTGGGGAAGGAAGCCCTGAGCGCCTCGGAATCTGGCGCGCGACCTGCTCGCTGTGCTGTCCACGGGCTGTGTACGAAGAAACCTCGACGGTCGCGGACCTCATCCGGCCTCCGACAGCTTGGCCGTCCCGGTCCCGAGCAGGGCGACGCAGGCCGCGCAGAGCCGGACCTCGCGCGTGACGAAGTAGTCGCTCTCGGATCCGCACAGCGCGCAGCCGGGACGCACCCTGCGTACGACGGCCCGTGGAGACCGCCGCGGGCCGCCGAGCTCGGAGCGGATCTGCTGGATCCAGCGCTGCCGGCTCTCGTCGGTCGCGGGCTCCTCCGACTCGGCCTGGCTGCGCTGCTGCTCGCGGGCGGCCTTCTCCTCGCGCCAGCGCGCGTCCGGCGGCACCTGCTCGAGGAACCCTCGGAGCAGCGCTCGCACGTCGCCCACCGGGTCACGGCCGGCAGGCAGCACCGCCACCCGGGCGGCGAGCTGGCCGCGCCGCCAACCCCGGTCGAGCAGCTGCAGGACGAGATCACCGATCTCACGGGTGTGCAGGTCGGCAGCCAGGGCGGACGGCAGGTCGCCGAAGACGTCGTCGTGCGTCTCCTGGTCGAGCCGCTGCCCTGGCGCTGGAGGCAGGTCGAAGAGCTCCATGCGACAAGGGGACCACGGAGATCGGACATTCCGTGGGACCTGTCCAGAGGGGTGTGGACAACCCCGCCCCGATGCGCCCGCCTGCCCGCCGTACGGTGACTGCCTCACCCCAGTCGTCACCCCAACCCGGAGGCAGCGTTGCGCGCAGTCCAGGTCATCACGCTCGACGGACCCAAGGCCGTCCAGATCACCGATGTGCCGGAGCCGGACAGCACCGGCAAGGTCCTGGTCGACGTGCACGTCGCGGGCGTCAACTTCCCCGACGTGCTCATGACGCGCGGTGAGTACCAGATGAAGCCCGAGCTGCCCTTCGTGCCGGGCTCCGAGATCGCGGGCGTGGTCGTCTCCGGCGAGGGCGTCGCGCCGGGCACGCGGGTCGCGGGGTTCCCGGTCCTCGGCGGGTACGCCGAGCGTGCGGCGGTCGACCCCGGGCTGCTGTTCCCGCTGCCGGACCGGGTCTCGTTCGCCGCGGGTGCCGCCCTGCTCATGAACTACCTCACCGTCGACTTCGCCCTCGCTCGCCGCGGCGCGCTGCAGCCGGGCGAGACGGTCCTCGTCCAGGGCGCGGCCGGAGGCATCGGTGTCGCCAGCATCCAGCTCGCCAAGGTCATGGGGGCCACGGTCATCGCGGTCGTCTCCAGCGACGCCAAGGCCGAGATCGCCGGCGCTGCCGGCGCTGACCACGTCGTGGGCCTGGACTTCCTGGCCAGGGTCAAGGAGCTCACCGGCGGGCGAGGCGTCGACCTGGTGGTCGACCCCGTCGGCGGTGACCGCTTCACCGACAGCCTGCGCTCACTGGCCCCGGAGGGGCGGCTGCTCGTCATCGGCTTCACCGCCGGTGCGATCCCTGAGGTCAAGGTCAACCGCCTGCTGCTCAACAACATCAGCGTCGTCGGCGTGGGCTGGGGCGCCTTCTGGATGCGGGATCCGGCGTACCTGCAGGAGCAGTGGGCGCGGCTGCTGCCCTACCTCGAGGACGGCCGCCTCGACCCGCTCCTCGGCAACAGCTACCCGCTGGAGTCCGCGGCCGACGCCCTGCTCGAGCTCGACGAGCGCCGGGCCCTCGCCAAGGTGCTGATCACGCCCAGGTAGACGCAGCACGGCCCGGCTCCCAACAGGGAACCGGGCCGTGCTGAACGCAGGAGGACCTAGCCCGCGACGACCGCCACGGAGAGGTTGACCTCGACGTCACCGTGCACCTTGATGGTGACCGGGTGCGAGCCGATGTTCTTGATCGCGTGCTTGATGACCACGGAGCGCTTGTCGAGCTTCGGGCCACCGGCCTTGGAGATGGCCGCGACGATGTCCGCCGTGGTCACCGAGCCGAACAGCTTGCCGTTGTCGCCGGCGTGCGCCGGGAGCGAGAGCGAGAGGCCCTGGAGGGCCTGCTTGATCTCGTTGGCGTGGCTGAGGTCGCGGACCTGGCGGGCCTGGCGGGCCCGACGGATGTTCGCGACCTGCTTCTCGGCACCGCGGGTGGCGGCGATCGCCAGGCCCTGCGGGACAAGGAAGTTGCGGCCATAGCCGTCCTTGACCTCGACGGTGTCGCCGGGCGCACCGAGGTTCGGGACGTCGTGGGTGAGGATCAGCTTCATCGCTGGGTCACCGCGCCGTCGAGGTGTAGGGCAGCAGCGCCATCTCGCGGCTGTTCTTGACGGCCACGGCGACGTCGCGCTGGTGCTGGCTGCAGTTGCCGCTGACACGACGGGCACGGATCTTGCCGCGGTCCGAGATGTACTTGCGGAGCAGACCGGTGTCCTTGTAGTCGACGTAGGTCACCTTGTCCTTGCAGAACTGGCAGACCTTCTTCTTGGGCTTGCGGGGCGGCGGCTTGGCCATCGCTCATTCTCCTGAAAGTTGGTGGGTTGCTTAGAAGGGGGGCTCGTCGGACCAACCACCGCCACCGCCGGACGCCGGGGCCGAAGAGGCCCAGGGGTCGTCAGCGGGAGCGCTGGAGCCCGAAGGAGCACCGCCGAAGCCGCCACCGCCCGAGGGTCCGCCGCCACGTGTGGTCCTGTTGACCTTCGCGGTGGCGTACTTCAAGGACGGCCCGATCTCATCGACCTGCATCTCGATCACCGTGCGCTTCTCGCCTTCCTTCGTGTCGAAGGAACGCTGCTGCAGGCGGCCTTGCACGACCACCCGCATGCCCTTCTGGAGCGACTCGGCCACGTTCTCGGCCGCCTGGCGCCAGATGGAACAGCGGAGGAAGAGCGCCTCGCCGTCCTTCCACTCGTTGGTCGCCTTGTCGAGCGTCCGCGGGGTGGAGGCAACGGTGAAGCTGGCCACGGCAGCACCACTAGGGGTGAAGCGCAGCTCGGGATCCCCAGTGAGGTTCCCGACGACGGTGATGACGGTCTCGCCGGCCACGGCGGTTCTCCTTATGAGTCCATTCCCCGTAAGGGGACTTATCAGGTGTGGGTGCGTGCGGGCTCGTAGCGCACTTCGGTAACGGGGAAGGGACGGACGGGCTAGCGGAGCTCGGGGCGGAGCACCTTGGTGCGCAGGACGGCCTCGTTGAGGTTGAGCTGACGGTCCAGCTCCTTCATCGTGGCCGGCTCTGCCTGCAGGTCGACGACGGCGTAGATGCCCTCGGCCTTCTTGTCGATCTCGAACGAGAGGCGTCGCCGCCCCCAGATGTCGACCTTCTCGACACTGCCGCCGCCGGTGCGGACGACGTTGAGGAACGTGTCGAGGCTGGGAGCGATTGTCCGCTCCTCGAGGTCGGGGTCGAGAATGACCATGAGCTCGTAGTGACGCAAGTGGACCCACCTCCTCCTGTGGACTCAAGCGGCCACGGACGTTCCGTGGCAGGAGGGTGTTCACGTCAGCAAACGCGGCAACGCTACCAGCGCCGTACTTCAGCTCTGCCGAGGAGCCCCGGACCGGGTACGGCGACGCCGTGCCGCGGGCTCTGCCAGCAGCAGGCGCACCAGCAACGACGCGACGCCCATGACCGCTACCGCCGCGACGGCCGCCGGCAGGCCGTAGCGGTGCGAGGACCCCTGGACCAGACCGCGTCCGGCATAACTGACGGACGCCGCCGGGCTCTGCGACGGGTCCCCGCCTCTGGGCGGGGACGACGCATCGCTGCGCGCCGGGCCGGCGGGCTGGCCGGTCCCGAGCCCGGGCAGGCCGACAGGCCGGCTGCTGGGGCTAAGACTGCCCGTCGCGGCGGGAGACACAGTCGGTACGGCGGTCGGCCTGGGCGCGGCGGTGGGCCTGGGCGTCGCACTCGGCTGCGTGCTCGGGGGACTGGTCGGCGGCGGACTGGAGCCGGTCACGACGATCGTGCCCGTCTTCGCCGGTCGGGTGCTGAGGCCGACTTGGGCGTCGCTGTAGAAGTACTGCCCCGCCGCGGTGAACGCCGATGTCGCACGGCTGCTCGTGTGCGACCCGAAGCTGCCCGAGTCGTAGGACCAGTTCGGGCTGGAGCTCCGCACCCGGTGGCTCACCGCCAGCTGCTCGCCGTTCACGAACACGATTGCTTGGCCGACGACGACATGCACCGGGTCGGGGCTGGGCGAGCCGAAGCTGACCGTCACCGATGCGTTCCTGGTGCCCGCCGCAGCAGGCACGGGGCTGGCCCCTGCCCCCGTGCCCACCAGCGCCCCGAGAAGAGCGGCAGCAGCGAGCACGCGGGGGACGATCACGCCGCCCATGCTGCCACCCCCTCCCGCCGATCATGGACTTTGTGCCCGGCAGCCACGCTCAGCGGGCGCACACATGTTCCATGATCGGCGAGGAGGGGGTGGGCGATCGTCGTACCGTCTGGGTCATGCTCATCGGTGCGCACGTTGACAACGCAGACCCCGCCGCGGAGGCCAAGGACCGGGACGCCGACGTCCTGCAGTTCTTCCTCGGCGACCCGCAGAGCTGGAAGGCCCCGACCGTCACCGAGGTCGACACCGGGGGCGTGCCGTTCTTCGTGCACTCGCCCTACGTCATCAACGTCGCGAGCACCAACAACAAGATCCGCATCCCGAGCCGCAAGATCCTCCACCAGCACGCGCAGGCCGCGGCGGCGTTCGGGGCGCAGGGCCTGATCGTCCATGGCGGGCACGTCGCCAAGGGTGAGGACCCGAGCGTCGGCATCGAGAACTGGGTCAAGGCGCTCGAGCGGATGGAGCTCCCCCTCCCGATCCTCATCGAGAACACCGCAGGGGGCGAGTTCGCGATGACCCGCCGGTTCGACTCGCTGGCACGCCTGTGGGACGCGATCGGGCACCACGAGCAGCTCGGGTTCTGCCTGGACACCTGCCACGCCCACGCCGGCGGTGAGGCGCTCGTCGACGTCGTCGACCGGGTCAAGGCCATCACCGGCCGCATCGACCTGGTCCATGCCAATGACTCCCGGGACGCGTTCGACTCGGGCGCTGACCGGCACGCCAATGTCGGCGAGGGCCAGATCGACGTCGACACCCTGGTCGCGGTGGTCCGGGCCGCGGGCTCTCCGGCGGTCGTCGAGACTCCGCGCGAGGGCCAGGCCGCCGACATCAAGCTCCTGAAGTCCCGCCTCCGCTGACAGCTCCCCTCAGCCGACCCAGCGGCCGGCGGTGAAGGTCAGCACGGCCACAGCCATGAGGGGGGTGGCCAGCACGAGGTACGCGGTGTGCACCCACGGCCGCCGGCTGGCGAGCTCGGCCAGCAGCACCCACAGCGGGAACCACAGCAACGTCGCGCGGGCGACCGAGAGGTAGTAGGTCGACGTCGCGAGCGCCGCCACCGACAGCCCGACGTAGGTCGCCTCGCCCCACGACCGGCGGGCCAGCAGCACGAGCGTGACCAGCACCCCCACCAGCACCGCGATGATCTCGGCCCGGAACGACCAGTGGTACTCCGGTCCGAGCCCCGGGCTGCGCGATGCGTCCCAGGTCGCCTGTAGGGACCGCAGGGGCGCGGTCAGGTGCCGGCCCCAGCCGCCGGCCTGCGCGTGCTGCCACCGCAGCCAGTCCCCGGTCAGGTGGTGCAGGTACGCCGCGTAGCCGAACAGGGCCAGGAAGGGCGCGGCCAGCCAAGGCGCCACCCGCCACTCACGTGAGGTGGTAAGGAACTCCACGATCAGCCCGATCGCGAGGAACGCCCCCGACACCCGGACCGTGCAGGCCCCGGCCACCAGCAGCGACGCGGCCGCCCAGTGCCCCTTGCGGGCGGCGAACCAGCCCGGCAGCGCGCAGGCCAGGAACAGCGCCTCGCTGTAGCCCGCAGCCAAGAACACCGCGTACGGCGACAGCACCAGGTACAGCGCCGCCCGCGAGCCGTCAACGCCGTCGAGCTCCGCCAGCCGCGCGAGGAACACCACCGCGACCGCCCCCGCGACCAGCGACACCAGCAGACCCGCGGCCGTCCAGTCGGGCACCACCGTGTGCACCGCGCGCAGCACCAGCGGGAACCCGGGGAAGAACGCGGCGATGTCCTGGTCCGGGTAGTGCTGGGGGTAACCGGTGTAGCCGAACTCCGCGACCTTGGCGAACAGCGTGACGTCCCAGCTGTCCCAGCCGTCGAGGAACCCCTGCGTCCTGTTGCCGAACACCTGCGCAGCCCCCGCCAGCACCAGCAGGGCAACCGCGACCCGGGTCGCGACCCAGGACCGCAGTGCGGTCACGCGGTCACGCCAAGGCCACGGCGCGACGGTCCGGCGCACCGTCGAGCACGCCACCGGCCGGATCGTCGACACCGTCCCGCCGTACGACGTCATCGTCCGGCCGGAGGATGTCGCGGACGACGTAGGCAGCGAACCCGACCAGCAGCAGGTCACGGAGCAGGACCGCGGCGAAGAACCAACCGATGTCGATGCCCTGCCCCGGCTTGTCGTTGCTGACGAAGAAGTAGAACCGGGACAGCAGCAGCACGGCCTCGGCCGCCTGCCAGGCCAGGAACGGCCGCCAGCGCGGGTGGGCGAGCACCGCGAGCGGCACGAGCCACAGCACGTACTGCGGGCTGTCGACCTTGTTGACGAGCAGGAAGCCGGTCACGGTGAGGAACAGCAGCTGCGGGACCCGCGGCCTGCGTGGTGCGATGAAGGTGAGCACGGCGATGCCGGCCATGACCAGCAGGACAAGGACGGCGACCAGGAGGTTCAGCTTCGTCGGCGGCGACGTCCCGTCGGTGACGAACCCGGCGATCGCGTTGCGGACGCCCTTCAAGCTGCCGTGGTCGGTGCGCAGGTGCTGGGCCTGCAGGTAGAGCGAGTCCCAGTCCGCGCCGCGCGTCTGGTTGAGCTCGAAGAAGCGGTAGACCGCGTTGGTCGCCTCCACCCCGTTCACCCGCTGATGCGGGGCGAGCGCCTTGAACAGCCCATCGGTGCCGATCCGGGACAGCGGTGCGTCGAGGACCTTGGTCTGCGCCCCGTTGACGTCGGCGAACGACGGCGCAGTCAGGTAGACGGGGGCGGAGACTCCTACCGCGACCAGGACGGTCATCGCCGCGGCAACCCCCCAGGCGCGCAGCTTCGCGGCGCGCAGGCACAGGAAGAGCAGCGGCAACAGGAACAGCACCGGGTAGAGCTTCGTCGCGGTCGCAAGGCCGAGCAGCACACCTGCCGCGGCGGGGCGGCGGCGCGCCCACGCGAGCAGGCCCAGGCCGGCCAGTGCCATGGCGATCAGGTCCCAATTGGTGGTGGCGTGCAGCAGCAGTGCCGGGGACAGCGCGAACAGCGCGGCATCCCACACCCGTCGACCGGCGAGCCTGGCGGTGGTGACCGTGACGACCAGCGCGCAGATCGTCACGAGCAACCAGGTGATGTCGTAGAAGTGCCGGCCGCGGGCGTTAACCTCCGAGCCGTGGCTCGGGAGGGCGGCCGTCACGGCGCGCGTCATGAGCGAGGACAGCTCCATCACCCCGCCGATCACGACCGGGTACTCGACGGGGTGCTCGTAGTAGGGCAGCTGGCCCGAGGACAGGCCCTCGGCGGAGTAGAGCGCGACCACGTCGCTGTAGCACGCGCGGGTGTACTGGTGCTCATGGACCCAGGTGCTGCCGTCGCGGCAGGGAGCCTTTTGCGCGAAGCCGAGCAGGCTGGTCAGCAGGGTGAGGGCGATGAGGACTCTCATGGGCGTCCAGAACCGCCGGTCGCCGATCCGGGCATGCCGGCCTGGGGGGCCGCCCACGGCCTCCACCGCCGCGGCCACGACGGGGTCGTCCGACGACGGGAGCACCAACACAGCTGTCACGCCCGCGATGCTGCCAGATCCGGGCCGCTCGGCGACTACGGACTCGCTCCCGTGACGGCCCCAGTCGTCGCCACGGGGCTCCCGGACGGCGACGCGGCAGGCGGCGGGCTCGTCGGCACGACCGGCGACAGCGAGGGGACAAGCGTCGGCGTCGGCGACCTTGTGATGGAGGGCTTCGGGCTCGGGGTGGTCGAGGGAGTCGCGGTCGGGCTGGGCGTCACCACGACGCCGACGTTGGCTCGCGCCGGGAACTGCTCGACCGGCTGGCCCTGCAACGCCGCGTCCATGAAGGACTTGAAGATCGAAGCCGGAACGGTGCCGCCGTACACCCCGCCGTTGATGCCCAGCACGCCCTGCAGCGGCCCGCCGTTGGCACGACCGACCCAGACGGCGGTCGCCAGCTGCGGGGTGAAGCCGGCGAACCAGGCGTTCGCGTTGGCGGTCGTGGTGCCGGTCTTGCCCGCGGTCGGTCGGCCGGTGAGCTGGGCGCGCGTCCCCGTGCCCGCGGTCACCACCTTCTGCATCGCGTACGTCGCGTCCGCGGCCGTCCCCGCGGAGAACGCCTGGGCGGTCTGGGGCTTGGCGGCGTAGACCTCGTTGCCGCCGTCCGTCACCTTCTGCACGAAGTAGGCCGTGGCCCGCTGGCCCTGCGCTGCGAAGGTCGCGTAGCCCGTGGCCTGGTCAATGACGTGGATCTCGTAGCCACCCGACCCCAGAGCGATCTGCGCCGTGGGCTGGTGCGTGCTGGAGTCGGCCAGCGGGTCCTTGGCGGGGATCCCCGCCGCGTGCGCCAGGTCGGCCACCCGCTGCGGACCGACCTGGCAGGCCAGCCGGTAGTACACGGTGTTGACGGAGTACTGCAGACCGGTGGCCAGGTCGGTCTGGCCGAGCCGCGGGTCGCCCGCATCGTTGTTGATGGTGCTGCCGCAGATCGTCTGCGGGGTCGAGCCGTCCAGCTTGGTGCCGAGCGAGGTCCCCTGCTCCAGCGCCGCCGCGAGCACGTAGGGCTTCATCGACGACCCGGGTTGCACGCCCCGGCCGTCACTGGCGTAGTCGAAGCCGCCCGGCTGCCGTCCTCCGTAGTAGGCGATGACCTTCCCGGTGCCGGGCTGGACGGAGACGAGCGCCGCAACCGGGGGGTTCTTGCCGGTCGGCTTCGGGACGGCGCTCTCGACCGCCTGCTGCGCCGCCGCCTGCGCCTTCCGGTCGATGGTCGTGTAGACCGTCAGGCCACCGGCGGTGATGCGCTCCTCGGGAAAACCGTGCCGCTGCAGCTCGGCGACGACCTGCGCCCGGATGAAGTCGAGGGAGCCCGGGAAGTTCGTGTTGTTGATGGGCCGCACGTGCGGGTACGTCAGCGCCGAGCGCTCGGCCTGCGTCAACCAGCCCTGCTTGACCATGCCGTCCAGAACGTAGGCCCCCCAGCGCTGCTTGGCGCCCGTGGGGTTCCTGGCCGGGTCGTAGCCGGAGGGGGAGTTGATGCTGGAGGCCAGCACAGCCGCCTGGGCCGTGTTGAGCTTCGCCGCGCTGGTGCCGAAGTAGGTCTCCGCGGCGGCCTCGATGCCATAGGCCCCGCGTCCGAAGTAGATGGTGTTGAGGTAGTCCTCGAGGATGGTGTTCTTGCTGACGGTCTGATCCATCTTCAGCGCGATGAACACCTCCTTGATCTTGCGGCTGTACGTGCGCTGCTGCGTGAGGAAGGCGTTCTTGGCGTACTGCTGGGTGATCGTCGACCCGCCCTGCGAGACGCCACCACCCTTCACGTTGGTGAACAACGCCCGCAGGATGCCCCTCGGGCTGATGCCCGGCTCGCTGTAGAAGCCCCTGTCCTCCGCGGCCAGCACTGCGTGTTGCGCCGGTACGGAGATCTTCGACAGCGGCACGATGATGCGGTTCTGACCGACTCTGCCGATCTCGCTGCCGTCCGCGTACAGGATGCGGGTCGCCTGTGCCGTGGCGATCTTGCTCGGGGTCGGCACGGTCGTGAGGGCGTACCCGATCCCCATGAACGCGATGAAAAGCAAGAACAAGGTCCCGAAGGCGACCGCGATCCGCTTCTTCCAGGACAGTGCGCGCAGCCAGTTCACCGCCTCATGCTGCCCTACCAACCTGCGGGACACGCACCGGTCATGATCACAGATCAGGCTCGGTTCAGGCTTCCCGCCTGCTGGTCCTCCGCGCGGGCGCCGTCCCAGGGGTGCCGGTCCGCCAGGTCCGGACCAGGTGGTTCCAGGCGCACCCCTGACAGACCTCCACCTGGTAGACCGCGAAGTCCGGCCGGTCCTTGGCGAGGGCGGAGACCTGTCCGCTGGTCCGCGCGGTGCCGTCGGCGTCCCCGAGCGCGTCGCCGTACACCCAGAGCACCTCGTCGAGCGGGAGCTTCCGACAGACCGGGCAGGTGCGGTCGGTCCGCACACCGAGCCGCTCCGCGGCCCGCTGCAGGTACGGCGACGCGTCGCACACCTCCATGGCGCTCACGCGGCCGGCGTAGAGGTCGTGCAGGACCGCGCGCCGTTGCAGCGCGTGGTCCACGACGTCCCTGTTCCGCACCGAACGACGGTAACGCGACCTGGCAGGCGGGCGCCCACCCGCCCAGGGGGCTGCTCACCCAGGGGATGTTGGGCCCAGCGACATGCCCGGTTCACCTCCTGTTGCACCGAACGGGATCCATGACGTACGGTCTGCCCTGACGACGCGATGTATCGCACCGATACATCTGGAAGAGACATCCGCAGCGGAGGTAGGACGTGCTCGAACTCGCCGTCCTCGGCCTGCTGCACGAGGCGCCCCTGCACGGCTACGAGCTGCGACAGCGGCTCAAGGCGACGCTCGGGGCCTTCCGCGCCTTCTCCTACGGCTCGCTCTACCCCACGCTCCGACGGATGAAAGACGCCGGGTGGATCGCGGAGGACGAGGGCGACGCCACGGTCGTCGCCGGCGCCCCCGCGCTGACCGGCCGTCGCGGGAAGGTCGTCTACAAGCTCACCGCCGAGGGCAAGGAGCGCTTCACCGAGCTCCTGGCCGAGGCGGGTCCTTCTTCCTGGGAGGACGAGACGTTCGGCGTGCACTTCGCGTTCTTCAGCAAGACCGACCCCGACGTCCGCGTGCGGATCCTCGAGGGTCGCCGGTCCCGGCTCGAGGAACGGCGGGAGGGCGCGCGATCCAGGCTCGCCCGCACCCGCGGGAGGCTCGACAGCTACACCCTCCAGCTGCAGGAGCACGGGTTGGACTCGGTCGACCGAGAGGTCAGATGGCTCACCGAGCTCATCGAGACCGAGCGCAAGAAGCGCCCCGACGCTCATACCGAACCCCGCTAGACACCGCCCGCAAGCCGCAAACCCCCCAAGAAGGAGACGCCCAAATGGGTTCCGTCCGTGTAGCCATCGTTGGCGTCGGCAACTGCGCCGCGTCGCTCGTCCAGGGCGTCGAGTACTACCGCGACGCCGACCCCTCCGTGCGCGTGCCGGGGCTGATGCACGTTCAGCTCGGCGGCTACCACATCCGCGACATCGAGTTCGTTGCCGCGTTCGACGTGGACGCCAAGAAGGTCGGTCGTGACATCTCCGAAGCGATCTTCGCCTCCGAGAACAACACCATCAAGATCGCCGACGTGCCCCCGATGGACGTGACCGTCCAGCGCGGCACCACGCTCGACGGCCTCGGCAAGTACTACCGCGAGACCATCGACGAGAGCGACGAGACTCCGGTCGACGTCGTCCAGGCACTCAAGGACGCCAAGGTCGACGTCCTGGTCTGCTACCTGCCCGTCGGTTCCGAGCAGGCCGCGAAGTTCTACGCGCAGTGCGCCATCGACGCCAAGGTCGCCTTCGTCAACGCGCTGCCTGTCTTCATCGCCGGCACCCCCGAGTGGGCCGAGAAGTTCCGCGCCGCGGGCGTCCCGATCGTCGGCGACGACATCAAGAGCCAGGTCGGTGCCACCATCACCCACCGCGTCATGGCGAAGCTGTTCGAGGACCGGGGCGTCATCCTGGACCGCACGTACCAGCTGAACGTCGGCGGCAACATGGACTTCAAGAACATGCTGGAGCGGGACCGTCTCGAGTCCAAGAAGATCTCGAAGACGCAGGCCGTCACGAGCAACCTCGAGCACGAGCTCGGCGCCCGCAACGTGCACATCGGCCCGTCCGACTACGTCCAGTGGCTCGACGACCGCAAGTGGGCCTACGTCCGCCTCGAGGGCCGCGCGTTCGGGGACGTCCCGCTGAACCTCGAGTACAAGCTCGAGGTGTGGGACTCGCCCAACAGCGCCGGCGTCATCATCGACGCGCTCCGTTGCGCGAAGATCGCCATGGACCGCGGCGAGGGTGGTCCCGTGCACCCGGCCTCGACCTACTTCATGAAGTCCCCGCCGCGCCAGGTGCGCGACGACATCGCCGGCCCAGCCCTCGAGGCCTGGATCAACGGCGAAGACACCGGCGCCCACGCTGCAGCCGAGGCCCAGCACGCCACGCGCGGCTGAGCACCGGTCCTCGCAGAGCAGTCCGACTGTGGGATGGCCCCGACCCCGCCCGGGGTCGGGGCCATCCGCGCTCCCTCACCTCACCCGGCCCGACCTAGGGTGAGGTGATGGAGCAGGCAAGGCGGCACGCCGTTCGGGAGCTGCTCGCCGACCCCGACTTCCGCCGGCTGTTCCAGGTCCGGTTGGCCGGACAGGCCGGGGACGGGTTGTTCCAGGGTGCGCTTTTCGGGGCGACGTTCTTCAACCCGCAGAAGGCCACCAGCGCGACCGAGGCTGCGGTCGCCTTCGCGACCCTGCTGCTGCCGTACTCCTTCGTCGGCCCCTTCGCAGGCGTCCTTCTCGACCGGTGGAGCCGTCAACGGGTGCTGGCGTTCAGCAACACCGCCCGCGCGGCCCTGCTGCTGCTGCTCGCCGCGAGCGTGGCCGTGAACGGCCCCACCAGCCCGCCCACCGTCGGGCTGGCGCTGCTCGTGGTCAGCCTGAACCGGTTCGTGCTCAGCGGGCTGTCGGCCGCGCTGCCACAGGTGGTCGAGGCCCGGCACCTGGTCACCGCCAACTCGTTCACCACCACGCTCGGGACCGGCGCGGCCACCGTCGGCGGTTTCACCAGCGTCGGGTTGCGCGACCTGTGGGGCAAGGGCGACACCGGTGCGGCCGAGATCGCCTGCGTCGCTGCGCTGGTCTACCTGATCGCCGGTGGCCTGGCCAGCCGCATCGCGAGACGCAGGTTGGGGCCGACCGACGAAGTCGAACGGCAGCCGCTCTCCCACGCGGTCGCCACCGTCGTCGACGGTCTGGTCGCCGGCGCCCGCCACGTGCACGCACGGGGCCAGGCCGCGCGCGCGCTCGTCGCCATCACCGCCCACCGGTTCTTCTCCGGTCTGCTGTTCGTCAGCACTCTGCTGCTCTACACCGCCCAGGGCTTCATCCACGAAGGCTTCGCGGGACTGGGACAGGTCCTCACCGCCACGGTGGCCGGAGGGGTGGTCGCCGCGCTGGTGACGCCTCGCATCACCCGTCGGGTCGGCACGCAGCGCTGGGTGGTTCTCGTGTTCGCGGGCGCGGCCGTCGTCACGGCCGCGCTCGTGACGCCGTACACGCATGCGTCGCTGCTGGTCGCGGGGCTCGGTCTCGGGTTCGCCGCGCAGGCCTCGAAGATCTGCGTCGACACCCTCGTGCAGGAGTCGGTCGAAGACGCCTTCCGCGGCCGCGTCTTCTCGCTCTACGACACGCTGTTCAACGTCAGCTTCGTCGCGGCCGCCCTGGTGGCAGCGGTGGTGGTGCCGAACAACGGCAAGAGCTACGCGGTCCTCGGGTTCATCGCCTGCGGGTACGCCGCGACCGCACTGCTGTACGGCGTCTTCGTGCGGCTCCGTGCCCCGTACGAACCGCCGGAGCCGGTCATCGCTGCCGCTTCTAGCCGAGCTTGAGGCCGAGGCCGCCGAGGTTCAGATCGACCAGCGGCGCCGGCGACGGCGACGGGGTCGACGCCGCCGCCGGCGTGGCGGTCGGGTGCGGAAGCAGGCCCAGCACGGTGTTGACGAGGCCGCCGATCAAGCCCGGTGGTGTGGGCGTGGTGGGTGTCGGGATGCCGGAAGGCTGGGTGGACGGTCCGGTGGACGGCTGAGTGGACGGGCGTCCGCCGCCCGGGCCCTGCTCGGTCGGCCGAGTGGTCGTCGGCGTCGTGGCCGAGGGGCTGGAGCCGAAGAGCCCCTGGACGTTGGGGATCTGCCCGGCGACGGTCGTCCCGGGGGTGCTGTCGCCAGCAGGCGTGAGGGCGGCATCGAGCAGCGTGCTGACCGCCGTGACCCGGGCACCCACCAGGGCAGCCACCACACCCCACGACCCGCCGTCGCTGCGGGCGCTGAGCACGAACGCGAGCCTGTCGGTGACCGGACCTGCGGACCTCGAAGCGACCTCGGCCACGGCGACGGCGACGGCCTGCTCGCCGCTCGCAGCGACGGCGCCCAGGGACGCTGTGCGCAGAGCGACCGGGGCGGCGGTCAGCACGGCCCTGCCGTCGCTGCCGCCAAGGCTGTCGGCGAGGTGCACGAGGTCTTGGTCGGCGCTGACCAGATCGCCCGCCAGCCGGCTCTCCCAGGCGTCATCGGTCAGCGCAAGGGGGGTGACCCGATCGGCCGGGTACCCGTAGGCAACCTGCACCTGGTGCAGCGCGCCGACCGCGGTGGTCGCGCGGCGCCCGGTCGCGGTGATCGCGGCGGTGCCCTCGAAGACGGCCAGGCGCAGCAACGCGGCTGCCTCCACCCGTGCGAGCGCACCGGCCTTCGCCGCGACGGTCCCGGCACGCGTGCTCAGCTGCAGGCGCGGACCCTTACGCGAGTCCACCATGACCTGGCCCCGGGTGAGGGTCTGGCGCACACCGTCGAGGACGTCGACAGTGGACACGGCACCGACGTAGACGTTCCGGCCAGCGGTGCTCAGCTCGGCCCCGCCCTGCTGACCGGTTCGCAGTTGCGCGCCGTTCGGGAGCCGCGCACCGATCTCCGCGGTGCGCTGACTGCCGTCGGGGAACTGGATCACCGCGTTGCGGACCGAGGTGAGGTAGGTGTCGGCCGAGGCCGGGTCGATCTGGTGCGTGACAAGCACGACCGAGGCTGCGATGAAGACCGCCAGACCCGCAGCCAGCACGCCGTGCCAGCCCTCGAGGACCAAGGAGCCCTGGGCGCTGCGCACCCGGGGCAGGCGGGCTCCCACCGCGGCGCCCGAGTTGTCCGTCACGTCCACATCATCGGCAGGAGCCGCCTACCTTGCCATGGCTCGAAAGTACTAGTCCTCCGGTACGTCAGGCTCCGGCTGGCGCTTCTCCCACCAGGCGAGCAGTACGTCGCGGGCCTCCTCGAAGCTCATCGGCCCCTGCTCCATGCGCAGCTGCAGCAGGTACGTGTAGGCCTCGCCGACGAGACGACCCGGCGGCTGCCCGAGGATCTCCATGATCTGGTTCCCGTCGAGGTCGGGACGGATGGCCCGCAGCTCCTCCTGCTCGGCGAGCACCGCAATGCGCCTCTCGAGGTCGTCGTAGGCCGCCGACAGCGCCGCCGCCCGGCGCTTGTTGCGGGTCGTGCAGTCGGACCGGGTGAGCTTGTGCAGCCGGTCGAGCTGGTCGCCGGCGTCGTGCACGTACCGGCGCACCGCGGCGTCGGTCCACGGGGAGGTCCCCGGCTGGCCGTAGCCGTGGAAGCGCAGGTGCATCTCGGTGAGGAGGAAGACCGCCTCCACGACGTCCTTGCCGAAGGTCAGGGCCCGCAGCCGCTTCCGGGCCAGGTGTGCGCCCTTCACCTCGTGGTGGTGGAACGACACCCCGCCGCCCGACTCGTGCCGGCGGGTCGCCGGCTTGCCGATGTCGTGCAGCAGCGCTGCCAGCCGCAGCACGAGGTCAGGGGACTCCTCGAGCGCGATCGCCCGCTCGAGCACCTGCAGCGTGTGCTCGTAGACGTCCTTGTGCTGGTGGTGCTCGTCGATCTCCAGGCGCAGCGCCGGCAGCTCCGGCAGCACGTACGCCGCCAGGCCGGTGTCGACGAGCAGGCTCAGGCCTTGACGGGGGTGGGCGCCCAGCAACAGCTTCTCGAGCTCCCCCCGCACCCGCTCGGCGCTCACGATCTCGATCCGCTCCGCGCGGTCGGTCATCGCCGCGACCACCTCAGGCGCCACCTGGAAGCCGAGCTGCGAGGCGAAGCGCGCGGCCCGCAGCATCCGGAGCGGGTCGTCGTCGAAGGAGTCCTCGGGCCTGCCGGGCGTCCGGATGACACCGGCGGTGAGGTCGTCCATACCGCCGAAGAGGTCGACGAACGCGTCAGGGGCCTTCCAGTCCGGAAGCGCCAGTGCCATCGCGTTCAGGGCGAAGTCCCGTCGTACCAGGTCCTCCTCGAGGGAGTCGCCGTACGAGACCTCCGGCTTGCGCGACGTCCGGTCGTAGGCCTCTGCCCGGTAGGTCGTGATCTCGACGCGCACGCCCTTCTTCTGCAGCCCCACGGTGCCGAAGGCGATGCCGGCGTCCCAGGTCGTGTCGGCCCAGCCCTCGACGAGCGAGAGGACTCGGTCGGGGCGGGCATCGGTGGTCAGGTCGAGGTCGTCACCGAGCCGGCCGAGGAACGCGTCGCGTACGGAACCGCCGACCAGGTGCAGCCGGTGACCGCCCTCGGCGAAGCGCTCACCCAACTCGACCAGCAGCGGCGACCGCAGCATCAGCTCGCGCACGGCGTTGCTCTGGAGCTCGCTCAGCGGTCGGGTGTCAGGCACGGGACGCAAGCGTACGGCGCCCTGGTGGGGGGCGGCTCGGCGCGGGCCGCACCCACCGTCATCGCCGTACTCTGAGCCCATGGCCCCCGTTCCGACGCCGCCGCGTCGCCCGTTGCGGAGGGTGGACGAGACCAGTGCAGGCGGGCTGGTGCTGGACCGTCGCGGTCCGGGCGCGCAGGGGGCGCTGATCGGGCGGCTCGACCGGCGCGGTCGGCTGCTCTGGTCACTGCCGAAGGGGCATGTCGAGCCGGGTGAGACCGAGCCGCAGACCGCGGTGCGCGAGGTCTACGAGGAGACCGGGATCCTCGGTGAGGTCGTGGGCAAGCTCGGGACCATCGACTTCTGGTTCGTCGCCGACGGGCGACGCATCCACAAGACGGTGCACCACTTCCTGCTGCTGGCCACCGATCCGGTGAACGGCCTGGTGCTCTCCGACGAGGACATCGAGGTCAGCGAGGTGGCCTGGGTGCCGATCCCGGAGCTGGCCGCACGACTCGCGTACGCCGATGAGCGGCGCCTGCTCGAGAAGGTGCCGAACCTGCTCGTCGAGACAGCATGAGACGACTCGTCACGGCCCTCCTGCTGTCCGCGCTCGTCCCCCTCACGGCCCTGGGCGCGCTCCCGGCGGCAGCCGACCCCACGCCGGCCGCCACCCAAGCCCCCGAAGCCCCGCTGCAGCTGGTCGTGACCTCGCTGCTGCCGCGGGCGCCTCAGCGACACGACGCGATCGAGGTCACCGGCTACGTCAAGAACGTCGGCTCCGTCAAGATCACCGGCATTGAGGTTCGCCCGAGAGTCGGGAACGTCATCCAGACGCGTGGCGGCCTGCACAACGCCGACACCGACCGGCCGTACACGAGTCCGCGCGAGCCCTCCGTGACGCCGGTCGGCACGACGCTGGCACCCGGCGCGCAGACGAGCTTCGACCTGCGCACGACCGTCGACCTGCTCCAGCTCACGGAGCAGGGCGTCTACCCCGTGGACATCGAGGCACGTGGTGATGCCGGCAACGGCCTGGAGAGCCTGGGCCTGGCCCCGACCTGGATCCCGTTCTTCGCCGACGTGACGCCCAATCCGATCCGCGTCGCCGTGGTCTGGCCGCTCGTCGACCAGCCGCACCAGGGCGTCGACGCGACCCTGCTCGACGACAAGCTGGCTGCCGACCTCGGCCCCTCCGGACGGCTCGGTGGGCTGCTCGTCGCGGGCCGGCGCGCCGCCACACCTGAGTGCGTGCGTGGGGCGGTAGGCCCCGACGGAAAGCGGGAGAAGGCCCCCGTCCGCTGCGAACCGGTGCCGGTGACGTACGCCGTCGATCCGGACCTGCTGTTCGCTGCCAACACGATGACCAAGCCCTACAAGGTGAAGACCAACCGCGGCAGCGTCGCGGGCACCGGGACCACCGCGGCGACCGACTGGCTCGCCTCGCTCCGCGACGTCGCCGCGACGAGCCCGGTGCTCGCGTTGCCGTACGCCGACCCGGACGTCACGGCCCTGACGCGCACCGCTGCCGGCGTGACCGACGTGGCCCTCGCGTCGGTACTGGGCCGCAGCACGGTCAGCCGGGTCCTGCAGTCCACCACGCTCGACAGCGTCGCGTGGCCACCTGCTGGTCCTGTCACCCAGGCGGCCTCCGACGCCCTGGCCGGCAGCGGGGCGCGGGCGTTCGTCCTCGACCCGTCGGCCTATCCGCTGCCGGACACCGAGCCCAACCCGGCCCCGAGCGCACGCACCTTGCTACCCAGCGCCGCCGGGCCCCCGCTCGACGGGCTCGTCACCGACGCCTACCTGTCGAACCTCGTCACCGGCCCCGCCGCGGCGCAGCTCGGCCCCCGCCTGGCGGAGCAGCGCTTCCTGGCCGAGACCGCGATCCTTGCTGTCCAGGCACCCTCGAGGGATGACCGCACGCTGGTGATCGCGCCGGACCGGCGCACCAACGCCTCCGTCGTCGCGGCCAGCGGTGCGCTGCGCGATCTCGGTCGCGTGCCCTGGCTCTGCCCCGTGACGCTGGCCTCGGTGGCGGCCCAGAGCGAGCACTGCACCGAGCAACCGCGCCCGACCCCGGCTCCCGCCGACCTCAAGCGCGGCAGCTTGCGGACCGACCGCTCGGGGGAGCTCGGGGCGAGCTACCTCAAGGGCATCGCCGGGGACCGCGACGCGATCAGCCAGCTCACCGACGCGGTGGTCAGCGCCAGTCAGGACCCGTCGGTCCGCGATGCGGTCGCCCGCACCAAGGAACGGCTGCGGCAGGCGGTCGCCCGGGCGGAGTCCAGTGTCTGGCGGACCAACCCTGCCGGGGGCCGTACGACCGCGGCGCTGCTCCACAGTGAGGTAGCCCGCCTACAGGGCAAGATCGTCGTCCGTGGTGGCCGGGCGCTGCTCACGAGCAGCAAGGGCACCCTGCAGGTCAGCATCGAGAACACCCTGGACGTCCCGATCCAGGTGCGGGTCCGCTTCTCGTCCAAGACCGCCACGCTCTCCAGCGCGGAGACCGGGCTCGTCGAGGTGACGCCGGGACACGCCGTACAGGCTGCGGTGAAGGCCGAGGCACAGCGATCCGGGCAGTTCGTCGTGTTCGCGCAGATCGTCGACCGCAACGGCCGGCCCTTCGGCTCGGAGGCCGAGGTCATCGTCCGCTCGACCCGCTTCGGACGCCTCGCCCTTGCGGTCACGGCCGGCGGTCTCGGGGTGCTGCTGGTCGCGGCGGGAGTGCGCATCGTCCGGCGCGCCGTCCGCAGTCGCTCGTGAGCCTGCTCAGCTCGACCAGGACGATGGCGGTCGGGACCGTCGCCTCCCGTGCGACCGGCTTCCTGCGCACCGCCATCCTCGCCGCGGTATTCGGCGTCAAGGGTGTCGCGGTCGCCTTCAACGTGGCCAACACCGCGCCCAACATCGTCTACGACCTGCTGCTCGGCGGCATCCTCACCAGCGTCGTGGTGCCGATGCTCGTGCGGGCCGACAAGCAGGGCAACGGCGAGGCGTACGTCCAACGGCTGCTGACCCTCACCCTGCTGGTGCTGGGCTCCGTCTCGCTGGTGCTCGTCCTGCTGGCGCCCCAGATCGTCGACCTGTACGTCAGCTCCAAGGTGGACGCCGACACCCGGCAGCTGGCCGTCACGTTCGCGCGGTTCTTCCTGCCTCAGGTCCTGTTCTACGGCCTCGGCGCGGTCCTCGGCGCCTACCTCAACACCCGTGACCGCTTCGGCCCCCCGATGTGGGCGCCGGTCCTGAACAACGTCGTCGTCATCGTCACGCTGCTGCTCTTCGCCTTCCTGCCTGGACCCGCACAGCTCACCAGCGCAACGATCACCCAGACCCAGGTCGTCGTGGTGGGCATCGGGGTCACGCTGGGCGTCGTCGCCCAGACGCTCGCGCTGCTGCCCGCGCTGCGAGCCACCGGGCTGCACCTCCGGCTGCGGTTCGACCTGCGTGGCACCGGCCTCGGGCACGCCGCGCGGCTCGCGCGCTGGACCTTCTTCTACGTGCTGTGCAACCAGCTGGTGTTCGTGGTCGTGGTGCAGCTGGCCACCAGTACCGGCCGGGTCGACGACTACCCGTCCTTCACCTACGCGTACCTGCTGTGGCAGCTCCCCCACGCCGTCGTCGCCGTCAGCGTCATCACCGCGCTGCTGCCGTCGATGAGCCGGGCGGCCGCCGACGGGCGGCTCCTCGAGCTGCGCCACCTGCTCGACCGTGGCCTGCGGGTCACGGTCAGCATCCTGGTGCCGGCGTCCGCCGCCTACATCGTCCTCGGCCAGCCCCTGGCCAGTCTCGTGTTCGGACACGGTCGGGTCGCCACCGGGGAGGCGCGCTTCATCGGGACGCTGCTGGCCGTGTTCGCCTGCGGACTCCTGGCCTTCAGCGCCTACCAGCTGCAGCTGCGGGCCTTCTACGCGCTGCAGGACACCCGAACACCGGCCGTCATCAACCTCACCGTCAACCTGGCCACCGTGGTCGTGGACGTGCTGCTGTTCGTCACCCTCCCGAACCACCTGAAGATCGTCGGCCTCGCCGCCGGGCAGACGGCGTCGTACCTGGTGGGGAGCGTGATCTGCACGAGGGTGCTGGCCCGGCGCGTTCCTCGCGACCGGCATGGCTTCGTCCTGCGTACGACGGTGCGCTGCCTGTTCGCCGCGCTGCCCCCTGCCCTCGGCGCCCTCGCCGTGGTCGCGGTGGTGGACCGCGTCGTGGGCATGGGAACCAGCGGCGCCTTCCTCGCGTCGGCCGGCGGCGGGGCCGTCCTGCTCACCGGCTACCTGGCGTTGGCCCGCCAGCTGCGCGTGCCCGAG
Source organism: Frankiales bacterium (assembly GCA_025966135.1). Taxonomy (GTDB): domain Bacteria; phylum Actinomycetota; class Actinomycetes; order Mycobacteriales; family SCTD01; genus RYN-111. Next base: position 23,355 of record JAOPVP010000031.1, read on the forward strand.
GTCGACCGGCTGCTCGAGCCGGTGCTGGCCCGGTTGGGCCGCTAGTCCAGACGGCTCAAGAGGGACCCACCACACGCCGAACCCAGAGGGGTGAACGCTGACAGGGAGATGGGTGACAGCGGTTCCATCGTGCTCGGCTGGCTGACCAAGCTGGCCGCCACCCTCGCCCTGTTCGGGTTACTGGCCTTCGACGGCCTCTCGCTGGTCCGGGCGAGCTTCACCGCGTCCGACCACGCCAACTCGGTGGCCTCCGCCGCCGTCGAGGTCTACAAGCAGACCCACGACCTCCAGAAGGCCTACAACGCCGCGGTGGACCTGGCCACGCCCGAGGGCGAGACCGTCGACGCCAAGACCTTCACCGTCCGCGCCTCGGACGGGCATCTGCTCCTGACCCTGCACCGCGAGGCGCAGACGCTGTGGCTGTACCGCATCGGCCCGCTCAAGAAGTACGTCGACGTCACGGCCCATGGCGAGGGAGTCCCGTCGCAGTGAGCCGGCCCACCCGTGTGGCCGTCGCGCTTGTGCTCGGCGGCCTCCTGGCGTCCGGGCTGCCCGCCGCTTCCGCGACGCCCATCGGGGACGCGAAGCAACAGGCAGCAGCCCTCCGGGTCAAGGTCGACGCGCTGCGTCGGCAGGCCGAGCTGGCCACCGAACAGTTTGACGCCGCGTACGCCGAGCTCGGCAACGCCGTCACAGCGCACCTCACCGCCCAGCGGGACCTGCAACGCGCCCAACAGGCCACCGGGGTCTCCGACGACATCGCGTCCCGGCGGGTGCGTGCCCTCTACATGGCCGGCGGCCCACCAGCGCTGTACGCGCAGGTTCTCGACAGCGGCTCCATCGCCGAGGTCGCGCAGCGCATCACCCAGGTCAAGATGGTGCTGGGCGGTGACCAGCGCGCCACCGCAACCGCCGACCACGCGCTGGCTGGCCGTCAGGACGCGGAGCAGCGCCTCGCCGCCGCAGCCGCCGCCTCGACCCGGCTGCAGACTGCCGTCAGCGCCCGTGCCGACAGGGTCCGGGCCCTGCTGGCCCAGACCGACGCCCTGCTGGCCGCAGCCGACCAACAGGTGCGTGACCTCGCCGACCAGCAGCGCCGTGCCGCCGAGGCCGCCTCCGCAGCCCGCGCCGCCGCGACGCTCGCCCGCGCCCAGTCCCTGGGGGGAGACCTCCCGGCCGTCGCAGCCAGCCCGCTCGCCGCAGCGGCGCTCGCCTTCGCCCAGTCCCAGCTCGGCAAGCCGTACGTGTGGGGCGCGACCGGTCCGGGCAGCTACGACTGCTCCGGACTGACGATGTCCGCCTACGCGGCCGCGGGCCTGCGGCTGCCGCGGGTCGCCGCCGACCAGTGGTACTCCGGTCCGCAGGTCGCCCTGGCCGACCTTCAGCCCGGCGACCTGATGTTCTGGGCCGACGACCTGAGCAACCCCGCAACCATCCACCACGTCGCGCTGTATGTGGGCGAGGGCCTGATGCTGGCCGCGCCGCACACCGGTGACGTGGTCAAGATCCAGCCGATCTACCTCGACGGCTACATGGGGGCGGTACGCCCCGGCGTAGTCATCTCGGGGTGAAGTCAGCGCCCCTAGAGTGAACGCGACCGGACCGTCGTCCGGGTCGGGCAGGGCGGCCCGGTCCGCGCATGAAGGAGCCCTGTGGCGTCAAAGGGGACAGCCCCGTCAAAGGGGATGTCGGTCGTGCCGGGGCCGCTCGCCGTCGGCGACCTGCTCGCCGGGCGCTACCGGTTGCTGGAGGCCGTTGGCACCGACGGCCCCGCGGTGCTGTGGCGGGCACGCGACGAGGTCCTCGCCCGGTCGGTCGCCGTCAAGGTCATCCCGACGCCGAACAAGGCGGCCCGCGCGGCGGCCCAGCCGTTCCTCGACGCCGCGGCGCGGACCGGGGCGGTGAACCACCCGGGCCTGGTGCGCGTCTACGACGCCGCCCTCGAGCCCCGCCCCGGACGCGGCACGGATGTGGCCTACGTGATCCGCGAGTGGGTCGACGGAGAGGCCCTGGACGTGCACCTCGCCGGCGTCGGGCCGCTGGCGGCGCGGGACGCCTCGGACGTCGTGCGGCAGGCCGCTGACGCGCTGTCCGCTGCGCACACGGGCGGCCTCGTCCACGGGCGGCTGCACCCCCGCAACGTCATCGTGACCGCTTCCGGCCGGGTTCGGCTCACCGACGCGGCCATCGCCGCGGCCGTGCACAGCTGTCCGGTACCCGCTCATGCCGGTCCGGCGGACGTAGCCCTGGACACCCGCGACCTGGCCGCCCTCCTCTACGCCCTCGTGACTGGGCGCTGGCCTGGCGGCGCCACCGACCAGCCCTCCGGCAACCTGGCCGCCGCACCCCTCGCCGACGGGCATCCGCTCAGCCCCCGTCAGCTGCGCGGCGGGGTGCCCCGAGCGCTCGACCACGTGATCACCCGCGGGCTGGACCCGTCCCGGTTGCCCACCCTCACCCCCCTCACCACCCCGGCAGCGCTCGCCGACGCCGCCGACGCGTCGGTCGCCGAAGCCCGCGAGGCCCAGGTGCATGAAGCCACCCCGACGCCGCCGTCCCGGCTGCGCCGAGCGTGGCCCTGGGTCGCCGCGGCCACCTTCGTCACCGTCGTCGGCATCGCGGGTTGGCTGCTCGGCCTGGCCGTCGGCGACCTGCCGCGTCGCGCCAGCGGTGTCGACGCGATCGTCAGCACCACCGCCGGGCCGTCCCCCGGGGCGCCCGGGGGACGGCCCGCTGCGGCCCTCGACCTGTCCCGGGTCGCGATCCGCGACTTCGACCCGGAAGGCGACAAGCAGGAGAACCCCGACCAGGTCCGCAACGCGGTCGACGGCGTGCCCGGCACCGCCTGGGCCACCGACCTGTACCGGACGGCGACGTTCGGCGGCCTCAAGCAGGGCGTCGGCCTGCTGCTCGACCTCGGCAAGGTGACCCGTCTGCACACTGTGCAGGTCGGGTTCAGCGCGCCGGGCGCGCACATGCAACTGCGGGTGAGCAAGGACCCGCCCACCGACGCCGCCAGCCTGCAGAGCGTCGCCGCGGCGAACGGCGGGGGACAGGTCGCCACCCTCACCCCCACCGCCGGTACCACAGCCCGCTACGTCCTCATCTGGCTGACCAGCCTCCCGAAGGACGGCTCCGGCTACCGGATCGGCATCTCCGAGCTCCGGATCACCTGAGTCCTGCCGGGCTCGCGCCTCCCAACACGGCAGGACGGCGAGCACTAGCGTGCGAAGCGTGACGGCATCCGGCGACCAGGACGCGCAGGACCGCGCGCTGCTCGCCGCTCACCTCGACGGCGACCCGCGCGCCTTCGACGACCTGGTACGGCGACACCGTCAGCGGATGTGGGCCCTCGCGCTCCGCACCCTCGGCGAGCCGGAGGAGGCGTCCGACGCGGTGCAGGACGCCTGCGTCTCGGCCTTCCGCGGCGCCGGCTCCTACCGCGGTGATGCGCGGGTCACCACCTGGCTGCACCGGATCGTGGTCAACGCCTGCCTCGACCGGGCCCGCCGCAAGGCGGTCCGGCCGACGGTTCCGCTGCCGGAGCAGCCGCCCGCCGACCCGCGGGACCGTTACGCCGAGCGCGAGACCCGCCTGGAGGTGGAGCGCGCCCTCGCCGCGCTACCGGAGGAGCAACGCCTCGCGATCGCCCTCGTCGACCTGCAGGGACTGTCGGTGGAGGAGGCGGCGACGGTTCTCGGCGTCCCCGGCGGCACCGTGAAGAGCCGCTGCTTCCGGGGCAGGGCACGTCTGGCGGTCTCCCTGTCGTTCATGAGGGAGGACGTCACGCTGCGGAACCCGGACGACCCGTCGGCCGTCCCACCAGTACCGCCGCAACCGCAGCCGGAAGGAGGACCGACGTGAGCCAGCACCTCGATCTCGACAGCCTCGCCGATGTCCTGGCCGGCGAGAGCGAGCCACCCCACCTCGGGCAGTGCGAGGCCTGCCGGGTGGCGCTGCTCGAGCTGCGAGCGGCCCTCGGCGAGGTCACCGACGTCCTCGCCGCCCTGCCCGACCCGGAGCTCCCCGACGGTCTCGCCGAGCGGCTCACCGCAGCGGTCGAACGGGAACGGCGTGCCCTCACCGCCGGTGCCACGGCCGCCACGGTCACGCCGCTGGCCGCCCGCCGCGAGGACCGCACCCGCTGGCTGCCCCTCGCCGGAGGCGTTGCCGCCGCGGCGGTCCTCGTCCTGGGCGGGGTCTTCGCCCTCACGCGCGGCAGCAACCCCACGAACAGCACCTCAGCCGCACGCCCGGCCGGCACCGCGATCGCGCGCAGCAGCACGGGCACCGCCTACGCCAAGGACGGCAAGGCCCTGGCCTCCGAGCTGCCGGCGCTGCTCAAGGGCAACGCCACGGGCAACGACCTCACCAGCGCCGCGACGAGCCAATCCGGGGCCGGGGACCAGGCAGTCCCGAGCAAGAGCAGCAGGACCAAGGCCCTGGCAGACGCGCTCGCACCCTTGCACGCGACCGCCGGTCTCGCCTCCTGCCTGTCGGCACTGACCGACCCGAGCGATCCTGGGGTCCCACTCGCACTCGACTACGCCTCGTTCGAGGGTCAGCCCGCGATGGTGGCCGTGCTGCCGTCGGCCACCGCCGGCAAGGTGGATGTGTTCGTGGTGGGGGCCGGCTGCACCAAGAGCGACGCCAAGCTGCTGTTCTTCACCCGCCTCGCCAAGCCCTAGGAACGGGCGCGGCGCGGCGGGGCGGTCCACAACCAGGCCGCGGCGGCCGCGATGGCGTACGGAACCAGGACATCCGGGCTGGTCGAGAGCGCGGCGTACGTGCCTTCGAGGACGAAGCCGAGGGCCGCGCCCAGCAGGGCATAGACCACCGACAGCACCCGGACCCGGTCGCTGAGGACGCCGCGGAGGGGCGTGCCGGCCGCAGCCGTCGCGGCCCCGCCGCACAGGACACCGAGGATCGCCGGCGAGAGGTACTGGAAGGGCTGGGACCCGACGTACTCCGCGGTGACGTAGCCCCAGGCCACGGCCGCGACGTTGGCGGCGAGCGCGCCGCGCACCAGCAGCTCGAGACGGCCGGGCGGCCGGCGTAGCCGCGTCGGGCGGACGCCGGCCGAGCCGGCCCGGAGGCAGACAGGGCAGCCCCCTGCGGGCGCCGCGGCCTGGTCGACGCCGCACCGCGGCCGGGAGCAGACGGGGCAGACGTCCACCGCGGGGCGGCCGGGGTGCGCGGCACAGCGGACGGGGACCATCGCAAGATCTTGCAGGACAATGCGAGAGCACCGTGTCAGCCACGCGCGAGAAGCCGCCGCGGGAAGCTGCTCGGGGAAGCAACCTACCTACGATGATGTTCAGCAGGTGTCTAAGACCAACGAGAGGGTTGCAGTGACCACGAGTCCCCCCGGCAAGGTTCACCAGTCCGTCGTCATCGGGTCAGGTCCGGCCGGGTACACAGCAGCCATCTACCTGGCGCGTGCCGGTCTGCAGCCGGTGGCCTTCGAGGGGGCGGTGACCGCCGGTGGTGCGCTGATGAACACCACCGACGTCGAGAACTTCCCCGGTTTCCCGACCGGGGTCATGGGCCCCGACCTGATGGACAAGCTCCGCAGCCAGGCCGAGCGGTTCGGTACGACGCTCATCACCGAGGACGTGACGAGTGTCGACCTGTCGGTCCACCCGAAGGTCGTGACGGTCGGGTCCCAGACCTACCTGGCGGAGACCGTGGTCCTGGCCATGGGCTCGGGGTACCGGCAGCTGGGCATCCCGGGTGAGAACGAGCTCTCGGGCCACGGCGTCAGCTGGTGTGCCACCTGCGACGGCTTCTTCTTCCGGGAGCAGGACATCGTGGTCGTCGGTGGCGGTGACAGCGCGCTCGAGGAGGCCACGTTCCTCACCCGCTTCGCGCACTCGGTGACGATCGTCCACCGGCGTGACTCCCTGCGCGCGAGCAAGATCATGCAGGAGCGTGCGCTCGCCAACGACAAGATCCGCTTCGTCTGGGACACCGAGGTGCTGGCCGCCAACGGCGAGGGGAAGCTGACGTCCCTGACGGTCCGCAACCTCAAGACCGGCGAGACCTCCGAGCTGCCCGCCACCGGCTTGTTCATCGCGGTCGGCCACGATCCCCGGTCCGAGCTCGTCAAGGGCCAGGTCGAGCTCGACGACGAGGGGTACGTCCTCGTCGACGGCCGCTCGACCCGCACCAACCTCGACGGGGTCTTCGCCGCGGGCGACCTGGTGGACCACACGTACCGGCAGGCCATCACGGCCGCCGGCTCCGGCTGCCAGGCCGCGCTGGACGCCGAGCGCTGGCTCGCCGCGCACGAGTAGGCCTTCGCGCCAGAATCGCCTGGAATGGGGTTCACCCCCGCTACGTTGTTGTCCGTACCTACTGACCCGAGGAGCGACCACGATGGGCGCCAACACCAAGACCACGACGGACGCCACGTTCACCGCAGATGTGCTGCAGAGCGACAAGCCGGTACTGGTCGACTTCTGGGCCGAGTGGTGCGGGCCGTGCAAGATGGTCTCCCCGGTTCTCGAGGAGATCGCGGGCGAGAACGCCGACAAGATCAGCATCGTCAAGCTCAACATCGACGAGAACCCGGGCGCGGCCCGCGACTACCAGATCATGTCGATCCCGACGATGGCCGTGTTCCAGGGCGGCAAGATCGTGAAGTCGATCGTCGGCGCGAAGCCGAAGGCCGCGATCCTCAAGGACCTCGAGCCCTTCCTGTAGACCCGTCCGACCGCAGGTCAGCCGTCTGCGACAGGTCGGTCCGGTGTGTCATCTCCAGGACGGGGAAGACCCTCCCGGGCCGCCGTTAGGCTGAAGACTCGACCGGTCGAAAGGACGCCAGTGCAGCTGTTTCGCCATGGCGACAGCGGTCCGGCGGTGGCCGAGATCCAGTCCACGCTCATCAGCCTCGGGCTGATGGCTGGCCCGGTCGGCGCTGACTACGACCAGCTCACCGACCGGGCCGTCCGCGAGTTCCAGCAGAACCGTGGCCTGGTGGCTGATGGCGTCGTGGGGCCGGAGACGTACGCCTCCCTGCAGGCTGCCCGCCTCAAGCTCGGCGACCGGTTGCTGTCCCTCGCCGGCAAGCCGTTCACCGGCGACGACGTGACCGCGCTGCAGGAGCGGCTGTCGGAGCTCGGCTTCGACACCGGTCGTGCGGACGGGATCTTCGGCCCGCAGACCGAGACGGCCCTCAAGGGCTTCCAGCGGGAGTACGGCCTGGTCAGCGACGGGGTCTGCGGACCTGCGACGCTACGGGCCCTCAAGCAGCTCGGACGCCTGGTGGTCGGTGGTCATCCGCACTCGCTGCGCGAGTCCGAGATCCTGCACCGCTCCGGCGCGGCGCTCGCGGGCAAGGTCGTCGTCATCGATCCCGGCCACGGCGGTGAGGACCGCGGCGCGGTCGGAAACGGCCTCGAAGAGGCCGCCGTCGCCGAGGACCTGGCGGCCCGCCTCGAAGGCCGCCTCACCGCGGTGGGCGTCCGCGCGCTGCTCACCCGAGGACCGGACAGCTGCCCCAGCAACGCCGAACGCGCAGACCTGGCCAACGCGGCCCGCGCCGACCTGCTCATCTCGCTGCACGTCGACTCCGACAGCTCCCCGCACTGCCAGGGCGTGGCGAGCTACCACTACGGAACGGGCTCGGGCAGCGCCTCGACCGTCGGGGAGCGACTGGCTTCGCTGGTGCAGCGGGAGGTCGTGGCACGCACCGCGCTGCTGGACTGCCGCGTGCACCACAAGACCTGGCAGCTGCTGCGCCTGACCCGGATGCCCGCGGTCAGGCTCGAGCTCGGGCACCTCACGCACGCCGGCGACGCCGACTGCCTCGCCGACCCGGCCTTCCGCGACACCGTCGCGGAAGCCCTCCTCGTCGCGATCCAGCGGCTCTACCTACCGCGCGAGCTCGACCCGCCGACCGGCATCCTCCGCCTCCCCGACTTGGCCCACCTGTAGTTCGTCCTACCTCCTTACGTCGGCCCGGGCTGGGGGCTCAGACGGGGCGGAGCACGCCAGGGTCGGGTGACATCGAACCGAGCAGGCGCTCGAGCGCGACCTCGACGTCCTCACGCCACGAGACCGCGTTCTTGAGCTCGAGCCGTAGCCGGGGGAAGCGGTGGTGCTGGCGCACGGTCTTGAAGCCGACGGCGGTGAGGTACTCCGCCGGGAGCACGCAAGCCGGGTCCTCGTGGTTGAGGTCGCCGAACGCCTCGATGGCCCGCACGCCTCGACGTACCAGGTCCTTCGCGACGCCCTGCAGCAGCATCCGCCCGAGGCCCCCACCTGCGAACGCGGGCAGGACCTGCCCGGTCATCAGCAGGACGGCGTCGTCGGACACCGGGCTGGTCGGGAAGGCGACCGAGCGCGGGACGTACATCGGCGGCGCGTACATGACGTAGCCGGCCGGCACGGAGTCGACGTAGACGATCTTGCCGCACGAGCCCCACTCGAGCAGCGTGGCGGAGACCCAGGACTCCTTCTCGAAAGCGGTGTCACCGGCCTCGACGGCACGGTCGTGCGCGACCGGGTCGAGCTCCCAGAACACGCACCTGCGGCAACGGCCGGGGAGGTCATCGAGGTTGTCGAGCGTGATGTTGACCGCGCGTCTGCTCACCGGAATGCCTCATCCGTCGGTCCGTGACGTGGGGCCCTCAGCAGGCCCGCGACCCACCCGACCACGGCGCCCAGAAGCAAACCAAGACCAGCCAGCCCGAACGACGAGCGGCGAGGGGGCGTCACCACTCGCCTGAGGGTAGTTGCCACTCCGGTAAAGGTGAAGGCTCACCGGCGATCCCCCCGGTACCGTAGGGGACATGGCAGGCGTGACCTTCGATGCATTCACCGGTCGCTACGCCCAGCGCACCACGGGCATGACCGCATCGGAGATCCGAGCGCTGTTCGCCGTCGCCAGCCGCCCCGAGGTCGTGAGCCTGGCGGGCGGCATGCCGTACACGACCGCGCTGCCCCTCGACGCGGTCGGCAAGCTGATGTCGGACCTGCTCGCCACCCGCGGCGCGCAGGCGCTTCAGTACGGCTCCGGCCAGGGGGACCCGGCGCTGCGCGAGCACATCTGCGAGATCATGGCGCTCGAGGGCGTGGTCGGGTCCCCGGACGACGTCGTGGTCACCGTGGGCTCGCAGCAGGCCCTCGACCTGGTCACGCGGATCTTCGTCGATCCCGGGGACGTCGTGCTCGCGGAGGCACCGTCGTACGTCGGTGCACTCGGGACCTTCGCGGCCTACCAGGCCGACGTCGTGCACGTGCCGATGGACGAGGACGGACTGGTCCCCGACGCGCTGCGCGAGGCGATCGCTGCCGTGGCGGCGTCCGGGCGCCGGGCGAAGTTCCTCTACACGATCCCGAACTTCCACAACCCCGCCGGCACCTCGCTGTCGGATGCCCGCCGCGACGAGGTCCTCGAGATCTGCAAGCAGGCCGGGCTGCTGGTGCTCGAGGACAACCCGTATGGCCTGCTCGGCTTCGATGGGCCACCCACGCCGGCGATCCGGGCGCGCGGTGACGAGGAGCACGTGCTCTACCTGGGGTCGTTCAGCAAGACCTTCGCGCCCGGGCTCCGCGTCGGCTGGGTGCTCGCACCCCACGCGGTCCGCGAGAAGCTGGTGCTCGCCTCCGAGGCGTCGGTGCTGTGCCCACCCGCGCTGAACCAGATGGTGGTCGTCGACTACCTGTCCACCCAGGACTGGCAGGGGCAGATCGAGGTCTTCAAGGACCTCTACCGGGAGCGCCGGGACGCGATGCTCGACGCGCTGCAGACCCTGATGCCGGCTGGGACCACCTGGACCCGCCCGACCGGGGGCTTCTACGTGTGGACGACGCTTCCCGAGGGCCTGGACGCCAAGATCATGCAGCCGCGCGCGATCACGGCGCGGGTCGCCTACGTCCCCGGCATCGGCTTCTACTCCGACGGTCAGGGCCAGCGGGACCTGCGGCTGTCGTACTGCTACCCCGAGCCCGAGCGCATCCGCGAAGGAGTACGCCGGTTGGCCGGCGTGGTCGAAGCCGAGCTCGAGCTCCTGGACACTTTCGGTCCGAGCCTCGCCCACCGCGCGGTCGGCTCCACCACCCCGTCCCCCGACCTCGCCTAGGGGCCGGCGGGTCAGGCGGTGGCGCGGCCTTGGACGATCTCGGCGATGCGCTGAAGGTCCTCGAGCGTCGCGAACTCGATGGTGATCTTGCCCTTGCTGCGCCCGACGTCGACCTTCACCCGGGTCTCGAGCCGGTCGCTGAGCCGGTCCGCGACCTCGCGGGCCGCCTCGGGGACCAGCCGCTTCGCGGAGGCGCTGCGCTTCGGCGGCGCATCCGAGGCGCTGGCCGCGAGGGACACCGCCTCCTCGGTCGAGCGCACCGACATGCCCTCGGCGACGACGCGCTGCGCCATCGTGTCCATGGCCTGGGGCGTGGGCAGGCCGAGGATCGCGCGAGCGTGGCCGGCCGACAGGACACCGGCCGCGACGCGGGACTGCACCGCGGGCGGGAGGCCCAGCAGCCGGATGGTGTTGGAGATCTGCGGACGAGAGCGACCGATCCGCTGCGCGAGCTCCTCGTGGGTGGTGCCGAAGTCAGCCAGCAGCTGCTGGTAGGCGGCCGCCTCCTCCAACGGGTTGAGCTGCGAACGGTGGAGGTTCTCCAGGAGCGCGTCGCGGAGCATCGCGTCGTCCTGCGTGTCACGGACGATCGCCGGGATGGTCGTGAGCCCGAGCCGCTGGCAGGCGCGCCACCGGCGCTCACCCATGATGAGCTCGTAGCGATCCTGGCCGAGCGCTCTGACGACGATCGGCTGGAGCAGCCCGACCTCACGGATCGAGTGCACGAGCTCGGCGAGGGCTTCCTCGTCGAACACGGTCCGGGGCTGTACGTGGTTGGGCACGATCGCCCCGACGGGCAGCTCCGCGAACCGCGCGCCCGCCACGTCGCCGAGCTCGGCTGTCACCTCCGCGGGTCCCTGCGGGATGAGCGCGCCGAGCCCCCGACCGAGACCGCCCTTGCGTCCAGGAACCGTCATGCAGGTGCCTCCCCCTCGTGACCGCGGTTGCCCTCGGGCGCCGCCCCGCGAACGGCGATCTCGCGGGCCGCATCGACGTAGGCCATCGCACCGCGCGAGCCAGGGTCATAGGTCACGACCGACTGCCCGTAGCCCGGCGCCTCGGAGACCCGGACGCTACGCGGGATGGTGGTCGGGAGGACCACGTCGCCGAAGTGGCTGCGGACCTCGTCCGCGACCTGGTCGGCGAGGCGGGTGCGGGCGTCGTGCATCGTCAAGATGATCGTCGAGACGGCGAGCGCAGGGTTGAGGTGCGCCTTGACCATGTCGATCGTGCGCAGCAGCTGACCGAGGCCCTCCAGGGCGTAGTACTCGCACTGGATCGGAATGAGCACCTCGGTGGTCGCGACCATCGCGTTGACCGTCAGCAGGCCGAGCGAGGGCGGGCAGTCCACGAAGACGTAGTCGACATCCGCGCCCTCGGCCTCGCAGTAGGCGTCGATGGCCCGTTGGAGTCGGGACTCCCTCGCCACCAGTGAGACCAGCTCGATCTCGGCGCCGGCGAGATCGATCGTGGCGGGGACGACCCGCAGGCGCGGCACCCCGTCAGCCGGCTGCACCACGTCGGCGAGGGGCACCGAGTCGACCAGCACCTGGTAGACGTCGGGGACGCCCGCGTGATGGGGCACCCCGAGCGCGGTCGAGGCGTTGCCCTGCGGGTCGAGGTCGACCACCAGGACCGTGCAGCCGTGCAGCGCCAGCGAGACGGCCAGGTTGACGGTCGAAGTCGTCTTCCCGACCCCGCCCTTCTGGTTGGCGACCGTGATCACCCGACGCTGCCGAGGCTTCGGAAACACCTCCGCACCCGAGCGGACCCGCACGGCGGCCGCGGCCTGCTCGCCGATCGGGGTGCTGGCGTCGCTGTCCCGTAGCGCCTCGCGCAAGCGACCGGCCGGGTCCCCGTCACCGTGCGCGTTCACGAGGGAGGGCTCGGAGGGGGAGGTCATCGCTTGTTCATCCGCTTGCTGGGGCCGCTGATACCGCCGGGCCGAGGCATCGGGCGGGCCTTGGGCCGGGCGGTCGGAGCCTGGGTGAGGCCGCGTTCGACCACCACGACCCGGGCCTGCGTCCCGAGCTCCTCGGACCCGACCTCGACCACTGAGCTCGCGGCGGCCCCGAGCCGGTGCAGCACCGGGCCGGCCGCAGCCAGCTCCGTCGCCGCCTGCTCACCCTTGAGCGCGAGCAACCGGCCGCCCGGGCGCAGCAGCGGCAGGGCCCAGCCGGCGAGCCGGTCGACGGGCGCGACCGCGCGCGCCGTCACGATGTCGACCTCGAGCTTGCCGGCGAGCTCCTCCGCACGGACCCGGCGCACCAGGGTGTTCCGCAGGCCAAGCTGCTCGACAGCCTCGGTCAGGAAGGTCGCCCTTCGCTGCAGCGACTCCACCAGGACGACCTGCACGTCGGGACGCTGCAAGGCGAGAACCAGGCCGGGCAGGCCGGCGCCGGATCCGAGGTCGAGAACCACCTGACCGTCCTCGACCAGCTCCGACAGCCCCGCGCAGTTGAGCAGGTGCCGCTCCCACAGCCGCGGGGTCTCCCGAGGCCCCAGCAGGCCGCGCTCGGTGGCCGGCCCGGCGAGCAGCTCCGCGTACGCCTCAAGCGCGGGCAGCGCGGCACCGAATACCGAGGCCGCCACCGGGAGGGCGGGCGCGGTCACGCGCCCGGCAAGACCACGACGCGGCGCTCGGGCTCGACGCCCTCGGACTCGCTGTGGACACCGTCGACCGCCGCGACCGCATCGTGGACGACCTTGCGCTCGAACGGCGTCATCGGTGCCAGCTTCACGGGCTCGTCGTTCTCGAGGACGCGATGGGCAGCGCGGGTGCCGATCTCGGTGAGCTCGACCTTGCGGCGCGCGCGGTACCCGCCGATGTCCAGCATCAGACGGCTGCGCACGCCGGTCTGCTGCACGACTGCAAGCCGCGTGAGCTCCTGCAGGGCCTCCAGCGTCTGTCCGTGCGGGCCGACCAGGGCATCCAGCCCGTCACCGACGATGGCCACGACGGCCCGGGTGCCCTCGACGTCCATGTCGATGTCACCGTCGACGTCGGCGATGTCGAGCAGGCGCTCGAGGTAGTCACCGGCAATGTCGCCCTCCTGCACCAGCAGCTCCTGCGCGGAGGGGCCCTCGCCGTCGGTCACGATGTCCATGTTCACAGTGTCCACGGTGTCGGCGATGTCCACGATGTCGTTGTCGGTCACAGTTCTTCTCTCGTCGTACGGCGGGGTCGAAGGAGGGCCTGCCCGGCGGGCTAGCGCCGCCCACCCTTACGGGACTTGTTCTTGCGGCTGCCGGCGGCGCCACGGGCGACGGGTCGTCCAGCCGGCGGGCGGGCACTGGTGTCAGCGGTCGCGACGACAGCGCCCTGGACGTCAGCCTTGCCGTTCGGCACGGTGGTGGCCTCCGGGGCGGCCTGCGCATCGTCGTCCTTGGCGGCGCCCTTGCGGAGTCGGCCTGCCTTGAGTTCCTTGGTGCCGACCGCGCCCTTCGGCGTCGGGGCACCGCCGGGCACCACCGGGGGCATCCGGGCGATGACGTAGCGCTGCTGGCCCATCGACCACACGTTGGTCGTGAGCCAGTACAGCAGCACACCGATCGGGAAGCTGAAGCCGAAGATCGCGAAGGAGAACGGCAGGACGTACAGCATGATCTTCTGGACCTGGGCCTGCTGCGGGTCCGCCGCCGCGCCGTTGCGCGCCATCATTTGCTTCTGGGTGAAAAACGTCGTCGCACCCATCGTCACGATCATGATGACCGCGACGATCTTGACCGTCGTGGCGTCGCCGCCGAGCTGCTGCAGGAGCTTCGCCGAGCTGTTGAAAGCGGCGGAGATCGGCGCGCCGAAGATCTTGGCGTGCGCGCCCTGGTCGATGAGCGAGCTCGGCAGGCCGTACTTCCCGGCGAAGGTGCCGTCGCTCTTGGGACGGAACTCGTTCATCACCCGGAAGAGCGCGAAGAAGATCGGCAGCTGCAAGATCAGCGGGAGGCAGCCCGAGATCGGGTTGGTGCCGTGGTCCTTGTAGAGCTTCATCAGCTCGGTGTTGAGGGTCTCCCGGTCACCTTTGTGCTTGGCCTGGAGCTCCTTGACCTTGGGTGCCAGCTCCTGCATGCGGCGCTGGCTCTTGATCTGCTTGACGAACAGCGGGAACAGCAGGATCCGGACGGTGATCGTGAGGAGCACGATGGACAGACCCCAGGCCCAGCCGCTGCCCGCCGGCAGCACCTGGGACAGCGCGCTGTGGATGGCCTTCAGCGCAAAGGCAACGGGCTGGGCGAGGACGTCGAACACGCTCACGAGTGGGCTCCTGCGCGGCTGCGCGAGTTGGTCTGGCTGGTCAGGTCTGAGGAGTTCGGGATCCAGACGGGCGGGGCCGTCCGCTCCATGGTCGCGGATCCCGCACGGGCCGGGGGTACCGGGTCGTGCCCCCCGGGGTTCCACGGGTGGCAGCGAAGCAGGCGCCGGGCCCCGAGCCAGCTCCCGCGCAGCGGCCCGTGGACTTGCAGCGCCTCGGCGGTGTAGTGGCTGCAGCTCGGGGCGAACCGGCACCGCGGCCCGAGGGCCGGGCTGATCCAGCGCTGGTAGAAGCGAACAGGGACCAGCATCACACGTACGACGGTCTTCATCGGCGGGCCAGTTTGCTGAGGGCGGCGTTCACGGCGGCATCGAGGTCGGCGCCGAGCGCGGCGCTGGTAGCGACCCCGGCAGGCGGAGCCGCCCGGACCACGAGCCGAGAACCGGGCGGGAGCGAAGCAATCCGGTCGCGCAGCAGGTGCCGCAGTCGGCGTGCCACCCGGTGCCGGACCACGGAGCCACCGACCGCCTTGCTCACCACCAGCCCCGCACGCGCACACCCCTCGGTCCCCGGCAGGAGGTGCACGGTGAGGGTGGGGCGCCCTGCTCGCCGACCGCGTCGGACGACCTCGGAGAAGTCGGTCGAGGCGTGCAGGCGGTAGGCGGCGGGCAGCACGGGCCGACCGGCGGTCAGGCTGAGAGCTCGGAGCGACCCTTACGGCGACGAGCCGACAGGATGGCGCGGCCCGCCCGGGTCTGCATGCGCAGCCGGAAGCCGTGCGTCTTGGCACGACGGCGGTTGTTCGGCTGGAAGGTGCGCTTGCTCACGGGAGGTGCTCCTGGCCTATCGGGAAGGTCTGCCGCGACAGGACGCGGCTGCGCCCAGCGGGGCGCGGACCTGACCACGGTACGGATGGCGCCCACCCGGGTCAAACGAGCCTGCCCGCGAGGGACCTGGCGAGGCGCTCTGTGTCAAGCACCGAGGCGTCGACACGCCGGTGGACAGTTGCCTCGCCTGTGGACAACTGCTTGCTCGCGGTCGGCGTCTGCTGTTAGCGTCGCGGAGCCGGTTCTTCCCCGCCAGTGCCCACAACCTCCCCCGGTTGGCGCGACGTTGGTCAGCTCTGCCGGTTCGACCCGGTCCCCGGACAGCCCTTTCCCTCCCCCTCAGCGGCCTGAGCCAAAGAGGTCGTGTGGTGCTGTTTCGGAGCGCGGGGTCGTCCTGCTCGCGTCCGCACTCCACAAGGTGTGGATAAGGGTGTGGACGCAGTACTCATCCCACTCTCACTGGGGGACCGTTTCACCGCCGGGGCTTCGCTCGGGCCCGCCGGGAACCGAAACCGGCGTAGGACGCGGCCACCAGTGAGCCTCAACGGTGACCCACAGTGATCCACCAGGATCGTCCCCACCTCAACCGACCGAGGACTGCGTGACTGACTTCCCTCCCTCTGCGCTCGACCCGCTTCCGACCGTGCAGGAGACTGGGGCTGTGCAAGAACCTGGTGTGGAGGAAGCTGGTCCGGCCCTCGAGCTCGATGCGGTCTGGCACCGCGTCATCGCGGGGCTGTCCGAGGGGGCGTTGTCGCCCCAGCATCGCGCGTGGGTCAATCTCACCCGCCCCTTGGGCCTGGTCGAGGACACCGCCCTGCTCGCCGCACCCAACGACCTCGTGAAGGACGTTCTCGAGAGCCGACTGCGTCCGGTGGTCGCCGGCGCGCTGTCTGCCGCGTACGGCCGTGAGATCAGGGTCGCGGTCACCGTCCAGCCGCCGCTCGAGTCGTCGACGTCGTACGACGACCGCGACGCCGCACCGACATCCGGGGACTCGCAGCAGGACGCCCGGGCGCTGCCCGGCACTGGCCGCGACCGGCCGGCCGAGCCGGACAACGTCATCGACTTCTCGAACCGCCCCAGCCGCGGCAAGGACGTCGAGCCGGCGCGGTTGAACCCGAAGTACACCTTCGAGACGTTCGTCATCGGTTCGTCGAACCGGTTCGCCCACGCCGCGGCGGTGGCCGTGGCCGAGGCTCCGGCCAAGGCCTACAACCCGCTGTTCGTCTACGGCGAGAGCGGGCTGGGCAAGACCCATCTGCTGCATGCCATCGGGCACTACGCCCAACACCTGTTCACCGGGGCGCGCGTGCGGTACGTGAGCTCGGAGGAGTTCACGAACGACTTCATCAACAGCCTGCGGGACGACAAGCAGCACGCGTTCCAGCGGCGCTACCGCGACGTCGACGTGCTGCTCGTCGACGACATCCAGTTCCTGGAGAACAAGGAGCGGACGCAGGAGGAGTTCTTCCACACGTTCAACACGCTCCACAACGCCAACAAGCAGATCGTCATCACGTCCGACCGGCCGCCGCAGCAGCTGTCGACACTGGAGGACCGGCTGCGCACCCGCTTCCAGTGGGGCCTGATCACCGACGTCCAGCCCCCCGACATCGAGACCCGTATCGCCATCTTGCGCAAGAAGGCGGCCAGCGACCGGTTGGCGGCCCCGCCGGACGTGCTGGAGTTCATCGCGAGCAAGATCGCGACGAACATCCGTGAGCTCGAAGGCGCCCTCATCCGCGTCACGGCCTTCGCGAGCCTCAACCGCCAGCCGGTAGACCTCTCGCTGGCCGAGATCGTCCTCAAGGACCTCATCCCCGCCGACGGCGGGCCGGAGATCACCGGCGCAACGATCATGGCGGCCACGGCGGAGTACTTCGGCCTGACCATGGAGGACCTCTGCGGGTCGTCCAGGAGCCGGGTGCTGGTCACCGCCCGCCAGATCGCGATGTACCTGTGCCGAGAGCTCACCGAGCTGTCTTTGCCCAAGATCGGGCAGATGTTCGGGGGCCGCGACCACACCACCGTGATCCATGCCGACCGCAAGATCCGCGGGCAGATGGCGGAGCGGCGAGCGACCTACAACCAGGTCGCTGAGCTCACCAACCGCATCAAGACACGCTCCCGCCAGTGACGAACCGTCCCACCTACAGGCCTGCTGCACACCCGATCGGGGGTTGCCAGGTGCTGTTCCATGCGGTCCGCATCCCCGTGACAGCGGTCACACGATCTCTGCACAGTCTGGGGACAACGGTGTGGACGAACCCGCCGATCCGTGGACCGCAGGTGAACGGCGCCAAGATGTCCACCGGCGTCCACGGGGTCGCTGGGTGGACATCCACAATGACCACACAGCGCGCCACACCGTCTGACCTGCTGGGACGCTGTTCCTCCACAGGGACGCACACCCCTACGACCACGACGGGTTCTCTCTCTCCTGAAGAACCCCTTGGGGTACTGGGGACTGCAGACCTGTGGACCCGCTCGTCGGAGGCGTGCGGCACACTTGCCCGCCCGGCACGCCGCAGAGCAGCTCGGGCAAGCCGCGAGCACAGGGAGTTGATGGCATGGAGCTGAGGGTCGAGCGCGACGCGCTCGCGGACGCGGTGGTGTGGACAGCGCGTTCGCTACCGGCACGTCCGCCGATGCAGGTGCTGCTCGGTCTGCTGCTGGAGGCCGGCGAGGGTGGGCTGTCCGTCAGCGGGTTCGACTACGAGGTCTCCTCCCAGATCACCGTCGACGTGACCACGGCAGAGTCTGGCCGGGTGCTGGTCCCCGGGCGCCTGCTCGCCGACATCGTGCGATCGCTTCCGGCGCAGCCGGTCGACCTGCGCCTCGAGGGGACCCGGGTGGTGCTCACGTGTGGGGCGGCCCGCTTCACCCTCCCGACACTGCCGGTGGAGGACTACCCGGCGCTGCCGGCGATGCCGACGACAGCCGGTTCGCTGGAGAGCGACGTGTTCGGCGCGGCGGTCGCGCAGGTCGCTCTGGCGGCCGGCAAGGACGACACGCTGCCGGTCCTCACAGGCGTACGGATCGAGATCGAGGGCGAGCAGCTCACGCTCGCGGCCACTGACCGCTACCGGCTGGCAGTGCGCACCTTGCCGTGGCGACCGGAGCACGCCGACCTTTCCGCGACCGCGCTGGTGCCGGCCCGGACGTTGGCTGACACGGCCAAGGCGCTGACGAGCGGTCCCGAGGTCCTGCTGGCACTGTCCACAGGCGGCGCCGGCGAGGGGATGATCGGCTTCGAGGGCGGCGGGCGGCGGACGACCTCGCGGCTGCTCGAGGGTGAGTTCCCGAAGTACCGCTCGCTGCTCCCGAACGAGAGCTCCGCGATCGCCGAGGTCTCCACGGCCCCGCTCGTGGAGGCTGCCAAGCGGGTGGCCCTCGTGGCAGCGCGCAACGCGCCGGTGCGCCTGAGCTTCTCCGCCGATGGGGTGGTGCTCGAGGCGGGTGGTCAGGACGACGCGCAGGCCTCCGAGCGGCTCGAGTGCGGCTGGGAGGGCGAACCGATGTCCATCGCGTTCAACCCGCAGTACCTGCTGGACGGCCTTGGTGCTGTCGACAGCGACACCACGACCTTGTCGTTCACCGGCCCGACCCGGCCGGCGGTGCTGACGGGTAAGCGGCACCAGCCGGGGGACGTTGCGGACTACCGGTACCTGCTCATGCCGGTGCGCCTGTCCGGATGAGGCCGGCGAGCGCGGCAACGACCTGAGGAGAGCTTTCGTGACGACTGCCGGACAGACACTGGGGATGATCGGCCTCGGCCGCATGGGCGGCAACATGGCGGAGCGGCTGCGCCGTGGTGGTCACACGGTCATCGGCTTCGACCAGGCTGCGGGGACGCGGGACGTCGAGTCGCTGGCGGCTCTCGTCGCGGCCTTGCCTGCACCGAGGATCGTGTGGGTGATGGTGCCGGCCGGCGAGCCGACGTACCAGACGATCGACGCGCTCAAGCTCCTTCTCGGACCGGGCGACGTCGTCGTGGACGGAGGTAACTCGCGGTACACCGATGACCAACGGCACGCCAAAGACCTGAGGGAGAAGGGGATCGGCTTCGTCGACGCCGGTGTGAGCGGTGGGGTCTGGGGGCTGACCGAGGGCTACGCGCTCATGGTCGGTGGCGAGAAGGACGACGTCGCGAAGGTCCAGCCGTACTTCGACGTCCTGCGGCCGGCCGGTGACTCCGGGTTCGTGCACGCCGGGCCGGTCGGCGCTGGTCACTTCGCCAAGATGGTCCACAACGGCATCGAGTACGGCCTGATGCAGGCCTACGCCGAGGGCTGGGAGCTGATGGGCGCGACCGACCTCATCACCGACGTGCCCGCGGTCGTCAAAAGCTGGCAGCAGGGGACGGTCATCCGGTCCTGGCTGCTCGACCTCATGGTCCGGGCGCTCGACGAGGACCCGGAACTCGAGCACCTCCGCGGTTATGCCGAGGACTCGGGCGAGGGACGGTGGACGGTGCAGGCGGCTGTCGACCATGCGGTGCCGCTGCCGGTCATCACGGCGGCGCTGTTCGCCCGTTTTGCCAGCCGGCAGGACGACAGTCCTGCCATGAAGGTCGTCGCGGCGCTGCGCAACCAGTTCGGCGGGCACGCCGTCACCTCCGTCGCCGGTTCGGTGGAGAAGGGCGCCGATGCTCCAGGGGCTGATGTTGTTGCTCCCGTCGGAGCCGGGCATGACCCAGCGCACGGCAAGGTCCGCGGCGAGGCCGGCACGGTGCCGGAGGAGAGCACTCCCGGCTGATGCATGTCAGCGCCCTCTCGCTTACCGACTTCAGGTCGTGGGCGCAGCTCGACGTCGAGCTGACGCCAGGACCGACAGCGCTCGTCGGCAGCAACGGACAGGGCAAGACCAACATCGTCGAGGCGCTGCTGTACGTCGCAACTCTCGGTTCCCACCGGGTGTCGGTGGACGCACCGCTGGTGCGGCAGGGGGCGGAGCGCGCCATCGTGAGAGCTCGGGTCGAGCGTGACGAGCGGACGACGCTGGTCGAGCTCGAACTCAACCCGGGCAAGGCCAACCGTGCGCGGATCAACCGGGGAGCCGTCCCGAGAGCACGAGAAGTGCTGGGATTGTTGCGGACTGTGCTCTTCGCGCCCGAGGACCTCACGCTGGTGAGAGGTGACCCGAGCGCGCGCCGGACGTTTCTCGACGACTTGCTCGTGGCCCGGGTACCCCGGCTGGCCGGGGTCCGATCGGACTACGAGCGGGTGCTCAAGCAGCGCAATGCCCTTCTCAAGACGGCGTTCCTGGCCAAGCGGTCGGGAGGTGGCGACATGCGGACGCTCGACGTCTGGGACGCGCACCTGGCCAAGACCGGGTCGGAGCTGCTGGCTGCTCGGCTCGGGCTGGTCGACGACCTGCAGCCGCTGGTGGAGGTGGCCTACCGCGAGGTCTCCAAGGGACAGGGAGATGTGGCGCTCGGCTACCGGAGCTCACTCGGTGAGGGCATGCCGCAGTCGCAGGACCGGGAGGTGCTGGCCGCGGCCCTGCTGTCCGAGCTGGCGCGGGTGCGGCAGAACGAGGTCGAGCGAGGAGTCTCGCTCGTGGGTCCTCACCGCGACGAGCTGGTCCTGACACTGGGCTCGATGCCGGTCAAGGGCTACGCCTCCCATGGGGAGTCGTGGTCGGTCGCGCTGGCCCTGCGCCTTGGGTCGTACGAGCTGCTCAAGAGCGACGGCGGGGAGCCGGTACTCGTGCTCGACGATGTCTTCGCCGAGCTCGATACCGGGCGGCGCGAGCGGCTGGCGTCGTTGGTGCAGGGGGCGGAGCAGGTCCTGGTGACGGCGGCCGTACCTGGCGACGTGCCCGAGCAGCTGATGGGCGGACGTTATGACGTGCACGACGGCGCGGTGGTCCGTGTCCGCTGACGAGACGACGCCGGGAGAGGCGACGTCGGGAGAGGCGACGTCGGGACTGAGCGGTCCCGACCTGGTGCGGGCGGCGCTGGCCGAGGCGAAGGCTGCGGCTCGAGCCAAGGGGGCGGCACCCCGCAAGGCCGGCCGTCGGTCCAGCGGGCTGCCTCGCGTGGGGGGAGACTCCCGGGACCCGGTGGTGTTCGGTGCGGCGATCCAGAAGCTGGTGAACGAGCGCGGCTGGCAGGACACCACCACGGCGGCAGGCGTGCTCGCCAACTGGGACCAGGTGGTCGGAGCCGAGATCGCCGACCACTGCCAGCCGGTGTCGCTGGTGGACGGGGAGCTGGTGCTGGTGGCGGAGTCGACCGCCTGGGCCACCCAGCTGCGGTTGCTCACCAAGACCCTGCTCGGTCGGGTGCGCGAGCACGCGGGCGAGGGCGTGGCGACCAAGGTCGTCGTACGCGGACCGGCCCAGCCGGACTGGCGGCGCGGGCCACGCCGGGTGGCGGGTCGAGGGCCGCGCGACACCTACGGGTGACCGAGTCGACGGCCCGGAGGCGCCGTACGCGGGCTGAGGTTCTTTCGGGTGGGGGGACACCGGACCTGGGGGTCGTGGCGGCACGGGCCTCCACAGGGCCGTTCTTGACCCAGTACCGTGCTCGGGGCGGCTACACTTATGTCAGAAGGCCACCTTTGCGGTCAGCCGGAGGTGGACGCGACACGAGCCCCTCCGGGCTGTCGCCGAGGACGCCCGCGTCAGTGGGCAGAGCGGAGCCCTGCGCATGGTCGAGCAGCCGATGAGCGCCGTCGACGAGTCCATGGACGAGGTGGCCATGACAGTGCCGGCCCCGTCGCGCCCCGACTCCTACGGGGCGTCCTCCATCACGGTGCTGGAGGGGCTCGAGGCGGTCCGCAAGCGGCCGGGCATGTACATCGGGTCGACCGGTGAGCGTGGCCTGCACCACCTGGTCTACGAGGTGGTCGACAACGCCGTGGACGAGGCGCTGGCCGGGTACTGCGACACCATCAGCGTGACGTTGCTGGCCGATGGTGGGGTGCGGGTCGTGGACAACGGCCGTGGCATCCCGGTGGAGATGCACCCGCGGGAGGGCCGGCCCGCGATCGAGGTCGTGCTCACCACGCTGCACGCCGGCGGCAAGTTCGACTCCCAGTCCTACGCCGTGTCCGGTGGCTTGCACGGCGTCGGGGCGGCCGTGGTCAACGCGCTGTCGGTGCGCCTGGACGCGGAAATCAAGCGTGACGGCTATCTGTGGCGCCAGACCTACACGGCGAGCGTGCCGGGCCCGCTCGAGCGGGTCGAGCCGAGCAACGAGACCGGTACGACGATCACGTTCTGGGCCGACGACCAGATCTTCAACGAGACGACCACCTACAACCGCGAGACGTTGCAGCGCCGCATCCAGGAGATGGCGTTCCTCAACAAGGGGCTGTCCATCACGCTGCGGGACGAGCGGGTGGAGCTCACCGGGGACGCCGAGCCGTTCGAGGTCCTGTTCTGCTACCCGGACGGGCTCGCCGACTTCGTGCGGCACCTCGGTGCGACCCGAACACCAGTTCACGCCAACATCATCGCCTTCGAGGACGAGACCCCTCCGGACGCGCCGGGTCAGAAGATGTCGGTCGAGGTGGCGATGCAGTGGAACGACTCCTACTCCGAGTCGGTCTACACCTTCGCCAACACGATCAACACGCATGAGGGCGGCACCCACGAAGAGGGCTTCCGGACGGCGCTGACCCGCGTCGTGAACGACTGGGCCCGGGCCAAGGGCCACCTGAAGGAGAAGGAGCCCAACCTCGAGGGCTCCGACATCCGGGAGGGCCTGACCGCGATCATCTCGCTGAAGATCGGCGACCCGCAGTTCGAGGGCCAGACCAAGACCAAGCTGGGCAACTCCGAGGCCAAGGGCTTCGTGCAGCGGGTGGCCACCGAGATGATGAAGGACTGGCTGGACCGGCACCCCACTGACGGCAAGGACGTCATCGTCAAGGCCACCCAGGCGGCGAGGGCCCGTATCGCGGCCCGGCAGGCCCGCGACCTGACCCGTCGCAAGGGCCTGCTCGAGAGCTCGTCGCTGCCGGGCAAGCTGGCCGACTGCCAGAGCACCGACCCTCGCGAGTCCGAGATCTACGTGGTGGAGGGCGACTCGGCCGGGGGCAGCGCGAAGGGTGGCCGGGACTCGAAGTTCCAGGCCATCCTGCCCATCCGCGGCAAGATCCTCAACGTCGAGAAGGCCCGCATCGACCGGGTCCTCAAGAACAACGAGGTCCAGGCGATGATCACCGCGCTGGGCACCGGCATCCACGACGACTTCGATATCGCCAAGCTCCGCTACTACAAGATCGTCCTGATGGCCGACGCGGACGTGGACGGCCAGCACATCACCACGCTGCTGCTCACCCTGCTGTTCCGGTTCATGAAGCCGCTCATCGAGGCGGGCCACGTGTACCTGGCCCAGCCGCCCCTCTACAAGATCAAGTGGGAGGGCCGGGGGGTCGAGCCCGAGTACGCCTACTCGGACCGGGAACGCGACGCGCTGATCGAGGCGGGCATCGCCGCGGGCCGCAAGGACCCCCGGCCCCGCGACGCGGTGCAGCGGTACAAGGGCCTCGGCGAGATGAACGCGACCGAGCTGTGGGAGACCACCATGAACCCGGCGAACCGGGTGCTCCGGCAGGTGACGGTGGATGACGCGGCCCAGGCGGATGAGCTGTTCAGCGTGCTGATGGGCGAGGACGTGG
>JAOPVP010000034.1 GCA_025966135.1 Frankiales bacterium
TGGGCGACACCTCCGAGCTGCGCGCCGACCTCGCCGGCCGGTCCGGCCCGCACCCGGGCCGAGCTGGCCGCGCGCGCGGGACAGCCCCCGGCGGTCCGCGGTCGCGGGCGGGCCCACTAAGGCAGACTCACACGGTGACCCTGCAGCCGGTGGACGGCGGACCGGACGCCGTTCTCGACGCCTTCACGGCGTGGTCGCCGGTCGCGCTGTACCCCGCGCAGGAGGAGGCCCTCCTCGAGCTGCTGGCCGGTAGCCACGTCGTGCTCGCCACCCCCACCGGCAGCGGCAAGTCGCTCGTCGCGGTCGGAGCCCACCTCGCGGCGCTGTCCGACGGCAAGCAGTCCGTCTACACCGCGCCCATCAAGGCGCTGGTGAGCGAGAAGTTCTTCGCCCTCTGCGACGTCTTCGGCGCGGACAACGTGGGGATGGCCACTGGCGACGCGAGCGTCAACGCCGGCGCGCCGATCCTGTGCTGCACGGCGGAGGTGCTCGCCAACCGGGCGCTGCGGCACGGTGCCGACACCGGCATCGGGCTGGTCGTCATGGACGAGTTCCACTACTACGCCGACCCCGAGCGCGGCTGGGCCTGGCAGGTGCCGTTGCTCGAGATGACGGGCACCCAGTTCCTGCTCATGTCCGCGACCCTGGGCGACACCTCCGAGCTGCGCGCCGACCTCGCCGGCCGGTCCGGCAG
The DNA here is from genome assembly GCA_025966135.1 of Frankiales bacterium. GTDB lineage: Bacteria > Actinomycetota > Actinomycetes > Mycobacteriales > SCTD01 > RYN-111. The sequence continues at coordinate 695 of JAOPVP010000034.1, forward strand.
GGACGTCGCCGAGGTGGCCGGCGTGGAGCGTCCGGTGCCGCTGACCTTCGAGTGGTCCCTCGAACCGCTGCACGACAAGCTCGCCGAGCTCCTCCAGACCCATCAGGCGCCCGTGTACGTCGTCCACTCCACGCAGGAGTCGGCCATCGAGCGGGCCCAGGCCCTCATGAGCGTCAACGTCTGCACCCGCGAGGAGAAGGACCGGATTGCCGAGCTGATCGGTGGGTTCCGCTTCACGACGAGGTTCGGCCAGACCCTGAGCAGGCTGGTGAGGCACGGCATCGGCGTGCACCACGCCGGGATGCTGCCGAAGTACCGGCGGCTCGTGGAGCAGCTCGCGCAGGCCGGGCTGCTCAAGGTCGTGTGCGGCACCGACACGCTCGGCGTGGGCATCAACGTGCCGATCCGTACCGTCGTGTTCACCGCACTCAGCAAGTACGACGGGACCCGGGTGCGCCACCTGCGGGCCCGCGAGTTCCACCAGATCGCGGGGCGGGCCGGCCGCGCCGGCTTCGACACCGCGGGCCTGGTCGTCGTGCAGGCACCCGACCACGTCATCGAGAACGAGCGGGCGCTGGCCAAGTTCGGGGACGACCAGAAGCGGCGACGGTCCTACAAGCGCAAGAGCCCGCCCGAGGGGTTCGTCTCCTGGGACGAGAAGACCTTCACCCGACTGGTCAACGCGACGCCGGAGACCCTGACGAGCCACCTGAAGGTCAGCGCTGCGATCCTGCTCAACGTCGCCGGCCGGGGCGGGGACTTCTTCGGGCACATGAAGAAGCTGCTCCTGGACAACCACGAGTCGCGCGTGAAGCAGCGATCCCTGGTGCGCCAAGCGATCCGGCTCTTCCGCGCGCTCGAGGGTGGTGGCGTGCTGAAGCGCACCGAGGCCGGTGTGCGGCTCACCGTCGAGCTGCAGCCCGACTTCGCGCTCGACCAGCCACTGGCGCTGTTCGCCCTGGCCGCCTTCGACCTCCTCGATGTCGAGGCCCCGTCGTACCCGCTCGATGTGCTGTCGGTGGTGGAGGCGACCCTCGACGATCCGCGGCAGGTGCTGTCGGCGCAGCGCAAGAAGGCCCGTGGCGAGGCGATCCAGCAGATGAAGGCTGACGGCATCGAGTACGACGAGCGGATGGAGCTGCTCGAGGACATCAGCTACCCCAAGCCGCTCGAGGAGCTCCTGGGCGCCGCGTACGCGATCTACCAGCAGACCAACCCGTGGATCCTCGACCACGAGCTGCGGCCCAAGGCCGTCGCCCGTGACATGTACGAGCGGGCCATGACCTACAACGAGTACGTCAGCTTCTACGGTCTCGGCCGCTCCGAGGGCCTGGTGCTGCGGGCGCTCGCGGACGCGTACAAGGCGCTGCGCCGGAGCCTGCCGGACAGCGCCCGCACCGACGAGGTCGAGGACCTCACGCTCTGGCTGGGCGAGGTCGTGCGCCAGGTCGACAGCAGCCTGCTCGACGAGTGGGCCGCGCTCACCAGCGGGTCCGACGTCGCGCCCGAGCCGGTGCCGGTGGTCAGCCGCAACACGCGCGCCTTCCGCGTCCTGGTAAGGAACGCGATGTGGCGACGGGTGCATGCGCTGTCGTTCCAGCGCACCGACCTGCTGCGCGAGCTCGACCCCGACGTCGAATGGGACGCCGCGCTGGACGCCTACCTGACCGACCACGAGTCGGTGGGGACGGGCCCGGACGCGCGCGGCCCGGAGCTGTTCCGGATCGACGGTACGACGGTCACGCAGGTGCTGAGCGACCCCGAGGGCGACCACGACTGGGCGCTGCACGCGGTCATCGACCTCGAAGCGTCCGACGAGCAGGGCGAGGCCGTGGTGAGCGTCACATCCATGGGACCCCTCGGACCTGCTTGGCTGTCCGGGTGAGCGACACCCCCCTCTACGCGGCGACGCTGAGCGACCTGCTCCTGCGGGCCCGCCGCGAGGCGGACCGGCGGGTTGCGCTGGCCGAGAAGCGCGCCGACCTCGCCGATCGCGAGGCACGGGTACGTCGAGCTCTCGTCGAGGACACGGTGGAGGAGCAGGTGCGGGCCGCCCTGGTCCTGGGCGCACCGCCCCTGCCGACGCTGCGGGCTGTGGTCGACGAGGAGCCGACGGAGCGGGAGGCGCCCCCGGTGCCTTCGATGGAGGAGCTGCTCCGGCCGACCCCGGGCGTGACGCGTTTCCTGGACGCGCTGCTCGGCGTCCAGGACGGCTGAGCTACCTGCGGTCGAGCCCCCTTCGCCGAAGGCGCTAGTTGAACAGACCCGCGAGCGCCATGATCTCGTCGGTGGTGCTCTGGGGGACGATGTAGCCGTCCTCCTTCTCGATCTCAGCGATGTGGGCGGCGACGTCCTCCGCCACGACACTGGCGTCCTTGCCGGCGAACCAGCCCGGGGCCAGGCCGGTGAAGACCTTGGCGTAGCGGCCACCTGCGGCGCTGTAGGCGCCGTGCGTCGTGGTGCACGCCTCGCTGGACAGGTAGGTGACCATCGGCGTGACGAACTCGGGGTCGAGGACATCGGCGAACGCGCCGAGGAGCTCCTCGGTCATGCGGGTCTTGGCCACCGGCATGATCACGTTGGACAGGATGCCGGCGCGGGCGCCCTCGACGGCGATCGTGTTCGACAGGCCGATGAGGCCCATCTTGGCGGCCGAGTAGTTGGTCTGGCCGAAGTTGCCGAACGTGGCGTTCGAGGCGGTGAAGACGAAGCGGCCGTAGCCGTTTTCCTTCATCACCGCGAAGGCCGGCTGGCTGACGTAGAACGCGCCCTTGAGGTGCACGTCGAGCACGGCGTCGAGGTCGGGCCACTCGAGCTTGAGGAAGCTCTTGTCGCGCAGGATGCCGGCGTTGTTGATGACGACGTCCACCTTGCCGAACGCGTCCACCGCGGTCTTGACGATGCTGGCACCACCCTCGGGGGTGCTGACCGAGTCGTAGCTGGCAACGGCCTCGCCACCCTTGGCCTTGATCTCGTCGACGACCTTCTGCGCGGCGGCGTCGCTGCCGCCCTTGCCGTCGACGCTGCCACCGAGGTCGTTGACGACGACCTGGGCGCCGCGGGCGGCGAGGTCCAGGGCGTAGGTGCGGCCGAGGCCACCACCAGCGCCGGTCACGATCGCGACGCGGCCGTCGAAGTTGATATCAGTCACAGGTCTGTGCCTTCCGGAAACGTGGGTGTCTGCATGGCATCCTTTCGCACGGCGTAAACCCCGGCTCACATGGGTCGGGCATGCTGCCCCCATGACCGTGACCGTGACCGACGACGGGCCCGTTCGGGTCGTGGTGCTCGACCGACCGGACGTCCGGGGGGCTGTGGACGGCGACCACGCCCGGCTGCTGCGCGAGGCCTTCGAGGAGCTCGAGGCCCGGGACGATCTCGCGGTCGGCGTGCTCACCGGCTCCGCGGGGCACTTCTGCTCCGGCGCCGACCTGCAGGCGGTCTCCACCGGGACCATGCCCGTCCAGCCTCCGGGTGAGGGCCGGCCTGGCCCCATGGGGCCGACGCGGCTGCAGCTGTCCAAGCCGGTGGTCGCCGGCATCGAAGGGCACGCGGTGGCGGGTGGGCTGGAGCTGGCGCTCTGGTGCGACCTGCGGGTCGCCTCGGAGACGGCGGTGTTCGGCGTCTACTGCCGGCGGTGGGGGGTGCCGCTGATCGACGGCGGCACGGTCCGCCTGCCCCGGGTCGTCGGCCAGGGGGTGGCCCTCGACCTGGTCCTCACCGGCCGGACCGTCCTGGCGGACGAGGCGCTGCGGATCGGGCTGGTCAACCGCGTGGTGCCCGCCGGACTTGCGCAGGACGCCGCCGTCGAGCTCGCTCAGCAGCTGGCCGCGTTGCCGCAGCTGTGCCTGCGGCAGGACCGCGCATCGCTGCTGGAGCAGTGGGGGATGTCGATGGACGAGGCCCTCGCCAACGAGTGGGAGCACGGCCTCGTCTCCCTGACCGAGGCAGTGCAGGGCGCGGCCCGCTTCGCCTCCGGCGCGGGCCGCCACGGCACCCCCCCTTGAACCCCCCTTACGTCTCCGCTTCTGCTGAGCAAGACTCGCTGCCGTGAGGGACGGGGACGGCTGGACGCGCTGCGCGCTCGGACACCGGCATTGGGGCGTGTACGGCGCTGCCGGGCTGCTGCTCGTGGCCCCCGGGCCGGCGGTCCTGCTGCAGCACCGCGCGTATTGGAGCCATCACGGAGACACCTGGGGCGTGCCGGGCGGCGCGCGGGGCTCGCAGGAGACGGCGGTCGAGACCGCGTTGCGCGAGGCCGTCGAGGAGACCGGGCTCGACACGGCCACGGTCGATGTCGTCGGGGAGCTGGTCGACGACCACGGAGGGTGGACCTACACGACAGTGCTCGGACGGGCCGCCGCGGAGCTGCCCGTGCACGCGCTCGACCAGGAGAGCACCGACGTCCGCTGGGTGCCTGTCGACGGCGTGCTGAGCCTGCCGCTCCACCCTGGCTTCGCCGGCACCTGGCCGGAGCTCAGGAACCGGTTCTAGACCTCCCACGGCCGCGGGGCCCCGTTCCTTATGCTCCGGTTCCGACGGGGGAGGCCGCACATGCGTGCGCTTGACTTTGAGCCGGTCCAAGCCTTGGTGCGAGCGCGGCCGTACCTGTTCGTCGGGATCGCGATCGTGCTGTCCGCGGGGCTCTGCGCGGGCGCGGCGCTGGCCTTCGTCAACGCCAGCAACGGCGGCCCGAGCACCGCGTCGGTCCCGCTGCCCACCCCCACACCGACCATGACGCCGCCCCAGACCCCGACGCCGAGGCCCACGCCGACACCGAGCGCCACGGCCAAGGCCAGTGCCTCACCCTCAGCCCGACCCACAGCGAGTCCGCCCGGCACCGGCGTCCGGACCTACGCCTACCCGAAGCCCACGCGCTCCTACGACAGCCTGCGCTTCCGGGCCGCCAGCACGTCGGGGAGCGGCACCTCCGCAACTCTGGTCACCGTGACGGTCGCGGCGAAGGACGGCGACGGCGACATCACCTTCGGCGGCCTCACCTGGGGCGACGGCACGGCAGAGCCGGCCGAGGCGGTGGCGGATCACTGCCCGTCGTACCCGAGCCCGACCGCGGCACCGGGTCCCTACCAGCCGAAGCCGTCGAGCCGGACCTTCACCCGCCAGCACCGGTACGCCGCGACGGGTACCTACCCGGCGCGGGTGACGGTGAGGTCGGGCAACACGTCGTGCCGGCCGAACGGCCCAGGGCCGGAGGCGCAGACGGTGACGTTCACGGTGCACGTGGGTTGATCTCGCGGCACCGTCCACAGGCAGGGGACCGGGCCTGCAGGCCGACTAACGTGTCGGCGTGAGCAAGGCTCGGGAGCTGCTGGACGTCGCTTTGGCGGCAGTGCCGGGCGCGCAGGCCCGCGAAGGCCAGCACGTCATGGCCGAGGCGGTCGCCGCGGCCCTGCGGACCCGTCAGCACCTGCTCGTGCAGGCCGGCACCGGCACCGGCAAGTCGCTGGGTTACCTCGTGCCCGCGTTGGCGTCCGGCAAGAAGGTCGTCGTCGCGACCGCCACCAAGGCCCTGCAAGCTCAGCTTGTCGACAAGGACCTGCCGCGGCTGACGGACGCGCTCGCCCCTGCGCTCGGGCACACACCGACCTTCGCGCTGGCCAAGGGCCGGTCCAACTACGTCTGCCTGCAGCAGGTGCATCAGGGGCCGGGTGCGCGTGAGCCGGAGCAGGACGAGCTGTGGGACGGCCCGAGCTCGATGATCGGGTCCCAGGTCGTGCAGCTACGCGAGTGGGCCGCGACGGCGACCACCGGTGACCGCGACGAGGTGCCGTTCCCGGTCAACGACCGCGCCTGGAGGCAGGTGTCGGTGAGTGCCCGGGAGTGCCTGGGCAGCAAGTGCCCGGACCGGGTCGACTGCTTTGCCGAGCGGGCCCGCGAGGACGCCAAGGAGGCCGACGTCGTCGTGGCGAACCATGCGCTGCTCGCCCTCGACGCCTTCACCGGTGTGCAGGTGCTGCCCGAGCACCACGTCGTCATCCTCGACGAGGCGCACGAGTTCGTCTCGTCGGTAACGGATGCGCTCACCCACGAGCTCAGTGGTCCCGCGGTCCGCCGTGCTGCCGCGCTCGCCAGGGAGTACGTCGCGCCCGTCATGCACGAGCGGCTCGAGGACGCGCACGCGGTGCTGGAGGGGGTGCTGCAGGGCCTGCTGCCCGGCTGGATCCCTGAGCTGCCAGCGCATCTGGCCGACGCCCTCAGTGTGGTCGAGAACGCCTGTGGCGCGGCCGCGGTCGAGGTCGGGAAGGCGGAGGACGGGACCGAGGAGGTCGAGCAGGCCCGCCGCGAGCGGGCCAAGCAGTCGCTCGCCGAAGTCGCCGAGGCCGCTGGCGAGCTCCGGGCACCCGGCACGCGGTCAGCCGTCTACGCGACCCAGGAGCGGGTCCTGCGGGTGTCGCCGCTCCACGTCGGGGGCGCCCTCGCGACGGGGTTGTTCGGAGAGGTCACGGTGATCGCGACCTCCGCGACCCTGACTCTCGGCGGGTCCTTCCGGCACACTGCGCGCGAGCTCGGCCTCACCTGGATGGCCGGCTCGGAGTACGGCACGAAGGCGCCCCCTCCTCGCGACGTCGAGGCAGTCGAGGAAGTGCTGGCGCAGGATCGCCCGCCGGCTCCCTGGCACTACCTCGACGTCGGGAGCCCCTTCGACTACGCCAAGCAGAGCCAGCTCTACATCGCGCGCGACCTGCCCGACCCGGGCAAGCAGTCGGCCGCGTGGCAGACGGCGGTCGACGAGCTGTGCGGCCGGCTCGTCCAGGCCGCAGGGGGACGCACGCTCGCGCTGTTCTCCTCCACGGCCGCAGCCGGCCGCGCCGCCGCTGCGGTGCGGGCCGCTACCGACGTACCCGTGTTGTTGCAGGGCGAGGACACGCCGGGTGCGCTGACCCACCGGTTCGCGTCCGACGCGCGGACCTGCCTGTTCGGCACCCGGTCGTTCTGGCAGGGCGTCGACGTGCCGGGATCGGCATGCCAGCTGGTGATCCTCGACCGGATCCCGTTCCCGCACGTCGACGACCCGCTCATGAAGGCCCGCCTCGCCGACGCGGGGGAGCGCGGCTTCATGGACGTGACGTTGCCGCCCGCGGCGGTGCTGCTGGCGCAGGGTGCGGGCCGGCTCATCCGCTCGACCTCGGATCGCGGTGTCGTCGTCGTGCTGGACCCGCGGCTCGCCACGGCCCGGTACGGCGAGGTCCTGCTGCGCACGCTCCCTGGCTTCTACCCGGCCCGGTCGTTGGATGCGGTGCTCGCCTCGCTCAAGGCCATCGATGCCGGCGCCCCACCCTTGCGCGAGGTCGGTCCGCCGCCCTCGGCCCGTCGTCGCGCCGCCCGTGCCTGAGCTCTGCCCCACCAGGGCACTGCGTCAGTGGTGTTACGTCGACTAGGCCACTCCGAGGGCTAGCACCTACCCTCACCCGGTGGCGCTCCCCGTACTCCCTACCGAGCTGGTCGAGGTCCTCGACGCGCTCCCCGACGGCCACGCGCTCTTTGTTGCCGAACGTGACGACACGGGCCAGGTGGTCGCGCTCCGCGGCGTCTTCATGAACAAGGCAGGCTTGGCCATTCGGGAGCTGACCCTCGAGGAGTTCATCGGCATCAACCTGCTGGGACGGACCCACGGGCTCGGTCACGCTGTCGTTCAGGCGTACGCCGCGACCCCGAACGCCGGGCAGGAGATGCATCGGACTCTCGTGACCGATGCCCTCGCGCCTGGGCAATCCGTCGAGGTGAGTGCGAAGCGCCTGCTGCTCGGGGGTCATGAGATGGTCTCGGCATCCTTCCGCGATGTGACCCAGGAGCTCCGCTCCCGACGTCGGATGCAGCGTGCGGTGGAGCTCTCCGCGGTCCACTCGCGCACCGACGAGCTCACCGGGCTGCCGAACAGGCGGGGCTGGCAGTCAGCCGTCGACGCTGCCTTCTCGAGTGCCAAAGGCGCGGTCTCCGTCGCGATCGCCGACCTGGACCACTTCAAGGTCTACAACGACACGTTCGGCCACCCGGCGGGGGACCGGCTGCTGCGCGACCTCGCCGGCGGTTGGTCGCAGTTGCTGAGCACCCAGCAGTACCTGGCACGCCTGGGTGGTGAGGAGTTCTCCATCCTGCTGCCGGACATGGACGCGCACGTCGCGGCGCAGGCACTCGAGAAGTTCTGCTCGGCAGTGCCGGCGCGGCAGACCGTCAGCATCGGCGTCGCCACGCGCCACGACGAGGAGTCAGCCAGTCAGGTCCTGGCTCGTGCCGACGAGGCGCTGTACATCGCCAAGCGCGCCGGCCGGGCCCGGGTGGTCATCGCCGACTAGGGCACGACTAGGCCTGACAGCCTCACGTGCCCGTCGCGGTGTGCAGGGCGTCGCGCAAGGTGGCGGTGGCCAGGTTGATGGCGGACTCCGCGGCGTGGGTCTCGCGCAGCGCGTTGAGCATCACGAAGTCGTGGATGATGCCCTGGTAGCGGACGGCGGTGACGGGGACCCCGGCGGCGCGGAGCTTGTTGGCGTACGCCTCACCCTCATCGCGCAGGACGTCGGCCTCACCGGTGATGACCAGGGCCGGGGGCAGGCCGGCGAGCTGCTCGGTGGTGGCCCGCAGCGGGGAGGCGGTGATCTGCGCCCGCTCGTTCTCGTCGGTCGTGTACTGGTCCCAGAACCACTTCATGCCGTCCTGGCGCAGGAAGTAGCCGGTGGCGAACTGCTGGTAGGACGGCGTGTCGAAGTTGGCATCGGTGACGGGGTAGAACAGCACCTGCTGGGTGAAGGAGACGTCACCACGTTCCTTGGCCATCAAGGTGAGTGCGGCGCTCATGTTGCCGCCGACGGAGTCGCCGGCCACCGCGAGGCGGGTGCCGTCGAGCCCCTTGTCGGCGCCCTCGGTGGTGATCCACTGGGCGACCGCATAGCTCTGCTCGATGGCGACGGGGTAATGGGCCTCGGGGGAGAGGTCGTACTCGGGGAAGACCACCGCCGCGCGCGACCCGACGGCGAGCTCGCGGACCAGACGGTCGTGGGTGTGGGCGTCGCCGAAGACCCAGCCGGCGCCGTGGATGTAGAGGATCACGGGGAGGGTTCCGGTGGCGTCGGCCGGCCTGACGATGCGGGCCTTGACGCTGCCGGTTGGACCGCCAGGGACGGTGACCCACTCCTCGTCGACTGCTGGCTTGCTGACCTCACCCGCCTGCACGTCATCGACGGTCTTGCGGCCCTCGGCGGGAGACAGCTCGAACAGGTACGGCGGCTGGGCGGTCGCCTCGGCGAACGCGGCGGCTGCCGGCTCCAGGACGGGAGTGCTGGTGGGCTCGGACATCACGATCTCCTCCGTAGGATGCAGGTGTCGGCTCGGCCCCGATCATCAGACGGTCCGCTGGTCGGGGCAAGACCTCGTCGCCCGCCAGGGCACACCTACGCGGCCCAGGGCGCGCTGGCAAGGTGCTCATCCATCGCGCCGCCCGGCTTGCAGTCCTGCGTGAAGTAGCCCTCAGGCATGTGCGGGTAGACGGTCAGCCAGTACTGCAGCGCCAACTTGGCGGCCTGGGCAGGCGTCGCCCCGAGCAGCGCGGCGGTCGTACGGTCCCGCTGCACCGCCTCGCACTCCGCGGACGCCTCGCTCGTCTGACCGCGCATGTGCATCGCCTCGTGGGTGAGCACGTGCACCGCCACCACTTCGCCGTACGACGGATTTGCCCGGCCGCCGCCCAGGTAGTGCTTGAGGTCGTTGCAAGGGACGCGCTTGAGGGTCGTCCGGGGCAGGGGGATCCCGTTGGCGTCATACGGCACGAAGCCGAGCTCCGCCCCGGCATCGACCATCGCGGCGGTCGTCGTCTGGCAGTGCACGCCGACTCGGTGCCCGACCAGCTGGCTGGCGACGTCCGCGAGGCGGCGCTCCTCGATGGCGCGCTGGGCGACCGGGATGGCGGCGGCCACGGTCACGACGGCGAGCAACGACGTGCTCCACGCCGGGAACGGCCGCGGGCGACCGAGAGAGTCGCGACGCCGGGTGCTCCAGTTGCCGACGACCCCGACACCGACGAGTCCCGCGCCCGCGCTGACGAAGGACAGGAGCGAGCTCATGATCACTCGATCGGCCCGATCGCGGCCCGGCTGAACGGCATCGGCAAGGATGAGCCGCGTGAATGACGTCCTCGGTGAAGCCGCAGGTGCCCTGGTCGTGACCCGTGAGGACGGCGTCACGACCGTCACCCTCAACCGTCCTGAGCGCCACAACGCCATCAACCTGGCCATGTGGGAGGCCTTCGGGCGCCTCATGCCGGCCCTCGCGGACGACCCCGCCGTGGAGGTCGTGGTGTTCCGCGGCCCGTCCGGAGGACCCTTCAGCGCCGGCGCCGACATCAGCGAGTTCACGACCTTGCGCAAGACCCCCGAGGACGCCCAGCGGTACGGCGACGCCGTCGCCTCCGGGGAGGGCGCGATCCTGCGCTTCCCCAAGCCGACGATCGCCCTGGTCGAGGGGTTCGCGATCGGTGGCGGGTCCCAGGTGGCGCTGGCCTGCGACCTGCGCGTCTGCGAGCCCGGCGCCCGCTTCGGGATCACGCCGGCCAAGCTCGGCATCGTCTACGGCCTGCAGTCCACCGCCCGCCTGGTCGATGTCGTCGGCCCGGCCTGGGCGTCGTACATCCTGTTCACCGGTGAGCTGGTCGACGCCGCAACCGCCCTGCGGATCGGGCTGGTGCACGAGGTCCGGGACGACGTGGAAGCGCGTACGGCGGAGCTGGCGGCGACCCTGACCGGCCGGGCGCAGGTCTCGTTGCTGGGAGCCAAGGCGCTGATCGGCAAGGTGACCGCCGGGATCCGCGAGGAGGACGACGAGGTCAGGAAGCACTACCACGACTCGTTGCACAGCCCCGAGTACGCGGAGGGCGTCGCGGCGTTCCTCGCCAAGCGGGCGCCGGACTTCAGGGCCGCCCGGGCCAGGCCTTCGGGCTGAGCTGCACTACGAAGAAGCCGGTGTTGGCGTCGGTGTACCAGACCTGCCGGGCCTGCGGCACGAAGGCCGGTGCCGACATCGCGTAGGCACCAGCGCGCGCCGGGTTGCGCGCACCCACGGCGGGCTGGTTCGCGTAGGCCACCTCGCGCGGGTGCAGCGGGTCGCGGATGTCGAAGACCCGGAGGCCGGACAGGATCATGCTGCAGGCGAGGATCCCCGGGTCGGTGCGCGTCGGCACGTTGCAGTAGTGCGCCGCGTAGCCCTGGCCGATGGTGGTGGCGCCGGGGTCGTTGCCGAGCTGCGCGCGTTCGTGGGCGTTGAACACGGCCAGCCGGATGCGGCTCACCAGCCGCGGGTGCCGTTCGTCGGACAGGTCGATGATGTGCACGCCACCGACGTTCTCCTTCGGGGTGAAGGTGTAGACGTTGCTGTCGTACTCATCGAACTCGATGGCGTAGCGCTTTCCGTTGATGGTCACCGGCAGGACGTTCTGCGGGATGGTGACCTCGGGCCACGTGAGCGAGCTGACGACCTTGACGACCGGGTTCGGCAGCCGCTGCTGCACCTGCGACACGTCGAGCACGAGCAGGCCGCCGCCGCCCTGCGTCGTGGCACTGAGCCAGGTCCCGGTGGGGTTGGCGAGATAGGCGCGGTTGCCGTCGTCCGAGATCGACAGCCCGTGCACCGTGTAGTCCGCCGACCGCCACACCACCTTCGGCAGCACCGGGTTGCTGAGGTCGATCGCGGTGAGGCCGCCGGTGAACGTGGTGGAGGCCCAGTACGTCAGGCCATCGGGGGAGAAGCCGCCCTCGTGGCCCAGCAGCGCGAGCGGGAGGGTGCTCTTGATGGCCGGCTGCCGGCAGTCCTGCGAGACGTCGTAGACGTCGACGAACCCCACCTGGGTGGTCGCGCTCCCCGCGACTGCCACCAGCAGGCCGCGCTTGGCGTTGAGGCGCAGGGACTCGTGCGGAGTGATCATCGCCGGTGACCGCAGGACGGCCGTGCGGACGGGGTGCCGCGGGTCCTTCATGTCCAGCACGTAGGTGCCCGGGGTGTCATCGGTGACATCCCGCGGGAAGAGCAGGGTGCTGTCGTAGAAGGCGCAGACGTGCCCCGCCTTGTCGACGTACCGCTCCACCCGGAAGCCGCCGTTGGTGCCGAAGTGGCTGACCACGGTGGCGTTGCAGGTGTAGCCCTTGGCGGCCCGTCCGCTGGCATAGTCCGCCGCAGGTACCCGGCCCTGGGTGCTCGACTCCGGTTTCGAGTCGTTGTCGCACGTCGCACCCGGCGTGCTGCCCAGGTCGCCCGGGTAGAAGGTTGCCGCGTGTGCGGTGCCGTGCAGGGCGGCGTACCCGAGGCTCGGGTTGATGTTCAGGCTGCTCGCCGTCGCCGCGACGGTGGTGCCGGTGATGACGGCCAGGGCAAGGGTGAGGACGCGATGGGGACGCATCCGTATATGTAACGCATACACCCGCGAAACAGGACAGGGAGGTCAGCCGAACAAGCCCGCTGGTGGTGTGGGTACGACGGGGGGCTCGGCGTCGGTGGCCGGCTTGGCTCCCTTGATGAACGTGTGTTGGCTCTCGACGCGGGCGCGGCCGATCGACCGGGCAGTGACGCGGCGCAGCTCGTCGACAGCAAAGGGCCGGTCGGACCCGGCCAGCACGAGGTTGCCGAAACGACGTCCCCGCAGGATCCCCGGGTCGGCGAGCACCACGACATGGGCGAAGACCGCAGCCAGGGTGGCCGCCTGCTGACGGGCGAACGGCAGCTGACCGGTGTCGGCCACGTTGACCACGTAGACACCATCGTCGCGCAACACGGTCCTCACCAGCTCGACGTGCTCACGGGTCGCCATGTGGCTGGGTACCTCGGATCCGACGAAGACATCCGAGACGACCACGTCGCTGGCGCCGGCGTGCAGGTGGGACAGCGACTCGCGGCCGTCCCCGGTGCGCAGCCTGAAGCCGCTGGTGCCCAGCTGCTGGCGCACGATCTCGGCGAGCAGGTCGTCCGCCTCGACGACGACCTGCGTCGAGCCGGGCCTCGTCGCTGCGATCCATCGGGGAAGGGTGCAACCACCGCCGCCGAGATGCACGGCCACGATCGGCTCGCCCACCGGCCTGGCGTGGTCCACGACGTCCGCGAGCAGGCGCACGTAGTCGAACTCCAGGTGCTCGGGATCGTCGAGGTCGACGTAGGACTGCGGGGTTCCGTCGACGAGCAGCATCCAGCCGGCCGGCCGGTCAAGGTCACGCACCAGCTCCGCCGTACCGAATCGAACGGGCCAGGTGCCCCCGGTCGGGGTCTTCGTGCGTGAGGGCATGCGGTCAGTTTGGTGGACGCCCGCCGCGGTCACGGGATCGGCCAGGCTTCGCCGGTGTTGCCGTCCTCGAGCCAGGCCGTCCAACCCGTCAGGGACAGCGGGAGCAGCGGCAGCAGGAGCTCAGCCGCCCGGCCGATCTGGGACGGCGTGTAGCCGTAGCCGAGCGTCACGTGCGGCGTCCAGGTCCCGGGCGCGTAGTGGTCCCAGAGCCGACTGGTCGACCCAGCCTCGATGCACACCCGATGCGCGGTGGCCTGCACCTGCAGCAGGCGCAGGTCGGGGACGGCGGCGAGGAACAGCACGCCGCCGGGAAAGGTGCTGACCGCCTCGAAGGCCACCGTGTCTCTGGGCAGCAGGGCGGCGCGCTCCAGACCGGAGAGCACCTCGCCGACGTCGAGCTGATCGCCGACGGTCAAGGACAGGTGCGGCTCGTTCACGGCCTTCCGGTGACCGGCGACCGACGGGAGACCCGCCTCGGCGAGCAGCTCCCAGAGGCTGCGCAGCGTCGCGCAGCCGTCGAGGTTCGGCCGGAGTACGACGCCGCGGGGCATGGGGCGCATCATCGCCTGTGTCGGCGAGGCGCCGCATGGGTCAGCTGGCGCCTGCGGTCGCGACGGGCGACGGGGAGGGGGCCGGGGCCACCGGGGCGGGAGCCTTCGAGGCCGGGGCCTGAGTCGTGGGCTTGACGGTGCTGGGCGCCGGTGCCTGCTGGGTGCGCGGCACGCGGGTCACAAGCCCGGCCACCGCAGGAGCTGGAGGGGTCGCCCTCACAACGCCAGCAGCTGGACTCGGGGCCCGGACCAGGGACGGCGGTTTGGCGGCGGCCTTCGAGCGGGACTTTGCCGCCGCCTTGACAGCGTGCTGAGGCAGAGGTGACGGGGGGACGACGTCGGCGGACGCGTGCGTGCCGCGCAGCGACTCGTGTGGCGTGGCCGCCCAGACGATCCCGGCCGTGCCGCCCACCGAGCCGAGGCCGATCGCGACCGTCAGCGTTCGCACCACAGCGAGGCCACGATCCCGCTGCTGCGCCGCGTTGTGGTGGTACGCGGCGTTCCGCTGAGGGGTCACCCCCCAACTTTCGGCGCCCGAGCAGCGAATCTCCAGTGTCTGCGTGGTTTGTCCTGATTTTCAGGCGGTGGCGCGAGCAGGCCGCTCGATCGGGCGGAGGCGCCGGCGGTCGTCGAAGGGCCGGGCGCTGTCGCGGGCCACGGCGAGCTCCCCGAGCCAGGTCCGGAGGCGGCCGGCGCCGAACGCCGGCGAGGCCAGCTCACCGGTGAGGCGCACCAGGCGGACCCCGTCGGAGTCCAACCAGCGCAGCACGCAGCCGACCTCCTCCGCGGTGGCGGCGGGCAGCGGCCCTGGCTGCGGGACCACGGTCTCGGCGGTGGCGACGAGCGCGTCGACGAAAGGCCCCGGCTGCGCGCCACGGGGGATCACGCCGGCGGCGACGAGCCGGCCGCGGCGGATCACCGAGACTTCCCACCCGAGATCTGCCGTCGGGCGGGCAGCCACCAGCTCGGGCACCGAGGTGAGGGATGCCATGCGCTGCAGGTCGGCGACCGACCGCACCAGAGCGGCGAGCCGGTCGCGCTGGAGCGCCGCGTCCTCGAAGCGCTCATCCGCGGCGAGCAGCGCGAGGCGCCTGTGCAGCAGGTCGACGACCGCGGAGGGATCGGACGCGACGAGGGTCCGGAACGCCTCGGCGTGGGCGCCGTAGGCCTCCACCGACTCGCCGGACCCCACGAGACAGGGTGCCCCGCACCGTCCCATCTCCGCGAGGACGCACGCAGGCGAGGCGACGCGGACAGACAGGCGCTTGGTGCACTGCCGAAGGGGAATCGCCTCGTGGACCGCGGCCACGACGAGCTCCGCCGTACGAGCTGAGGAGAAGGGGCCGAGGTAGACGGCACCGTCGTCAGAAACCTTGCGTACCAAGGAAAGTCGCGGGAAGGGCTCCACGGTGAGCTTCACCCAGGAGGCCCTCTCCGGGAACTTCGAGCGCCGGTTGTAACGCGGTCGATGCTCTGCGATCAGGCGGAGCTCGCGGACGTCCGCCTCCAGGTCCGTCGCGCACACGACCGGGTCGACGCGCTCGGCGATGCCCACCATCTCCGCCATCCGGGTGCGCGGCTCCGACGCGGTGAAGTACGTCCGGACCCGGGACTTCAGGTCACGGGACTTGCCGACGTACAGCACCCGGCCCTGGCCGTCGCGGAACAGGTAGACGCCGGGGGCGTGGGGGAGCCCGTCCGCCAACCACCGCTTTCGGCGCTGCTGCGGGGTCACCTGCGCGGAGAAGGTCTTGAGCTCCTCCAGGGAGTGGACCCCCAGGTTGCCGAGCCGGCCGAGCAGCCCGTGGAGCACGTCGACGGTCGCACGGGCGTCGTGCAGTGCCCGGTGGTCGGGGACCGTCTCGGTGCGGAACAGCCGCGACAAGGAGGACAGCTTGCAGTCGGGTGCCTCGTCTCGGGTCAGCACCCGGCGGGCGAGCCGGGCGGTGTCGAGGGAGTCGAAGCCCGGCCAGGTCAGGCCCAGCCCCGAGCAGCCCGCGCGCAGGAAGCCCAGGTCGAAGGGCGCGTTGTGGGCCACCAGCACCGCACCGCGGGCGAACTCCAGGAACGCCGGCAGCGCCTCCGCCAGCCGCGGGGCGCCGGCGACCATGGAGTCGGTGATCCCGGTGAGGACCGCGATGAACGGCGGGATGGCCTGCGCCGGGTTGACCAAGGTCTGGAACTCGCCGAGGACCTCGCCGCCACACACCTTCACCGCGCCGATCTCGGTGATCGCGCAGTCGCGGTGCGACCCGCCCGTGGTCTCGAGGTCGACGACCACGAAGACCGTCTCGCGCAGAGGGGTCCCCAGCTCGTCGAACGTCCCCTGCACCAGCACCCTCAGGACGCTAGGGGCGCGGTCCGACAAGGGGCGCGTGACGCGCCGCCTAGGGTTGAGGCAGGGAGGTACCGATGGCGTCTGGAAGCCATCGCGGGCAGTGGCTCGCGACGGCAGCCATCGGCGTGCTCGCCCTCGGGACCCTCACCACCGGCCTCGCCCACACCGGCGGGAGCAGCGACCCCACGATCAGAACCGTCAACGAGGTCGTCACGGTTCCGGGCGGCCCGACCGTCCCGGGCACCGTGCGGCTCGCGACCACCCTCTACCTGCCGGTCGACACCACCTCCCGGCACCCGGCCGTCATCGTGTCCCCAGGGTTCGGGCAGACCAAGGCCAGTGTCGCGACTGACGCCCGGGCCCTGGCCGCGCACGGCTACATCGCGCTGGCCTGGACCATGCGCGGGTTCGACCCAGGGGCCACCGACGGCGGCAGGATCGCGCTCGACGCACCCGACACCGAGGTCGCCGACCTGCGTCACCTCATCGACCACCTCGCCCAGCGCCCCGACGTCGTGCTCGACGGCCCGGGGGACCCGCGCGTCGGTCTCGTCGGCGGGTCGTACGGCGGCGGCGTGTCCCTGCTCGGCGCGGCCCTCGACGACCGCGTCGACGCCATCGTCCCGGTCATCACCTGGAACAGCCTCGAGTCCTCGCTGCTGCCCGGCGACGTCTTCAAGGCGCAGTACGCCGCGGTCTTCTTCTCCGGTGCCACCGCGGGCGGTTGCCGGCAGTTCGCCCAGCGGGTCTGCACCACCTACCAGCGGATCGCGCAGACCGGCCGGGCGACAGCAGCCGACCGCGCGCTGCTCCGGGCCTCGAGCCCCGGCCCGCTGGCCACGCGGATCAAGGCCCCGACGCTGCTGATCCAGGGTGAGGACGACACGCTGTTCCCGCTGTCTGAGTCGCTGGCCACGGCCGATGCCCTGCGGACCAACGGCACGCCGGTGCACCTCGCCTGGGTCAAGGGCGGCCATGACGCGCCGTTCGGGTCCGCGGGTGAGGCGCGGATCAGGGCCCTGACGGCGAACTGGCTGGACCGCTGGCTGGGCCGCGACACCGCGGTGAGCACCGGTCCGGTCTTCCGCTGGGACCGCTCCAACGGACAACCCGGTACGGCGAGCTCCCTGCCGCCCCTGAAGGCCAGCACCACCGTGGCCCTCAGCGGCCCACAGAGCGCGACCGTCAGCAACCCGCCCGGCGGCCGGCCGGCCTCGATCAGCAGCGTCCCCGGCGCCGGTGCCCTCGGCGGGATCGCCGCCGGCCTCGGCTTCGACATCCCCGGCCAGAGCGCCAGTTGGCAGACGCCGCCGCTGCGCGAGACCCGTGAGCTGCTGGGAGCCGGCGAGCTGAAGGTGCACGTCAGCTCCACCACCGGCGAGGCGGTGCTATTCGCCAAGGTCCTCGACGTCGCCCCGGACGGCAGCACCAAGCTCCCGGGTGGCCAGGTCGCGCCGATCCGTCTCACCGGTGTCGGGGGAGCGGGTCGCGACATCACGCTGCGGCTCCCGACGCTCGCCCACGTCTTCCCTGCCGGCAACAGGATCCGGGTCGCCGTGGCCACGACCGACCTTGGCTACGCCGGTCCCGTCAGCCCGGCGTCGTACCAGGTCTCGCTGCTGCCGGCGACGGCGCTGACGCTGCCGCTGGTCACGCTCTCGGGAGCCCGTGGGTACGGCACGCTGGCGCTCGTGAGCGGCGTGCTGCTGGCCGCGGCGCTGGCCGTCGGGGCCTACATCGTGCTGCGACGTCGCCGCCACCCGCCGGACCTCGGCGACGACGACGTCCCACCGGTCGTCATCACCGGCCTGGCCAAGAGCTACGCCGACGGCTTCCGCGCGGTGGACGGCGTCGACCTGGTCGTGGAGCGCGGTCAGGTCCTGGGCCTGCTCGGCCCGAACGGTGCCGGCAAGACGACGACCCTGCGGATGCTCGCCGGCCTCATCGCCCCGAGCGCCGGCGAGGTCCGGCTGTTCGGACGGACCGTCACCAGCGGCGCCCCGGTGCTCTCCCGTGTCGGGTTGTTCATCGAGGGCCCGGGGCTGCTGCCGCACCTGACGGGCATGGAGAACCTGCGGCTGTACTGGACCTCGACGGCCCCCTCGATGGAGGGCTCCTACGTGGAGGAGGCCCTCGACATCGCCGGGCTCGGCAGTGCGGTGGACCGTCCGGTCCGCACCTACAGCCAGGGCATGCGCCAGCGGCTCGCCATCGCGCAGGCGATGCTCGGCCGCCCCGACCTGCTGGTGCTCGACGAGCCCACCAACGGCCTCGATCCGCCTCAGATCAAGGAGGTCCGCGAGGTGCTGCGTGCCATCGCGGCGACCGGTCGCACGGTCCTGGTCAGCAGCCACCTGCTGTCCGAGGTGGAGCAGACCTGCTCGCACGTGGCCGTGATGAGCCGCGGGAAGATGGTCGCGCAGGGCACCGTCGACGAGCTGCTCGCCGACGACGGCACAGTCCGCGTGGAGGTCGACGACCAGGCTCGCGCGCTGGCGGTGCTGCGTCGGCTCGCCGGCGTGACGGACGTCGTGGCGGACGACGGCGCCCTCGTCGTCGAGCTCGGTGGCACGTCGCGTGCGGCCGTCGTCGCGGCCCTGGTCGAGGCCGGTGTCGCGGTGCTGGGCGTCGCGAGCCGACGTCGTCTCGAGGACGTCTTCCTGGAGCTGCTGGGAGCCCCCGCATGATCGCCGTCGAGATCCGCCGCCAGGCCAAGCGCCGCCGCACGGTCTACTCGTTCCTGGCGCTCTTCGCCATCCCGGTGATCGTCCTGGTGGCGCTGCTGGTCAACGGCGGGCCGTCGAATCGCGGTGGGACACCCGACCTTGTCGATGTCGCCTCCTCCAGCGGGCTGAACTTCGCCCTGTTCATGCTGCTCGCGACCTCGCAGTTCCTGCTGGTCGTGGTGGTGTCGCTGTTCGCCGGCGACGCCGTCGCGAGTGAGGCCCAGTGGGGGTCGCTGCGCTACCTGCTGACCAGGCCGATCCCGCGCGCCCGGCTGCTGCGCACCAAGCTGGTCGTCGCCTCGCTCTTCGCCGGTGCCGCCGTCGTCCTGGTCCCGCTGGTGTCCCTCGCGATGGGTGCGGTGGCCTTCGGGTGGTCGTCGGTGCAGACCCCCTTGGCGGGCGCGCTCGGCGTCAACACCGGCCTGTCCCGGCTCGCCCTCGGCAGCGGGTATGTCGTCGCGACCATGACGGTGGTCGTCGCGCTGGCGTTCCTGTTCTCGACCATGACCGACGCCCCGCTGACCGCGGTCGGGGGGGCGGTGGTGTTCGTCGTGGTCAGCGAGATCCTCGACCAGGTGACGGCGCTGGGCTCGCTGCGCAGCGGCCTGCCGACGCACTACTGGCTGGCCTGGCTGGACCTGCTCGTGGACCCTGTCGACGCCTCGAACATGACGACCGGCCTGCTGCAGCTGGTGCCCTGGGCTGTGATCCCGCTCGCCCTGGCGTTCTGGAACTTCAGCCGCAAGGACGTCCTGAGCTGACTGTCGTTAGTGTGCGCACGTGGCTGTCCCGCTCCCTGGTCCTGACACCCGCTGGCGCTGCAGCCAGTGCGGCAACCTCACGCGCTTCGATGTGACCCGGACGACCCGGGCCCGGGAGTACGTCCACGTCGACCTCGCAGGCGAGCCGGCGGTCGAGGAGCGACAGATCGCCGAGGACGTCGTGGAGCACGTCTCCTGCCGATGGTGCTCGGCCGTCGACACGGTCGAGCTCGTTCCGCGACCAGCATCGCCGCTGACGACCTCGTAGCGTTCGTCCATGGACGCGTTGCCGGCGCAGGTACGGGCGCGGGTCCTCGCGCTCGCGAGCGACCGGCTCGGCGCCCTCCCGCTCGACGCGGTCCCGGTGTCCCTGCGCGCCGTGGCCCGGTTCACGCCCGCCAAGCGCGCCCGCCTCGGAGCCGCCGCCCTGGCCGCCGCGCTCGAGAGCGATCCCGGCTTCCGGCAGGGCGTGGCCGAGGAGGTCCGGGACCGCCACCCCGAGGTGAGTACGGCGCTGCTCGCCGGCACCGACGTCCCGGCCGCTCCCGTGGAGGAGATCGCGGCCTACGCCTACCTGCTGCGCTCGCCCGGCTGGGAGGCGCGGGTGGCCCGTGCCGCCGAGGAGCTGAGCGCCCGGTCGGCTCGGGCGGCCGGTGCGGCCCAGCTCGACGCGGTGGAGCGCCTCACCGAGCAGCTCGACGCCGTCCGCGCGACCGGTCGTGAGGAGCTCGCGGCGGCCCGCCAGGACGCTCGGGCCGCCGCCGTCGAGCTGGCCGCGGTCCGACGCAAGGTCCGGGAGATGGGCGATCGGGCCGGACGTGCCGAGCAGGCCCGGCGGGTCGCCGAGGAGGCGCTCGCCGAGGTGCGCCGGGAGCTCGAGGAGCTGCGGGCCGCCCGCGACTCGGAGCTGCAGGGCCTGCACGACCGGCTCGCCGACACCGAGGGAGCCGTCGCCGACGCCCGCCGGGCGGCACGCGAGGGTCGCCAGGACGACCAGCTCCGGCTGCGACTGCTGCTCGACGCCCTCGTCGGAGCGGCTCAGGGTCTGCGGCGCGAGCTGGCCCTGCCGCCGACCGAGGGGCGCCCGGCCGACACGCTCGCCGGCGACTACGCCGTACCGCAGTCCTCGACGTCGCTGCAGGGGAGGGCGGACGAGGACCCGGCGCTGCTCGGCGCGCTGCTCGCCGTCCCCACCACGCACCTGATCGTCGACGGCTACAACGTCACCAAAGCCGCGTACGGCGGACTCGCCCTGGAGGCCCAGCGCCGGCGTCTGCTCGGAGGCCTCGGCGGGCTGGCTGCCCGTACCGCCGCCGAGGTCACGGTCGTCTTCGACGGCTCGGACGGCGCCGTGCCGGTGGCGCTGCCGGCACCGCGCGGTGTCCGGCTGCTGTTCAGCCGCACGGGGGAGACCGCGGACGAGGTCGTACGCCGGCTCGCCCGGCACGAGCCCGAGGGGCGGCCGGTCGTCGTCGTGTCCAGCGACAAGGAAGTCATCGACGGGATCCGACGAGCCGGTGCCCGAGCCGTCCCCTCGGTGGCTCTCGCCCGCCTCCTCGAACGCAGCTGACGGTTTGTCGGTGGGGGCTCCTAGGTTCTGGAGCGCGGCCGAGGGTGCCGTCGGAGAAGTGGAGAGAGCAGTGCTCATCGACTGCGACGCGTGCGCTGTGCGTGACCTGCAGTGCGGCGACTGCGTCATGACGGTCCTCCTCGGCAACCCGGGGGTCTACGAGGTCGGCCCAGGGGAGGCGGAGGCGCTCGATGCCCTCGCCGGGAGCGGTCTCGTCCCACGCCTGCGGCTGGTGCCGCTGGGCATGCCGGAGGCCTCCTGACAGGTCTCAAGGGTCACTTGAGACTCGGGACACGGCGGGATGCGCAGGTTGTCCACGTCTGTGCCGACTCCGTAGACTCCCTCGCGGTCCACCAGCGCGACGGTCTTCCACACGGGGGGACGGCGCTCGGACCACCGCCGAGTCTGCTGCCGGGCCCCCGCCCGGCGCGGAGCCGGGGAACCACATTCCCCTGGGGTGAATCGGCGCTGAGCACCGGCCTTCGACGAGGGTCGGAAGGAAGCGTCGTAGGGCTTCTTCCCGCCCGAACCCGTCAGCTCACCTGGTAGGCGGTCTGAGGAAGAATGGAGACCCGCCTCCCTTGGCGAGCCCCCGACGTGTCCCCCGTTCGCTGCTCGTGATCAGCCTTGCCGGCGCCGCGATGCTGTCGGTGCTGACCGCAGGCACCGGCAACGCCGACCCACGACCCTCGCTGCGCGAGGTCGAGCAGCGCGTCAACGCGCTCAACAGCAAGGTCGATGTCGCGGTCGAGCAGTTCGCGCAGAGCCGGATCGCCCTGGCGGCGGCCAACCGCCGCGCCGCAGTCGCGCTGGCCCGGGTCCGCGCAGCGCAGGCCGAGCTCGATGCGATCAAGAAGGCGATGGGCTCGGTGGCCGCGGCGGCCTACCGCTCCGGCGGCAGCGACCAGCTCGTGCAGCTGGTCAACACCAGCACCCCTCAGACCTTCCTGGACCGAGCCGCCTCGCTGAACCGCATCGCGTCGGGGCAGAGGGCGCAGCTGGCCGCCGCCGCCACCGCGCGGCACCGCCTCGCGGTGGTCCGCGCGCAGGCCGCCCAGGAGCAGGCGACCAGCGCCGCCGTCAGCAAGGCGATGGCCGCCCAGAAGGCGCAGATCGAGAGCGCCCTCGCCGAGCAGCAACGCCTGCTGAGCTCCCTGAAGGCTGCCGAGCGTGCCCGTCTCAACGCGATGCGCCAGGCGGCTGCTGCGGCGGCGCGGGCGTCCCGCAGCCGCACGCTGGCCGTCCCGACCTACAACGGTCCGGCCAGCGGCCGCGCCGCGGTTGCGGTTCGGGAGGCGTACAACCAGCTCGGCAAGCCCTACCAGTGGGGCGGCTCCGGTCCGAGCTCGTTCGACTGCTCCGGCCTGACAGCGTGGGTCTGGGGGCACGCCGGTGTCTCGCTGTCGCACTCGGCGGCGGCCCAGTACAACGAGGGCCAGCACGTCAGCCTGGCGAACATCCAGCCCGGTGATCTCACCTTCTACGGCTCGCCGATCCACCACGTCGGCATCTACATCGGCAACGGCAACATGATCAGCGCCCCGCACTCCGGTGACGTCGTGAAGATCCAGCCGGCCTTCCGCAGCGACTACGTCGGCGCGTCGCGCCCGTAGCCCGCTCAGCGCCCGCGGCTCGCATAAGGGATGCTTGTGCGCGAACGGTGAGGTGGAGACACTTCCCGCAACGCAAGCAACCAGGACGGGGAAGCGGTGCGCGAGCTGCACGTCGTCGCTGTGAGCGAGGACGGACGCCATGTCCTGCTCGCCGGCAAGCGCGGCGCCACGACGGGCGGCTTCCGGGTCGCCCTTGACGACCGGCTCAGTGCCGCGGTCCGCGGCGACCTGCCCCGGCCCGGAGAGGTCGAGCCGCACGGCTCCGAGCTGACGCCCAAGGAGATCCAGGCGCGGCTGCGTGCCGGTGAGTCGGCCGAGGCCATCGCCCTCGCCGCCGGTGTCCCGGTGGCCCGGGTCGCGCGCTTCTCGGGTCCGGTCCAGGGCGAGATGGCGCGCATGATCGACGCGGCTCGCTCCGCCCACCTCGTCCGCGGCCGGCTCGGCCGGTCCGTGGTCCCGCTCGGCCAGGCCGTCGACGCTGCGATCGCCCAGGTGCCCTCGCTCCGCCCGGACAGCACGGACTGGTCGACCCGCCGGGAGGAGGAAGGCGGCTGGCTCGTGACGGTCTCGTGGTTCGCCCGTGGGCGGGTCCGCGAGGCCACCTGGCGGTATGACCCGGCCGGCAAGGTCGTCACGGCCCTCGACCCGGCCTCCGCCGCCCTCGCCCACGTCCCCGCCGAGGCCCCGGCGAAGAAGGCCACACCCCGCACGGCAGCTGCCAAGAAGGCCCCTGCGAAAAAGGCGGCCGCCAAGAAGACCCCCGCCAAGAAGGCTCCGGCTAAGAAGGCGGCCGTCAAGAAGGCACCGGTGGCCCAGCGCGTCGCCGTCCGCGTTCCTGCGAAGAAGCTCGCACCGGGTCGGTCCCGCACCTTGCGGGTGGTCCCGGACCCGGAGCCGCGCAAGGGCAAGAAGGCGGACGAGCGCGACGGCGTGAAGGCGCGGGCCGTCGTGCCGGGCTGGGCTGACGTGCTCCTGGGGACGTCGCCGGGGAACGACCGCTGAGCCGGCTGGCCCCGCTCGCCACTGTCCTGCTCGTCGCAGGTTGCTCCGCGAGCAGCCCGTCACCCCGCGTGCTGCCGGCCACCGGCTCCCTGACCCGGCTGGACGCTGCTGTTCGCGCGGTCAGCGCCGACCGCAAGGCCGTGCTGTCCGCCGTCGACGGCGTGCAGGTAGCCGCCACCGCGCTGGACGCGACCGACCAGGTCTGCGCCACCGGGCGAGGGGTCGCAGCGCGCACCGCGCATGGCAAGGCATCGGCGCGCACCGGTCAGGCCGCGCTGGGCCTGCTTGCCGCCCAGCTACCGGCGTACCGGTCGTCGCTGACGTCCCTGGGAGCTGCCAGCGTCGCTGTGGACGGTGCCGCCCGGCGAGCGCTGCTCAGGGTCGTCACGGTCGGCAGGGCCGAGGCGGACGCCCTCGAGGGCTTCCGGGTGGTCGCGAAGCGGGGCTGGCCGCAGTACGTCGCCCTCGACGCGGCCGAGGACCTGTGGATCAGCCGGGCCGTCACGTCCTGGTACCGCACCGACGCCGAAGCGGCAGCCGCCTACGCGCTCCTGGTCGAGGACCAGCGCCCCAGCCTCGACGCGGCCCGGGCACGCCTCGGCGTGGCGGCCGCTGCGGTCCACGCGCCCATCACCACCGAGTCCGCAACCCTGGCCGCAGCCGACCGCGCGCTCGCATCGGTCCGCGGCACCCAGTCGCCGTAGGCTTCCGGTCGTGCCGTCCTCCGCCTCTCGACGTCGGTGGGAGCGGCTTCTCGCAGCGGCCCTTGCCGTTCAGCTCGCGGGGGGCGTGGCCGGCGTGGTCCTGCTGCAGCCAGCAGGCCGGGCCGCTGCTGTCACCACGCCATCCGCACCCCCGCGGGCGGCCAGCGCCCGGCCGGAAGCGCGTACGGCGGCGATCCGGGCGCTCCTGGCCGCCCGGGCGGCCGCGGTCCTGCGCAAGGACAAGGCGGCGTTCCTCGCCACCGTCGACCCGACCGCCGCGACCTTCCGGCGGCGCCAGGGCGCTCTGATCGACGCGCTGCATGACGTCCCACTGGCGACCTGGACGTACGTGCTCGACCCCACCCGCGAGCGCGCCCACACCGCCGCCCTCGATGCCCGGCGCGGCACCTGGTGGGCGCCGAACGTGACGTTGCGGTACGCCCTCGCCGGCTTCGACCGGAGCCAGACGGAGCAGCAGCAGGGGCTGACGTTCGTGCAGCGCGGGACCCGCTGGTACCTCGCCGCGGACGACGACTTCGCCGCGAGCGGACATGCCACGGCACGCGATCTCTGGGACGGCGGCCGGGTCGTCGCCGCCCGTGGCGGTTCCTGCCTCGTGCTGAGCCACCCGGACAAGGCGCTCATCAGCCGGTCGCTGGTCGGCGACTGCGACGCGGCCGTGCCGCGGGTGACCGCGGTGTGGGGGACGGCCTGGGCGCAGCGGGTCGTGATGATGGTCCCGGACAGCAGGGCCGAGCTCAGCCGGATGGTGCCCGATGCCGGCGACCTCAGCCAGATCGCTGCTGTCGCGACCGCCGAGCTGGTCGAGCCGGCGACCGGCTACCACCCGGTGGGGGACCGGGTGATCATCAACCCGTCGGCCTTTCTCGAGCTCGGGGCGGTCGGCCGCAGTGTCGTCCTGGCCCACGAGATCACGCACGTCGCGAGCCGAGCCGCTACCGGGCCGCAGGTACCGACCTGGCTCGTCGAGGGGTTGGCCGACTACGTCGGCTACCAGGGCATCCAGATGCCGCTCTCGGTGTCGGCGGAGGAGCTCCGGGCCGACGTGCGGGCCGGGCGGCTGCCGCGCGCGCTGCCGCTGGACAGCGACTTCGACGGCGCCCGCAAGGACCTGGCCCAGACGTACGAGCAGAGCTGGCTGGCCGTGGTCCTGCTGGCCCACACCTACGGGCAGTCGGCGATGCTCAGGCTGTACCGGGACATCGGCGCCGACCCCAGGAGCGGGGCGCTGGCCCGCGCGATGACGAAGGACCTGCACACCACGGTCCCGGCCTTCACGGGCACGTGGCGCAGCTACCTGAAGCGCCAGCTGGCGTGAAGCTGCCTGCCCTCGCCCTGCTGGGCTGCCTGATTGCTGTCGTGGTCACGGTGCTGCTCACCGTGCCGTTCCCGGTCCTGCCGGGGGCGCACCCGCACGTCGACGTCCTGCGCGACTTCACGCCCGCGCAGATCGCCCGGGAGCGGGCCTTCCACGCGGCGGTCCGCCCACCGGCGTACCTGTCGTTGGTGGTGGGGATCGTGGTAGCGGCGGTCCTCGGGCTGACCGGGTTGGGGGCGCGAGTGGTGGGCGGCATCCCCGGGCACTGGACCGTGAAGGCGGTCGTGGGCACCGCGCTGGTGCTGGCGCTGGGGCAGCTCCTGACCCTGCCGTTCGACGTGCAGGCCGAGCGGGTGCTGCGCCGCTACGGCCTGTCGACCCAGGACTGGACTGGCTGGACCAACGACCTGGTGCGCGGCCTCGGCATCAAGCTGGCCACCACCGCGTTCGTGGTCGTGGTCGTGCTGGCCTTGGTGCGGCGGTTCCCGACGACCTGGTGGGCGTGGGGCGCGTTGGCGACGTCGCTGCTCATCGTCGCGGGGTCGTTCGCCTACCCGCTGGTGGTGGAACCGGCGTTCAACCGCTTCACCTCCCTGCCGGCGGGGCAGCTGCGCACCGACCTGCTCGGGCTGGCCACGCGCGATCACGTCCCCGTCAAGGACGTCCTCGTCGCCGATGCCTCGCGCCGCACGACCGCCCTGAACGCCTACGTCAGCGGCTTCGGCTCGACCCGGCGGATCGTCGTCTACGACACCCTGCTGCGACGGGCCTCGCCGGGCGAGGTGGAGCTGATCGTCGCCCATGAGCTCGGGCATGCGAAGCAGCAGGACGTGCTGCACGGCACGATCATGGGGGCCTTCGGGGGGGCGGCCGGGATCTGCGGGCTGTACCTGCTGCTGTCGTGGTCACCGTTGCTCCGGCGCGCCGGGGTGACCGGCGCTGCCGACCCGCGGGTAGTGCCGCTGGTGCTGTTCCTCGGCGCGATCACCCCGCTGCTCGTCACACCGCTGACCAACCTGGTGTCACGCCACATCGAGGCCCGCGCCGACGTCCACTCCCTCGATCTGACAGGCGACGTCGCCACCTTCGTCGCGAGCGAGAAGCGGCTCGCGACCACGAACCTGTCCGACCTGCAGCCGAACCCGATCGTCTACGCGCTTTTCTTCACCCATCCCAGCGAGCCCGAGCGGATCGCCCTCGCCCGTGAGTGGGAGCGACTGCACCAGTGAAGACGCTGATCGTCACGAACGACTTCCCGCCGCGCCCCGGTGGCATCCAGGCCTTCGTGCACTCGCTGGCGGTCCGGCAGCCTGAAGGTGAGGTCGTCGTCTACGCCTCGTCCTGGAAGGGCGCCGCGGCGTTCGACGCCGCGCAGCCGTTCCCGGTGGTGCGGGCTCGGACCTCGGTGCTGCTGCCGACCCGTGGGGCGCTGCGCGAGGCCCGTGAGGTCGCGCTGGCGGAGGGCTGCGACCGGGTGTGGTTCGGGGCCGCGGCGCCGCTGGGGTTGCTCGCCCGCCGGCTGGACCTGTCCCGTGCGGTGGCATCGACGCACGGGCACGAGGTGGGTTGGGCGTTGCTGCCCGGCGCCCGCCAGGTGCTGTCCCGGATCGGCCGGCAGGTCGACGTCGTCACCTACCTCGGCGACTACACGCGGTCCCGCCTCGCGCCGCCCCTCCGCGGGGTCCGGCTCGAGCAGCTGCCCAGCGGGGTGGACACCTCCGCGTTCTTCCCCGGAGCCGGCGGGGACGTCGTACGACGCAGGCTTGGCCTGACCGGCAGACCCGTGGTCGTCTGCGTCTCACGGCTCGTGCAGCGCAAGGGCCAGGACATGCTCATCAAGGCGCTTCCCCTTGTGCAGCAGCGGGTTCCGGGCACGGCGCTGCTGATCGTCGGGGGCGGTCCGGACGCCCCGCGGCTGCGGCAGCTGGCGGCTTCGACGGGCGTCGCCGACGACGTCGTCCTCACGGGGTCGGTGCCGTGGGAGGAGCTGCCGGCGCACTACGACGCGGGGGACGTGTTCGCGATGCCGTGCCGCTCGCGCCGCGGTGGTCTGGAGGTGGAAGGGCTCGGGATCGTCTTCCTCGAGGCCTCTGCGACCGGGCTGCCGGTGGTGGCAGGTCGGTCCGGCGGCTCGCCCGACGCGGTGCTGGACGGCGTCACCGGTCACACCGTCGACGGGACCTCCGTGCCCTCGGTGGCCCAGGCGGTGGCGTCGTTGCTGGAGGATCCCGAGGCCGCCCGACGGATGGGAGCCGCCGGCCGCGACTGGGTGGAACGGGAATGGCGGTGGGACGTGCTGGCGCAACGGCTGCGGGGCCTGCTGGCAGATCCCTGACCAGCCGGGTCAAGAGGCGGGGCGCGAGCGGGCCAAGGTCGCCTTCACGAGCTCCCTCAGGGCTTTCAGCTCCGGGTCCAGGCTTGCTGCGTGTTCGCTGGCGGCAACCGCGCGCAGGGCGACACCTGCAGGTGCGATCAACCTCCCCTGTGTGTCCAGGCAGGCACGCAAGGCGACGCCGTCGATCCGCGGATCGTCGGTGCCCGGCCATCGGTCGGCAAGGAGCTGCGCGGCGGTGTAGCTGCGTCCGTCGGTGGTCAGCTGGCGCCCGTGATGTTCCACCAGCGAGGTGGTCACGATGAGCAGGGTCATGAGGACGGAACCCATCGCCACCATCACGACACGTGGTCTCGACGAAGGCGAGGCGGCCCTGCCTCCAAGTAGCAGCCCGGCGACGACCCCGAGCAGCACGACCAGGCTCGGGTAGTGCCAGTCGAAGTCGAGTCCGGCGTGCACGAGGAGCACCCCGGACGCCACGGAGGCTCCGGCCAGGATGGGTCTCTCGGGGCAGACGCGACGCAGGCTCTGGGCGTAGCGGCGGAGGGTGGTCACCGCCACCAGCAGGCACAGGAGCAAGAGCGGGAGGCCGAAGGCGAGGCCGCCTGATGCCAGAGCTTCTGCGTAGCCGTCATGGACGAACGCCGAGGTGTTGGCTCCAGGGGGCACGTTCTCGCCAACCGTGAAGCGGAACGATCCGAAGCCGTCGCCGACCAGCGGGTTCTCGCTCCAGGAGGTGAGAGCCGCTGAGGTCCAGCGGGCCCGATCGCCTCCGTGGGTGGCGATCGACGCCTCACCGCGATCGCCAGCGGCCGAGCTGGTGGAAGCGTTCTGCAGCAGCACCGCGGGCCCTGACCATGGACGATCGAAGAAGAGCGAGCTGGTGAGGACGAGCAGCAGCACTGCACTCCCCGCAGGCACGGCGGACCAGCGCAAAGCAGAGGGCAGTTGCCGTGCGCTTCTGACCGCGAGGGGCAGCAGGCAGACGAGTCCGACCAGCAGCAGGCCAAGATCGGTGCGAGATGTCGACAGGACAACCGAAGTGACAGCGACGGGAGCCAGCACGCTGGCGGCCCAGCGAGTCCATCCTTGTGCCCCGATCGCCCACGCAGTCGCCAGCAGGCCCAGGGCCGTCATCCAGATGCCGAACTGGTTGTGCCAGTAGAAGGTGCCGACCATGAGTTGATCGGGAGTCCCCGACCCGTACCAGGCCTTCCATGCTGGCAGGAACTGGAACGCTACGGCGCTGACGAGAACAAGGACGACCGCCCGCCTGCGGGCCGCAGTGCGCGCAAAGCCAGCGGTGACAACCAGCGCGACGAGCCCGAGGAGCTGAGCAGCGGGCGAGTCCGCTTGTTGCCAGCCGGTTGGCGTGAGGGTCAGCGCCGAGAGAGCGCCTATGCCGGTGAGGCCTACAAGCGCGAGTGGTAGCGCGCCGACCGTTCGCCACGGACGAACCGCCACCAGCGCGGGGAGAAAGGCCAGCGCGGTCACTGCGGTGCTGGGGTCGTGGAACCCGCCGGATGCCGGTGTCAGGTAGAGAAGCCACGTCGTTGTCGCCGCCAGCACGAGGACGTACTCAAGGGCGTCAGCATGTCGCAGCAGCGCCCGAGCGCGGGCAACTGTGCCTGGTCGGCGGTTGGACATGGACGACAGGACACCATAATGCCGCCGTGTGCACCGCGAACTGGCGCTAGCCGGCAGAGACGGTGTGGACGATACGGGCGCGCACCACCGGATCGGCCCACATCGAGAGCGACCGGTGCAAGGACAGCCAGCACAACAGCAGGACCGGCGTGGCCAGGGCGACCGGTGCCCACCAACGTCCCGAAGCAGTAGCCGCCCCCAGCGCCACGCCGAGCAACCCGGTGCTGATCGCCAGGCGCGCGGAGGCCAGCGCGAGAGCGCCAGGAGGGGCCACGGCATCCCGAGGTCCCTTGAGCTCGGCCTTGTGGGGACGCCGTACCGAGGACGCCATACAGCGCGAGACGACCAGCAGCGTGCAGGCGAGACCACTCGCGACGATGCCGGTGACGTCAGCGGCGGTCGGGGTGCCCCGGGACCGCAGCGAACCGGCGAGCGCGGCGATGACGACCGACGCCAACACCGTCTCGGTGAGCACGACGGTCTTGGCGCGCGCGATCAGCCTCGGGTCGTGTGGCAGGGAAGCTAGGAAGACGGCCCCGGAGCCGTCCAGGCAGAACGCGTTGATCCCGAACAGCAGGCCGGCCCCGGCGGCGACCAGGCCGGGCAGCACGACCAGGGACTGCCACGGCACCTGGGCACCGGCAGCCGCCAGGCCCGGCAGGACGGCCAGGACGAGGGCGCCGCGTCGCAGTGCCGGGGCCCTCCAGATGCTTGCTCGGTCCATCGCGACGAGCGCGCGCAGGGCCGAGGCGTGGTGCGGCCGGCGCCGTACGGCGTGGGCGGCACGCAGTGTTCCCACATCGCTCGGGCGTCGCAGGGCCCAACCACAGGTGCGCTCACCCAGCGCGAGCCCGAGCACGGTGAGTGCGACGAGCCCGGCGGTGGTGAGCGCCCAACGGAGCCAGTCCTCGTGTGCTCCTGCGGTGATGCCGTGGACGACGGTCCGCGTCGGGCTGGCGTCGACGAGAGCGGAGCCGATGCCCGTCTTGACCGCTAGGACAGCCGCGACCAGCCCGCTTGACCCAATGAGGGCCACGACGACCCGTCCCCGGCTCGACTGCCGCAGACCGACGACCGTCCAGGCCAGGGCCTGGCCCAGAGCGGTGAGCGCGGTGACGTAGGCGACCGTTGTGATGGCTCCGAGGGACGCGTCTCCACCACGGGTCACGAAGGCAGTCTCTGCGATGAGCGCGAGGATCTGCAGGATCCACACCAGGTTGAGGGGCGTGAGGACGAGGCCGCCGAGGAACTGTGTGCGCGGCCGGATGGGGTAGGCCACCAGCTGGTCGGGCGGCACGATCTCGTTGCCGCCACCGGCTGTCAGCGGGGCGATGACGGCTAGGACACCGAAGCCGAGGAAGGCCTGCGGGGCGACCTCGACAGCGGTCGCGAGCTGGACCTCATCAAGAGCGGCCGCGCCGTGGGCCACCAGGACCATGAGCCAGATCAGGAAGATGACCACGAGGATCATGGCGACTCGCACCCCGTCGCTGCGAATCATCCTCCAGCGCAGGCCGAACAGGGCGCGCAGTTGCACCCAGGAGGACGTCTTCACGAGATGAGGGCGCGGTAGCGGTCCCGACCGGCCTCCCCGGCCAGCTCGGCGGCGGGAGCGGCGGCCACGACCCGGCCACCACGAAGGACCACCGCCTCCTCGCACGCCTCCACGGCCAGGTGAAGCAGGTGGGTGGAGACCAGCACCGCCGTGCCGGTGGCGCGAGCCTCGCGGATGACGTCCAGGGTGGCGTCCACGCCCAGCGGGTCGACGCCGTCGAAGGGCTCGTCGAGCAGCAGCAGCCGGGGGGAGTGGAAGGCCGCCAGAACCACGGACAGGCGACGGCCCATGCCGTGTGAGAAACCTGCGGTGACGCGGTCGGCCGCGGTCGCCAGGTCGAAGCGCTCGAGCAGGTCCCGGGCCCGCTCCTCCCAGTCCCGCATCCCGCGCAGCCGGGCGGCGAGCTGCAGGTGCTCCCAGGGGGTGGCGCGGGGGATGAGACCGCCGACGTCGGGGCAGTAGCCCACCACGGCCCGTACACCGCTGGGATCCGTAGACGCCTGGATTCCCGCGACGGTGACAGTGCCCGAGGTGGGGGGTAGGACCCCGCTGAGGACGCGCATGGTCGTGGACTTGCCGGCGCCGTTGCGACCGACCAGGGCCACTGAGGCGCCGGCTGCGACGGAGAGGTCGAAACCGGCGACCGCCCGCACCTCACCGAAGTCGACGACCAGGTGCTGTGCAAACAGCATCGGCGCGGGGGCTACGGGTTCCACATTGCTCCTTCGGTCCAGAGGTGGGCCGGGCTGTAGTTGTGGCCGTTTGGATGATGCTCTTTGGGTGAACTTCGGGCACTCTGCGAACATGGCGACCACACATGGCATGACTGCGGACCTGCTCCTCGAGCGGCTCTGGGAGAGCAAGGGCACCGACCTGCTGCTGACGTCGGGGGCCTTCCCGATGGTGCGCGTCGACGGCGAGCTGCAGCCGGCCGAGGGTTTCGACCAAGCCAGCCCCGCAGACACCGACGCCCTGCTGCGCGAGCTCCTGACCCCTGAGCAGCTGGAGATCTTCCATGCCGGCCGTGAGGTCGACTTCTCCTTCACCTGGCGTGACGTTGCCCGCCTGCGAGGTAACGCCTTCCTCGCCAAGGGCGACGTCGGCATGTCGCTGCGCCTGATCCCGAACGAGATCCCGACGTTCGAGGACCTCGGCATTCCGGCCGTCATGCAGCGATTCGCCGAGCTCCGCCAGGGCCTGATCCTGGTGACGGGACCGACCGGTGCGGGGAAGTCGACCAGCCTCGCGTCGATGATCGACCGCATCAACGCCGAGCGTGCCTGCCACGTCATCACGATCGAGGACCCGATCGAGTACGTCTATCAGAACCGGCGCGCCGTCGTGAACCAGCGCGAGGTCGGTACGGACACCGAGTCGTTCCCCCAGGCCCTGAGGGCTGCGCTGCGTGAGGACCCCGATGTCCTTCTCGTGGGTGAGATGCGCGACCTGGAGTCCATCCAGTTCGCGCTGACGCTCGCCGAGACCGGTCACCTGGTCTTCGCCACCCTGCACACCAACGACACCGCTCAGGCGCTGGACCGCATCGTCGACGTCTTCCAGTCCGACCGGCAGGCGCAGATCCGCGTGCAGCTGGCCAACGCCCTGACCGGCATCGTCTACCAGCGGCTGCTCCCGCGGCTCGGTGGGGGACTGGTGGCCGCCTACGAGGTGCTCGTGGCCAACTCGGCCGTGCGCAACCTCGTCAAGGAGGGCAAGACCAACCAGTTGCGCAACATCGTGTCCACGCACACGACCGACGGCATGCAGACGCTCGAGAAGGACCTGACGCGGCTGGTAGCCGAGGGAGCCGTCGACCTCGACCAGGCGCGCCTGGTCAGCCTGTTCCCCAAGGAGGTCGAGGCGCCGGCGCCAGTTGGTGTCGACGAGCCTGTCGCGACCACGAAGAAGCGCCGCGGTCGATAGCCTGGCTACGTGCCAGGAGCAAGACGTGGCGGTGGGCCTGACCTGCCGTACCGGCTGATCGCCGGTGTCGAGCCGTGTCCTGGGGGCTGGCTCGTGGTGGGTGCCCGACTGCAGGGCATCACGGCGTTCCCCACCGAGCCCGAGGTCTTCCCGACCTTCGCTGAGATCCTCGACTACCGGCCGTCCTTCGACGTCATCGCCATCCACTGCCACCTGTCCTTCCCGGACGAGGACACCCCGGGCGGGCGCACGTGCGACCGGATGGCCCGCGAGCTGCTGGGGTGGCCGCGCAGTGGTGCCATCACCTCGCCGCCCTCGCGCCGGCTGCTGACGACCGGAGACCTCGACCAAAAGGCCCGCAAGGGGCTGTCACCCATCAGCGCCCAGATGCTGCGCAGGTATGCCGAGGTGGCCGAGGAGATGCAGCCCTACCGGCAGCGGCAGGTCTTCGAGGTGCATCCGGAGCTGTCCTTCTACCAGCTCAACGACGACAAGCCGATGCAGCACGCCAAAGAGACCCCTGAGGG
>JAOPVP010000055.1 GCA_025966135.1 Frankiales bacterium
AAAAGGTAACGGAGGCGCCCAAAGGTACCCTCAGCCTGGTCGGTAACCAGGTGCCGAGTGCAAGTGCACAAGGGTGCTTGACTGTGAGACAGACATGTCGAGCAGGAGCGAAAGCTGGGACTAGTGATCCGGCGGCAGCTTGTGGAAGCGCCGTCGCTTAACGGCTAAAAGGTACCCCGGGGATAACAGGCTGATCTTGCCCAAGAGTCCATATCGACGGCAAGGTTTGGCACCTCGATGTCGGCTCGTCACATCCTGGGGCTGGAGTAGGTCCCAAGGGTTGGGCTGTTCGCCCATTAAAGTGGCACGCGAGCTGGGTTTAGAACGTCGTGAGACAGTTCGGTCCCTATCCGCCGCGCGCGCAGGAGATTTGAGAAGAGCTGTCCCTAGTACGAGAGGACCGGGACGGACGAACCTCTGGTGTGACAGTTGTTCTGCCAAGAGCACTGCTGTTTAGCTACGTTCGGCAGGGATAACCGCTGAAAGCATCTAAGCGGGACGCTCGCTTCAAGATGAGATCTCCCACCGGGTTAACCGGGTAAGGCCCCCGACTAGACCATCGGGTTGATAGGCAGGAAGTGGAAGCGTGGCAACACGTGCAGCTGACCTGTACTAATAGGCCGAGGGCTTGACCACAAACTGCTTACTGTCTGGTTCGCCAGACGACAACGCGTCCACTGTGCGGTTCCCGAGATACGGTCGGGAATCGAGTTCGGCCCCTTGGCCACAAGGGGCCGAAGCACCGATATATCTCCATAGAGTTTCGGCGGCCATAGCGAGAGGGAAACGCCCGGTAACATTCCGAACCCGGAAGCTAAGCCTCTCAGCGCCGATGGTACTGCACGGGAGACTGTGTGGGAGAGTAGGACGCCGCCGGACAATCTTTCACTTCAGGGGACAACCATCAGGTTGTCCCCTGAAGTGCTTTTCCAGGTCATCAGTTCTTCAGGGAGAAACCCATGACACGTCCCGAGGACGAGCCCCGTAAACGGCCGCAGGAGCGTGGTGCCGCCCGGCCGGGCGGTTCGGGGCGGCGGCCGAATACGGGGTCGGGGAGTGGCTCTGCCGGACGCAGCGGCGGTGGGCGGAGCGCCCACGGGCCAGCTGGCGAGGGAAGGCCGAGCGAGAGGCCAGCTGGCGGCGGGCGGCAGGGCGCCGGCCGGCCGCCGGCCGCGCGCGCTGGCAGTGGCGAGGGGCGTGCTGCGGGCGCAGGCCGGCCCGGCAATGGGCGTCCGGGACGGCCTGCTGCGACGGGGGGCTCAGGCACACTGGGTGGTTCCGGAGGCCCAGGGAGCGGTCGTTCCCGCCGGCCCGGAGCATCAGAGCCCCGCGAGGGTGGACGTTCTGCTTCCGGGGACCGGAGCGGGGGTCGTCCTGCCGGCGGTCGGTCGGACAATCGTGGCTCGTCGGGCGACCGGCGAGAGGGTGCGGGCAACGCCGGCCCGAACCGACCGTCGTACGGCGGTGGGACGGGAGGTGGACCGCGCGGGGGTGCGGGTCGGACGGCGCCGGGTGCGCGGCCGAGCACCGGTGGCAAGGCAGCGTCCAGTCGAGGAGATCGGGTTCGGACGGGGGACGGTGCGGAGCGGGAGTGGACGTATGACCCGCGGCGTGAGGCCCGTCGGCAGATGGCTCGCGTTCCGCTGCCGGATGACGTCGACCCGCGGGACCTCGACTCGGACACCCGCAAGCAGCTGATGTCGCTGTCCAAGGACACCGCTGACGTGGTCGCCCGGCATCTGGTGATGGCCGGTCGGCTGATGGACGAGGCGCCTGAGCAAGCTCTTGCGCACGCTCGGGCGGCACGTGCCCTGGCGGGGCGGGTCGGTACGGTGCGCGAAGCCAACGGGCTGGTGGCGTACATGGCGGGGGAGTGGGCGGAGGCGCTGAGCGAGCTCCGTACGGCGCGGCGGCTGACCGGCGAGCCCGACCACCTGGCCGTCATGGCCGACTGCGAGCGTGCTCTCGGGCACCCTGACCGGGCGCTGCTCGTCACCGAGGACCCGCAGGTGAAGGGGCTGGGCCCGGCGACCCGGGTGGAGCTGCTCATCGTGGCCTCGGGCGCCCGCCGTGACATGGGCCAGGCCGACGCGGCCGTCGTCTCGCTGCAGGTCGCAGCGTTGGAAGGCCCGACGCGGCCCTGGACGGCGCGGCTGCGCTACGCCTACGCGGACGCGCTTCTCGACGCCGGCCGCGAGGACGAGGCGCGGCAGTGGTTCGCGCGCGCGGCCGATGTCGACGAGGCCGGTGAGACCGACGCCGAGGACCGCTTGCTGACGCTGGACGGCGTGGTCTTCGACGATCTCCAGGAGGACGGGGAGGACGATCAGGAGTTGCTCGAAGACCCACCCCAACCCTTGATCATAGACATGTCGACATTTGTAACGGCCGCCTCGGGATCGCGGGTGGAGCCGGCGGCGGAACCCCCGCCGGCACCCGACCACGGGGTGGACAGGAGTGGCACCACGGGTCTCGGCTTCGTGGCACCACCGGCGGCCGAGCCGGACGACGACCTGACGCTCTTCGACTGACGGCGTCCACAGGGCCCCGGGCCGTCCACAGAAGCCGGGCATGCCGTGCGTAGGTGCCGACGTGAGCGACAGGGTCCCTCTCGTGCCTGACTCGGGGCCGGGAGGAGGAGGACGTGGAGATCGCAACGCGGAACGAGGTGGCCCTGGTCGGTCGGCTGGCGGCGCCCGCGGAGGACCGCGAGCTGCCGAGCGGGGACGTTCTCACGACCTGGCGCCTCGTCGTGGGCAGGCCGCCTTCTAAGCGGCCGCTCCCTGAGGGCGTCCGGCCGACGACGATCGACACGCTTGAGTGCGTGGCGTGGACAAGCGGGGTGCAACGCTCTGCTGCGGGCTGGGCGGCCGGCGATGTCCTCGCCGTCGAGGGGGCGTTGCGTCGCCGGTTCTGGCGCGCACCGACAGGCGCCAGCTCGCGCTATGAGGTCGAGGTGACCAAGGCCAAGAGACTCGCCAAGGCCGCGTGACGTCCGCGCTTCTGCAGGCATCGACCGGTGCTGCGAGCAGACGCAAGGAGCCGGTCAGGCGTCGCGGTGGTCGCGTATGACGAGGCCGGTGCGCGGCTTGGGCGTGAACAGGGTCGACTTGCGTGGCATCCGCTCCCCGCCCGAGGCGACCGCCGTGACCGCGTCGACGGGGGTCGGGTTGAGGAGCACTGCCGTCCCCCCAGACGCCGATGCGGTGGCGAGAGCGGCATCCACATCGTGCTCATACCGGACGGTGTCGACATCATCGACGAGGCCCCAGACGTCGGCTACCAGGTAGTGGTGCAGCACGCTGACGTCGAGTCGGCGCCAAGCCGCCGAGCGGTCCGACGGCAGCGCCCGTGCCAGGCGGTCGGCGTGCGGGTCGGTCAGCAAGCGCAGGGTGCCACCGTCCCCGCTCACCAGTAGGAACGCTGGACCGGTCGACCCAGCGGCGCCCAACGCGTGGAGCCCCGCGTCGAGGTCGTCGCCGTCCAGGTCGTGGATCCGCATCGCCCCCTCGGCGCGGCGGGCGAGCTCGAAGGCCTCGATGTCGGGGATCACCCGGTGGATCGGGTGCACCTCCGGCCCGAAGGCGGTGCTGTCCACGAGGAAGGTGAGGCCGGTGTCCCAGGGCCCCGGTCCCTGGCCGGCGGCGTGGGCCGCGGCCTGCCGCTGCAGGTAGGTGGCGTACCGGTGGTGGCCGTCGGCAATGACCGCGGTGCGGCCGTGCAGGTCCTCGGCGATCGCCGAGAGCTGCGCCGGGTTGGTGAGCGCCCAAAGCCGGTGCCGCAGCCCGTCGGCCAGGGTCACATCGAGGAGCGGGACCCGGGAGGAGACGCCGGCGACGGCCTCGCTCGCGGCACCGCCCCCGCCGTACAGGAGGAAGATCGGCTCGAGGTCGGCGCCGACGGCGGTGTAGAGCGCGAGCCGGTCCGACACGGTGCCGGACATGGTGTTCTCGTGAGGTAGGACGATGCCGTCCTCCGGCGGGCTGAGCGCGAGGGCACCGAGTAGGCCCCGCTGCGCGTGGCCCTGTGAGGATTGCTCGTAGACGTAGAGGGCAGGCTCCGGGTCGGGTCGAAGCACGCCTGCGGAGCGCCAGCGCGCGAGCGTGCTTGCGGCGCGCAGGTACCGGTCCCCCTCAGACGCCTCGTCGCGTGGGAGGATGAGACGTACGACGTTGACGTCGCTCGCCTGCTCGAGCGCCGCCACGCCGGCGGCGTCGATGACGTCGTACGGCGGGGAGGTGACCGAAGCCAGGTCGACGGCTGGGTCGTACCGCAGTCCCCGGAACGGCGCCAGCACCAGGCCGTCCGGGAAGGGCGGTGGTGCGAAGGAGGACGAAGGAGCGGGCTCGTGCGGGCTTGCGGACATGGCGGCATGCTAGGCGGGACCACCTTGTTCTCCATGGAGAGGTTCTCCGCGAAGGGCGGCAGGCGGCACCGGACCGGCACGGCGTGATGGAGGACTTGAGGGCCCAGCGACACCGCGGGGCCGAGGCGACGAGGAGGGAGTCGGCGTGTCCGACAGGTACGACCCCCGGTACGACCCGCGCGCCCCGGACGAGGAGAAGCCCCGGCCGTTCTCCGACCTGCCCCCGCCGCCCGCCGACCTTGTCCCTCAGGGTGACGCCTACGACTGGTACAGCCGCGGACTGGAGTTGCTCGAGAGCGGCGACGCCGCCGCGGCCGTGCAGGTCCTCGGACACACCGTCACCGCGGAACCGGAGTCCCGGATGGCACGTGAGGCGCTCGCCCGCGCGCAGTTCGACCTGGGCATGTACCCCGAGGCCCGCGCCAACTTCGAGTGGATCATCTCGATCAACCCGGCCGACGACTACGCACAGTTCGGACTCGGGTTGGCGGCGACCAAGCTCGGTGACCTGACCGCGGCGGTGGAGCACCTGGCCCTCGCCGCGGCCATGCGCCCGGACATCGCCTACTACAGCACCGCTTTGCGCGGGGCTCGCGCCGCTCTCACCGCCTCACGCCGCTGACCGTGCTCGGCGAAAGCACAGCGCCGCTCTGCGAGGCGTACGACGCAGCCCTGCTCGACCTCGACGGCGTGCTGTACGTCGGCGCCGACCCGGTCCCGCACGCCGTCGACGCGATCACCCAGGCGCGTCGGCGGGGGATGCGGACCGCGTTCGTGACCAACAACGCCTCACGCCGGCCGGACGTGGTCGCTGCGCACCTGTCCGAGCTCGGCATCGCCGCCGAACCCGAGGACGTGGTCACGAGCGCGCAGGCAGCTGTGGGTTACCTCGCAGCCCGGCTCGCTCCGGGCAGCCGGGTGCTGGTTCTGGGCACCGACGGACTGGCCGCCGAGGTGTCTGACGGCGGATTCCTGGCGGTGCGTAAGGCCGAGGGAGCAGCAGCCCTGGTCCAGGGCCTGTCGCCCACCACGGCGTGGACCGACCTGGCCGAGGCCAGTGTCGCGATCCGGGCCGGCGCCCTTTGGGTGGCCGGCAACACCGACTCGACGTACCCGAGCAGTCGAGGGCCGCTGCCAGGCAACGGCGCTCTCGTCCAGGCGCTGGTGACCGCGACGGGGCAGCACCCGGTAGTGGTGGGCAAGCCCGAGCCCGAGCTGCACCGCGCCAGTGTCGAGCGGGTCGGAGCGACCCGCCCGCTGGTGGTGGGGGACCGCCTCGACACCGATGTGCTCGGGGCGGTGCGGGCCGGCTGCGACAGCCTGCTGGTCCTGACGGGCGTCACCGACCGCGAGCAGCTGCTCGCTGCTCCGGAGGGGATGCGGCCGACGTACGTCTCGTCCGACCTGCGCGGTCTGCTCGTGCCGCACGAGGCACCCGTCGTCGAAGGCGACGTGGCCACCTGCGGCGACGCCAAGGCGTGGTACGACGGGGGGCAGGTGCGGACGAGCGGCGCCGAGGACGACGCCCTGCGCGCCGCCTGCGCGCTGGCGTGGAGCCGTTAGAGAAAGGAGCTGAGGCGCAGTAGGTCGAAGGGGCTGGCCTGGACCCTGAGCTTGCCGGTGGCGAAGGCGGTCGCCAGCGCCAACCGGCCTTCCACGAGGGCCATGAGGTCGTGGCTGGTGACTGTCACACGCACCTGCGCCTTGCTGCCGTCGTCCGTGGTGAGGTCCTCCAGCCCGTCCTCGCTGACGCGGGCCGACCAGGTGACGCCGAGGTCGGTGACTCGGCAGGAGACCGTGCGATCGAGTGCGTACTTGCCGCGTGTCTCGGGGTCGACGTCGGCCAGCAGATCTGTCAGCGTACGGAACGCCTGTGCGCATTCGGCCTCCGAGGCCAAGGCGTGCCCTCCCGTTGCTTGCTGTGGTCTGAGCGTGACGCTACCTGACACGCGGTAGCGTCCCTGCCACGGCAACGAGGCCGCTCGAGGAGGACCACGTGAAGGACGCGCTCAAGGGCTACCTGGCGTTGGCGAGCGGGCTCAGCGAGGTCACCCGGCAGCGGGCGACCGCGGCCGCGAAGGCCCTCGTCGCGCAGGGAGAGGCCACCGCCGGGCAGGTCACCAGTCTGGCTGACGACCTCATCGCGCAGAGTAAGGGCAACCGAGAGGCGCTCGCCGCGCTCGTGAAGTTCGAGGTCGACAGGACGCTCGGTCGCGTCGGTCTCGCCAGCGCGGACGAGGTCACCGAGCTCACAGCCCGTGTGCGTGCGCTCGAGGCCCAGCTTCGGGAGGCCACCAAGCCCGCGGTCGCGTCCAGCCAGAGGGCTGCTGTCGCCACGGCCCCGGCCAAGAGTGCTACGGCGAGGAAGGCCCCAGCCAAGAAGGCC
The DNA here is from genome assembly GCA_025966135.1 of Frankiales bacterium. GTDB lineage: Bacteria > Actinomycetota > Actinomycetes > Mycobacteriales > SCTD01 > RYN-111. Next base: position 6,753 of record JAOPVP010000055.1, read on the forward strand.
TCCGCCAAGAGGGCCCCGGCGAAGGTCGCTGCGAAGAAGGTCCCCGCCAAGAAGGCGGGTGTCTGAGCGGTGTCGCAGCCGACGCCCAGTTCCGCGGTCGATGCCGCACTCGCCCGCCTCGACGGCCTGGACGACCGGCCTGTCGGCGAGCACGTGGAGGTCTTCGACGCGGTGCACCGCTCCTTGCAGGACGCGCTCGCCACGCTCGACGAGGCCTGAGCTGGCCCGGCGAGCCCGTCTCGACGCCGAGTTGGTCCGGCGCGGTCTGGCCCGTAGCCGGGAGCAGGCGGCGGCCCTCATCGCGGATGGTCGGGTCAAGGTCGGCGGGCAGGTCGCGACGAAGGCGGCGACCGGTGTCGAGGCGGCCACAGCCGTCCTCGTCGAGGCCGACGAGGGAGAGCAGTGGGTCTCACGCGGGGCGCACAAGCTGGCGGGTGCGCTTGATGCCTTCGGTTACGACCCCGCCGGCAAGCGGGCTCTTGACGCGGGTGCGTCCACCGGTGGCTTCACCGACGTGCTGCTTCGGCGTGGCGCAGCGCACGTCGTCGCTGTCGACGTCGGCTATGGCCTGATCGCCTGGTCGTTGCGCACCGACGAGCGGGTCACCGTCGTCGAGCGCGTGAACGCGCGTGCGCTCGTGCCCGAGCAGGTCGGCGAGCCCGTCGACCTGGTCGTGGCCGACCTGTCGTTCATCCCACTCGGCCTGGTGCTGCCGGCGCTGGTGCGCTGCGCGAAGCCGGGCGCGGACCTCCTGCCGATGGTGAAGCCGCAGTTCGAGGTGGGGCGGGAGAACCTTCCGTCCGGCGGCGTCGTACGCGACCCGACGGCACGGGCCGATGCTGTCCGGCGGGTCGCTGGGCAAGCATGGTCCCTCGGGCTGGGCGTCCGGGGGGTCGTCGCGAGCCCCCTCCCGGGGCCCAGCGGGAACGTCGAGTTCTTCCTGTGGCTGCAGTCCGGTGCACCACCGCTCGAGGAGCACGACCTCCAGCGCGCAGTCCTCGAAGGTCCGACGTGAAAGGCTCTGCCCTGTGACCCGCGCCGTTCTCCTGCTCGCCCACACGGGGCGTTCCAAGGCTGCCGAGGCCGCCCGGTCGGTGGCCCTGCGCCTGCAGGACGCCGGCGTGGAGGTTCGGCTGCTCGCTGAGGAGGCGGAGCAGATCGGCCTGACCGGTGTCACCGTCTGCTCCACGGGCGTCGAGGCTGCCCAGGGGGCTGAGCTCGTCCTCGTCCTCGGCGGCGACGGCACCATCCTGCGGGCCGCCGAGCTGTCCCGAGACGCGGGCGTCCCGCTGCTGGGCGTCAATCTCGGTCGGATCGGCTTCCTCGCGGAGGCAGAATCCAGCGACCTCGACGGCACTGTCGAGCACGTCCTCGCTCGCGACTACGCGGTCGAGGAGCGCCTGACCGTCGACGTCACGGCCACCCTCGACGGCAGGATGCTCGGCAGCGGCTGGGCGCTGAACGAGGCGTCGGTCGAGAAAGGCCACCGCGAGCGGATGCTCGAGGTGGTGGTCGAGGTCGACGGCAGGCCGCTGTCCCGCTGGGGCTGTGACGGCGTGGTCGCCGCGACGCCCACCGGCTCCACGGCCTACGCGTTCAGCGCCGGCGGTCCGGTGGTCTGGCCGACCGTCGAGGCACTCCTGGTCGTGCCGGTCAGCGCCCACGCGCTGTTCGCCCGGCCCATGGTCATCGCGCCCAGCTCTGTCGTCGCGATGGAGGTCCTACCGAGCGGCGCAGATGCGGTGCTGTCCTGCGACGGGCGGCGCAGCATCGAGCTGCCCCATGGCAGCCGCGTCGAGGTGCGCCGCGGGACGATCCCGGTGCCACTGGCCCGTACGCCGCACCCACGGACGTTCACCGAGACCCTTGTGGACAAGTTCGAGCTGGATGTCGACGGTTGGCGGGGTCGCGGGCGCGCCGAGCACTGACCGTCGGCGTCCGGCCGTAGGGTCGAGGTCGTGCTCGAGGAAATGCGGATCCAGGGGCTCGGCGTCATCGAGGATGCCGTGCTCGAGCTCGGGCCCGGGCTGACGGTGGTGACGGGTGAGACCGGCGCCGGCAAGACGATGGTCGTTCAGGGGCTCAACCTCCTGTTCGGCGGACGCGCCGACGCGGGCAGGGTGCGGCCCGGCGCAACCAAGGCCGTGGTCGAGGGACGGCTGGCCCTCTCTCCCGAGCACGTTGCGGTGGACCGGGCGCTCGACGCCGGCGGCGAGCTGGATGACGGCGCGCTGCTGCTCTCCCGATCGGTCGGTGCCGACGGACGCTCCCGCGCTCACGTCGGTGGTCGCAGCGTCCCCGTCGCGGTCCTTGCCGAGCTTGGTGAGCACCTGCTCGCCGTCCATGGCCAGAGCGACCAGCAGCGGTTGCTCCAACCCAGCCGTCAGCGGGCGGCGCTCGACCGTTACGCCGGCGACCCCGTGATAGAGCTGCGGGATCGGTTTGCCGGTCTTTGGGCCCGTTGGCGCGATGTCCGGGCCACCCTGCAGCAGCTCCGAGCGGAGGCCGACGAGCGCACCCGGGAGGCAGACTTGCTCCGCCTCGGGCTCGTGGAGTTCGAGGCGGTCGCCCCGCTGCCCGGCGAGGATGTCGTGCTCACCGGCGAGATCGAACGGCTTGCCAACGCCGACGACCTCCGCACCGCGGCGACGAGCGCGCAGCAGGCCGTGACGGGCGATGAGTCCGGGGAAGGGAGCGACGCCCTGCAACTGCTGACGTTCGCCCGACGCACCCTCGAGGCCGCCGCGGTGCACGACCCGATGTTGGCCGAACTGGCTGGACGGGCGAAGGAGGCCGCCCTCCTGGCGGCTGATCTCGCTCAGGACCTGGCCTCCTACGCGGCAGGTGTCGATGCCGACCCTCGGCGCCTGGCCACCACGCAGGACAGGCTGGCGGCGCTGACCACGCTCGTACGCCGCCATGGGGCCGAGGACGTCGACGGTGTCCTCGTCTGGGCGGTCGGCGCCTCCGACCGCCTGCTCGCGCTCGACGGCACCGGCGATTCGGTCGCGGCGCTGACCGAGGAGAATGCCCGCCTCGAGGCTGAGCTCGGCGTCCTGGCGGCCGACCTCACGGCCGCGCGCACGGCTGCGGCCACCCGGTTCGGTACGGCGGTGACCTCCGAGCTCGTCGAGCTCGCCATGCCCCACGCGGTGGTGACGGCGGTCGTCTCCCAGCGCCCCGCGGAGGACGGCCTGCAGGTGGGCGACCGGCGGTTGGCTGCCGGGCCAGACGGCACCGACGACATCGAGCTCCTGCTGGTGCCGCACCCCGGTGCCCCGGCGAGGCCACTGCACAAGGGCGCCTCGGGCGGTGAGCTCTCCCGGGTCATGCTGGCGGTCGAGGTGGTGTTCGCCGGCTCCGACGCGGTGCCGGTCATGGTCTTCGACGAGGTGGACGCTGGTGTCGGCGGCAAGGCGGCCGTCGAGGTCGGCCGCCGGCTGGCCCGGCTGGCCCGCGACCACCAGGTCGTCGTGGTGACGCACCTGCCGCAGGTCGCGGCCTTTGCCGACCAGCACCTGCAGGTCCTGAAGGCAGATGACGGCCGGGTCACCCGAAGCGGGATCGTGGCGCTGGACGATGCCGGCCGCGTGGCCGAGCTGTCACGCATGCTCGCCGGCCTCGACAGCGGACTGGCCCGTGGCCATGCCGAGGAGCTGCTCGCCGCAGCCGCCGTGGCCAAGGCCCCCTGAGCGGCCGGACGGCGCCCGGTCGAGGACTTCTCACGACACGCCGCCCCGTTCTGCCGGGATCAGGCGGGAGCACGCTGTTGACTCAACAGGTGCGATGGACCAGGCACAAGGCGGTGCAGCAGTCCGAGGGGACTGCCGGCGTGGCGCGCCTGGACCGCACCACGAAGCGGCTCACCCGTCGGCTCCAGCCAGGGGACATCGCCGTCCTGGACCATCTCGATCTTGACGGGGCCAGTGCGCGTGCCCTGGTGCACCGCGGCGTAGCGGCGGTCGTCAACGCCGCGCCGAGCACCAGCGGGCGGTATCCCAACCTGGGCCCGAAGGTCCTCGTCGAAGCAGGCATCCCGCTGCTCGACGACGTGGGTCCTGACGTCTTCAGACAGCTGCGCGACGGCAAAGTCGCGCGCCTCGACGGCAACGTCCTCTGGGCGGGGGACCGGCCGGTCGCGACCGGGGTGCTGCAGGACCACGACTCCGTCGCCACCGCGCACGAACATGCCAAGGCTGGGCTGGCTGCGCAGGTCGCCGACCTGACCAGCAACGCGACCGGGTTCCTGCTCGACGAGCGTGACCTGCTGCTGGAGGGCGCCGGGCTTCCTGCGCTGTCCACGCCGCTTGAGGGCCGGCATGTGGTCGTGGTGGCCCACGGCGGGCACGCGGCCGACGAGCTCGCGCAGCTCCGCGGGTACCTCCACGAGCACCGTCCGGTGCTGATCGGCGTCGAGGGTGGCGCCGAGGTGCTCCTTGCTGCTGGGCTCCGGCCGCAGGTGCTGGTCGGCGACCCGCTCGCGATGACCGACGCCGCGTTGCGAAGCGCCGGTGAGGTTGTCGTCCGCGCGGGCTCCGACGGGATCCCGCGACTGCAGGACTTGGGCGTCACGGTGGTGCCCTTCGCGACCCTCGCAGGGAGCGAGGACATGGCGCTGCTGCTCGCGGGCCACAGCGAGGCCGCGCTCGTCGTCGCCGTCGGCATGCCCGCGACGCTCGTCCAGCTGCTCGACCACGGGAGGGCCGGCGCCGCGTCCTCCTTGCTGACCAGGTTCGGCCTGGGTGATCGACTGGTCAGTGCCCGCGCGGCGGCCGTGCTGGTCGACCGGCGCTTCCCCTGGCCGGCCGCGGTGGTGCTCGTCGTCGCAGGACTGGGCGCGTTGGTGGTGGCCGGGGCGTTCGCCGGTAGCAACGGCTTCGACTGGCAGCTCCTGAGCACTCGCTGGCAGCAGGTCCTGGACCAGTGGCCATGGTGAGCTTCAGGTACCACGTGGTGTCTCTGGCGGGCGTCTTCCTCGCGTTGGCCACCGGGATCGTGCTGGGCAGCGCCACCTTGGTGCCGGCCACCACGAACCCCCCCGCACCGACCACGGTCCCGACCACCAGCGCTTCGGCCGACGAGTTCGTGCGGACGGTTGCCCCCCGGCTGGTGAAGGGCGCGCTGAGCGGCCGGAAGGTCGTGGTGCTGCTCGCGCCGGACGCTCCCTCCGCCGCGCAGAACGAGCTCCTGGCCATGCTCAGGGTCGCTGGGGCGAGCGTGACCGGCCAGGTGCGGTTGCGCGCCGAGCTGTTCGACCCGGGCTCGTCGGCGGCCCTCGACCAGGTGGCCTCGGGGGTCCTCCCCAACGGGCTGACGCTTCCAGCGACGACCCCGCTGGACCGGGTCGCGACCGAGCTCGCAGCGACGCTCGTCAGCTCGACCCGGGGTAGCGACGGGTCCGCGTCCGACCGGAGCCGGGTTGTCGGGGCCCTCACCGCCGCCAACCTGCTCACGACTGAGGGAAGCCTGCCCACGTCAGCGGCGGACCTCGTCGTGCTCCTGGCCGGGCCGGCCAGGGGTGCGGCGCTGACCACGGTGACCACGGCCTTCTCGCAGCGGGTCGGAACCGTGGTGGCGGCGCCCCTCAGCGCCACGCGGGGGTCGGGTGTCCTCGCGGCGCTGCGCGGCCAGACCGGCCTGGCCTCCGACGTCGACGGGGTGGACACGCCGCAGGGTCTCGTGACCGTGATCCTCGCGCTCGCCGAGCAGGTGGGCGGGCGATCTGGCCACTACGGCTCGGGTGCCGGCGCTCGCGCAACCGTGCCCACCCTGCCGTGACCTGCGCGTCGGCAACCTTGCAGACGCATCCGCTTGTTAGAGTGAACTTCCGTGCAGCAGGTGCCAGACCTGCTCCGAGCACGGGGAGCCCATGTGGCACGCAGTCCAGGTGACAAGCCCAGCGAGACCTGCCACCTGTTCGTCACGGGCGGCGTTGCGTCCTCTCTCGGCAAAGGACTCACAGCCTCGTCCTTAGGTCGCCTGCTGAAGGCGCGCGGACTGCGGGTCACGATGCAGAAGCTCGACCCCTACCTGAACGTCGATCCAGGCACGATGAACCCGTTCCAGCACGGCGAGGTCTTCGTGACCAACGACGGGGCAGAGACCGACCTCGACGTCGGCCACTACGAGCGCTTCCTCGACGAGGACCTCCACGGCGAGGCCAACGTGACGACCGGTCAGGTCTACAGCGCGGTCATCGCCAAGGAGCGCCGCGGTGAGTACCTCGGCGACACCGTGCAGGTGATCCCGCACATCACCGACGAGATCAAGGCCCGGATCCGTGGCCTCGCTGGGCCGGATGTCGACGTGGTCATCACTGAGGTCGGCGGCACGGTCGGCGACATCGAGTCCCTGCCGTTCCTGGAGGCCGCACGCCAGGTGCGTCAGGAGGTGGGCCGTGACCGGTGCTTCTTCCTGCACGTCAGCCTGATCCCGTACATCGGGCCCTCGGGTGAGCTCAAGACCAAGCCCACGCAGCACTCCGTTCAGGCGCTGCGCACCATCGGCATCACGCCCGACGCCATCGTGTGCCGGTCCGACCGGCCCCTCCACGACGGCATCAAGCGCAAGATCGCCAACATGTGCGACGTCGACATCGACGCGGTCGTCTCCGCCGTGGACGCGGCCTCGATCTACGACATCCCAAAGGTCCTGCATGCGGAAGGCTTGGATGCGTACGTCGTGCGCAGGCTCGGCCTGCCCTTCCGGGACGTGGACTGGCGCGATTGGGACCGGCTGTTGCAGCGGGTTCACCACCCTGCCCGCGAGGTCACCGTCGCGCTGGTCGGGAAGTACGTAGACCTTCCGGACGCCTACCTGTCGGTCACGGAGGCACTGCGAGCCGGCGGGTTCGCCAACGACGCGAAGGTCAGCATCCGCTGGGTCACCTCGGACGACTGCGAAACGCCCGAGGGCGCAGCCAAGGCGCTGCAGGGCGTCGACGGGGTGCTCATCCCGGGTGGCTTCGGCATCAGAGGCATCGAGGGCAAGGTCGGCGCCATCACCCATGCGCGCACCAACCTCATCCCGACGCTCGGCCTGTGCCTCGGCCTGCAGTGCATGGTGATCGAGGCGGCCCGGTCCCTGGCCGGCATCGTGAAGGCCAGCAGCGCCGAGTTCGAGCCCGAGTCCCCGGACCCGGTGATCGCCACGATGGCCGACCAGCAGGACGTCGTCTCGGGAGAGCGGGACATGGGTGGCACGATGCGCCTGGGCCTGTGGCCCACCAAGTTGCTCAAGGGCTCGGTTGCGGCGCAAACATACGGTGACGACCCCGCCACCGAGCGACATCGACATCGCTACGAGGTCAACAACGCGTACCGGCCCGCCCTCGAGGCCGCCGGTCTGGTCTTCTCGGGCACCTCGCCAGACGGCAACCTCGTCGAGATCGTCGAGCTCCCGGCGGACGTGCATCCGTTCTTCGTGGGGACCCAGGCACACCCTGAGTTCCGCTCGCGCCCGACCCGGGCGCACCCGCTGTTCGCCGGTCTCGTGGCAGCGGCCGTCAAGCGCGCTGACGAGCGGATGCTTCCCCTCTCCTAGCCAGCGCAGTCCTGGCCGTCGGCGAGATCTCCACGTCCTCCTTGCGCGGGTTGGTCCGCAGCACGCGGTCGCCGGTGCGAGCAGTGACGCCCAGCCAGTAGTTCTCGTTCCGGTAGTGGTGGAGCCGGTGGGCCCGGTGCAGCCGGCGGTACAGCTCGCGCTTCGGGGCGTAGTCGGTGTGGATCAGGAAGTGCACCCACTCGTACACAAGCGTCAGGACCGCGGCGGCGAGCACTCCGGTCACGGCGGTCGGGGTGCGGAAGGCCAGCATGATCACGGCGGTCACGACGATTCCGACGTACACCACCCTTGGGTGGATGAACTGGTAGCGCAGGTCGCGCGGGTCCTCGTGGTGGCGGCGGTGGCTGTACCCGGCGATGCGGTCCCGAAGACGCCCGTCCGCGGGGCAGTGGAGCACGAAGACGTGGATGAGCCACTCCGTGAAAGGCTGCAGCCCTACGAGCACGGCAACGACGAGGACGTCGTTCCAGGACCAGTCGGCCACGACGAGCCGTGTCGTCAGGAGCAGCAGCAGCTCCAGGGCGAGCAGCCGGGGAGTGCCGTGCTGCACGAACTCGCCGTACGCCTGTTTTTGTGTGCGGATCTGGCGCGTCACAGCGGGCATGCCGCCGACGGTACGCCCGGACTGGCAGGCTGACGAGATGCACGATTACGCGGTCCTGAGCTCCGAAACGGTCTACCAAGGCCGGGTGATCGACCTGCGCCGGGACATCGTCGCGATGCCCGGCGCGACCACGTCGCAGCGCGACGTCGTGGTGCACCCGGGCGCAGTCGCCGTCGTGGCGCTCGACGGCGACCGAGTCCTCCTGGTGACGCAGTACCGGCACCCGGTGGGTCGGAGGCTCGACGAGCTGCCGGCCGGCCTGCTGGACGTCGACGGCGAACCGGCGCTGCTCGCGGCGCAGCGAGAGCTGGTCGAGGAGGCTGGGTACCAGGCCGCGACCTGGCATGTCCTGGTCGACATGCTCACCAGCCCAGGGATGACCGACGAGTCGATCCGGGTCTACCTGGCGCGCGACGTCAGTCCTTGCGAGCGCGAGGTGCAGGAGCACGAAGAGCTCGAGATGACCTGCCGCTGGGTGCCGCTGGCCGACGCGGTGACGTCCGCGCTCGCGGGGGAATTGGAGAACGCGGCGGCCCTCGTCGGAGTGCTGGCCGCTGCTGAGGCGGAACGTCGCGGGTTCGAGGGCTTGCGCCCGCCCGAGGCGCACTGGCGGGCTCGTCCTGCGGCGGCCCCGGGCCCCCCTAGCTGACCCGGGTCCTCGCGCCCTCGTCCTGGCGTGGCAGCTCGGTGCGTGGTGTGAACAGCTCCAGCACGATCTCGCTGGCGTCGCGCTCGGGCGACAGCAGCGGCAGACGTGGCCGATGTCGCGCGTCGTGCAGAGCCCTTCGCAGCTCCCACGGCGTCTTGGCCCACGGGGCGAGGCCGGTGAGGTCGAGCAGCGCCGCGTTGGCACGCCCATGGCCGGGGATGGGCGCAAACGTGACGGCGGGCAAGCCCGCGACGAGCGCCTCGGTGAGGCTGAGGCCTCCGGCGTTGTGGACGAGGACGTCGACAGCGGCCATGAGCTCCGCCACGTCGTCGCGCCACCTCAGTGCCGTGTGGCCCTTGCGGGTGAGCCGACGATGCAGGCTCTCATTGCGTCCGCAGAGCACGACCGGTACGGCGCCAGCTGCCTGTACGGCGGCGGCGGTGGCCTCGATGTCGCCCAACCCCAGAGAGCCTGCGCTGATGAGCACCGCGAGGTCGCCCGCGGCGAGCCCCAGCTCGTCACGAAGCCGGTCACGGGATTGTGCTGCCTTGTGGTGGCCGAACTGCGCCGGAACCAGCGGTCCCGCTGCTGTCATGTCGACGGCGTAGAGGCGCTCGCCCTCGGCCGCGGTGTGCGCCGTCACCGTCAGGTGCTCATCCAGGCTCGTGTGCACCCACAACCGGTGCGGTGCCGGGTCGGTCAAGTAGGCCAGGCACGGGAGGTCGAGCAGCCCTTTGCGCTTGAGCTCGCCGAGAGTCCGGCTCGCCAAGGGGTACGTCGTCACGACGGCATCGTCGCCCGACAGCGCGCGGCACAGGCGGCGTTCAGGCAGGCGGCACACCCCTGCGGCGAGGGCGTAGACGAGCCGGCTTGTCTCGATGCGTCGGAAGATCCAGTCGAAGACGCCAGGTACCGCCTTGACTGAGTTGCTGTATCCGTCGTCAAGCACGCGAGCGAGCCAACGCGGCAGGAGGGACAGGTAGTCCAACACCTTCGCCTCGACGCCCGCGTGGCTCAGTCGCCGTGCCAGCTCGTAGGCGGCGCCGTCATGACCGGCGCCGACGCTGCCCGAGACGATGGTGACGCGTCTGTTGCTCACCACGATGAGTCGGACGAGGATGCCCTGACAAGACGGGGACCGGCGATGGACCGGAGCGTGACGACGACAACCTCCAACGAATGTGTGCGCTACCACGGCCTGTCGTGGCCAGGTGCTTCGCGCGGTGATCACCAAGGAGGCAAAGGCCTGCCGCTCACCAGCCGGCCGCGGGCGGACGGCACGGTGCGCATCAGCATGGTGGCGACCTGAACCTGACGTGGACCGGACTCCCGCAAACTGTTGGTCGCGGTTGGTGCGTAGGGGTTCCGCCCCGCTGCGCCTAACCTGAGCGCTATGCGCGTAGGCATCCCCAAAGAGATCAAGAACAACGAGTTCCGCGTGGCCATCACGCCGGCCGGCGTCAAGGAGCTGGTCTCCCATGGTCACGAAGTGTTCGTGGAGAAGGACGCCGGGGTCGGCTCCTCGATCAGCGACGAGGAGTACGTCGCTTCCGGTGCGTCGATCGTCGGGTCGCCGGATGATGTGTGGGCGATCGGGGACCTGATCTTGAAGGTCAAGGAGCCGGTGGCGGTGGAATACCACCGGATGCGCGCCGGCCAGGTGCTCTTCACGTATCTGCACCTCGCGGCGTCGAAGGCCTGCACCGACGCGCTGCTGGCTTCAGGCACGACCGGGGTGGCGTACGAGACCGTCCAGCTCCCTGACCGCTCGCTTCCGTTGCTCGCCCCGATGTCGGAGGTGGCGGGCCGGATGGCCCCGCAGGTGGGAGCGCACTGCCTCGAGCGGGCCTCCGGGGGGCGAGGGGTGCTCATGGGCGGCGTCTCAGGTGTCTACGCCGCCAAGGTCGTTGTCCTGGGAGCCGGTGTCTCGGGCCTCAACGCCGCGGCGATCGCGCTCGGGATGCAGGCAGAGGTGCTGCTGCTCGACAAGAACGTGGCCCGGCTCCGTGAGGTGGACCGGATCTACCAGGGGCACATGCAGACAGTGGCGTCCAACACGTACGAGATCGAGCGGGCCTGCCTCGACGCCGACCTCGTCATCGGTGCGGTTCTGGTGCCCGGCGCCAAGGCTCCGACGCTCGTGACCGACGAGCTCGTCGCAGCCATGAAGCAGGGGTCGGTGCTCGTCGACATCTCCGTCGACCAAGGCGGGTGCTTCGAGTCGACCCGGCCGACCACCCACTCGGACCCCACCTATGAGGTCAACGGTTCGTTGTTCTACTGCGTGGCCAACATGCCAGGTGCGGTGCCGAACACCTCGACGTACGCGCTCACCAACGTGACCCTGCCGTACGCCGTGGAGATCGCCAACAGGGGCATCCGGGCAGCCGTCGAAGCCGACCCGGCCCTCGCCCTTGGTGTGAACACGGCGGCCGGCCAGGTCACCTATGCCCCCGTCGCGGAGGCGCACGGTCTTCCGGCCGTGCCGCTCTCGGAGGTCCTCGTCTGAGCCCCCTGGAGCTCGTCGAAGGCTACCTGGCCCATCTCGCGGTGGAGCGGGGCCTGGCGGACAACACGCTGTCGTCCTACCGGCGCGACCTGCTGCGGTACGTCGACTACCTCGCCCTGTCCGGGATCGCCGCGGTCACGGACGTCAGGGAGAAGGACGTCGCCGGCTTCCTCGCGGCGCTGCGCTCCGGCGGCGAGGAGCACCCTCCGCTGTCAGCCAGGTCGGCGGGCCGGGCGGTCGTCGCGGTGAGGGGGCTGCACCGCTTCGCTGTCCGGGAGGGCCTGACCGCCGTCGACCCGTCCTCCGAGGTGCGCCCTCCCGCGCCCGCGCGGCGGCTGCCCAAGGCGATCAGCGTCGAGGAGGTGGCCAGACTGATTGCCGCAGCGGGGGTAGCGGACACGCCACTGGCTCTGCGCGACAAGGCGTTGCTCGAGCTCCTCTACGGTACGGGCGCCCGCATCTCCGAGGTGGTCGGGCTGGCCGTCGACGATCTCGACCGTGCCGAGGGGGTCGTCCGGCTGGACGGGAAGGGCGGCAAGCAGCGGGTCGTCCCGGTGGGGAGCTATGCCCGCGCCGCGGTGGAGGCCTACCTCATCAGGTCCCGCCCGGTGCTGGCCGCGTCTGGGCGAGGAACGCCTTCGCTGCTGCTCAACGCGAGGGGTGGGCCGCTCTCGCGGCAGAGCGCCTGGACTGTCCTGCGTGCCGCCGCGACCCGGGCCGGCCTGACGGTGGAGGTGTCGCCCCACACCCTCCGGCACTCCTTCGCCACCCATCTGCTCGACGGTGGCGCCGACGTCCGCGTGGTGCAGGAGCTACTGGGGCACGCGTCGGTCACCACGACCCAGATCTACACGCTCGTGACCGTCGACCAGCTGCGCGAGGTCTACGCCGGCGCTCATCCCCGCGCCCGGGCCTGAAGGTCTCCTCGGGTCGCGTCTGAGGCGTTGGCCACCCACTTCGGGGCGCGAGACTGCCTGTCTGGCACGTCGTTGGTGTCCCAGACCGATTCTCACGGCCGTTCGCGACCTGAGCAGGCGAGCTTGCTGGCGACCCGGCGGCTGAGGGCCTCTCTCGCAAGCCCCGTTGCTCCCGTCCTCCACAGGGTCCGGCCGGTTGTCCACACGGCTGCGGCGTGTCGCCCACAGATCTGGCCTCGGCGTTGTAGTGGAGGTATCACAGGCCGTACAGTCCCGAGGTCGCCAAGGGCACTCGGCGAGAAGTAGTAACAGCACTCAGTCCCCAGAGAGGCACGTGTACTTGTGACCATGTCGACAAAGGTGGCTCCGCTGGTGGGGGAGATGGGCCCAACGGGACGTCCTCTGCCCCTGCTCCCGGCCCCGCCGCCCCTTGATCGGCACGGCCCGGCGCGCGTCATCGCGATGTGCAACCAGAAGGGCGGCGTCGGCAAGACGACCTCGACCATCAACCTGGGCGCGGCGCTCGCGGAGCAAGGTCGTCGGGTGCTGCTCGTCGACCTCGACCCGCAGGGTGCCTTGTCGGTCGGCCTCGGCGTGAACCCGCTTCAGCTCGACCGCACCGTCTACAACCTCCTGATGGAGGAGGACGTCACCGTCGACGACGTGATGCTCAAGACCAACGTGGCGGGCATGGACCTGCTGCCGAGCAACATCGACCTGTCGGCGGCCGAGGTCCAGCTCGTCAACGAGGTGGCCCGGGAGCACACGTTGCGCCGGGTTCTCGAGCCGGCGCTGGACGACTACGACATCGTCCTCATGGACTGCCAGCCCTCCCTAGGCCTGCTGACCGTCAATGCCCTGACCGCGGCCCGCGGTGTGATCATTCCGCTGGAGTGCGAGTTCTTCGCTCTCCGGGGTGTTGCCCTCCTGATCCAGACCATAGACAAGATCAAGGAAAGGCTTAACCCTCAACTTGAACTTGATGGAATTTTGGCCACCATGTACGACGCACGGACCCTGCACGGTCGTGAGGTGCTTGCCCGCGTGGTTGAGGCCTTCGGTGATCGGGTCTTCCACACCGTCATCAACCGCACCATCCGCTTCCCCGAGACCACGGTGGCCGGCGAGCCCATCACGACCTACGCGACGACCTCGACCGGAGCGACCGCCTATCGCGACCTCGCCAAGGAGGTGCTGGCCCGATGAGCCGCCGTATCGCGCTTCCCGGTGCGGACGAGCTGTTCCGCGCCACCGGCGACAGCGTGCGGGGTGAGGCTGCCCGAGGTGAGGCGGCCCGAGGTGAGTCTGTACGACCGGTCGAAGAGGTTCAGGAGGCGCGTCCCGAGCCCAGATCCACGACCCTGACAACGGTCGCCCCCGTGGCGTCCGCCGTCGACGTCGAGCTGGCGCCGGTGTCCGAGCGGGACACGGAGGGCCTCGAGGAAGCCGCGCAGGCAGTACGGAGCACGTCCCGGCGGCGTCCCCGGACCATCGCCGAGCGTCGGCCCAGCGGTCGTGAGCGCCACGACGAGAAGATCACGGTGTACGTGTCTGCCGACGAGCTGATGGATCTCGAGCACGCCCGCCTCATGCTGCGCGGCGATCACGGGTTGCCTGTGGACCGCGGTCGGGTGGTTCGGGAGGCGCTCGCCGTCGTGCTCGCCGACTTCGAGGCGAAGGGCGAGGCCAGCATCCTGGTGCGCCGCCTGCGCGGCCGCTGAGGTGCTCTATGCGCTCGCGCACCCGGCTTCGCTGGGGGTTCTCCTCTTGTCGTTCGTGGTCGGGCTGACGCTGCACGGTTGGGTCCAGAGTGTCGTCGCGGACCGGGTGGGGGACCGCCGCCCGAGGCTTCACGGCCGACTCAAGCCTGACCCTCGACGTCACCTCGATCCGTTTGGCGCCGTCGCGGGCGCCATTTCCGGTTTGGGCTGGGCCAGGCCCGTGGACGTGCTCGACCGGCGTCGTCGCGCGGCGGTGCTGGCGGTCGCCCTGAGCGGCCCCGCCGTGAACCTGGTGCTCGGGGTCGGCACGCTCCTGGCCTGGCGCGTCGCATATGGACCGGGCACGTTCGGGGGCGGCGCCGCATCCGTCCTCCAGCACGGCATCGCTCTTGGGGGTGGCGCGGCCCTTTCGACGATCCTTCTGCTCGTGGGCGCATCCCAGCTCTACATCGGCGCGCTCAGCCTGGTGCCACTGCCGCCGCTCGACGGTGGACGGCTGCTGTTTGCCCTCGCTCCCCGCAGCCCGGGCTGGCAGAAGGCGGAGTACTACCTCGTGGAGCAGAACATCGGCATCGCGGCGCTTCTGGCGCTGCTGATCGTTCCCCTCGGTGGACCGTTGCCGCTGCTGCCGCAGCTGCTGGATGCCATTGTTGGCCCACTCATGAGCCTGATCTGCGGTGGGTGAGACCGTGACCGAGCCCAGCACATCCGGGGTAGACCACGTGCCGGATCGCGGCGGTGAGGGCTTCCTGGTGCACCTGGACGTCTTCGAGGGGCCGTTCGACCTGCTCCTGGGCCTGATCAGCAAGCACCAGCTCGACGTCACCGAGGTGGCACTCTCCAAGGTCACCGACGACTTCATCGCGCACATTCGGGCGCTCGGTGCCGGCTGGGATCTGGGTCAGGCCACCGAGTTCCTCGTCGTAGCCGCCACGCTGCTCGACCTTAAGGCCGCCCGCCTGCTCCCCGGGGCGGAGGTGGAGGACGAGGAGGACCTGGCGCTCCTCGAGGCCCGTGACCTGCTGTTCGCCCGCCTCATGCAGTACCGCGCGTACAAGCTCGCCGCTGCGCATCTGGGGGGTTTGCTGGCCGACGAGGCGCGGCGCTACCCACGCCAGGTGGCGATGGAACCGCGTTACGCAGGGCTGCTGCCCGAGGTGCTCCTGGGACTGGGTCCCGAGGAGTTCGCGCTGCTCGCGGCCAAGGCGCTCACGCCGCGACACGAGGAGCTGGTCGCGGTCGACCACGTCCACGGCGGGACCGTCAGCGTGCGCGAGCAGACGGCCCTCCTGCACGAGCGTCTGCGGCGCACAGGGGGCGCGAGCTTCCGAAGCCTGACCGCGGACTGCAGCGGCACGCTCGAGGTCGTGGCACGCTTCCTGGGGCTGCTGGAGCTCTTCCGCGAGGGCTTGGTGTCCTTCGAGCAGGCCGAGGCGCTGGCCGAGTTGCGCGTGCGGTGGACCGGGCCGGTAGGGGACCCTGGCGACGAGGACGAGCTTGCCGCGGCGACAGCGGCCGGTGCCGAGTGGGATGAGCCTTCCGGGGGCGCGGAGCAGGACCCATCCGTTGACGAGCAGGGCGAGGAGACGGCATGAGCGAGCACGACGACCCGAGGGACCATCAGCAGGTCGCGACGCCGCAGGACCCAGCCGGGGCGGGGGAGGTGCCCCCCGTCGGAACGGAGGGGACGCGCAGCCCCGAGTACGTGCCCACGGACCTGCCTGCGGACCTGCCGCCGCTCCCCGCGGCGCTGGAGGCGGTCCTGTTGGTCACTGACGAGCCTGTCCCGGCGGTAACGCTTGCCCAGGTCGTCGAGCGTCCCACCGGCGAGGTGGAGCGCGTCTTGCAGCAGCTGGCACAGGAGTACGCAGAAGGAGGGCGTGGGTTCGAGCTGCGGCAGGTAGCCGGGGGCTGGCGTTTGTACACCCGGGCCGACTGCGCCCCCTACGTCGAGCGCTTCGTCCTCGATGGCCAACAGGCCCGCCTGACCCAGGCGGCGCTGGAGACGCTCGCGGTCATCGCCTACCGGCAGCCGGTCACCCGGCAGCGGGTCAGCGCAGTCCGCGGGGTGAACGTCGACGGCGTCGTACGGACCCTCGTGGCACGTGGACTGGTGGTCGAGGCGGGCCCCGACGAGGAGACCGGAGCTACTCGCTACCGCACGACCAACTACCTTCTGGAGCGTCTGGGTCTGCAGTCGCTCGAGGAGCTGCCGTCCCTGGCTCCACTACTCCCTGAGCTCGACGAAGTGACGTCGGACTCATCCTCAACCTGAGATGAAGAGATGATCGACGAAGGAATCCGACTCCAAAAGGTGCTCGCCGCGGCTGGCGTGGGTTCACGTCGTGCTTGCGAGGAACTGATCGCTGAGGGTCGAGTGTCGGTCGACGGGGAGCTCGTCGTGGAGCAGGGCCGCCGAGTGGACCCGGAGAGCGCGGTCATCCGGGTCGACGGCCTCCGCGTGACGACCTCCACCACCCGGGTCTACCTGGCGCTGAACAAGCCCAAGGGGATGGTCTCGGCAATGTCGGACCCGGAGGGTCGGCCCACCGTCGGCGACCTGGTGATCGATCGCAAGGAGCGACTTTTCCACGTCGGGCGCCTGGACGCCGACACCGAAGGGCTCCTGCTTCTGACCAACGACGGGGAGCTCGCGCACCGCCTGTCACACCCGTCTTACGAGGTGCCCAAGACATACCTGGCCGAGATCATCGGGCCCGTCCAGCGTGATGTCGGCAAGCGCTTGCGTGCGGGGGTTCTGCTCGAGGACGGTCCCGTGAAGGTGGACAGCTTCAAGCTCGTCGACAGCGCGGCCAACAAGGTGCTGGTCGAGGTGGTGCTGCACGAGGGCCGCAAGCACGTCGTCCGCCGGCTTCTCGCGGAGGTCGGTCACCCCGTGCAGTCCCTCGTACGCACCGCC
This sequence comes from Frankiales bacterium, assembly GCA_025966135.1. Classification (GTDB taxonomy): domain Bacteria; phylum Actinomycetota; class Actinomycetes; order Mycobacteriales; family SCTD01; genus RYN-111. Next base: position 23,636 of record JAOPVP010000055.1, read on the forward strand.
ATCGGGCCCGTGCACCTGGGGTCGCACCGGCCCGGCCGGATCCGCAACCTCACACCTCAGGAAGTGGCCGCGCTCTACACCCTCGTAGGGCTGTAACTCCGAACACGCTCCTAGGACTGCAGCACTCCGAGCCAGCCGAACCAGGGCGGGTCCCCGAAGGCGCGGTCCAGCCGGTCGAAACCCGTCGTAGCGGGCCGAGCGTCCACCTGGCCTGACTCGAGGGCCCGGGAGAATCGTTCCTGGACAAGCTCGGAGGACCACGCTCCATCCGGTGGCGACTGTGCTCGCAGCTGCTGTCGCCCTTGGTACGTCGCGGTGCACGGGCCATCCGACCGTTCGTGCTCGCGCGTCGTGGTCCGGTTTCGGCCCGGTGCTGATCCTGCGACGGGCCATCCGGCGGCTGCGTCACGGACTGCCCGACAGCTGGCGTTCGCCGGCGACGTGCTCGGTCGCATGGCGGAGGCGCTGTCCGGTGGACGGGCTGCCGGTCCAGGGTGAGGCGCCCCGCGAGCGCTGGTCTCGTCGTCCTGCCGCCTTGTCCTAGCTTGTAACGCCATGCGGTCCTGCCGACGGCTGTCCTAATCTCTTCAGCGTATTAGCTCGAAGGATGTATCTGTCTAAGTCGACATGGCAACGAACCTTGGATCGGGGAAGAGTGACCTCCGGTCGACCTGGTGCCTCGAGCCGTGGCTCCAGAGTGCTGCGGTTAATCGACTTATCGTTATGCAAGCCCATGGGTCGCCGCGCAGGTTTGCAGGTATATCGGGGGAACGACATATCGATAAACGGATTGACGGCAAGATGACCTTCTCGGCAAGCCGAGGAAGTGTCAGGCCGACACGCCGCCCTCTCGCTTCACCTCCTTTGCGCCACATGGATAGGGTGACTCGGGCCGATGAGGAGGTTTGGGTGACGGTACGTGCCGTGCGGGGGGCGATCCAGGTGGACGCCGACGAACGCGATGAGATCTTGGGCGCGACCACCGAGCTGCTGCAGGCCGTCCTTGGGCGCAACGGGTTCGCGCCCGACGACCTCATCAGCGTCATCTTCACGGCGACCCCGGACTTGCGGGCGGAGTTCCCGGCCTACGCAGCCCGTCAGATGGGAATCACGGACGTGCCCCTGCTGTGTGCGGGGGAGATCGACGTCCCCGGAGCTTTGCCACGGGTCCTCCGGCTGCTGGCGCACGTGGAAACGGACCTCGCCCGCCACGATGTCCGGCACGTCTACCTACGGGGCGCAGCCGGCCTGCGCACCGACCTCCCGCAGTAGTACGGCATGGCGGATGTCCTGGTCCTGGGATGCGGTCTGATTGGCACCAGCATCGGTCTGGCGCTCCGAGGCGAGCGTGACGTGGCCCTGCACGACAGTGCGCCGGCGGTCGTCGCTGAGGCCGTCGCTCGTGGGGCTGGGAGAGCCTGGGACGGACAGGAGAAGGCGACCACGGTCGTCGTGGCCGTGCCTCCTCTCACGACCCCGGATGTCCTTTTCGAAGCTCAGCGGCGTGACCTCGGGCAGACGTATACGCATGTCGCATCCGTTCAGTCTCAGGTTCAACAGCAGGTGGAGACGCTGGGTTGTGATTTGTCCTCGATCGTGGGCGGGCACCCCCTGGCCGGACGTGAGTCCTCCGGACCCGCTGCGGCCACGGCGGACCTGTTCGTGGGGCGTCCGTGGGCGCTCTGTCCCTCGGGCGCGAGCACTTCGGCGGCGCTCCACGAGGTCCGCCGGCTCGCGCTGGACTGCGGGTCAACTCCCGTAGAGCTCGACGCTGATGCCCATGACGCGTCTGTGGCCCTTCTGAGCCACCTTCCCCAGGTGACGGCCAGCGCGCTCGCCGGGCTGCTCGTGCCGGAGGGCGGCCAGGTCTCCGTGGACCCGGCCCGGGTTGTCCTGTCCGGTCCCGGGCTGGCCGACACGACCCGCCTGGCGGCCAGCGACCCCGCGCTGTGGGCGGAGATCCTGCAGCTCAACGCGGGCCACGTGGCGCCCGCGGTCCGTGCGTTGGCAGAGAACCTGGCCGTGCTTGCCGCGGCCCTGGAAGTACACGCCGCTGCGGGCGTGGATCCTGCGGAAGACGGCCAAGCAGCGCGCGTCGTCGAGCAGTTCCTGATCCGCGGCAACCGGGGTCGCGCCGTGGTGCCCGTGAAGCGGGGAGAGGTCTCCGAGGCCTTCGGGCGGGTGGGCGTCAGCGTGGACGACCGGCCTGGCCGCCTGGCGGCCCTGCTCGTGGCCGCCGGCGCAGCTGGGGTCAACGTCGAGGACGTCCATGTCGAGCACGTCCCTGGCAGGCCCCGGGGCGTCATCGAGCTACTCGTGGACGTCGGCGTGGTCACGGCGCTCCGAAGGGCGCTGGAGGCCGAGGGCTGGCACGTCGTCAGCCCGTGACGGGTGCACGGTAGGTCGACGTCGGATCGGTGACGATAAAGCGACTTAGTGGTCTGTCACGAAGTTGATACAGCAGGCGTACGTACGATGCGCGGCGATACTGAGCGGCCAACGTAAAGGCGGTAAGTCGACCTTTCTGTCTCCAACGGCGGATGTCGGAACGAGGCGGTTGGTGGCGACGAACCGCCAAGACTTGTGACGAGGCCCGCAGGGAGAACACGAGGTAAGGCGGTGCGGGCCTGACGCGCCGGCGCGGGGCCAACCTGTCCCGGAGGGCCGACTAGGCTTCTGGGGACATGGGCAGTTCGTGCCCTTCCACGATGTCCCAGGGGGTCGTCACGGTGAGCGAGACGCCGATGGACGGCGCCCGCATCCGAGACCCCCGTTCGGCGGGAGCGGCTCCGACAGGTCTTCCGACCGGCAGCAGCCCCTCCGGGCAGCCAGGCGCGGACGACCTTGTCAGCCCGGACGACCTTGTCAGAGTGGTGGCGCTGGACGGGCCGGCCGGCACCGGCAAGAGCAGCGTTTCCCGGAGGGTGGCGGCACAGCTCGGTTGGCGGTTCGTCGACACGGGCGCGACGTACCGGGCTGTGACGCTCGCCGTGCTGCGCGCCGGCGTCGACCCGGCAGATGCGCGGCGCGTTGTCGAGGTGGCCCGCGCTGCCCGGGTGGAGCTGGTGACCGATCCTGGCGCGCCAGGGGTGCGGCTGGATGGCGCCGACGTCTCGGCAGAGATCCGCACAGCGGAGGTCACAGCAAACGTGAGTGCCGTCAGCGCCGTACCGGAGGTGCGCACGGTCCTCATCGGACTCCAGCGGCAGGCCATGGGTACCGGCGGTGCCGTGGTCGAAGGGCGGGACATCGCGACCGTCGTCGCGCCACGTGCGGCGGTGAAGGTCTACCTCGATGCGCGACCAGAGGTGAGGGCTCGACGGCGGGCGACCGAAGTCACCGTCGCGGCCCACACGGCATCGGCTGAGGCCACGGCCGCCGTCGGACGGGATCTGGTTCGTCGAGACAGCCTTGACAACCAGACGAATCGCCTCACAGCGTCTGATGGTGCGGTTCACCTCGATACCTCTGACCTCACCTTGGAGGAGGTCGTACAGGCCATCGTGCGCCTGGTGCGCGAAGCCGGAATGGTGACCACGTGACCGGCAAGGAGCCGGACGTAGGTGGGGCCGTCGCCGGATCCGCGTCCTTCGGAGTCGCCCGCAGTCAGCGGCACCGCGCGACCGGGATCCGCAAGCCGTGGTTGGTCGCTGTAAGCCGCCCGTTCGGGGCGGGGCTGTTCCGCGCGGTCTTCCGGCTGCGAGTGCTCGGTGTCGAGCACGTGCCGCCGGTCGGGGCTGTCCTGTTCGCCGGCAACCACAGCGGCTTCCTCGACGGTCCGCTCGTCTACGTGCTGGCCCCCCGGCCGGCGACCTTCCTCGCGAAGTCGGAGTTGTTCGTCGGCCCGCTGGCCCGGGTGCTGGGTTGGCTCGGGCAGATTCCCGTGCACCGCGGGCGGCCCGATCGCGCCGCCCTCCGCGCCGGGCTCGCCGTCCTGCAGCACGGGGGAGCCCTCGGCGTCTTCCCTGAGGGCACTCGCGGCACGGGCCGCCTGGAGGAGGTCGCCGACGGGCTGGCGTACCTGGCCCTGCGCAGCGGTGCTCCCGTGGTTCCCATCGCGGTGCTGGGCACCGCCGAGGCATTGCCCAAGGGGCGTCGCCTGCCACGCTGGCAGGCCCCGGTGACGGTCGTGTTCGGAGCGCCACTCGAGCTGCAGGTCGAAGGGGACCGGCGAGCACGCCGTACCGTAAGGACGGCGGCTGAGCAGCTCCGCCTGGCCCTGGTCGCGCACGTGCGTGCTGCCACGGAGGCCGCGGCATACGCCTCAGCGCCTGGCAGCCACGAGAGGGAAGCATGACCGAGAACGAAGCGGCGCAGCCTGTGCTGGCGGTCGTCGGACGCCCCAATGTTGGTAAGTCGACATTGGTCAACCGCATCATCGGCCGTCGTGAGGCGGTCGTGGAGGATGTCCCAGGCGTCACGCGTGACCGGGTCACCTACGACGCGGTGTGGAGAGGGCGTCGGTTCACGGTCGTCGACACCGGCGGTTGGGACCCTGACGCCGTCGGCCTCGCCGTCGCCGTCAGCGCACAGGCCGAGATCGCGATCGCGGCGGCGGACGCGGTCATGTTCGTCGTTGACAACGTGGTCGGCGCCACCGACGCCGACGAGGCCGTCATCAAGGTGCTGCGCCGAACCAAGAAGCCGGTCATCCTGGCCGCGAACAAGGTTGACGACGAGCGTGGGGAACCCGACGCCGCGGCCCTGTGGTCCCTCGGGCTCGGCCAGCCGCATGTCGTGAGCGCGCTGCACGGTCGGGGGAGCGGGGACCTGCTCGACGCGATCCTCGACGCGCTGCCCGAGACGCCCTCGGAGCGGTTCGAGGAGGAGACCGGGCCACGCCGGGTCGCCTTGCTGGGCCGTCCGAACGTGGGGAAGAGCTCGTTGCTCAACCGGCTGTCCGGCGAGGCCCGCGTGCTCGTTGACAGCGTGGCAGGCACGACCCGTGACCCCGTCGACTCGCTGGTAGAAGTCGGCGGAGAGATATGGAAGTTTGTCGATACAGCCGGCCTGCGACGCCGTGTGAGCCACGCCAGCGGAGCGGAGTACTACTCCAGCCTGCGCACCCAGTCAGCGCTGGACGCGGCTGAGGTGGCGGTGGTGCTCCTGGATGCGAGCGAGCCCATCAGCGAGCAGGACCAGCGGGTCATCGGCATGGTGGTCGAGGCAGGGCGAGCGCTGGTGCTCGCCTTCAACAAGTGGGACCTCGTGGACGAGGATCGCCGCCCGATGCTCGCCAAGGAGATCGACCGGGAGCTGGCGCGGGTCGCCTGGGCGCCGCGGCTCAACGTCAGCGCGCTCACCGGCCGGTCGGTCGACAAGCTCGCGCCCGCGCTGCACACCTCGCTGGCCGGCTGGGAGACCCGCATTCCGACCGCCAAGCTGAACGCCTGGATCTCCGACCTCATCGCGGCGACCCCACCGCCGGTGCGCGGCGGCAAGCAGCCGAAGGTGCTGTTCGCGACCCAGGCCGGCACGCGTCCGCCCCGGTTCGTGCTCTTCACGAGCGGCTTCCTCGAGGCCGGCTACCGGCGCTTCATCGAGCGGCGTCTGCGGGAGGACTTCGGTTTCGCGGGAACGCCCGTCGAGATCAGCGTGCGGGTTCGGGAGAAGAAGCAGAAGTCCTGATCCTGCTAGGCTCGCGCACGCTCCCGAGCTCGCAGCGGGCAGCGGGCTGTGGCGCAGCTTGGTAGCGCACTTGACTGGGGGTCAAGGGGTCGCAGGTTCAAATCCTGTCAGCCCGACACGTCGTCGGAAGCACGCAGACGAGCAGGGCAGACGGGTCGAGACGGGCCCAGCCCAGTGGCCGCTGGCCTCGCTCTTGGCTGGTGGCGCCGAGTAGGGTCAGACCACCGGGATCGCCGTACGACGGGGAGGTGGCCGTGCCTGACAGGGGCGCCCGTCCCGAGCCTGCCCACCGGGCACAGCTTGCCAAGATCTGGACGATTCCCAACGCACTGTCTGCCCTCAGGCTGTTGGGTGTCCCGCTGTTCCTGTACTGGGTGCTCGTCACGGAGCAGGACGGCCGGGCGATCCTGCTGCTGATGGCGGCCGGGGCGAGCGACTACCTCGACGGCAAGATCGCGCGCCGGTTCAACCAGTACTCGCGTCTGGGGCAGCTGCTGGACCCGGCTGCGGACCGTCTGTACATCGCCGCCACGCTGCTGGCGCTCGTCGCCCGCGACGGCCTGCCGCTGTGGTGGGGGCTCGTCCTCGTCGGACGTGACCTGCTGCTCCTGCCCACCCTCCCGATCCTGCGGCGGCACGGCTACGGCCCGCTTCCGGTGCACTTCCTCGGCAAGGCGGCGACCTTCAACCTGCTCTACGCCTTCCCGATGCTGCTGGCCGCGCTGCCCAATCGGGACGACTGGTTGTCAACAGTGTTCCGGCCGCTGGGTTGGGCGTTCGCCACCTGGGGGAGCCTGTTGTACGTGTGGGCCGGGATCTTGTACGTCGTCCAGGTGAGGCAGCTGGTGCTCGCCGACCGCGCGGCCGACCGTACGTCCAGCGTCGAGGCCCCGCGGGCGGGCGCAGCGACATGAGCGAGGCGCCGCCGGGGGCAGACCGGTGAGGGCTGTCGTGATGGCGGGTGGCGAGGGCACCCGGCTCCGCCCGATGACGGCGAACCAGCCCAAGCCGCTGCTGCCCGTGGTCAACAAGCCGATCATGGAGCACGTCCTCCGGCTGCTCAAGCGCCACGGCTTCGACGAGACGGTCGTCACCGTGCAGTTCCTTGCTTCGCTGGTCCGGACCTACTTCGGCGACGGCGACGAGCTCGGGATGCACCTGTCCTACGCGACGGAGGAGACCCCGCTCGGCACGGCCGGCTCAGTCAAGAACGCCGAAGACGCGCTCAGGGACGACTCCTTCGTCGTCATCTCCGGCGACGCGCTGACCGACATCGACCTGGGTCAGGTGGTGCGGGCGCACAAGGAGCGCGGCGCCCTGGTCACCGTGTGCCTGACGCGTGTGCCGGACCCGTTGGAGTTCGGGATCGTCATCACCGACGAGGAGGACCGCATCGAGCGGTTCCTGGAGAAGCCCACCTGGGGGCAGGTCTTCTCTGACACGGTCAACACAGGCATCTACGTGATGGAGCCCGAGGTCTTCAAGCACGTCGCCGCCGGTGAAGCCGTGGACTGGTCAGGAGACGTGTTCCCCGCGCTGCTCGAGATGGGTGCGCCCGTGTACGGCTACGTGGCCGACGGCTACTGGGAAGACGTCGGCACGCACGAGAGCTACCTCAAAGTTCAGGCTGATGTGCTCAACCGTCAAGTGGAGGTTGAGATCGATGGCTTTGAGGTGTCGCCGGGCGTGTGGTTCGGAGAGGGCGCCGACGTTGACCCGGACGCGATCATCAAGGGTCCGGTGTGCGTCGGGGACTACGCCAAGGTCGAGGCGGGGGCAGAGCTACGGGAGTTCACCGTCCTCGGGGACAACGTGGTGGTGAAGGGCGGTGCGTTCCTGCACCGTGCGGTGGTGCACGACAACGCCTTCGTCGGCCCGCAAGCGAACCTGCGGGGCTGCGTCATCGGCAAGAACACCGACGTCATGCGTGCCGCGCGGGTCGAGGAGGGCGCGGTCGTCGGTGATGAGTGCGTGGTCGAGGAGGAGGCGTTCCTCTCGAGTGGCGTGAAGGTGTATCCCTTCAAGACCATCGAGGCCGGCGCGGTCGTGAACACCAGCGTCATCTGGGAGTCCCGCGGCTCGTCGTCGCTGTTCGGGCCGCGGGGCGTCTCCGGGCTCGTCAACGTCGAGATCACCCCGGAGTACGTCGTCCGGCTGGCCTCGGCGTACGCCACCACCCTCAAGAAGGGCAGCGTGGTCACCACCAGCCGGGACGCCTCACGCGCCGCCCGCGCGTTCAAGCGCGCCGTCATCGCCGCGCTCACGAGCTCAGCCATCGACGTCGTCGACCTCGAGCTCGTCCCGCTTCCGGTCACCCGGTTCGAGACCAGCCGCAGCGCCGCCACCGGTGGTGTCGTGCTCCGGACCACGCCGGGAGACCCCCAGTCGATCGACATCGTGTTCCTGGACGAGCGGGGGGCCGACCTCTCTCAGGCCGCTCGGCGCAAGATCGAGCGGACGTTCAGCCGCCAGGAGTTCCGGCGCGCCTTCCCCGGGGAGATCGCCGAGCTGTCCTTCCCCGCCCGCCTTCTGGACTCCTACTCCCAGGAGCTGTTCACGGCTGTGGACGTCCGCGGCGTGGCCGAAGCGGGCCTCAAGGTGGTGGTGGACACCGCCGGAGGGGCCGCGGCGCTGGTGTTGCCCACGCTGCTGGGGCGACTCGGTGTCGACGTGCTGACGGTCAACAACCGTCTCGACGAGACCTCGACGACCGAGAGCCTGTCCGAGCACCTGCGCGACCTCGAACGGCTCGGGGAGCTCGTCTCGAGCTCTCGGGCGGCCTTCGGGGTGCGGTTCGACCACGTGGGTGAGCGCGTGGCCCTCGTCGACGAGCGCGGGGAGCTGGTGCACGACGAGCGCGCGCTGCTCGTGCTGCTCGACCTGGTCGCTGCTGAGCGCGGCCGCGGCGCGAGGATCGCGCTGCCCGTCACGACCACACGGGTCGCAGAGCAGGTCACCCGCTTCCACGGTGCCGAGATCGCCTGGACCTCCACCTCGCCGGACGACCTCTCGCGCTCGGCTGCCGAGCCCGACGTCGTGTTCGCCGGCGACGGCCGGGGCGGCTTCGTCATCCCGGAGTTCTCACACGCCATCGACGGCGTGGCGGCGTTTGCCCGGCTGCTCGGTCTGGTCGCGAGGACCCAGCTGACGCTCTCCCAGATCGATGCGCGAATCCCGCAGGCGCACGTCGTCCGGCGCAGCGTCCCGACGCCCTGGGCGGTGAAGGGCACGGTGATGCGACGGGTGGTGGAGGCTGCAGGAGACCGTGAGCTCGACACCACCGACGGGGTTCGGGTTGTCGAACCGGACGGCAGCTGGGTGCTGGTCCTGCCTGATCCGGCGCAGGCCGTCACCCACCTGTGGGCCGAGGCCGGAGATGCGGCGAGCGCTGCCCGGCTGCTCAGCGCCTGGGCCGAGATCGTCGAAGGCCCCGAGAAGTTCGAATCGGTCGAGAAAGGTCAACCCTGACCGCGCAGCAGCGCGATGTGTCGCTGCTTGTGGGGCAGGATGAGGACATGCTTGGCGGACCCTCACCTCGTGCGCGCCGGGTCGATGGGTCTATGAGTCTTCTTGTCGATATGATGACGGCTGCACTGGACCCTTCCTACGGTGAGGCCGCCGTCAGGAAGGCCGGGGCCGTGGTCGACGCCGGCGGCCCCGAGCGGGGCGCCGCCAGACGGCGGGTGCCCGGCCGGCTCATCGGCTTGCTGGTGCTCCTGGGCTTGGTCACCGGCATCGCCGCCGCGCAGGTCCGCCAGCGCGCCGACGACGCCGGGCGCGTCCGCAGGTCTCTCGTGGCCGACATCCAGCGGCAGACGCGGGGGACCGATCTGCTGGCCGTTCAGGCGGACAAGTTGCGGTCGGAGGTGCAGCGGGTCCGGAACCAGGCCCTGGGCGAGGACGCCCGCGGGCGCTCGGCAGCCGCGCAGGTCGCCGCGCTCGAGCTGGCGACCGGGGGCGTCGCGGTCCACGGGCCGGGCCTCGTGGTCACGCTCGACGACGCCCCGAACGTCAGCGGGGGTACCTCGACGGCACGGGGCGGCCAGCTCAGCAACGGACGGATCTATGACCGCGACGTGCAGGACGCGGTCAACGCGCTGTGGGCGGCGGGCGCTGAGGCGATCACCGTGAACGGCCAGCGGCTCACGGCTCAGACCGCGATCCGCTCGGCCGGCGAGGCGGTCCTCGTCGACTTCCGGCCGCTCTCGCCGCCCTATGTGCTGCGGGCAGTCGGGAACGTCGACGTCATGGAACCCAGGTTCGCCGACGGCCCGACCGCGCGGCGGTTCACGACCTGGACCTCGCTGTACGGCATTCGCTTCGACGCGACCCGTAGCCAGGACCTGCACCTGCCGGGAGCCGGCGCCCCCGACCTGAGAGTGGCTAAGCCGGAAGGACGCCCGTGATCCCCGCCGTCGCGCTCGTACTCGGAGTGGTGCTCGGGCTCGCCCTGCACCCCACCGTCCCAGCCGCGCTGCAGCCCTACCTGCCCATCGCTGTGGTGGCGGCGCTCGACGCGATGTTCGGGGCGGTCCGCGCGCAGCTCGACCGGATCTTCGATGACCGGGTGTTCGTGATCTCGTTCGTGAGCAACGTCCTGGTGGCTGGGCTGGTGGTCTTCCTGGGCGACCAGCTGGGCGTGGGCGGCCAGCTCTCGACAGGGGTGGTCGTCGTCCTGGGCATTCGCATCTTCACCAACGCTGCCGCCATCCGCCGACACCTGTTCCGCGCGTGAAGGGCCTCTCGCGCGTCCTGCGCCCGCGGGCCCGTCGGGTCGACGTGCTGGTCGCGGTGCTTCTCCTGCTGCTCGGTTTCGGGCTGGCCGTGCAGGTGCGTTCGACGCAGAGTGACGGCCTGCTCGCCAGCGCACGGCAGGAGGATCTCGTCCAGATCCTGGACGAGCTCAGCAACCGCGGCGACCGGCTCCGGCAGGAGGTCACGAGCCTCACGCAGACCAAGTCCCGGCTCACGTCCGGCAGCGGTGCCGCGGAGGCCGCCCTGACCGAGGCACGGCGCCGTACGCAGCTGCTCGGGGTGATCGCCGGGACGGTGGCGGCCACCGGTCCTGGTGTCCTCGTCCGGATCACCGACCCCAAGACGCAGGTCAGTGCCTCCGTGCTTCTCGACGCGCTCGAAGAGCTGCGCAACGCGGGGGCGGAAGCTGTTCAGCTCGAGGGCACCGGCGCGGCAGGCGCGGTGGTCGCGGTCCGGGTGGTCGCGCAGAGCTCGCTCAGTGATGATCCGCAGGGCGTCGTCGTGGACGGCACCAAGCTGGTTGCGCCGTACCGGTTCGTGGTCGTGGGGGACCCGTCGACGCTTTCCGGTGCGATGGCCATCCCTGGCGGCGTCGAGGACGCGGTCCACCAGCTCGACGGGAACACCGTTGTGACGCGGGCCCAGCACGTCCGGGTGGGCGCCTTGCGAGCGCTCGTGGCGCCTCGTTACGCTCGGCCGTCCCCGAACTGAACCAGTGCAGGACCGGGGCCCTGCTTCCAGGGTCTCGATGGCCCCGTCGACCGAGAGGTACCGGTGAACCCCGCCGACTTGAAGTACACCGCTGAGCACGAGTGGGTCCGCGTCGTCGGCGACCACCTGCGCGTCGGCATCACCGACTACGCCCAGGAGTCCCTGGGCGACATCGTCTTCGTGACGCTGCCCGTCGTCGGGACGGAGGTCACGGCTGGCCAGAGCTTCGGTGAGGTCGAGTCGACGAAGAGCGTCTCGGACCTGTTCGCGCCGCTGGCAGGGACCATCACGGCCCGCAACGAGGCTCTCGACGCCAACCCCGAGTTGGTCAACGGAGACCCGTACGGCGAGGGATGGATGGTGGAGCTGGCTCCGGCTGCGGGCGTGGCTGCCGCGCTCGCAGATGTCCAGCTCCTCGACGCCTCGGCTTATGAAGCGCTCACCCGCTCCTAGTCTCGACCTCGCCTGAAGAGTTCGCTTGACCCCCCAGGGTTCGAGGCGCGGTTGACCCTCCGGGATCCTCCGCGTTAGGTTGCTGCCAGCCCCGCACCCGGACGTCCTTCCCCCGCCTGTCGGCGTCCACCGGGTCCTCCGGTCCAGGTCCTGGCCTGTCCGGGTAGCGCGGTGCTGACAGTCGGACAGCCTGAAGGAGGCGGCAACAGCGTGTTCTGCACCCAGTGCGGCCAGCAGAACCCCGAGGGCAGCCGCTTCTGCGCCCGTTGTGGAGCACCAGTCGGACGTCCAGGGGAGGACTCCGGATCAAGCACCGGTGTCGAGACCACCTCGACCATCTCGCTCAGTGCCCTGGAGGGCGCGCTCGATGGCGCGGACGGTGCAGAGGCGCTTGAGACGGCCGAGCCGGAGGGCGCGGGGGCGCTTGAGGCGCTACCACCGGGATCGGCACTGCTCGTGGTGAAGCGCGGTCCGAACGCGGGCTCGCGCTTCCTGCTCGATGCGGACGTGACGACCGCGGGCCGGCACCCGGAGAGCGACATTTTCCTGGACGACGTCACCGTGTCCCGCCGGCACGCGGAGTTCGCCCGCGAAGCGGGAGGCTTCGTGCTGCGGGACGTCGGGAGCCTCAACGGCACGTACCTGAATCGGGAGCGGATCGATGCGGCCGGCCTCGCCGGCGGCGACGAAGTACAGATCGGCAAGTACCGGCTGGTGTTCCTTGCCGGCCCCCGCGCAGGGGAGGGCAGCTGAGGTGGCCGTCCCCAACACCAGCGGGATTCCCTCCCGGGCGTTCATGAGCATCGGCGAGGTGCTGGGTCAGCTGCGCCCGGAGTTCGCCGACATCACGATCTCCAAGATCCGTTTCCTGGAGGACGAGGGCCTCATCAAGCCTGAGAGGACGGCGTCGGGATACCGCAAGTTCTCCCGTGAGGATGTGGGCCGGCTGCGGTACGTCCTCGCCTCTCAACGCGATCACTACCTGCCGTTGCGGGTCATCAAGGAGCACCTCGACGCGATCGACCGTGGCCTCGAGCCACCGGCGCTCGGCGGTGGCGGACCGAAGGTGCCGCGCGCGCTCGTCGCGGCGGAGGGCATGCCAGGCCCGGACGCGTTCCGGCCGGATGCCAGCGAGGTGCGCCTGTCGCGGCGGGAGCTGCTCGACGCAGCGGGGTTGGACGCCGCCCAGCTGGAGCAGCTCGAGCAGTACGGACTGCTCGGTCCGCGTCCTGGTGGCAGCCACTACGACGGCGATGCCCTCGTGGTGGCCAAGACGGTGGCCGAGATGGCGCGCTTCGGCATCGAAGCCCGTCACCTGCGGCCGTTCAAGGCGGCAGCCGAGCGCGAGATCGGTCTGGTCGAGCAGGTCGTCACGCCTCTCGTGCGCCAGCGCAACCCCGAAGCACGGGCCCGCGCGGACGAGGTCGCCCGCGAGCTGGCCGCATTGTCGGTCAAGCTGCACGCCACCTTGGTGAAGTCCGGCCTGGCGCCCGGTCTGCGCCGCTGACCTCAAGCCCACCCGGAGGTAGGGTCGGTGGTCCACGCACTCGACCCCAGGAGGACCTCGGTGGACGACCATGACGGCACGCCGCTCACCGAGCTCACGGTGGTGGGTGTGCGGGTCGAGCTCCCGAGCCAGCAACCGATCGTGCTGCTCAAAGAGGCCGGGGGAGAACGCTACCTGCCGATCTGGATAGGTGCGGTCGAGGCGACCGCGATCGCCTTCGCGCAGCAGGGCGTCATCACGGCCCGGCCCATGACGCACGACCTGCTCCGTGACCTGCTCGACGCCCTCGACCGGCCGCTGCGGTCGGTGACGATCAGCGACCTGCGGGACGGGGTGTTCTACGCCGAGCTCGGTTTCGACGACGGGGTCACCGTGAGCGCCCGGCCGAGCGACGCCATCGCGTTGGCCATGCGTACCGGAGCCGTGATCAGGAGCGAAGAGGCGGTGCTCGCTGAGGCAGGCATCGCCATTCCCGACGAGCAGGAGGACGAGGTCGAGAAGTTCCGGGAGTTCCTCGACACGATCACCCCTGAGGACTTCGAGAAGGAGTCCTAACCCTCAGCAGGAGGTCGAGGGTACAGACACACGGGTTCTCGGTCATTGACCCTCTGCTTGAGGCTTCATAGCGTGCCACTCGGACCCAGGCCCCTGCGACAGCCGGTGGCCGTCCGGCAAGACGCAGACGCACTGCACGACGAATGCTCGACGCGAAGGAGCCTCCGGTGGACGTGCACGATCCCGCTCCGGACCGGCGAGCGGCTTTGAACCTCCAGGCTTCGCTGTTCGACGACCTTCCGGTCGAAGAGCGTCCAGGTGGCCACGTCGAGGACATCGGCTACCGCGGCCCCACCGCGTGCAACGCCGCGGGCATCACCTACCGGCAGCTGGACTACTGGGCCCGTACCGGTCTGGTCGAGCCCACCGTCCGTGAGGCCTCCGGATCCGGCTCGCAGCGGCTCTACTCCTTCCGCGACATCCTCGTCCTTCGCGTCGTGAAGAAGCTCCTCGACGCCGGCGTCTCGCTCCCGAACATCCGCACAGCCATCGCGACCCTGCGCGACCACGGGGTCGAGGACTTGGGTCAGGTCACGCTGATCAGCGATGGCACCACCGTCTACGAGTGCACGAGCACAGACGAGATGGTCGATCTGCTGCAGGGTGGCCAGGCTGTCTTCGCCATCGCAGTGGGTCGTCAGGTCCGCGACGTGGAGGGGACCTTGGCCCAGCTGCCGGGCGAGCGCGCCCAACGGGACCAGGTCGATGTCGTCGACCATGCGGCCGATGAGCTCGCCAGCCGACGTAAGCGCCGTACCAGCGCCTGACCCACCGCTCGACGAGCAGACGCACGGGGTGTGGGTGGGTGCCCTGGGCGCGGGGCGCTGGTAGCGTCGGAGGTGCCAACGACCCCCCGCGGGAGAGTCCCAGCGCAGCCAGCGCCGGGCGCCGAAGGAGCATCACTCCCCGACAACCTCTCAGGCCAGTGGACCGCGTGGGGTGGGCGACTCTGGAAAGCGGGTTCGGGTTTCCGTCGTCGGGAGGCCCGGCCCCACCGAAGGTGCAAGCCCGCTCGTAGAGGGGTGAAGCTCTCAGGTCCCGTGACAGAGGGGGAGGGCAGCGAGCGCGCGTCCGGCGCGCCCGCACTGACGGGGAGCCCTCCTTGACCGACACGACGACCAACCCGACGACCAATAGCACGACCGCTCTGCGCGACCTCGAGTCCGCCGCGCCCTTCGCGACCCGACACATCGGACCGGGCGAGGACGAGTTGGCCAAGATGCTCGCCGTCGTCGGCCACGGCACTCTCGAGGAGCTGGCGCTCGAGGCCGTCCCCGAGGTGATACGTGCCACCGAGGCACTCGACCTGCCCCCGGCGGCCTCCGAGGCGGAGGCGATCGCGGAGCTGCGTGCACTTGCGGCGATGAACCGGGTGACCGTCCCGATGCTTGGCCTGGGCTACTACGGCACCCACACACCGCCTGTCGTGTTGCGCAACGTCCTCGAGAGCCCGGCCTGGTACACCGCCTACACGCCGTACCAGCCGGAGATCAGTCAGGGCCGGCTCGAGGCCCTGTTGAACTTCCAGACCGTGGTCGCGGACCTGACCGGGCTGCCGACCTCGAACGCCTCCCTGCTCGACGAGGCCACGGCCGCCGCGGAGGCCATGACGTTGTGTCGGCGGCAGAGCAAGGCAGGGCCGGGCGCCGTCTTCGTCGTCGATGCCGATTGCCACCCGCAGACCATCGCGGTGGTCCGGACCCGCGCCGTGCCGTTGGGGTTGACCGTCCAGGTCATGGACTTGTCGACAGATCTCCCTGACGACATCTTCGGAGTCCTGGTGCAGTACCCCGGCAGTTCCGGTGCGGTCCGTGACCTCAAGCCGATCGTCGTGGCGGCCCACGCCAAGAACGCCCTGGTCGCCGTCGCCGCCGACCTGCTCGCGCTGACGCTGCTGGAGAGCCCCGGCGATGCCGGTGCCGACGTGGCCGTCGGGAGCTCCCAGCGTTTCGGCGTCCCGCTCGGGTACGGCGGACCCCACGCCGGCTACATGGCCGTAGGGGCCGGCCTCGAGCGAGCCATCCCCGGGCGGCTCGTCGGGGTCAGCGTCGACGCCGTTGGCGCGCCGGCCTACCGCTTGGCTCTGCAGACCCGCGAGCAGCACATCCGCCGGGAGAAGGCCACGAGCAACATCTGCACCGCGCAGGTCCTGCTCGCGGTGATCGCCGGCATGTACGCCGTGTGGCATGGCCCCGAGGGGCTACGGACCATCGCGCAGCGCACCCACCGGTACGCCACCCTGCTCGGCCGCGCGCTCGGCGCCACTGGGGCCTTCTTCGACACCGTGCAGGTCAGCGCCCCTGGGCAGGCCGCGGCGATCGTCGAGCGGGCCCGGGTGGCAGGTGTCGACCTGCGCCTGGTTGACGAGGACACGGTCGGCATCAGCACCGACGAGACGACCACCCGCTCCCACCTCGATCTGGTCACGTCGGCCTTCGGGGTGGATGCGCAGGACTGGGACGTCCTTGACGCCAGCACGCCGGACACGCTGCCCGATGGGCTTCGCCGTACCAGTCCGTTCTTGACCCACGAGGTCTTCTCGAGCCACCACAGCGAGACCGCGATGCTGCGGTACCTGCGCCGGCTGTCGGACAAGGACCTGGCACTCGACCGCACCATGATCCCGTTGGGCTCCTGCACGATGAAGCTCAACGCGACCACCGAGATGGAGCCGGTGACCTGGCCGGAGTTCGGGTCGCTGCACCCGTTCACTCCCGTCGAGCACGCCGCTGGGTACCGCAAGCTCGTCACTGACCTCGAGCGCTGGCTGTGCGAGGTCACGGGGTACGACGCGGTGAGCCTGCAGCCCAACGCCGGGTCCCAGGGCGAGCTCGCCGGACTGCTGGCGATCCGCGAGTTCCATCGCGCGAACGGCGACGAGCACCGCGATGTCTGCCTCATCCCGGCGAGCGCGCACGGGACCAACGCCGCCAGTGCCGTCATGGCGGGCATGAAGGTGGTGGTCGTCGGCACCACACCGAGCGGCGACGTCGACGTCGACGACCTGCGCACGAAGATCGAGCAGCACCAGGGTGCCCTCGCGGCGCTGATGATCACCTACCCGTCGACGCATGGCGTGTTCGAGGCGGCGGTGACCGAGATCTGCGCGGCCGTCCACGACGCGGGTGGTCAGGTGTACGTCGACGGTGCGAACCTCAACGCGCTGGTCGGGCTGGCGAAGCCCGGCAAGTTCGGGGCCGATGTCAGCCACCTCAACCTGCACAAGACCTTCTGCATCCCGCACGGTGGCGGTGGCCCGGGGGTGGGGCCGGTCGCGGTGCGCGCCCACCTGGCGGCGTACCTGCCGAACCACCCGCTGAACGCCGACGCGGGTCCGGCGACCGGCCCCGGCCCGATCAGCGCAGCGCCGTACGGCAGTGCCGGGATCCTGCCCATCAGCTGGGCCTACGTCCGGATGATGGGCGGCGAGGGCCTCACCCGCGCCACCCAGGTGGCGGTGCTGTCCGCGAACTACGTGGCGGCCCGGCTGCAGCCGCACTACCCGGTGCTCTACACCGGCCTAGGTGGGCTGGTCGCGCACGAGTGCATCGTCGACCTGCGGCAGATCACGAAGGAGACCGGTGTGACGGTGGACGACGTCGCCAAGCGGCTCATCGACTACGGCTTCCACGCCCCGACGATGAGCTTCCCGGTTGCCGGCACGCTCATGATCGAGCCCACCGAGTCTGAGGACCTGCGGGAGCTGGACCGGTTCTGCGACGCCATGATCGCCATCCGGCACGAGGTCGACGAGGCCCCCGAGGTGCTGCGCGGAGCGCCCCACACGGCGGCGAGCGTGGTGGGGGAGCTGCCGTACGACAGGAACCAGGCGGCCTTCCCGGCCGGCGTGTCCAAGGCGAGCAAGTACTGGCCGCCGGTACGGCGGATCGACGGGGCCTACGGCGACCGGAACCTGGTCTGCTCGTGCCCGCCGGTCGAGGCCTTCGCCTCCGGGACCTGAGCGCGCTGGTTAGGCGACCTTGCGGACCGTGGGACGGTGGGGGGCAACTGCCTGGCGGTCGGGCAGCAGCTCGCCCGTGTCGTCGAAGACCACGACGCCGTTGCACAGCAGCACCCAGCCTTGCTCGGGGTGCTGGCTGACCACGCGGGCAGCGTCATGGTCGGGTGCCTCGGCGGGCGGGCAAGCGGGGTGATGCTGGCACATCGTGGTGCTCCTGGGTCGAGAGCTGGTGCTCGTCGTCGTCGGGCGCAAAGCCAGGGGCTGGCTTCGTGCTTGTCCGGTGCTTTCCTGCTGTCCGTGCGGTCGTTCATCTCTGTGTCGGATGCCGCAACGTGTTCCTGAAACCCAACGAGGGTGACCAGTTCGGAGGTACGGCTGTGGAGGGACCGGTCGGGCGTCCGCCCGCCTGGCGGGGACCTCTGACTGAGCTTGAGCGGGTCGAGACCGACGACCCCGCGGTGGTCTTGGACTTCCTGGCCTCCCACCACCTGGCGGGGGAGCCGTTGCTGCAGCGCGGTGACGTGGGGGTGGCGCTCCTGGTCGGTGCCCGTGGCTGCGCTCTGCTCGGTGGGGTGCCGCAGGGACGGCCCAGCCCGGTCGCGGTGCCGGAGTGCGTGGCCGTGGCCTACCGCCGCGACGGCAGCTTGGCGCCGGAACCCGCTGGGGCGCAGGTGGGGGAGTGGGTGTCGAGCTGGACCGACGCCGAGCACGCGAGGGCGGTCGAGCAGGTACGGCAGGCCATCGCCTGCGGCGACGTCTACCAGGCCAACGTCGTCGGCCACCGGAGCGCCCCGTTTGGCGGCGACCCGGCGGCCCTCGCCACCGCGCTCACCCGCCTGCCCGGAGCCTGGTACGGCGGATCCCTCACGGGCCCGGGCTGGACGGTTGCCTCGGCCTCACCGGAGCAGCTGGTCCGGGTCACCGGGGACCGGGTGGCGACGGTACCCATCAAGGGCACGTCGCCACGGCCGGACCAGCTGCGTGCCAGCGTCAAGGACCGGGCGGAGCACGTGATGATCGTTGACCTGGAGCGCAACGACCTGGCCCGGGTCACCCAGCCCGGCACGGTGACGGTGGAGGAGCTCTACGCGCTCTCGGAGTGGGCCGGGCTGTGGCACGCGTCGTCGACCGTGGCCGGTCGACTGGTGCCCGGCGTCGGCGTGACCGAGGTGCTGCGCGCGCTCCTTCCTGGTGGCTCGGTCACGGGCGCTCCCAAGCACGCTGCGTGCGCACTGCTGGCGGGGCTGGAGCCGGTGGGCCGGGGACCTGCGATGGGAGCGATGGGCTTCGTGTGGCCTGGAGGTCTCGACCTAGGGTTGACGATCAGGACGATCGCGGCGGCGGATGGCCGGGTGCACCTGTGGGCCGGCGGTGGTATCACGTGGGGGAGCGACCCGGACGCGGAGGTGGCCGAGGCACATGCGAAGGCCGGCCCGGTGCAGCGTGCCCTTGCTCAGGTGCGGCCGTCGTCCTCTTGAGCATGCTCCAGGGCCGGGGAGCGGCTCGCCCAGGTGGCGCGTAGCACCGGCCAGCCAGCGCTCTGGTAGGCGTCGCACACCTGATCGTCGTCGTCGACGACCACGGCGACAGTCCGTCCTCGGGCGAGGTCGCGCAGCAGGGGCGGCTTGACCCTGCGCGCCGGGCGGTGGTCGCCGTTGGCCCTCATCGCCAGCGTCCCGTCGGGAAGGCCTTGCGCGCGTAGCCAGTCGCGGGTGTCGCGGCGGCACCACTCGGGCCGCCCGGTGAGGTAGCCGACGTCGCACTCGACCGCTGCTTCCGCGACCAGGGCCAGGCCCTCAGGGAGTGCCGGGTCGTCGACGGCGGCGGCGAAGAACGCACCCCAGTCCGGACGGCGCTGCTCCAGCAAGTGGACCCGGTGGCTGACATCGGCAAGGACCCCGTCGATGTCGAACACGGCAAGGGGGCGCACCTTGGCGAAGGTAGGCGGACCGGGGCAGCATGGCCCGTCGACGTGCCGGAGAACCACCCCAATGGGTGGTTCGCTCGCGGGCACTCGTTGCCGATCATTGTGGTGCTGTCCACCTGAGGAGACTTCGTGCGCATCACTGACATCGCCCTGCCGACCGCGGTCGCCGGCCCGCGCCCCGGCGCGGCTCGCCGCCCAGGGTCTGAGGCGTCGTCTGCCGTGGTCACCACCGGGTCGCCGCGTGGTGCCAGCCACCCGGACGAGCTGGCCGCAGGTGCGCTCGCGCGCGCTGCGAGTCTGGCCCAGGCCAACAAGGTGGTCGCGGCCGCCAACGAGCACGCGGCCGCCAGCGTCACGGGTGACCTCCTGGACGCCACGCGGCTGCCGTAGCCGCACGTCAGCCGGTCGAGCCCAGGGCCTTGTGTGCCACCTGCTCGACGTCGGCCAAGCCGATGCGCAACCCCTCGACCTCGGTGGTGAGGGAAGCAAGGTCATCGGCGCTCGGATCGAGCTCGCCCACCGCCGATGCGTTCGCCTGCAGCTCGGCGACCCGTGCCACCAGCCCCTCCAGGCCCAGCGTGGACGACTGCAACCTGCCGTCCAGCGCCTGGAGCGCCTTGCGGAGCCGATCGCGGACCGCGACCCGGTCCGCGACCGCGTCCGCAGAGCGCCGCGCGGAGTCGTCGGAGGGGGTGGCTTCGGCGGCTGCCCACAGCCGGGTCGCCTCCTGGTCGAGCCCGGGGGAGTCGGTCTGCGCGAGGGCCCTCGAGACCGCGACGGCCTGACCGGCGACCCGGCGCATGGTCTCGAGGATCGCGTCAGCCTCCTCGGCGGCGTGCGCGGTCGCCAGGTCCGTTGCGGTGACGGCGGCGCTGCGCGCCATGTCGTCGAGCGAGTGCACGGCGTTCTCCGCACGTTTGAGCCACACCGCCTCCGGGGTGCCGTCGGCCGGCCGCAGGGGCTGCGGACCCTGACGTCGCCTGTCGGGCGCGCCGAGGATGGCGCCGGCGACGACCTTCACGCCGTACACGGCGGCGCCGACACCGACCGCGGCGACGGCGGGGGCGCCGACCGCCCACGACAGGCCACCGAGGACCCCCGCGACCAGCGGTCCCCACGGCTCGGCGAGCTCATCGCGCAGGCGGCCCACGGTCAGAAGTTCGAGAGCACGGCCGTGAAGACCTTGTCGATCGAGGCGGGGTCGGAAGCGTCGTACGCGGCACCACGGGCGGCCTCGGCGATGCCCGTGAGGACGGTGAGGTCGGCGTCGCTGCCGTAGGCGATGGGGAAGAAGCGGACCGAGCGGCTGGTGTCCTCGGGGGAGAGCTCGCGCTCGAGGCTGCTGACGTCCTGGTCCGGGCTGTACTCGTTCTTGCCGTCGGTGAGCAGGACCACCGCGTTGATGCGGTCGGTGCCGGCGCCGGCAGACATCACCCGGAAGGCCTTGCGGGCGGTGGCGTACAGGGCCGTGCCGCCGTTGGCGGTGAGCAGGCTGATCTGCTGCCGGAGCTTGGCCTTGCCAGCCGCGATCGGGGTGAACGGGACCAGCTCGCGATAGGGCAGCAACGAGCCGTTCTGCGGCGTCGAGAAAGACCACAGGGCGACGTCGTCCTTCGGCCCGAACTGGTCCAGGGCCTTGAGCGCGGCCTTCTTGGCCAGGTCGATCTTGCTGTCACCGTTGCCGGCCGGGTCACCCATCGATCCGGACGTGTCGATGACGAGCAGGACCTTCGCGCCCTTGCGCTGCTGGCTCCACAGGGCCTGCACCCGGGCGAGCACCGGGGGACTGGGCGGGTTGAGCACGACCTTCGGCTGCCGGGGGTCCAGGCCGTTGCCGGCGCTGGTGGCGGCCACCGGCTTGTCGTCGAACCCGCGGAAAGCGGCGGCCGCGAACTTCTGCTGTGCCTTGTCGCCGCGGACGTAGTCGAGGAACGACGTCGCGACCTTCTTCACCGGGGCGGTCACCCAGTCCGCTTGCAAGATCGCGTACGGCGAGTCCGACAGCAGCGTGCCTTCCTTGGGGTAGACCGCCACGAGGGGGATCTTCGGCTTGGCGTGCTTGCCCAGGGTTGCGGGGTCGCCGGAGGGGTTGCCCTGGTTGTAGTCCCAGACCGACTTCTCCTCGACGGCGACAGCGCTGATGTAGGCAAGACCGGCACCGCGGTCGTCGGCCTTCTGCAGGTTGGACAGGAACGTCAGCGTCGTGTCGCCGTAGTGCACGACGGCCTGCTCGACCGCTTCGGCGTACTGCTGCACCTTGGGATCGGCCAGGTTCTGCAGCGTGAGGTCGCTGGAGGTGCCGGTCGCGGCGACATAGGTCCCGATGGTGGCGTTCAGACCCGAGGTGGAGAAGTTGGGGTTGGTCTTGCCGAGCGTGAACCTGCCGTACGGCTGCCCGATGGACGCCCAGCCCTTCGGGTTCTGCGCGAGCCTGAGGACGTCGCCCCAGCCCAGGGCCTTGTTCGGCCAGCCGAGCGCGCTGGCCATGGGCATCGGCATCGCGATGACGAGCGGGGTGTTGGCGATGGACGGTGGCGTCGTGGGCCCGATGAGGTCGGGTTTGTCGGCGACCGTGGTCTTCTGCCGCAGCAGGCCGGTCCAGGAACGGGCCGCGGGGGACCAGACGTCGGGCCGGGGGCCGTCGGTGGCCTCGTTCCAGCCCCGGGCCAGCGCGTCGGTCGCACCGCCGCTGGCCTTGCTGGTCACCTCGACCTGGGCGCAGGTGCCGTCAACCTCGGTGCCGTTCCAGTCCTGGGCGATCTGCTTGAGCAGTGCGGCCTTCTCCGAGGATGCCGTCAGGTGCACGACGGTGCAGCCGGTCTGACCCGGCGGGTGCGCGGGTGGACCGCCGGCACTGGTGCCCGAGCCGCCGCCACCGGTCAGCAGTCGCACGCCGACGACGAGCCCCAGGCCGACGACCGCCGCCACGATCAGCGGCGCGCGTCTCGTGCCGCCAGCCATGCGACCCCCTGTCTCGGCACCGTCCGTGGAAGCACAGCTCCCACAGCAGCATCCTCACACCTGCAGGTGCTCCGCGCGTGCCCGGCACGCGCTCCGTTCGGAGCAGCGCTGCGCCGGGGAAGGGGCTCGTGATCGCCGACCTGACATAATGTCGATTATCGGCGTTTCGGGGTGGGGGACGAGAAGGGGCGGGATCAGTGCGGCAGGCGAACCAGGTGCACCGTCGGACTGGCCCACACCTGGCGCAGCACGACCTTCCCGAGCGACCGTGACGCGCTGATCATGAGCCCGTTGCCGACGTAGATGCCGATGTGGGCGGTGGGCGGTCCATAGACCACCAGGTCGCCGACGCGCGCGTCGGACAGGGCGACGCGCCGGGCTGCTGCAGCGATGCCGTCGCGGGTGGTCGGAAGCTTCGCGCCGCCGGCACGGGACCAGATGGTCCGGATCAGGTCGCTGTCGCCGATCTTGGTGTTGCCCAGGTATCCGCGGACGAGCGTGGCCGCCTGGAGCGCCACCGTGGAGCTCTTGGCCTTCTGCGTGCGCGGGAGGCCCTTGAGCGGTGGGCCGACGACCAGGGCGTGCGGGGTGGCGGCCTGCGAGGCGACCGGCGCGGGCGCAGGTGTGGGCTTGGGGGCCGACTTCGTCCACGGGGCCACCGGGACCATTCCCTTGCGCGGGACCCGGCCGTAGCTGACGGTGTCGGACTTCCAGACGGTGCGCTCGACGACGCCCTTCTGGGAGGACGAGGCGTCGACCATCTGGACCGTCGTACCGGAGGACGACGTGGTCCGCGACTCCACGATGCCGACGTGCGTCGCGGGGTCGCCGAAGAAGACCAGGTCCCCGGGGAGCACCTGCTCGGCCGGCAGGGGCACCGCCCAGGCCTGCTGCAGGCTCGAGGTGCGGGGGATGGCCGTCACTCCCCCGACCTGGCGCCAGAGCGTCGAGGTCAGGCCGGAGCAGTCCCAGGTCTTCGGGCCGGCCCCTCCCCAGGTGTAGGTGTCGTGGACGTGGGCCTTGGCGGCAGCCACCACCGCCGCCCCGGGGCCACCGGTACCGCCCCCCGAGGCGGCGCCGGACACGCCGGCGAGACCGAGGCAGACGAGCAGGACCGCGAGGGTGCGCAGGAGCGCCTGCACCCGATGGGCCGTCGCGTGACGGACGGGGTGCACGGCGCGCCTCCTGGGACCGGTGGGACTGGTGTGGTACCTGGTCCCTCGGCAGGTGGCACCGCCGACCTGAGCCCGATCCGGTCCGCAAAGCCCGCTGTCAGCCGCGCCGCAGGGCGTGCGTCCCGATCGCTGCCCCGCCAGCGGCTAGCGCGACGAGGCCCGCTCCGGTCGAGGCCTTGACCTGGCCCTTCCCGATCGCCGCGGCTACGGCGAGGGCGTCCACCACATCCGCCAGCACCCCGGCGGCCAACCACAGCCGGCGCTCCTTGCGCGCGACCAGCGCGCCGAGGCCGAGCGCAACGTCCCTGGCCGCGAGCATCTGGACGACCCAGCCCAGGCGCTCACGGGTTGCCCGGTCCACGCCGAGAGCTGCGGGGACCAGACCGGGGCGGGCGAGCATCGAGACGCCGATGACGCTGCGCCCGACGGCCTGCGTTCGAGGGTCGAGCAGCTTGTTGAGCATGGAGTACCTCTCACGGCGCCGTCGGTGTCGAACACATGAACCCGGGAATCCTCTCAGGCGTCTGATCGTTGCTGGTATCGACACCCTTGTTCGGAGGCCCCCATGAGTGACCGCGTCCTACGAGGCAGCCGCCTCGGCTCGGTGAGCTACGAGAGCGACCGGCACACCGAGTTCGCTCCCCGCTCGCGCACCTGGTACGACTGCCCTCACGGGCACGAGACCGCGGTTCCGTTCGCGGCCGAGGCCGACATCCCCTTCACCTGGGAGTGCCGTGTGTGTGGCGCGGTCGCGCTGCGCCGCGACGCGGAGCAGCCCGAGGCCAAGGCCGTGAAGCCCACCCGGACGCACTGGGACATGCTGCTGGAGCGTCGCTCCATCGCCGAGCTCGAGGAAGTCCTCGCGGAGCGTCTGGCGGTGCTCCATGAACGTCAGGGGCAGGTGAAGGCGCAGCTCAAGGCCGACGCCGCGAAGAACCGCAAGAAGAGCGCTTAGGCGCCGTGTAGACGTCAGCAGCGGTCAGACCCGGCCGCGTCCCTGATCGGGGCGCGGCCGTTCGGCTGCTCACGGGTCCTCGTCCACCACGTCGCCGTCGATCACCGGGTGTTGCGGCGGGGTCCGGCGTGAGCCAGCCGGCCCGAGCAGCCGGGCGGTCACGACGCCCGTGAGGAGGCGGCGGAGCAGCGCCCGGGTGGGCGGGAGCAGGCACAGCACCCCGAACACGTCCGTCACGAATCCTGGGGTCACCAGCAACGCGCCGCCGAGCACGACGAGGGCGCCGTCCGCGACCTCCTTGCCGGGGACCCGCCTCGCCTCGAGGGCCCGGCGGAACGCCGTCCAGGCCTTGCGCCCCTCCCGCTTGAACAACCAGGTGCCCAGGACCGCGTCGGCGATGAGCAGCGCGACGGTCGGCAACGCCCCGATGGCCTGGCCCACCTGGATGAGCACGTAGATCTCGACGGCCGGGACCACGATGAACACGACCAGCAGCAGGAGCGGCACGGCTACCTCCGGTTGGGGCTGCGCCAGGGCTTGCTCTTGACTCCCCAGACGGTGACCCGCCAGAGCGCCTCCAGAACGATGGCCCGGCTCATCTTGGACTCCCCGCGCTCGCGCTCCACGAACGTGATGGGCACCTCGACAACCCGGTGGCCGGCCTTCCAGATCTGCCAGGCCAGGTCGACCTGAAAGCAGTAGCCCTGCGACGCCACGCCCGTCTCCAGCACGCTGTCGAGCACGCTGCGCCGGTATGCCCGGTAGCCGCCGGTGGCGTCCCGGAGCGGTAGCCGGAGGACCAACCTGGTGTAGGCGTTGCCGCCGCGACTCAGCACCTCACGGGACTTCGGCCAGTTGACGACCTCTCCCCCGTCGACCCAGCGGCTCCCGAGGACCAGATCGGCGTGCTCCAGGGCCGCCAGCAGCCGCGGGAGCTGCTCTGGGGCGTGCGAGCCGTCGGCGTCCATCTCCACGACGACGTCGTAGCCGTGCTCCTTCGCCCAGCAGAACGCGGCGACGTAGGCGGCCCCGAGGCCCTCCTTGCCGGACCGGTGCAACACCTTCACCCAGTCCGTGCGCGCCGCGAGCTCGTCGGCGAGCGCACCCGTCCCGTCCGGGCTGTTGTCGTCGACAACCAGCAGGTGCGCCTCCGGGACCGCAGCGTGCAGACGACTGGCGATGATCTCCAGGTTGTCGCGTTCGTTGTAGGTCGGGACGATGACCAGGAGGGAGCCGATGTTCACCGGCGCACTCCGAAGACCAGTGCCGCCAGGCCGGCCAGGGCCAGAACGAGCTCGGGCCAGGCCCCCAGTCGGGTGGCGAGGGTCAGGCCGTCCCGCAGGGCGACCCGTTGGACGATCACGTCGCGGGTGAACACCCGCGAGCTCGCCTGAAGCCGGCCATCCGGCGCGATCACGGCGGAGACGCCGCTGGTCGCGGCCACCAGAACTGTCCGGCCGTGCTCCACCGCACGGAGCCGGCCCATGGCCAGCTGTTGGCTCGTCTCGCCGCTGCGTCCGAACGTCGCGTTGTTGGTCTGCACCACCAAGAGCCTGCCTCCTCCGGCCACCGCGTCACGCACCACCCCGTCATAGGCCACCTCGAAGCAGATCACGTCGCCGAGCCTGACCGGTCCGACGGTCAGCACTCCCGGCTTGGTTCCTCGGGCGAAGTCGCGCGGCACCAGGTCCACCTTGGACGTCACCGAACGCGCCAGCGACCGGAGGGGGATGTACTCCCCGAAGGGGACCGGGTGGCGTTTGACGTACGTCTCCCCCGGCCCGGTGACGGGGTCCCAGACGATGCCGCGGTTGCTGATGAACCTGCCCGGCCCGTCGGTCACCGCGCCCACCAGCACCGGCACCCCGACATCCCGGACGGCGCCGGTGATCAGGGCGGCGGCCTGACTGTCGGTGTAGGGATCGAGGTCGGAGGCGTTCTCCGGCCAGATCACGAGGTCGGGACGCGCCACCGTCCCGGCGCGGACCTCGGCCGCGAGCTGGTGCGTCGCCTGCACGTGGGCGGTCAGCACCGCCGCCCGTTGGGAGAAGGCGTCCAGACCTAGGCGCGGCACGTTGCCCTGCACGACGGCGACGGTCACCAACGGCCCGTCGGTGGGCACCGGGACCAGCAGCGCGGCCAGCACGAGCAGCGGTGCGAGGGCGACGGCGGGCCGCGGGCGGGTCACGAGCGCGGCCCCGATGGCGGCAACCCCCAGCGTCACGAGCGGCGCGCCGCCGAGCGCAGCCAGCGGGGTCAGCGGGGTCTGTCCCTGGCTGAAGGCCAGCCTCCCCCACGGGAAGCCCCCGAACGGCACGCGGTCCCGCAGCGCCTCCTCCGCCACCCAGAGCAGGGAGGCCCACAACGGCCAGCCGGGCAGCCGGCTCACGACCGTGAGTGCCGCCCCGAGCGCAGCCAGGAAGGCCGCCTCCATGAGCGCGAGAGCCAGCCAGGCGAGGGGGCCGGCGACCGCGCCGGTCCAGACCAGCAGCGGCACGAACAGGCCCAGCCCGTGCAGCAGCCCCAGCAGGGCGCCACGCCATGGGGTCTGGCCGCGGACGCAGGCCGTCAGCAGGCCCACCGCAACAGGGGCCAACCACCACAGGTCGTGCGGCGGGAAGGCGAGGTCGAGCAGCAGGCCTGAGGTGAGTGTGAGGACCAGGCGCGTCACTCCGGTCGGGCGACGGCGCTGCACGCCACCCATCCTGCCTTAGCCGGCACGCGCCCCGGTCCAGGGACGAGCAAAGGCCCGGTGGCGCCTTCGGACCGACCCGCACGCGACTGGGTGCCACGAACGCGCCGTTGTCTACTGGGCCACCGGGCCCAGGCCCGGGTGCGTGTTCCCCCTGACTGTTCACGTGGTCCCCAGGACCCCGCACGCCCCGGTGGGACCCGCCTGCGGCTGGAGGTCCGGGGGCTCGGGTGCCGCAGGCGAGATGCCGGGACGACCGGTCGCGAGCAAGTCGTCCGTTCTCTGCGAACGGGACCATACCGAGCCATGTCAGGACCGTGTCAACACGCTAGGGCGGCCGGATTCGGACCGTGTTCGCCCACGTCACAGTGTGGAAACGAACCTGGGGCCGTTCGGTCCTTGACGTCACGTCTGGAACGTGACCTGGCCTCGTACGACGGTGCGCAGGCAGGTCGGGTCGGGTCCGTCGAGGTCGGGAAGCCCGGCGACCCCGGAGCGCGGGTCGGTCGACCAGCCGGCGACGCGCTCGTCGGGGGTCTGCACCACCAGCTCGCCGGCGACCTGCCAGACCGCGAAGCTGGCCGGCGCGCCCGGGACCAGCTCTCCCTCGGTGTCGCGGCGGGCGGCCCGCCAGCCGCCGCGGGTGTGGGCGGAGAAGGCCGCCCGCGCTGACAGCCCACTGCCGGGTGTGCGGTGCCTGACAGCCGCCCGCACCGCGGCCCACGGGTCCAGGGCGGTCACCGGGCTGTCAGAGCCGAGCGCCAGGGCCACGCCGGCAGCCGCCAGAGCCGAGAACGGGTTCATCGCTGCCGCGCGTTCGGCTCCCAGCCGCTGGACGTACATGCCGGCTTCGCCGCCCCATCGCGCGTCGAACACCGGCTGCACGCTCGCCACCACACCGAAGGTGGCGAGGGTGGTGATCTGGTCGGCGGTCACCATCTCGGCGTGCTCGACCCGGTGCCGGGCTGCCCTCATGGCGGCGGTGCCGACGATGGTCTCCGCTGTCGTCAGCCCGTCGGTCACGGCCTGCAGCGCGGCGTCCCCGATGGCGTGGAAGCCGGCCTGCATCCCGGCGCGGGTACAGGCGACGACGTGGTCGGCGACCTGCTGCGCGTCGAGGTACTGCTGACCGGGTCCCTCGCCGTCCAGGTACGGCAGCGACAAGCAGGCGGTCCGGCTGCCCAGAGCGCCGTCCACGAACAGGTCGCCTGCTGCTCCGAGGGCGCCCAGCTCACGGGCCCGGTCGACCGCTCCCAGCTCGCCCCAGTAGCCGACCCGTTCCACGCCGTGGTCGAGCGCCAACAGCGCCGTGAAGTCGGCCTCACCAAAGATGTCGGGCCCACCGCACTCGTGCACGCAGGCGATGCCCAGGGCCGCGGCGCGATCGAGCATCGCCAGCTGGGCGGCCCGCCGCTGCGCCGCCGAGATCGACTCCAGAGCGGTACGGCGCACAGCGTGGTGAGCCTCCTGTCTCACGAGGCCGTCCCCTGCGTACCCGGGCAGCCCGCTGGCCTCGGGGCACGCGGCCAGCAGGGCGCTGCTGGCCACGGCGGAGTGGACATCGGTGCGGGCCAGGTAGACGACTCCGCCGTACGAGGCTCTGTCGAGCTCGGCGGCCGTGGGCGGGCGTCCCTCGGGCCAGTCCGTCTCATCCCAGCCGGTGCCGAGGACGACGGCACCCCGGGCCCGTCGGCAGTGGTCCTCCACCAGCCGAAGAGCCTGCGCCAGCGACCCGACGCCGGTGAGGTCCAGACCGGTCAGGGCAAGGCCTGTCGAGGTGGCGTGCACGTGGGCGTCGACGAAGGCGGGCGCGACCCAGGCATCGTCGAGGTCGACGGTCGTGTCGGCGCTCAGCGCGTCAGCGGCGCCCTCCTGCCCGACCCACGCGACGGTGTCGCCGTCGACGAGCAGGGCGGTGGCGAAGGGGTCGGCGGCGGAGCGCACCCGGCCGCGGCGATACAGGGTGATCGGCACGTCTGGAGCCTAGAACCGACGACAAACGACAGGAGAATCGCCTGTCATGATCATCGCGTACCGGAAGAACTCCGTCTACGCTGCGGGTATGACCGTCATCACTGCGGTATCGCTGGCACCCGCCGAGGTCCACAGCCTGCTCGGGCAGCATCTGCTCGTCGATGGCTTCGACCTGGTTCTCGATCTCGCGGCCTCGCGGGGCTCGACGCTGGTCGACGCCCGCGACGGCCAGGCCTACCTCGACCTGTTCACCTTCTTCGCGTCCAGCGCTCTCGGGATGAACCACCCGGCGGTCGTCGACGACCCGGAGTTCACGGCTGACCTGCTCGAGGCCGCCCGCAACAAGCCGAGCAACTCCGACATCTACACCGTGGCGATGGCCAGGTTCGTCGGCACCTTTGCCCGGGTCCTCGGCGATCCCGGGCTCCCCCACCTGTTCTTCGTCGAGGGCGGGGCGCTCGCTGTCGAGAACGCCCTGAAGGTCGCGTTCGACTGGAAGTCACGCTGGAACGAGGCGCAGGGGATCGACCCGTCGCGGGGCACCAAGGTGCTGCACCTGCGCGAAGCGTTCCACGGACGGAGCGGATACACGCTCTCGCTCACCAACACCGATCCGGTGAAGGTGGAGCGCTTCCCGCGCTTCGCGTGGCCGCGGATCCCCTCGCCGTACCTGTCCCCCGGCACCGACATCGTCGCCCGCGAGGCACAGACCCTGGCCGCGGCTCGTGCTGCGTTCGTGCAGTACCCGCACGACATCGCCTGCTTCATCATGGAGCCGATCCAGGGCGAGGGCGGCGACCACCACTTCCGCCCTCAGTTCCTGCAGGCGATGCAAGCGCTCTGCCGCCAGCACGACGCGCTGTTCGTGCTGGACGAGGTGCAGACCGGCTGTGGCCTGACCGGGACGGCGTGGGCCTTCCAGCAGCTCGGTGTGCAGCCCGACGTCGTGGCCTTCGGCAAGAAGACCCAGGTGTGCGGAGTCATGGCCGGTGGCCGGGTCGACGAGGTGCCGGACAACGTGTTCCGCGTTTCGTCCCGCCTCAACTCCACCTGGGGCGGTTCGCTCGTCGACATGGTGCGGGCCCGTCGGGTGCTCGAGGTGATGGAGGCCGATGGGCTCATCGCCCGTGCTGCGGTGGCCGGCAACCACCTGCTGGGTCTGCTGCGCGGTCTCGCTGAACGGCACGACATGGTGACCGACCCCCGCGGGCGTGGTCTGATGTGCGCGTTCTCCCTACCCGGCAAGGGATCTCGCGACGCCGTGCTCGCTTCGCTGCGCGACGACGAGAAGGTCCTGCTGCTCGGGTGTGGCACCCGCAGCATCCGCTTCCGTCCCGCTCTGACCGTCACCGCGGCCGACCTCGAGGCTGGCGTCGCCGCCCTCGACAGGGTCTTGTCCCGTCTGGAGATGTCGTCTTGATCAGCTCGTACGTCGGGGGTCGCACCGTCCAGGGCGAGGCCGGCACCTTCGTCTCCACCAACCCCGCTCGGTTGGAGGAGGTGGTGGCCGAGGTGTCGCTGGCGTCGGCCGCACAGCTTGTCGAGGCCTTCCGGGTGGCTCACGAGGCCCAGCCTGCCTGGGCCGACACCCCCGCGCCGGTGCGTGGACGCGTCATCGCGCAGGTCGGCCGGCTGGTCGAGGCCAACGCGGACGCGCTCGCCGACCTCGTCGTACGCGAGGTCGGCAAGCCCCGAGCCGAAGCGCTCGGCGAGGTGCAGGAGATCGTCGACACCTGCGACTTCTTCCTGGGCGAGGGCCGTCGGCTGTACGGCCAAACGGTGCCGTCGGAGATGCGCGACAAGCAGCTGTTCACCTTCCGGGTGCCGGTGGGCGTCGCCGGGATCATCACGGCCGGCAACTTCCCGGTCGCCGTCCCGTCCTGGTACCTGGTTCCTGCCCTGCTCTGCGGCAACGCGGTCGTCTGGAAGCCGGCCGACTACTCCGCGGCGCTGGGCGATGCCCTCACCCGGCTCTTCGTCGCCGGTGGCGTGCCAGCGGGTGTCCTCAACACCGTGCACGCCGACGGCCCGACGACCTTCGACGGACTCACCCAGGCCCTGGAGCGGGGGCTCGTCAACAAGGTCGGGTTCACCGGTTCGTCGGAGGTCGGGGCCCAGATCGGCGCCCTGTGCGGCAAGCATCTGCAGAGCCCCTGCCTCGAGCTCGGCGGCAAGAACCCGCTCGTCGTCATGCCCGACGCCGACCTCGACCTGGCCGCGGAGGGGGCGCTGTTCAGCGGTTTCGGGACCGCCGGGCAGCGCTGCACCTCGCTGGGCGTCGCGATCGTCCACGACGACGTGTACGACGCCTTCCTCGAGCGGTTCCTGCCCAGGGTTGCCGCAGCGGCCATCGGCGACCCCACGCAGGATGTCCTCTACGGCCCGATGCTGTCGGAGCGCTTCTTCCAGAACTTCGAGAAGTGGCTCGGAGAGGTGCAGCCGCACCACCAGGTGCACGGCTCGACCGACACCGGGCGCATCACGTCCTCCAACCCTCGGTCAGGCTTCGTCGGAGACCCTGACGCGGGGGTCTATGCCCACCCGTCAGTCGTCACCGGTGTGACCGTGGAGGACGCCCTGTACCGCCACGAGACCTTCGGACCCCTCGTGCCGGTGATGCGCTTCTCGTCGTTCGACGAGGTGGTCGCGTTGGCCAACGGCCACGGCTACGGGCTCTCGTCGGCGATCTACACCTCGTCGGCGCAGACCGCGTTCCGCTTCCGCAGCAAGGTCAGCGCCGGCATGCTGTCGGTCAACAACTCGACGTCCGGGGCCGAGGCGCACCTCCCCTTCGGGGGCAACGGCAAGAGCGGCAACGGCTCGCGCCAGAGCGGCATCTGGGTGCTGGACCAGTTCACCCGCTGGCAGTCGATGAACTGGGACTACGCCGGCAAGCTGCAGAAGGCCCAGATGGACGTCGAGGTCTCCACCGCCGACGCCGGCTTCCGCTTGTAGCGGGGGCACAGCTCAGTCGCGGCCGGCCACGCCCTCGAGTTGTCAGCCCGTCATGGACCCCCGGCCCCACCCGGTGCTGACAACTCGGGACGGCCAGGCGGGGGCGGCGAGGAGCTCGTGCTGGTGCGGTACCACCGGGGCGAGGTGTTGGGCGGCGGGGTGTAAGCGGCCTTGACGACGAGCAGGGAGGGCTTGCCGCTCGCAATCCCTTGTGCCACAGCTGATCCGAGCTCGTCGACGAGGACCTCACGCGACGAGACCCGGAACGCCTGCGCGAGCGCGACGAAGTCGGGTGGCTCGAGTTCGCATCCCAGCGGCAGCTCGCCGCCCTTGGTGAAGTCGTACGCGAGCATGCCGTAGCCACCGTCGTCGACGAGGACGGTGGTGAGCGGGATCTGCTCCTGTGCCGCGGTCGCGAGGTCACCGCAGGCGAACAGGAATCCGCCGTCACCGACCAGGGCCACCGCGGGGCGCCCCGACAGCGCTGCTCCCAGCCCGGCGGGGAACCCGAAGCCCAGGGTTCCCCACCCGACCGGGTACGCCAGCCCGCGGGGGCGACGCACCCGACCGAAGCCGCCGTACCAGTAGCCGGGGATGCACATGTCGGCGACCACGACGGTCTCCTCGGTGAGGCCGGACTCGAAGGCATCGAGGAAAGCGGTCTCCGGCCCGGAGTAGAGCTCGCGTCCCGGTGGCCGGAGGAACCACGGCGGCCGCTTCTCCAGGGGCAGGTGCTCGAGGAGCACCGTCAGCCCCGCGACCGCGTCGAGCGGGAGGTGCACGTCGGGCTCGAGGTTGACCGGGTGCGCGAGGTCGACGGTGACGACCCACGGTGGCCGTGGTTGGCGAAAGCCCTGCGTGTTCATGCCGTCGAGGTCACTGCCCACCACGACGACCAGGTCAGCGGCGTCCCACAGGTCGCCCGCCTCGCGGACGTGCGGGGGCAAGGGAACCAGGTTGGGGTGGTCTGGTGGCAGCAGTCCGCGACCGCCGTAGGAGGTGAGCAGCGGCGCGCCGAGGCGGATGCACAGGTCCTCCACCAGCGGGCCGGCACCCGCAGCGGTCGCTCCCCCACCGGCCCACACCAGGGGGCGCTCGAAGGCTCGCGGGAACGGATCCCGGTCGGACAGGCTGGCTCGGGTCGCAGGGACCTGCGTCTCGGGCACCGGGTCCGGCACCACGGCGGTGAGCAGGTCGGTCGGGATCTCGACGTAGACAGGCCGTCGCGGGTGCAGCATCGCCAACCGTCCGGCGCGGACCACGACGTCGTGCAGCTCCTCGGCTCGCTCCACCCGGACCTGCGCCTTCGTGACGGGCCGGAAGAATGACGCCTGGTCGGTGGTCTCGTGCAGAACTCCGCGGAAGACCCCGGGGCGCCGTGCGGTCGTGGGGATGTCAGTCGCGATGACGACCAATGGCGAGTGGCAGGACCATGCCTCGCCGACCGCGGTGACGATGTTCGAGGCGCCCGGCCCGGTGGTGGTCAGCGCGACCCCGAGCCGGCCGGTGGCGCGGGCGTAGCCATCTGCCGCGTAGCCGGCGGTCTGCTCGTGCCGCACACCGACGAGCCGGACCCCGCTGCCGGGGAAGCCCTTCCATGCCGCCAGGTTGTGCACCCCCGGCAGCCCGAACGCCACCTCGACGCCGAGCTCGCGCAACCCGGCGACGAGCGCCTCACCGCCGGTGGGCACCGGTGACCTCCTCGATGTGCGCGGCTGACAGTCCCAGCGCTGCAAGGACTTCCGTCGTGTGCTGGCCGAGCAGGGGTGGTGCGTCGTGCACCCGCGGCCGTCGGCCGTCGAGCCGGTACGGCGAGCCGACCACCGTGACGTCGCCCTTCGGGTGGGGCACGGTCTGGAGCTGACCGGTGGCCATGAGCTGTGGGTCGGTCAGGAGCTGGCCGACGTCCTGGACAGGGGCACACGGGATGCCGTGGTCGGCCAGCACCGCCACCCACTCGTGGGCGCTGCGCCTGCCCAGACCGGTCTCGAGCGCGCTGACGACGGCATCGCGGTCCGCCACCCGGCCGGCGTTGGTGGCCCAGCTCGGTCGAGCCGTGACACCGATGGCTTCGCAGAGGGCGACGAACTGGGCGTCGTTGCCTGCGCCAAGGACCAGAGCGGTGTCGGCGCAGGCCAACGGCCCGTACGGGACGATGTTCGGATGGGCGTTGCCCGTGGCCCCCGGCACCACTCCCCCGACCAGCGCGTTGCTGGCCTGGTTGACGAGCGTCGACACTGCGGCCTCGAGGAGCCCGACCTCGACCTGCAGGGGCTTGCGGGCCACCAGGCCGGCGAGGGCGCCGACGGCGGCGTAGAGCCCGGTGACGACGTCCGCGATGGCCACACCCACCTTCGTTGGCTCCGTCGTACCGGTGACGGACATCAGGCCGCTGCGCGCCTGAGCCATGACGTCGTAGCCGGGCTTGTCCCCGTCCGGCCCGTCGCCGCCTGCTCCGCGCACCGAGACCCAGACGCTGGATCGCTTGTCCCGCAGGGCTTCCAGCCCCAAGGAGGCCAGGTGGCGAGGCAGGAAGTTCTCGACCACGACGTCGGCGGCCTCGACCAGTCGGGTGACGACCGCACGCCCCGGCATCGTCGTCAGGTCGAGCGCCAAGGACCGCCGGTCACGGTTCACGGAGAAGAAGTACGCCGCGTCGTCACCGTGGAACGGCGGGCCCCAGTGGCGAGTGTCATCGCCCAGCCCGGGCCGCTCCACCTTGAGCACATCCGCACCGAGGTCCGCCAACACCATGCAGCAGTAAGGCCCTGCGAGCACCCGCGACAGGTCCAGCACGCGGACCCCCGCCAGCGGACCGTCGTACGGGGAAATCTCGGGCCAGCCGGGTCCGGCGGCCAGCGCCGCATCGAGGTCCACAGGCCCACCCTTCCAGACACCGGCCGGCCGGCCCCCTAGCCCTCCACGATCGTGGAGCGTCCTTCCCACGGGGTGCTGAGCACGACGGTGGTGCGGGTTGACACCTGCGCCGCGGCGCGGATCTCCTGCAAGAGCGACTCCAGGTCCCCGGGCGCGGCGACCCTGACCTTGAGGATGTAGCTCTCGTCGCCGGCGACGCTGTGGCACGCCTCGATCTGCGGCAGGTTGGCGAGGTGCTCCGGGGCGTCGTCGGCCGCGGCCGGGTCGATCGGCTTGATGGACACGAAGGCCGTGAGGGGTGCGCCTGCCGCGATCGGGTCGACCTGCGCGCCGTACCCGAGGATGGCACCGCGCTGCTCGAGACGCCGTACCCGCTGGTGGACGGCGCTCGTGGACAGCCCGGTGTCCTTGGCGAGGTCGGTATAGGACCGACGGCCGTCGGCGATCAGGAGGCGAAGCAGGTGACGGTCGACCGCGTCGAACTCACTCATCCGCGTGTCAGCGATCGGCCGACGACGAGCCGCTGCACCTGGTTGGTGCCCTCGAAGATCTGCATGACCTTGGCCTCACGGAAGTACCGCTCTGCCGCGAAGTCCTCCACGAAGCCGGCCCCGCCGAGGACCTGGATGGCGTCGGTCGTGACCTTCATCGCGGTGTCGGTGGCGAAGAGCTTGGCCATCGAGGCCTGCGGCCCGTAGGGCCGGCCTGCGTCCTTGAGACGAGCCGCCGTCAGGTACAACGCACGGGCGGCCTCGATCTGCGTGGCCATGTCGGCCAGCATGAACTCGACGCCCTGGAAGGACGCGATTGCCTTCCCGAACTGCTTGCGCTCCTTCGCGTAGGAGACCGAGAGCTCCAGGGCCGCCTGAGCCACACCGACGGCCACGGCGGCGATACCGAGCCGGCCGCCGTCGAGGGCGCTCATGGCGATCCGGAACCCCTCGCCCTCAGCCGCGATGAGCCGGTCGGCCGGCACGCGCGCGCCCTCCAGCAGGATGGTGGCGGTGGGCGAGGAGCGCATGCCCATTTTCTTCTCGGGCGGTTGCGGCAGCAGTCCCGGCGTGTGCTTGTCCGCGAACAGGCAGGAGATGCCGGCCGGGCCGGGGCCGCCGGTGCGGACCATCAGGTTGTAGAAGTCCGCGTGGCCACCGTGGGTGACCCAGGCCTTCGCGCCGTCGACGACGTAGTCGTCACCGTCCCGGACAGCCCTGGTCGTGAGCGCCGCAGCGTCGGAGCCGCTGGCGGCCTCGGACAGGCAGTAGGCACCGAGGAGCTCGCCGCCGAGCAGGTCGGGCAGCCAGCGCTCGCGTTGCTCGTCGCTGCCCCACTGCGCGAGGGGGAAGCAGGACAGGGTGTGCACGCTGACCCCGACGGCCAGGCCCGCCCAGCCGCGACCCAGCTCCTCGAGCACCTGCAGGTAGACCTCGTAGGGCTGGCCGCCGCCGCCATCCTGCTCGGGGTAGGCCAGCCCGAGCAGCCCGGCCTTGCCGAGGGTCCGGAACAGCTCGCGCGGGAACTCCGAGCGCGACTCCATCTCGCCGGCCCGTGGGAGCACCTCGTGCTCGACCAGGTCGCGCGTCAACTCGAGCAGCGCCTCGGCCTCGGGCGTCGGCAGGCTGCGTACGACGGGCCTCACGGCTCTCTGCCTTTCTGACGCGGTTGCCGTGAGGTTACGCCGCGGTGAGATGCTGCGCGCGTGCCCGGACAGCTGACCCTCCTGGACTCCCCCGCCCTTTGGTATCGCGCCTTCCACGGCGTCCCCGACAGCATCCGGTCGCCGCAGGGTGAGCCGGTCAACGCGGTGCGTGGCTTCTTCGACCTGGTGTCGCGCGTGATCCGGGACACCCGGCCTGCCCGTCTGGTCGCGACCGTCGACCTCGACTGGCGGCCTGCCTTCCGCGTCGCGGCGGTCCCGTCGTACAAGCTGCACCGGACCACCGAAGGCGGGGCGGAGGCGGAGCCGCCGGAGCTCGGAGCCCAGGTGGCGGTGATCCTCGAGGTCCTCGAGGCGCTGGGCATCCCGGTGGCCGGGGCGGAGGGACATGAGGCCGACGACGTGATCGGGACGCTGGCGACCCGCGAGACCGGCGCAGTGGACATCGTGACGGGTGACCGCGACCTGCTTCAGCTGGTGCGGGACGCCGGGCCGGTCCGGGTGCTCTACGCCGTCGAGAAGATGAAGCCGTACGACGAAGGCGCGGTGGCAGCCAAGCACCAGATCCCCGGGACGGCGTACGCCGACTTCGCGGTGTTGCGCGGTGACCCGAGCGACGGGCTCCCGGGGGTCAAGGGTGTCGGTGAGAAGACCGCCGCCGCGCTGGTCAGCCGCTTCGGCAGCATCGAGGGGATCCTGGCGGCGCTCGACAGCGGCGCGCAGGAGGGGTTCCCGGCGGGGGCGCGGGCGAAGCTGGAGGCGGCGCGGGAGTACCTGGCCGTGGCGCCCGCCGTGAGTCGGGTCGTCTGCGACCTGCCGCTGCCCCTGTACGACGACGCGCTCCCCCTGGCACCTCGTGACCCGGCTGGTCTGGTGGCACTGTCGGACCGGTGGGGTCTGGACAGCGCGCTGGAGCGGTTCCTGCACGCCCTGGAGCTGGCCCGGGCGGAGTAGGATCCTACTGATGGGTAACCCCGCGTTCTCAGTCCTCACCCGGTCCGCCGAGCTCGCCGCCGCCGCGACCGAGGAGTTGGACGTGCTGGTCGTGGGGATGGGCGCCACGGGCGCTGGGGTGGCCCTCGACGCCGCCAGCCGCGGGCTGCGGGTCGCGGTCCTCGACATGGGCGACCTGGCCAGCGGGACGTCCTCCAAGAGCAGCAAGCTGGTGCACGGTGGGCTGCGGTACCTCGAAAACTACGAGTTCGGGCTGGTCCGTGAGGGCGTCATGGAGCGCCAGCTGCTGCTCAAGCTCGCCCCCCACCTGGTGTCACCGATGGACTTCCTCTACCCGGTCTGGCAGGACACCGCGAGGCGCCGGCTGCTGGGCCTCGGACTGACCACGTACGACGTCTTCGCCATGGCCTCCCTGGCCGGGCGCGGTGGGGCGACCCGTCGGCACACGAAGGTCTCGGCGGAGGAGGCGGTGGGCCTCGCGCCTGCCCTGAGCGAGAGCGGCCTGGCATACGCCTACCTCTACGGGGACTGCGCCACCGACGACGCCCGGCTCGTGCTGGCGGTCGTACAGGCGGCGCGGCGCTTCGGGGCGCTGGCGGTGACGCACGCGGAGGTGACCGCTCTGACGACCGAGCACGGCCGGGTGGTCGGTGCCACCGTGGCCGACCGGCTCGACGGCTCCTCGGTGCAGGTCCGGGCCCGGCATGTGGTCAACGCGACGGGCGTCTGGGTCGACCGGCTGCAGGCCTTCGAAGAGCCCGGCCGGGAGGCGGTCGTGCAGCCGTCCAAGGGAGTCCACGTCGTGGTCCCGCGGGAACGGCTGCCGCTGCTGGAGGCCTCGGTCCTCCTCCCGTCCAAGCAGGGTGACGGCCGATCGATGTTCGCCATCCCGTGGGGTCGCCAGACCATCCTCGGGACGACCGACACGCCGTACGACGGAGCCCTGGACGGGCTGTCCCTGACCCGGGACGACCTGGACTACGTCCTGGCTGCCGGCAACGCGGTGTTCAAGCAGGGCCTGTCCGAGGAGGACGTGCTCGGTGCCTGGGCCGGGGTCCGCCCGTTGATCCGCACACCCGGTTCGGAGTCGATGAGCGACATCAGCCGACGGCACACCCTGGTCGAGGGAACGGGCGGCCTGCTGACGATCACGGGCGGGAAGCTGACCACGTACCGGCGGATGGCCAAGGACGTCGTGGACCGGATCGTCGAGAGGGACGATCGCAAGGCCCGCTGCCGTACCGATGAGATCCCGCTCTCCGGCACCCGCCCGGTCGCCGAGCTGCTGGCCGAGACCACCGTCGCCGCAACCGGGCTCGGGCTGTCGGAGGAGGTCGCGGCGTCGCTGGTGCGGCAGTGCGGCGAGACGGCCGGGCACGTGCTGTCGCTGGTCGAGGCCGACCCATCGCTCGGCGCGCTGCTCTCCCCCGACGCGCCGCACATCGCCGCCGAGGTCGTGCACGCCGCCCGTTCGGAAGGCGCCTCCACGGTCGATGACGTCTTCAGCCGGCGGATGCGGCTGTCGCTGCGGAGCAAGGACGCTGCACTGCCGTCCGCGCTGCTCGCGGCGCGGCTGCTCGCCCGGGAGACCCGCCAGGACGACAGCTGGGCGCTTGGGCAGGTCGCCGCTTACGCCGACGCGGTTCGCCAGGAGCGCGGCGTTCTCGGGCTGCCGGTCGGCGACGACCTCCCCGCCACCGGCTGAGTAGCGGTCAGCGGGGGCGGTCGGTGCGGGACCAGGGAAGGCGGGGCCAGACCAGGAAGGCCTCCGCCTCGAGCGCGGCCAGGGCCACCCGGGGCAAGTCGCGGGCCTGCGGGTAGCAGACGTACCGCGGCTCCCACTCGGGGCGGAACTTGGCGTTGAACCGGTAGAGCGACTCGATCTGGAACCATCGCGACGCGAACAGCAAGAACCCTCGCCAGGCCCGGATGATCGGTCCGGCACCGAGGCGCTCGCCGCGCTCGAGCGCGGACCGGAAGACGGCGAAGTTGAGCGACAGCCGCGTCACGCCCAGGGAGGGCGCGGCGCTCAGGGCGCTGACGATGAGCAGCTCGTTGAGGCCGTTGTCGGCATCGCGGTCACGGCGCATCAGGTCCAGCGAGAGCCCGTCGGTCCCCCACGGGACGAAGTGCAGGAAGGCCCGCAGCCGGTCCTCCTGGAAGGCCATGACCGTGACGCACTCGCGGTCAGCCGGGTCGCCGAAGCGCCCGAGGGCCATCGAGAACCCGCGCTCGGTGTCGGTTCCGCGCCACGCTGCGGCCTGGGCTCGCAGGGCGGTCCCCTGCTCCGGTGAGATGTCAGCGACCCTGCAGACCTGAGCGGTGTAGCCCGCCCGCTCGACTCGGTTGACGGCCTGGCGGACGTTGCGCATGCCCCGTCCCTCGAGGCTGAACTCGGCCACCTCGAGGACCGCCTCGTCACCGATCTCGAGGGCGGTGAGGTCCGCGCGGCACCAGGCCTTGCCGGCCTGCTCGCTGCAGCCCATCACTGCCGGCGTCCAGGCGTGCTCCTCGGCGGTGGCGAGAAAGGCCTCGATGGCGCCAGGCCACGCCTCTGGGTCACCGAGCGGGTCGCCGCTCGCCAGCATCACGCCGGACACCACGCGGTAGGCCACGCAGGCCTTGCCGGAGGGCGACCACAGAACGCTCTTGTCGCGGCGCAGCGCGAAGTAGCCCAGCGAGTCCTGCTGCCCGTGCCTGGTCAGCAACTCGCGCATCCGGGCCTCGTCGTCAGTGCTCAGCCGTGCCGCCGGCTCCGCCGGTCTGAGCACCAGATAGGCAGTCGTGACCGCCGTCAGCAGGCCGAGTGCGAGCAGGGCGTCACCGATCAGGTGGTCGTCGTGCTGGCCGGCCCGGTCGGGCTGGAACTGCAACGGCCCATGGATCCCGATCAGGCCAACCAAGACGTGCTCGGAGACCTGGGCGAAGCTGTGCGGCCCGACGATGGCGTCGTCCCTGAACGCCACCACGGCCAGGCCCAGGCCATAGCTCACGAGCAGCAGGGACAGGAACGCGCCGACGGCTCTCCAGCGCGTGCGCGGGTCGCCTTTCGCGTAGAACTCGCCGCGACCGGCCACAAGACCCACCAGCAGCGCCGCGGCGGCCGCTGACTCCTCGATGTCGAGCCCCTTGAGGACGTGCAGGGCCACGCTGCCCAGGAGCAGGGCGACAGCAACGCGCCAGGCGCGACGCTTACGCCGTCGCAGGCCTTGGGCGACGAGGACCAGCAGGACGCCGGCGACGAGCGTCAGGGCCGTGCTGACGTTGCTGAGCCCTCCGGGGACGTACTCGCGGAGGCTCGTGAGCCGTGAGCTGTTCCCGCGCGTCACCGCGCTGGCCAGGTCCAGGACACCTCCGGCCAGGCACAGCAACCAGGCGACGAAGGGCACCCAGGCCCGACGTTGGTCGCGTCGCATCAGACGAGGCTGGAGTAGGACACGACACCCCGTCGTACGGCGGCCAGCGCGGTGCGTGCGGTCGACCGCACCGGCTCGTCGGCGACCAGGCTGATCTGCCCCAGCAGGTCGACGATCTGCTTGCACCAACGAACGAAGTCTCCTGCCGTCAGGTCGGGGTCGTCCTGCAGGACCTCTTCAAGGTCAGCACCCGCAGCCCACCGCCACGCGGCCCAGGTGAAGCCCGCGTCCGGCTCGCGCAGGAAGGCCAGCGAGTGCGTGGACTCGGCGTCCCGAAGACGCGACCACAGGCGTCCCATGTCGTCGAGGGTGGCGCGGACGGCACCGCCAGGCACGTGGGCCGAAGCGTCTTCAGGCCGGCGACTCTCGTAGACGACCGCGGAGACGACAGCCGCGAGCTCCGAGGAGGACAGCCCGTCCCACAGGCCGGCGCGCAGGCACTCCACGACGAGCAGATCGGACTCGTTGTAGACCCGGGCCAGCTGGCGGCCCGCATCGGTCACCTCCTCCCCGGCCAGGTAACCGAGCTCGTGCAGCAGCGCGCAGACCCGGTCGAAGACGCGCGCGATCGAGTGGGTCTTGCCCTCGACCCGGCGCTCGAGGGCGTCGGTGTCCTGACGCAGCCGGGCCCAGCGCTCGGCCCAGCGCAGGTGCTGCTCGCGCTCGTCACAGCCGTGCACCGGATGCTGGCGCAGCTGCTGCCGCAGGCGCGCGAGGGTCTCGTCGTCGGCGGCGGCCGAGCGGGCCCGCCGCGGACGCTCGGGGTTCAGACCGAGGGCCCGGATCGAGGAGGCCATGTCCTTCCGGGACTGCGGCGTCCGGTGGTTGAAGTTCTTCGGCACCCGGACACGGCCCAGCGGCTCGACCGGCGCCGGGAAGTCGGCGTCGGAGAGCCGTCCGGCCCAGCGATCCTCGGTGACTACGAGGGGATGCGACTGCCCGTTCTGCCCGACACCTGGGTCGATGACGACTGCAAGTCCGGAACGGCGGCCGTGCGGCACCGAGATGACGTCCCCGACCTTCAAGGACTCCAGGGACTTCGCCGCCTGGGCCCGCCGCTGCGCCGAGCCCTGCTTGGCGAGCTCGGACTCCCTGTGCTTGAGGGCCCGGCGCAAGCCGTCGTACTCCGGCACGTCGCCGAGGTGGCAGGCCATGCCCTCGCGGTAGCCCTCGAGGGCATCGAGGTTCTTGGTCACCTGCCGAGCCAGCCCGACGACCGACCGGTCGGCTTGGAACTGCGCGAAGGAGCTCTCGAGCAGCGCCCTGGCCGGCTCGCGCCCCACGCTGCCCACCAGGTTGACGGCCATGTTGTACGACGGACGGAAGCTGGACCGCAGCGGGTAGGTGCGCGTGGACGCCAGACCCGCGACCTGCTTGGGGTCCAAGCCCGGCTGCCACAGCACGACCGCGTGGCCTTCCACATCGATCCCTCGCCGACCGGCCCGGCCGGTCAGCTGGGTGTACTCCCCCGGTGTCACATCGACGTGGGCTTCGCCGTTCCACTTCACGAGCTTCTCGAGGACCACCGAGCGGGCCGGCATGTTGATGCCGAGGGCCAGCGTCTCAGTGGCGAAGACCGCCTTGACGAGACCCTCCACGAACAGCTCCTCTACGACCTCCTTGAAGGTCGGCAGCATGCCCGCGTGGTGAGCGGCCAGGCCGCGCTGCAGCC
Source organism: Frankiales bacterium (assembly GCA_025966135.1). Lineage (GTDB taxonomy): Bacteria > Actinomycetota > Actinomycetes > Mycobacteriales > SCTD01 > RYN-111. The sequence goes on from JAOPVP010000055.1 coordinate 66,418, forward strand.
CCTCCAGCCATTCCCAGTAGCCCAGCACCCGCAGGTCCTCACGGGGGATGTCAGCAGTCCGGCGCTCGACGTGCTGGCGGACCCGCTCGCGCTCCTCGGCGGTGTTGAGCCGCAGCCCGGCGCGCAGGCACTGCTCCACAGCCGCGGCGCAGCCCGCCCGGCTGAAGATGAAGGTGATGGCGGGCAACAGTCCCTCGCGGTCGAGGCGCTCGATCACCTCCGGCCGGCGAGGGACGGCTGGGCGCACGGGACGTCCTCCGCGTTCGCGCGGCTTCCAGCTGCCCTCGTCCCGGCTCCGCCGTACCAGCTCAGGGTGGACCTCCCCCTTGCCGTCAAAGAGATCGAACAGGCGGTTGCCCATGAGGACGTGCTGGAAGAGCGGCACCGGCCGGTGCTCCTCGACCACCACTTCGGTGTCGCCCCGCACCGTGACGAGCCAATCGGCGAACTCCTCGGCATTGCTGACGGTGGCCGACAGCGAGGTCAAGATCACGTCGTCGGGGAGGTGGATGATCACCTCTTCCCAGACTGCGCCGCGGGCCCGGTCGGCGAGGTAGTGCACCTCGTCCATCACCACGTGGGCAAGGCCGCGGAGCGCGTCGGACCCGCTGTAGAGCATGTTCCGCAAGACCTCAGTGGTCATGACGACCACCTCAGCGTCACCGTTGATGGAGGTGTCGCCGGTCAGCAGCCCGACCTTGTCGGCCCCGTGGCGCGCGACGAGGTCGGCGTACTTCTGGTTGGACAGAGCCTTGATCGGCGTCGTGTAGAAGCACTTCCTCCCAGCGCGCAGCGCCAGGTGGACGGCGAACTCCCCCACCACCGTCTTGCCGGCGCCGGTCGGTGCTGCGACCAGGACGCCACGGCCGTCCTCGAGGGCGCTGCAGGCGGTCCGTTGGAAGGCGTCCAGGCCGAACGGGTAGCCGACCTCGAACTGCGCGAGCGCGGGGCCACCCTGCGATGCCCGGAACGCCTGGTAGCGCTCCGCCGGGCTGGTCATGCCCCCAGGCTATGTGCCGAGGCGGGTGTCGCGGACAGGCACCGCTGCGGGGCCCAGCGGGTCGCCTCGGGACCTAGAGCTGCGACGGGGTGGTGTCGACCTCCGACGGGAGATCGTCGTCCAGGGTGTGGAGCGGGTCGGCCAGCGCGCGCTTGCGGGCCGCACGCTCCCGGAGTCGAGCGATGAGGATGCAGACCTCGTACATCGCGTACAGGGGCACGCCCAGCGCCAGAAACGTGAACGGGTCGGTGCTGGGGGTCAGGATCGCGGCCGCGGCGAAGAGCGCGAAGCACATCCCCCGGCGCCAGTGCCGCATCCGCTCGGAGGACAGCAGCCCGACGACGTGGAGGAACACGATCACGACGGGGAACTCGAAGGCGACGCCGAACAGCAGCAGCAGGAGCGTGACGAACGAGAGGTACTCGCGAAGCGTCGTGATGTTGGTGACGCCCGGCCCTGCCACGTTGAGCAGCAGCCGGATGCCGTGGCTCAGACTGACATAAGCCACGCAGGTGCCCGCGACGAACAGCAGGAGGGAGCCGACCAGGAAGCTCCCCGCGTACTTGCGCTCGGTCTTGTGCAGGGCGGGAGTGATGAAGGCCCCGAGCTGGTAGAGCCAGATGGGCGCGGAGGCGACCCCGCCACCGATGAAGGCGACCTTCATCCGCACGTTGAACTGGTCGAAGATCCCTGTGACGTACAGCGAGCAGGGCTTGTTCGGGAACGCGTGGCAGTACGGCGCCCGCAGCACCTGGAACAGCGGCTCCCAGAGCACGTAGGCCGCGATGACGGCGACGAGGAAGACGGCGGCCGAGATCAGGAGTCGGCGGCGGAGCTCGCGCAGGTGCTCGACCAGCGCCATCCGCCCGTCAGCCGGGCGAGCTTGTCGGCCCAAGGTCAGGGCTGGTGCTGCTGCGTGTGCTCCGCGACCGGGGAGGCAGGCTGCGTGGTGCTGGCCGGCAGGGCCTGCGTCTCGACGCCGGGCGTGGACGGCTTGTCGTCATCCCTGAGACCCTTGGCCTCGGACTTGAGGATGCGCATCGACCGGCCGAGGGCGCGTGCCGAGTCGGGCAGGCGCTTGGAGCCGAACACGACCAGCGCCACCAGCAGCACGATCACGAACCCGGGCTTCTCGATGAAATCGAGCACCGTGTCACCTCTTTCAGGAGTTAGGTGCTTAGCGTACGTCGAACGGTGTTGATCAGGGCCGTTGCCGGCCGGTTGGCGGTGATGCGCTCAGCTCTGCGGAGGCGTCACCGAGTGTGGTCGCGCTGGCCGCGAGCGTCCGGAGGAGCCCACGGACGTGCTTGTACAGGCGGGCGCCGACCGTGCCGAGGACCACGAGGACCAGGACCCCCAGGGCGATGTCGATCAGTACCCAGAGCACGCCGTCAGGCTAGCGCCCGGCCGGGTCAGGCAGCGGCGCGGTCGACGAGGCTCGCGAGCAGGTCGGTCTCGCCGAGTGAGAGCGCGAAGTCGAGCAGGTCGTCGTAGGACAGGGCCGGGCCGGTCTTGACCTCGAGCAGCTCGGCGGGCAGGTCCCACACCATCGCAGGAACGCCGCCGGAGACCAGCAGGGAGACCACGTGGTCGTCGGCTGGCTTGCGCACCTCGCTGCCGCAGGTCTGGCAGTCGAAGGCGTAGTAGGAGAGCGTGGCATGGCTGCAGACCATGAGGGAGACGTCGGCAGGGGTGAGCTCGACCTCGCCGCAGGTGGGGCAAGAAGCCTTGATGGTCGTCATGGCCGATCCCTCTCGCTGGTGTTCCTCCTTGGAACGACAACGAGACTTTCGGCAGCCCGCGGTGAATGCTTGACAGTTACGCACCCCAGATGACTCAGCCTGACTACGTCGACCTAGCGAGAGGAGTACGCAGACAGTGCCACCCGCGCGTCCTCGCGTACCTGGGCTGCCAGCTCGGGTGGCTCCAGGACGCGGCCGGAGGCGCCCAACGAGAGCGCGAGGCGGCGGATCCAGGCCGTCCCCCGGGTACGGAGCGTGACGACCTGCCGTCCGTCCCCGAGGTCGTCGACGGTGTCGCAGGGGTAGAAGTCCGAGACCCAGGCCGCACCCGGCTCCAGGGCGAACGTGACGACGGTGTCGCCGTCGGTCGGCTGGAACAACCCTTGCGACAGGTCGCGCGACGGCAGTCCCTCGGGCGGTGCAGCGTCCTCATCCAGGACCTGGAGCTCCTGGACCCGGCCGAGGTGGAAGATGCGCACCCCCTCAGCACGGCGGCACCAGGCCTCGAGGTAGCTCTGCCCGTCCACGACGACGAGGCGGACCGGGTCGACCTCCCGTTCGGTGGTCTCGTCGCGCCCGGCCGTCCAGTAGAGGAGGCGCAGGACCTTCTTGCGCTCCAGGGCGTCCCGGACGACAGGCAGGACGCTCCCGCCGCCCTCAAGGGCCACCGCCACCCGGTCGGCGGGTGCAGCGGCGGCACCCGCGGCCTCCTCGACCTTCGCCAGCGCCCGCAGGACGGGCTCGGGATCGGCCAGGCCAGGGGTCTCAGCGAGCGTGCGTAGTGCCACCACGAGCGCCAGGGCCTCGTCGACGGTGAGGCGCAGCGGCCGGTCGACGCCCTGGGGGTCGGACAGCGTGATCGTGTCGCCCTCGAAGTCGATCTCGATGAGATCGCCCGGGTAGTGGCCGGGCAGGCCGCACAGCCACAGCAGGTTGAGGTCCTTGCGCAGCCGTTCCTCGCTCACCCCGAAGTCGGCTGCGGCCGTCGCGAACGCGATCCCGGGCCGCTTGAGCAGGTACGGCACCAGCGCCAGCAGCCGAGGGAGCTGCTCGGGAGTGCTCATCGAGCGGGCTCCAGGTCGGCGCCGGTCTCGGCCAGGGCCTGCAAGCGTCGTACGACGGCATCGCGGGCCTCGTCGGGGGCGAGAACGACAGCGTCTGCGCCGTAGCCGGCCACCCGGTCGGCGAACCTGCCCGGGTCGGAGTAGCCGAGCTCGACGATCTCCCAGCCGTCCCCGTCGGCGCCGACGGAGGTCGCGGCCCTGCGGAGCTCCCAGCAGCTGCCCACCCGGACCCGGACGCGGGCCGTCGTCCGCGGGGCGTCCCCGGCCGTGCGGATCACCAGGGCGCGCAGGTCCTGGCCTTCCGGCTTCGCCACCGCGCCGGCAGGCCCCTCAGGGGTCACGGCGCCGACGATGCGGGAGAGCCGGAAGACCCGGGTCGCCTCCCGCATGAGGTCGTGGCCCACGAGATACCAGCGACCGTGCCGGGACACGACGCCCCAGGGCTCGACGTGACGCGCCTCCGGACCGGGGCGGCCCGAGGTGCGGTAGTCGAAGCGCAGCCGACGCCCGGTGACGGCGCCCGCGAGGCAGGCCTCGAAGGCCGGCTCGGTGGCGCCAATGCGGGGCTCGAGGCCGGTGGCGCTCTCGGGCGTCTCGATGCCAGCCGCTCGCAGCTTGAGCAGAGCGCTGCCCGTCGCGCCGGCGAGTGGTGCCGACTGCCAGAGCCGGGCTGCAAGGCCGAGCGCAGCGGCCTCGTCGGGCTCGAGGGTGATCTCGGGCAACTGGTAGTCGCGGCGGGCAATCCGGTAGCCGACCTCGTCGTCCCAGTGGGAGTTGGAGCCCGTCTCGAGCGGAATGCCCAGGTCCCGGAGCTCCTCCTTGTCGCGCTCGAACATCCGACGAAACGCCTCTTCGTTGTCCGCGTCGTAGCCGGGGACAGCTTCGCGGATCTGCTGCACGGTGAGGAAGCGCCGCGTCGCCAGCAGGCAGATCACCAGGTTGAGCAACCGCTCGGTCTTCTTCGCCGCCACTCCCCCGACGTTAGCCTGGGCGGTGCTGCGGCGCGTCGCAGGTGACGCCGTGTCGTACGGCGGTCAGCTCACCTGGAGCAGGTCGACGACGAACACGAGGGTCTCGTTGGGGCCGATGGCGCCACCCGCGCCACGGGCGCCGTAGCCCAGGTGCGGTGGGATGGTGAGCTTGCGGCGGCCACCGACGCGCATGCCGGCCACGCCCTGGTCCCAGCCGCCGATGACCATGCCTGCCCCGAGCTGGAAGCTGAACGGCTCACCGCGGTCCCAGCTGGCGTCGAACTGCTTGCCGGTCGACCAGGAGTGACCGACGTACTGCATCGTGCAGCGGCGACCTGAGACGGCCTCCTCGCCGCCGCCGACGGTGAGCTCCTCGATGACCAGCTCGACTGGCGGCGTGCCCTCGGGGATCTCGACGGCGGGCTTCTCGGTCATGAGTCTCTCCTGACGTGCGGTTGGACGAGTGACGCTACCGGGACGTCACATGGACGCGATGAGCTTGTCCACCCGGTCGTCCACCGACCGGAACGGGTCCTTGCACAGCACGGTGCGCTGCGCCTGGTCGTTGAGCTTCAGGTGGACCCAGTCGACGGTGAAGTCTCGGCGCTTCTCCTGCGCCTTGGCGATGAACTCACCGCGCAGTCGCGCGCGGGTGGTCTGCGGCGGCACTGACTTGGCTTCGAAGATGCGCAGGTCGGTGGCGGCCCGCTCGAGCATCCCCCGGCGCTCCAGGAGGTAGTACAAGCCGCGGTTGCGGTTGACGTCGTGGTAGGCCAGGTCGAGTTGGGCGACGCGGGGCGAGGACAGCGCGAGGTCGTGCTTGGCGCGGTAGCGCTCGATCAGCTGGTGCTTGATGACCCAGTCGATCTCACGGTCGACCAGCGACAGGTCGCCGCTCTCGATCGCGCCCAGGGTGCGGCCCCAGAGGTCCAGCACGCGCTTCACCGTCTCGTCGCCACCACGGCGGGACACGAAGTCGACCGCCTTGTTGTAGTACTCCCGCTGCACCTCGAGGGCGCTCGCGTCGCGTCCGTTGGCGAGCTTGACCTTGCGCTGCCCGGTCAGGTCGTGGCTGACCTCCCGGATGGCCCGGATCGGGTTCTCGAGGGTGAGGTCCCGCATGACGATGCCGGCCTCGATCATGCGCAGCACCAGGTCGGTCGCGCCGACCTTGAGCAGCGTCGTGGTCTCGCTCATGTTGCTGTCACCGACGATGACGTGCAGCCGTCGGAAGCGCTCGGCATCGGCGTGCGGCTCGTCGCGGGTGTTGATGATGGGACGGCTGCGGGTCGTGGCCGAGGAGACGCCCTCCCAGATGTGCTCGGCGCGCTGGCTCACGCAGAAGACGGCGCCGCGGGGGGTCTGGAGCACCTTGCCGGCGCCGCAGATGATCTGCCGGGTGACCAGGAACGGGATCAGCACGTCGGCCAGCCGGGAGAACTCACCGTGGCGGCCGACCAGGTAGTTCTCGTGACAGCCGTAGGAGTTACCCGCCGAGTCGGTGTTGTTCTTGAACAGGTAGATGTCCCCGGCGATGCCCTCTTCGCGCAGGCGCCGCTCGGCGTCCACGAGCAGTCCCTCGAGGATGCGCTCCCCGGCCTTGTCGTGGGTGACGAGGTCGATCACGCTGTCGCACTCGGGCGTGGCGTACTCCGGGTGGCTGCCGACGTCGAGGTACAGGCGGGCGCCGTTCTTGAGGAACACGTTGGAGCTCCGACCCCACGACACCACCCGCCGGAACAGGTAGCGCGCGACCTCGTCCGGGCTCAGGCGTCGCTGGCCACGGAACGTGCACGTGACGCCGTACTCGTTCTCGATGCCGAAGATCCGCCGCTCCACGCTTTGGACGCTACCCCGCGCCTGGAGGTCCTGCGCGCTGTTAGCCCACCTTGACGAGGTCGATGAGAAAGACCAGCGTGCCGCCGGGAACTGGGCCGGCGTCGCCGTAACCGTCCTTGGGCGCGATGATGACCTCCCGGCGCCCGCCGACCTTCATTCCGAGTGTGCCCTTGCTGAAGCCGGCGATCACCCCGCTACCGAGCGTGAACGGCAGCGTGTCGCCGCGGGCCCAGGAGGAGTCGAACTCCTTGCCGTCGGCGTAGTTGACGCCGACGTACTTCACCTCGACCGCGGAGCCGTCGACGGCCTCGGCCCCCGTCCCGCAGACGATGTCGACCACGGTCGTCTCCGTCGGGGCCTTGGCGGTCGGGACGGTGTAGACCGGCTTCTTGGTGAGGTCGGTCGTGCCTGTGCCACTCGGTTCGCAGGTCCCGGTGGGCGCTGCGGCAGAGGGCTGGGTGACGACGGCGTCGGTCAGCTTCGCGTGGGAGGAACCGCAGCCAGTCAGGGTGCTCGCCAGGAGGAGGGCGAGCACGAGGGTGCGTGGCATCAGGCGGTGGCCTCGAGGATGGTGCCGAGGCGCTCACTCGTGAGCCGCTTGAACGTGCGCCGCGGGCGGGTGCGGTCCAGGACTGCCGCCTCCAGCGCACCCGGTGCGATCTCGCGGCTCTCTGTGCCCTCAGCGGTCGCCGCCAGGGCCTTGACAGCAAGGCGCACCGCCGCGTCGAGGTCGTGTGTCGGGTCGTGCTCGTTCTTGAGGACCCCGGCGATCGGGTCGGCGTTGCCGCCCATCACCACGAAGGCGTGCTCCTCCGCGACCGAGCCGTCGTACGTGAGGCGGTAGAGCTGGTCGTCCTCAGGGGTCTCGCCCACCTCAGCCACCGTGATCTCGACCTCGTACGGCTTGCCGGACTCGGTGAAGATGGTGCCGAGGGTCTGGGCGTAGGCGTTGGCGAGACCACGGCTGGTGACGTCGCTGCGGTCGTACTGGTAACCGCGCAGGTCGGCATACCGGACGCCGGCGAGGCGCAGGTTCTCGAACTCGTTGTACTTGCCTACGGCGGCGAAGGCGATCCGGTCGTAGATCTCGCTGATCTTGTGGAGCGCTTTGCTGGGGTTTTCCCCGCAGAACAAGATCCCGTCGGCGTAGGCCATGACGAGGACGGAGCGGCCACGGGCGATGCCCTTGCGGGCGTAGTCGCTCTTGTCCCGCATGATCTGCTCGGGGCTGACGTAGAACGGCGTCGACATTGTTCTCCTTGGAGGGAGCGTCCCTGGTACGGCGGGCTCGTGGGCTGGTGGGGCCGGCTCAGCCGCCGGGGTTGAGCATGCGTGCGGCCACGATCGCCTCGACCACGGCCGCGACCTCGTCCTCGGGGAGCCGCTGCAGGCCGTCGGCGGTGACCTTCATGACGATCGGGAAGATCCGTCGGGTCAGGTCGGGGCCGCCGGTCGCGGAGTCGTCGTCCGCCGCGTCGTAGAGGGCGTCGACGGCCAGCCGGACCGCGTCGCCCTCGCTCAGGTCGTCGCGGTAGCGCTTCTTGAGGGCGCTGCGGGCGAAGGTGCTGCCGGAGCCGACGCTGTGGAAGCTGTGCTCCTCGTAGCGGCCGCCCGTCACGTCGTAGCTGAAGATCCGCCCCTCGCCGCGCTCGACGTCGAAGCCGGCGAACAGCGGCACGACCGCAAGGCCCTGCATGGCCATCGGCAGGTTCCCGCGGATCATGGCGGACAGGCGGTTCGCCTTGCCCTCCAGGCTCAGTGTGTTGCCCTCCAGCTTCTCGTAGTGCTCGAGCTCGACCTGGAACAGCCGGACCATCTCGATCGCCAGGCCGGCCGTGCCGGCGATGCCGACGCAGGAGTACTCGTCCGCCGGGAAGACCTTTTCGATGTCCCGCTGGGCGATGATGTTGCCCATCGTGGCCCGGCGGTCGCCGGCCATGACGACACCGCCGGCGTGGGTCACCGCGACGATCGTCGTCCCGTGAGGAGCGTCCACCGTGGATCCCTGCGGCAGGGTCATCCGCGACGGCAGGAGATCAGGCGCTGCAGCTCCGAGGAAGTCGCTGAAGCTGCTGCTGCCGGGCGCGGTGAAATGAGCTGGTAGCCGCCCGTGGAGACCAAGGTCCTCTGCCACGTTGTCCTCTCGAGGTAGTCGATCGTGTTGCGGAACAGCTTCGGGTCGTCCTGCAGCTGCCCGAGGGCGGCATTGCAGGCGAAGCACAGCACACCACGGACCTCCCCGAAGGCATGATCGTGGTCCACGTGCACGGCGGGTCGCCGCCGGCAGATCGAACGCGGGCAGCGGTTCGAGTCGGCGTCATGGAATTGCGTCGTTCGACTACCTGGGCAAGAGAGACAACGGATCTTCGTAAATCACTCGCCGCCCTTCTGTACATAAGACCGCACAAACTCCTCGGCATTCTCCTCCAAGACGTCATCAATTTCGTCCAACAATGCGTCCACGTCATCGGTGAGCTTTTCCACGCGCTCGTGGACGTCTGAAGTCGCCTCTTCGGCGACTTCCTCAACGTCTTCGGTGCTCCGCTGGGCGCGCTCCTGGCCGCCACCGGTGTCCTTGGTCGCCATCGCTGTCTCCCTGTCTCGTTCCCTGCGTCGAACCTATCCCGCGGAGCGGTCAACTTCCCGTCGGCAGTCCGGCCAGTGTGTGAGCACCTCGGGCAGGAGTCGGAGCCTGCGTGGAGAAACAGGGGGGCAACATCTGCGACCCGAGGGAGCACCTGCTCGTGCTGCGACCCGCCCTCGCCCTGGCCCTCGTCGTCGGGCTCGCCGTGCCTCTTGCCTCCGGCGCGTCGCCGGTCCCTGACCCCTTGGTCGCGGAGCAGCGCGACACCGAGGCGGTGGTGCTGCACGGCAGCGACCTGCCCGGGTGGGCGGTGCCGGGCAACGTCACCGCCAAGCTGCCGCTCACGGACCTGAGCTGTGTCAGCGCGACGACGCCGGGGTGCGCCCACAACCACTACGCGACCCCCGAGGTGGACAGCGCGAAGGTGGCCGCCCCCGCCGGTCCGGACATCCTCACGATCACCGGGTGGCGGTGGGACGGCAAGCGGTTCGTCGAGGTGCCGTTCCAGGTCGATGAGGTCTTCACGCGGTACCTCGACAACAGCGCGAGCGGCTTTGCCGTGTACAGCGGCGAGGACCAGCACACGACGTACGCCTTCGATCGCGAGGGGTTCCGCTGGACCAAGGGCAGGTGCGTCGCGCAGCCCGACTCCGCCGTCGCGACGGACCCGGTCAAGGGTCTGGACACTGACGACGAGCTCGCCTTCATGGCGGCCGACACCGGTGCTGCGGCCCCCAGCGGAGCGAGCCTCCCCGCGCACGTCACCAAGACCCAGCGACTCACTGTGCTCGACCCGGTGACACAGCACCGGAGCTACCTGTACGTGATGCTGGGCCGCACCCCGTCCTTCAACGCCCGCAACGGTGACGTCCGGTACCAGCGGGACCCCGGCGCCGACCGGTTCGCGCTCAGCCAGTCGTCCTACGACACCTATGGCAACGCTGCGGTCGGGCCGTACTGCGACGCCAAGGGCAACGTCATCGGCAAGGGCCGGCGTCGCCCTGTCGACTCGGCGACGGTCACGACCGACCGCTACCGGTACCGGTACGACGGCCGCTGGCTCATGACCGACGTCCGCATCAGCCCGGACGTGGGCAAGACCTACGGTCCCGACCTCGTGGACCGCTGGAAGGCCCGCGCGTTCCAGCAGGACAGCGGGTCCAACACCCCGTGCTGCGGCTACGAGGAGGAGGACACCAACTGGGGTGGCTCCTCCACGTTGCTGGGCGAGCGCTCCGGCCCTGTCCGCACCATCCGGGAGACCTGGGGTGCCGACAGCGGCACCAACGTGGTTCGTCGCGAGACCTTCTACCGCGCCGAGATGACGATGAAGACCTGGTTGCGCGTGCACGTGATCCCGCCGCTCGACGGCATCTACGCCCAGTGGGACTTCAACGCCGGCCGGATGACCCGCTTCAGCAACTCCCTTCACCCACAAGGCTTTGCGGTCGACGGCCGTAACGATGACGCCTACGGCAACCTCGACGACCCCTGCAACCCCAAGTACGACCTGAACGACACCGGACCTACCAGTCAGGCCTACCGCAAGGCCTACCAGGCCGCGGGCGTCTGCGCCCTGTCGCCGTACCACCAGAGCGTCGACGTCGCCGACCCCACCTTCGGGATGCCGAACGCGGCGCTGCAGTGGAACCAGACCTCAGGCCCGTGGGGCACCATCGTCGACCGGTACAGCGTCGGTGCCCGGGACGTCACTCCCGGCGGCGCGGCCCAGACCCTCGCCGCCCAGCCCTACTACCGCGACGACTCCTGCTTCGACGACGCCACCGGGAGCAACCCCGGGCCTCGCCTCAAGCTGCGCTCAGCCACCGAGAGGCAAACCGCTGCCGACGGCACCACGCGTCGTTGCTGGACGCCCAAGGACGGCACGGCCGAGTCCGACCACTTCTTCCAGGGCGACATCGGCACCCACGGCGTGCACCTGCTGTTCCAGGTCGACAGCGACAACGCCCGCCAGACCGTGCCGCTCGACGAGATCGTGTTCGAGCAGCGCCAGGTCTTCCTCCCCGGCGACCCAGGCGCGGTCGGCGAGAAGTACGGCCGGGCCTTCGAGAAGCCCCTCGTGGTGCTTGCTTCCTAGAGGATGTGGGCGTGGACCTCTACGCGCTGCCACCCGAGGAGTTCACGGCTGCCCGCGATGCGGCGGCCAAGACCGACAAGACCCTCAAGGCCCTGCGCAAGCCCACCGTGTCCGCCTGGCTCGTCAACACCCTGGTACGTCGAGACTCTCGGCTCCTCGACGAGCTCCTCGCCCTCGGGTCTTCCTTAGCCGAGGCGCAGCGGCAAGGACGCGGCGATGCGCTCCGCGAGCTGGGCCAGCAGCGCCGTCAGCTCGTCAGCGCCGTGGCCCGGCGCGCCCTCGACCTGGGTGAGCGGGAGGTCAGCGCCACGGTTCGCGGTGAGCTGGAGGCCACACTGGAAGCTGCTGTCGCCGACCCGGCGAGCGCCGAGGCCGTACGCACCGGGCGGCTGGTGCGCCCGCTGTCGTTCGCCGGCTTCGGTGGCGTCGATCTCGAGGGCGCCGTCGCGTCGCTCCCACGGCCCAGGACGAGCCCCAAGACGACGCCCAGGAAGGCCGCGGCGGGCCGGCCGGACCCGTCTGCCGCCGAGGCCGCAGCCCTGGAGGCGGCAGGTGCGCTGGACGACGCCGTACGGCGGGCCGAGGCGGCCGCTCGCGCGGTCGAGGAGCAGGAGCGGTCCCTGGCCGCGGCGCAGGCCGAGGAGCACGCTGCAGCCGAGCGGGTGCAGGAGGCCCAAGAGGCCGTCAAGGCCGCCCAGCAGGACCACGTGCAGGCGCGGCGTCGCCGTACAGCGGTGGAGAAGGATGCAGATCCCTTGGTGCGTAGGGCAAAGGCGGCCGCGAAGGCGGTGGCGGCGGCCCAAGGAGCCGCCGACGCCGCCCGCGAGGCACTCGACCGGGCGCGACGCGGCCGGTGAGGGTTGCTGGCCGGTCTCTAGCGACGGCCGGCGAGGGTCTCGAGCAGGTCCAGAGCGTTGTCGCAGTGGTCGAGCAGGTCGCCGACGTGAGCCTTGGTCCCTCGCAAGGGCTCGAGGGTCGGCACCCGCTGCAGGGACTCGCGGCCGACGTCGAAGATGACCGAGTCCCAGGACGCGGCCGCGACCTGGGTGGGGTACTTCGCCAGGCAGCGCCCCCGGAAGTAGGCCCGGGTGTCATCGGGTGGTGAGCTGATGGCCCGCTGCACCTCAGCCTCGGTCACGAGGGTCTCCATCGACCCCCTTGCCACCAGGCGGTTGTAGAGCCCCTTGTCCTGCCGCACGTCGGAGTACTGCAGGTCCACCAGGTGCAGCTTCGGTGCGTCCCAGTCGAGGTTCTCCCGCTGCCGGTAGCCCTCGAGCAGGCTCAGCTTGGCCACCCAGTCGAGCTCGCCGGCCAGTGACATGACGTCCGAGGCGAGCCGGTCGAGCGTCGACTCCCAGCGGACCAGCACATCGGAGGTCTGCGGGTCCACGTCCTGCCCGAGGCGGTCCTCGACGTGCTTGCGGGCCTGCTCGAAGTACGCCATCTGCAGCTGCAGGGCCGTCATCGTCCGGCCGTCCCGCAACGTCACCTTGTGCTTGAGCGTGGGGTCATGGGAGACGGCGCGCAAGGCAGCTACCGGGGACTCCACGGTGAGGTCGATCCCGTTCTCCCGCAGCCAGCCGTCCTCGATCATCGACAGCACCAGGCACGTCGTGCCGACCTTGAGGTAGGTCGATACCTCCGAGAGGTTCGCGTCGCCGATGATGACGTGCAGCCGGCGGTACTTCTCCGGATCGGCGTGTGGCTCGTCCCGGGTGTTGATGATGGGTCGCTTGAGGGTCGTCTCGAGGCCGACCTCCACCTCGAAGAAGTCCGCCCGCTGACTGACCTGGAAGCCGTGCTCGCGGCCGTCCTGACCGAGCCCGACGCGACCGGCGCCCACCACGACCTGGCGGCTGACGAAGAACGGCGTCAGGTGCCGCACGATCTCCGCGAACGGGGTCTTCCGGGCCATCAGGTAGTTCTCATGGGTGCCGTACGAAGCGCCCTTGTTGTCGGTGTTGTTCTTGTAGAGCTGGATCGGCACCGCCCCCGGCAGGCCCAGAGCGCGCTGCGCCGCGATCTCCATGACCCGCTCGCCGACCTTGTCCCACAGCACGAGGTCGCGTGGGGTCCTCACCTCGGGCGTGGAGTACTCCGGGTGAGCGTGGTCGACGTACAACCGGGCGCCGTTGGTGAGGATGACGTTGGCCAGCCCCAAGTCCTCGTCCGGCTCGCCTGGCAGGTGGTCCGACCCGCCGATGCCGACCTCGAACCCCCGCGCGTCGCGCAGTGGGTTCTCCTCCTCGAAGTCCCACCGCGTACGACGGTCCCGCACCTGGCCTTCGGGGGTCCCGCCGGCGTAGCCGTTGACAACCTGGCTGGAAGCCATCATGTGGTTGACCCCGGCGTTACCGGGCGTGGAGACGCCGAACTCGGTCTCCGTGCCCATCACCCGCCGCGCGCTCATGCTTCGAGCCTATGCCTGCCGGCCTTGCGGACGGGCTTGATGACGACGCGTCATGGGGCGACAGCCGGCTCTAGAGGTACTGGCCCGTGTTGGAGATGGTGTCGATGGACTTGCCCGTCTCCGTGCCCTTGGCGCTGGTGACCAGGGTACGGATGTAGACGATCCGCTCGCCCTTCTTGCCCGAGATCCGCGCCCAGTCGTCGGGGTTGGTCGTGTTGGGCAGGTCCTCGTTCTCCTTGAACTCGTCGATGCACGCCGTCATCAGGTGCTGCATCCGCAGCCCCTTCTGCTGGTTTTCGAGGAAGTCCTTGATGGCCATCTTCTTGGCGCGGGCGACGATGTTCTCGATCATGGCTCCGGAGTTGAAGTCCTTGAAGTACAGGACCTCCTTGTCACCTCCGGCGTAGGTCACCTCGAGGAAGCGGTTCTCCTCGGCCTCGGTGTAGATCCGTTCGACGACGCCCTGGACCATCGCGGCCACGGTGGCCTCGCGGGACCCGCCGTGCTCGGCAAGGTCGTCGGAGTGCAGCGGCAGCTCGATCTTGAGGTACTTCCCAAAGATGTCCTTGGCAGCCTCCGCGTCCGGGCGCTCGATCTTGATCTTCACGTCGAGCCGGCCAGGTCGCAGGATGGCCGGGTCGATCATGTCCTCACGGTTGGAGGCGCCGATGACGACGACGTTCTCGAGCGTCTCGACCCCGTCGATCTCGCTCAGCAGCTGGGGCACGATGGTCGTCTCGACGTCGCTGGACACACCCGAACCGCGAGTACGGAAGATCGAGTCCATCTCGTCGAAGAACACGATCACCGGGGTGCCCTCGGAGGCCTTCTCACGCGCCCGCTGGAAGATCAGGCGGATGTGCCGCTCGGTCTCGCCGACGTACTTGTTGAGCAGCTCCGGGCCCTTGATGTTCAGGAAGAACGCCCGGCCGTCCGGCTTGCCCGTTACCTCCGCGACCTTCTTGGCCAGCGAGTTGGCCACTGCCTTGGCGATGAGCGTCTTCCCGCAGCCGGGAGGGCCGTAGAGCAGCACGCCCTTCGGCGGACGCAGCTGGTGCTCCTTGAACAGGTCCTTGTGGAGGAAGGGCAGCTCGACTGCGTCGCGGATCGCCTCGATCTGGGTCGACAGACCTCCGATGTCGGAGTAGTCGATGTCGGGCACCTCCTCGAGGACGAGCTCCTCGACCTCGCTCTTGGGGATGCGCTCGTAGACGTAGCCGCTGCGGGACTCCAGCAACAGGGAGTCGCCGGCCTTCAGGGGCTCGCCGATGAGTGAGTCCGCCAGCATGACGACCCGCTCCTCATCGGTGTGCCCGATGACGAGCGCGCGGTCGGAGCCCTCGAGGAGCTCCTTCAGCATGACGACGTCGCCCTGCTTCTCGAAGTCCAGAGCAGCGACGACGTTCAGGGCCTCGTTGAGCATGACCTCCTGGCCCTTGCGGAGCTCCTTGACCTCGATGGCCGGGGAGACCGTGACGCGCAGCTTCCGGCCGCCGGTGAAGACGTCGACCGTCTCGTCGTCGTGGATGCTGAGGAAGACGCCGTACCCGCTGGGGGGCTGGGCCAGGCGCTCGACCTCCTCCTTGAGGGCCACGATCTGGTCGCGGGCCTCTTTGAGGGTGTTGACCAGCCGGTCGTTCTGACCGGCGGCGCCAGCCAGCGACTGCTGGGCCTCGGCGAGTCGCTCCTCGAGCGCGCGGACCAGTCGCGGTGAGTCGGAGAGCTTGCGCCGGAGGACTGCGACTTCCTCTTCGAGGAACCCCACCTGGGCAGTCAGCTCTGAGACCTGCTCCGCTCGGTCGTCGGAACCTGTTCCGCGCGTGGCTGCCATGTGGGCCGCCCTCCCGTCGTCCGTCGGGTCCTGCTCAGGGTCGCATCCTATGTACGTCGGACGCCTTCCTGTCTGACATTTCCTTCGGCATGGTTGCCGGTTTCCGTAGTCGTAACCTAGGTGGCGTGTCTGACGACGAGCTACTGGTACGAGTTGACCAGGACCTGTGCACCGGTGACGGGCTGTGCGTGCAGTACGCCCCGGAGGTGTTCGAGTTCGATGTGGACGGGCTCGCCTACGTCAAGGGCGAGGACGGGGAACTGCAGCTCGCCGCGGGCGTGACCGTCCCGGTCCCTGCGGCCGCAGCCGCACGTGTGATCGACTCCGCGATCGAGTGCCCAGGCGACTGCATCCACGTCACCGAGCGGTCGGGCAAGGCTGTCGCCGGCCCCGACTTCATCGGCATGCCCCAGACGCCGTCGCGCCTCTCCGCCTAGGGACCGGCCCGATTTCGGCCACGACGCCGGACGTTCAGGGCAACGTAGGACGGAAGGGCTCCTTGGGGGCATCCGGGTCAGTCGGTTCGGCCACGGACTCGGCGAGGCTCTCGCCGTACCTGCCCTTGGAGGGGCGGCGACGGCGGAGCGGGGGCTCGACGCCGTCCGCCAGCCGACGGGTGGTGCACAGGAAGCCGGTGTGCCCGACCATCCGGTGCTGAGGTCGGACGGCCAGCCCCTCGACGTGCCAGCCGCGGACCATCGTCTCCCACGACTGCGGCTCCGTGAACGTCCCGTGTGCCCGCATCGCCTCCACGGTCGTGGACAGCTGCGTGGTGGTGGCGACGTAGCAGCAGAGGACCCCACCCGGGCGCAGGGCCTTCGAGACCGCATCCAGGCACTCCCAGGGCGCCAGCATGTCCAGCACGACGCGGTCCACGTCGGTCTCCTGGAGGGCGTCCTGCAGCGAGCCGACCGTGATGGTCCAGGCCGGGTGCGCGCTGCCGAAGAAGCGCTCCACGTTGGCACGGGCGATGTCGGCGAAGTCCTGTCGCCGTTCGTAGGACGACAGCCGCCCGCCCTCCCCCACGGCCCGCAGCAGCGACATCGACAGCGCCCCCGAGCCCACTCCGGCCTCGACCACGTGGGCGCCCGGGAAGATGTCGGCCATCCCGACGATGTTGGCGCTGTCCTTGGGGTAGACGACCTGCGCACCGCGCGGCATCGACAGCACGTAGTCCGGCAGGAGAGGGCGCAAGGCGAGGTACGTGGTGGTCCCGATGGTGACCGTGACCGCGTCCGGCCCGCCGATGAGGCTGTCGTGGTCGAGGATTCCCTTGTGGGTGTGGAACTGCTTGCCCACCTCGAGCGTGATGGTGTGCATCCGGCCCTTGGGGTCGGTGAGCTGCACCTGGTCCCCGGGTGCGAGCGGACCTCGTCGTCGTGCTGCCTCGTACGTCACCGCAGCAAGGCTAGGGCTCCGCGCGCCGGGCCAAGAGATCTGCGTCAGACCTCCATGGCAGCGGCCACGTCCGCGGCGACCAGCACCCGAGGCGCAGGACCGGGTACGACGTACTCCGAAGCGGGGGTGCCCCTCATCGCCGCGAGCAGGGCCTCACCCTGCAGGCCAGGCTCGAGCAGCAGGCCCGGCTCGACCCGCCGGGCGCCGTCGGCGACGACGACCCACGGCCGGCGGTCGGGTGGCACCTGCCGCACCCAGGCCTCGCTGACGATGCCCTCCAGCCGCCCGTTGCCGTCCACGACGACCAGTGCTCGCAGGCTCATCTCGTGCGCCAGCCGTACGGCCTCGGCAAGGGGCAGCGTCGCCGGGACGGCGAGGGCCGGTCGTGCGAGGGCGGCCACCGACACCTGCGGCAGCTTGCTGATCATGTTGGACCGGCGCAGGCTGGCCCGCGCGCCGACGTAGATGAACGCGCCGATCAGCGCCGACAGCAAGATCGTGGTGGGTCCGTGGTCCCCGATGCCGACCGCGGGCAGCACACCGAGCAGCACAGCCGGCACCACCACGAGGGCGATCCCCATACCGGCGCGGGCGCTGACGCGGGTCGCGCGCTCAGGGTCCTGACCCAGCTGCCACAGGACGCTGCGCAGGACCCGGCCACCGTCCAACGGGAGGCCGGGCAGCAGGTTGAGCGCGGCGATGGCGCCGTTGGTGACCCCGACGCCGGCGCAGAGCAGCCTGGGCACCGATCCAGGGGCGAACAGGTCCATCGCGGCGACACCGGTGGCTGCCAGCAGCAGCGACACCATCGGGCCGGTGACGGCCACGGCGTACTCCCGCGCCGGGGTCTGGGGAGGCTCGGTGATCTCGGTGAGTCCGGCGAGCAGCGTGATCGTGATGCTGCGCACCGGCAAGCCGAACGCCCGGGCCACCAGGCAGTGACCGATCTCGTGCAGCACAACGCTGGCGAGCAGGAGCAGCGCGAAGGCAAGCGCGACGCCGTAAGCCTGGCCGCTCCCGACGTCGTTGCGCAGCAGCGACTGCCCCGACAGGACGATGTACGCCGCGAACAGGAACCACGAGGGCATCAGCAGGATCGGGACGCCCACGACCCGGGCGATGAGGAGCCCGCCACGGGGTCGCTGGTCAGGCACTCCCGAAGACTACGCGGGCACCTGCCCCGACCACGCGACCCGACTGCCGACGGCCTCGGTGTGGCGCAGGAGCAAGCCGTACAGGGCGGCAGTGCGCTCGGCAGCGCCACGGTCGGCAGCCAGCGCCACGAGCCGTCCGCCGGGTTTGAGCATCGTGACGGCCACGGGCACATCCGGAGCAGACAGCGCCACGACCACGTCTGCAGGCCCGTGGCTCGCCAGGTCCGCTCCGATGCCGGCCTGCAGAGCCCGCCGGAGCAGCGGCCCCCGGCCGAGGACGACCACCACCTGGTTGTTGCGGACTCCGGCCAGCGAGGTCACCACCGCGAGCAGGACGGGAGAGGCCTCGTCCACCCGGCGCTTCCCGTCTGGCACGATCGTCCGTTCCGTCAGCAACTGCAACATCGACGACAGGAGGGTGGCACGGAATGCGCTGGTGTTCGTTCACCACCGCGGCACGCGGTCCCGCGCGCCTCGGTGCGGTCGCAGTGGCTGAGGAGTCGGGGCGTGTCCTCGACGTCGGCGCCTGGGCCCGCACGCGGGACGCCGAGACCCCGACGGACCTGGTGGACCTCGTGGAGAGCTCACCCGCGACCCAGGAGCGGGTGACCGACCTCGTGCGCTCCGCTCCCACCGACGGACCCGGCTGGGTGCGCCCTGAGGAACTGACGTTCCTGGCCCCGCTCCGTGCCCCCAACAGCCTCCGCGACTTCTTCGCGTTCCGCTCCCATGCCGAGCTGCGCGGGCCCGTGCCTGAGGCCTGGGAGCGCGTGCCGGTCTACTTCAAGGGCAACCGCCGGTCCATCGTCGGCCCGGGCGAGGACGTCAGCTGGCCGTCGTACACCCGTCGGTTGGACTACGAGGCGGAGGTTGCGGCGGTCGTCGGCCGGCGGGGTCGCGACCTGAGCACGGGCGACGCCGCCGAGCACATCTTCGGCTACACCATCATGAACGACTGGTCGGCCCGTGACGTCCAGAAGGACGAGATGGCCTGCGGTCTCGGGCCGTCCAAGGCGAAGGACTTCGCCACCTCACTCGGCCCGTGGGTCGTGACCCCCGACGAGTGGGACCCCGAGGCGGACCACGCCGTCACCGTGACCGTCGGCGGGCAGCTGTGGTCCCGCGGTTCGACGGCGGGTCGGCACTGGACCTTCGGGCAGATGCTGTCCCACGCCTCCCAGGACGAGGACCTGTGGCCGACGGATGTGCTCGGTTCCGGCACCTTCGGTGGCGGCTGCGGCCTCGACCTCGGTCGGTGGATCGAACCGGGGCAGGAGATCGTGATCACCGTCGAGGGCCTGGGCTCGCTCGCGAACCGGGTCGTCGCGAAGAGCTAGCCGTCCACAGGCTCGGCGTGGGAGGTACGGAGTGTCGGAGGGGAGCCGTACCGTCGGACGCATGAGCACCGCGCCCCTCGAGACGGTCGACCTCCCGCTGCCCGTCGTGGGTTCGCTGTCGCCCTCCCGGGCCGGCGACTTCATGACCTGCCCCTTGCTGTTCCGCTACCGCACGATCGACCGGCTGCCGCAGGCGCCGTCGTCCGCCGCGGTCCGCGGCACCCTCGTCCACGCGGTGCTCGAGCGGCTCTTCGACCTTCCCGCGGTCGAGCGCACGCCGGAGTCCGCCGCCGAGCTGCTGGCTCCGGAGTGGGCCAAGCTCGCGGCGGCCGAGCCGGAGGTGAGCGCGCTGTTCACCGACGAGACCGAACTGGCCCAGTGGCTGACGTCCGCCAAGGCTCTCCTCGACGGGTACTTCACGCTCGAGGACCCGCGGCGGCTCGATCCTGCCGAGCGGGAGTCGTTCGTGGAGGTGGTCCTGCCCGGAGGGCTTCGGCTGCGCGGGATCGTCGACCGCCTCGACGTGGCGCCCAGCGGCGACGTGCGCGTCGTCGACTACAAGACCGGACGCTCTCCGGGCGAGGCGTTCGAGGGCAAGGCGCTGTTCCAGATGAAGTTCTACGCCTTGGTGCTGTGGCGCACCCGCGGGGTCGTGCCGCGACGCCTGCAGCTCATGTACCTCGGCGACCGCGAGATCCTGGCCTACTCCCCCGACGAGGACGACCTGTTGGCCACCGAGCGCAAGCTGCTCGCTCTCTGGGAGGCGATCGAGCGGGCCACGCAGGCCCGGGACTTCCGGCCCCGCGTGAGCAAGCTCTGCGACTGGTGCGACCACCAGGCCTTCTGCCCTGAGAAGGGCGGCACGCTGCTGCCCTGGCCGGACGTGGTGCCTGCGCCGGACGAGGCCGAGGCGCGCCATCTCGAGGCGATGCAGAGGGCCGCCGCCGTCGACTGACCCCCTTCGCGAAACCTGCGACACTTGGTGCAGGCATGCGAAAAGGCAGACATGCGACGCACTCGAGGAGGCCTCGTGACCACGCTCGACACGGTTGACACGCTCGGCACCGACGGCCAGGCCGAGGCCATCGCCGCAGCGGCCGTCGGCAAGCAGCTCCAGATGCCCCTGCCTGAGACGTTCGCGACGGTTGCGGAGGAGCGCCTGCACCGCAAGGTGCAGCTGGCCGCCGCGTTCCGCATGTTCAGCAAGGCGGGCCTCGATGAGGGAGTGGCGGGCCACGTGACCGCGCGCGACCCCGAGTTCCCCGACTCCTACTGGGTCAACCCGTTCGGCATGCACTTCAGCCTCATCAAGCAGTCGGACCTGGTGCGCGTGAACCACGCCGGCGAGGTCGTCGAGGGCGACCGGGCGGTCAACGGCGCCGCCGTGGCCATCCACTGCGCCGTGCACGCGGCTCGGCCGGACGTCGTGGCCGCCGCGCACGCGCACGGCCCCTACGGCAAGACGCTGTCGAGCCTGGACATGGGTATCGAGCCGCTGACCCAGGACGCCTGCGCCTTCTACGACGACTTCGGGATCTTCAAGAACTACTCCGGCGTGGTCCTCGACGCCGAGGAAGGCAAGAAGATCGGCGAGGCCCTCGGTGCGCACAAGGCCGTGATCCTGCGCAACCACGGCATGCTGACCGTCGGCGAGACCGTCGAGAGCGCAGCCTGGTGGTTCCTCACGCTCGAGCGCACCGCGCAGTCGCAGCTGATGGCCTACGCCGCCGGGACGCCGACCCAGATCGGCCACGCGGAGGCGCTCCAGACCCGCGGGCAGATCGGTTTCGAGCTCGCCGGCTGGTTCCAGTTCCAGCCGATCTGGCAGCGCATCAGCAAGGACAACCCCGACATCTGGGACTAGCCCTCCTGGACCAGCCCGCGCAGGGACGCGATGTCGACGCTCTTGAGGGAGTCGCGCACCAGGATCCGCGGCCCCGGCACGACGGTCACGCCGGTGACGCTGGGCACCGCGACGACCGCGCAGCCGGCGCCTTCACCGGCCAGGACGCCGGCGACGGAGTCCTCGAGGACGACGCAGTTCCGCGGATCGACGCCGAGGAGGGCCGCTGCCGTGAGGTAGGGCTCCGGGTGCGGCTTCCCGTGCCCCACCTCGTCGCCGGCCACCGTGACGTCGAACGCTGCCAGGTCGTGGCGCAGTACAGCGTCGACCAGCACGCGGTACGACGACGACACCAGGGCCATCGGCACGTGCGCGTCCCGGAGCGCGGCCAGCAGCTCCGGGACGCCTGGCATGAGCACCGGTCCGGCGGCGAACAGCTCCACCATCCGACCGAGCAACCACTGCGAGGCCCAGGCGACATCCTGGGGACCGGTCGGCCGGCTGTAGTGCTCCAGGATCGCCGGCACCGCCACGTCCAGCCTGGTACCGACGATGGTGGCCTTGAGCTGCTCGCTCCACTCTCCGCCGAGCTGTGCCGCGAGCTCCGTCTCCGCGACCGTCCACACCGGCTCGCTGTCCACCAGCAGGCCGTCCATGTCCCACAGGACTGCGTGCAGTGCCACCGTCAGGCGGACACGGCGGAGCGCGCGGGCTTGGTGAGCGGCAGCGGGGGCAGCGAGACCGCTGGTTGCACGACGACGACCTCGAAGACCTCAGGCGGCAGGGCCAGCACCTGCGGCAGGTTGGCCGCCACGTTGCGGGCAGCAATCACCGGTTCATCTCGCCGCGAAGTACTTGGCTTCGGGGTGGTGGGCGATGATCGCCGATGTCGACTGCTCCGGAGTGAGCATGTACTCCTCCGACAGCTCGATCCCGATCCGCTCCCACTGCAGCAGCTCGGCCACCTTGGTCTGGTCCTCGACGTCTGGGCAGGCTGGGTAGCCCCAGGCGTAGCGGGCGCCCCGGTGCTGGAGCTTGAGGATGCCGGACAGCTCCCTGGCGTCCTCGTCGGCGAAGCCGAGCTCGCTGCGGACCCTGGCGTGCCAGTACTCGGCCAAGGCCTCGGTCAGCTGGACGGACAAGCCGTGCAGCTCGAGGTACTCCCGGTAGGCGTCACGGGCGTACAACTCCGCTGTCACCTCGGACACGTGCGAACCCATGGTGACGACCTGGAAGGCCACCACGTCGACCTCCCCGGACTCCTGGGGGCGCCAGAAATCCGACAGGCACAGCCTCCGGTCGCGCCGCTGGCGCGGGAAGGTGAAGCGGCAGCGCTCGTCGCCCGACTCCGGGTCCAGGATGATCAGATCCTCATCCTTGCTGACAGCCGGGAAGTAGCCGTGGACGACAGCGGCCTGCATGATCCCCTCGGCCTGGACCTTGCTCAGCAGCTCCCGCAGCCGCGGGCGTCCCTCGTTCTCCACCAGCTCGTCGTACGACGGTCCGTCCCCACCCCTGCTGCCGCGCAGGCCCCATTGTCCGAGGAACAGCGCCCGCTCGTCGATCCAGCTGGAGTAGTCGGCGAGCGCCACGCCCTTGGTGATCCTCGAGCCCCAGAACGGCGGCGTCGGGATGGTGTTGTCGGTGGCGACGTCGGACCGCCCGCCCGGGCCCTCGTCCGGCTCGGCGGCAGCCGCGCGCGCCTCGGCGATCGCCTTAGACCGGGCGTGCCGCTCCTTGCGCTCGCGGTCCTTCTCGGCCTCCGCGGCCGACTGCTCCGGGCTGACCTCGCCGCGCTTGAGGGCCATGAGCTGGTCCATGAGCCGCAGGCCCTCGAAGGCGTCGCGCGCGTAGCGGACGTCGCCGTCGAAGACCTCGGCCAGGTCGTTCTCGACGTAGGCCCGGGTGAGCGCGGCGCCGCCCAGGATCACCGGGAACTGCTGGGAGATCCCGCGGGAGTTCATCTCCAGCAGGTTCTCCTTCATGACCACAGTGCTCTTGACCAGCAGGCCGGACATGCCCACGACGTCGGCCCGGTGCTCCTCCGCGGCTTCCAGGATCGAGCTGACCGGCTGCTTGATCCCCAGGTTGACGACGTCGTAGCCGTTGTTGCTCAAGATGATGTCCACGAGGTTCTTGCCGATGTCGTGGACGTCGCCCTTCACGGTTGCCAGCACGATCTTGCCCTTGCCGTCCTGGCCCTCGATCTTGTCCATGTGCGGCTCGAGGTGCGCCACGGCGGTCTTCATCACCTCGGCGGACTGCAGCACGAACGGCAGCTGCATCTCACCGGAGCCGAAGAGCTCGCCGACGACCTTCATGCCGGACAGCAGCGTGTCGTTGACGATGTCGAGGGGCTTGCGGCCCTCGGCCATGGCCGCGTCGAGGTCGTCGGTCAGGCCGTTCTTCTCACCGTCGATGATCCGGCGCTGCAGCCGCTCCTCCAGCGGGAGGGCCATGAGCGCGTCCAGGCGGCTGCCGGCGGACGCCTGCGCGTCCACGCCCTCGAACAGGTCCAGGAACGCCGTGAGCGGGTCGTAGCCCTCATGGCGCCGGTCGTAGACCAGGTCGAGGGCCACCTCGCGCTGGTCGTCGGGGATCCGGTTCATCGGCAGGATCTTCGAGGCATGCACGATGGCGCTGGTGAGCCCAGCTCGTTGGCATTCGTGGAGGAAGACGGAGTTGAGCACCACGCGGGCCGCCGGCTTGAGGCCGAACGAGATGTTGGACAGTCCGAGGGTGGTGCTGACGGCGGGACGGCGTTCCTTGAGCAGCCGGATCGCCTCGATCGTCTCGATGCCGTCGCGTCGCGACTCCTCCTGGCCGGTGCCGAGGGTGAACGTCAGGCAGTCGACCAGGATGTCGCCCTCGTGCAGGCCGTATTCGCCCACCAGGGCGTCGATGGTCCGTTCCGCGATCGCGACCTTGCGGTCGGCGGTGCGGGCCTGGCCCTCCTCGTCGATCGTCAGGGTCACCACGGCCGCGCCGTGCTCCTTGACGATCGGCATGATCCGCCGGAAGCGGCTGTCGGGCCCGTCGCCGTCCTCGAAGTTCACCGAGTTGATCACGGCCCGCCCACCCAGGCACTCCAGGCCGGCCTCGATGACCGGGGGTTCGGTCGAGTCGAGCATGATCGGCAGCGTGCTGGCGGTGGCAAGGCGTGAGGCCGCGTCGCGCATGTCGATCGCGCCGTCGCGACCGACGTAGTCGACGCAGAGGTCGATCATGTGGGCGCCCTCGCGTACGGCGTCGCGACCGATGTCGACGACCTGCTCCCAGTCTGCCGCGAGCAGCGCTTCGCGGAAGGCCTTGGAGCCGTTGGTGTTGGTGCGCTCCCCCACCATCATCACGCCGGCGTCCTGCACGAACGGGACCGCGGCATACAGGGAGGAGGCGCCGTCGTCGACCTGCGGGGTCCGGGGCGTCACGGACCGTCCGCGGACACCCTCGACGACGTGCCGCAGGTGTTCAGGGGTCGTACCGCAACAGCCACCAACCAGTCCTACGCCGTACTCCGTCGCGAAGTCCGACAGCGCCTTGGCCAGGCCGCTCGGCGAGAGCGGGTAGACCGCCCCGTGCTTGCCCAGCTCGGGCAGCCCGGCGTTGGGCATCACGCTCAGCGGGATCCGGGCGTGCTGCGAGAGGTACCGGAGGTGCTCGCCCATCTCGGCCGGCCCGGTGGCGCAGTTCATGCCGATCACGTCGATGCCCAAGGGCTCGAGGGCCGTGAGCGCAGCACCGATCTCGGAGCCCAGCAGCATGGTGCCGGTCAGCTCGACGGTGACCTGCGCGATCAGAACAGCGTTGAGGCCGGTCGCCGCCATCGCACGCTTGGCGCCGACGACCGCTGCCTTGGTCTGCAGCAGGTCTTGGCTGGTCTCGACCAGGATCGCGTCGACGCCGCCTTCGAGCATCGCTTCGGACTGCGCCTGGTAGCCGTCCCGCAGTCTGGCGTAGGGCGCATGGCCCAGCGACGGCAGCTTGGTGCCGGGCCCGACCGAGCCGATGACCCAGCGCGGTCGGTCGGGGGTCGACCAGGCATCGGCGGACTCCCGGGCGATCCGGGCGCCCGCCAGGGCCGTCTCGCGGATCCGCTCGGGGATGTCGTACTCGTTGAGCGCGGCCCAGTTGGAACCGAAGGTATTGGTTTCGACGGCGTCGCAGCCGACCTCGAAGTAGGCGTCGTGGACGCTGCGCACCACGTCCGGCCGGGTGATGTTGAGGATCTCGTTGCAGCCCTCGAGCCCCTGGAAGTCGGCGAGCCCGAGGTCATGGGCCTGCAGCATCGTCCCCATGGCGCCATCGGCGACCACCACGCGCTCGCGGAGCGCCTCCAACAGATCGGGGCGCGACACGGCAGATTCAGACACAGCGGGAGTCTACCGGCGACGTCGGGTTTGCCCCCGGCGCCGGCCCGGCCCTACGCGTCATCGGCCTGGTCGTTGCGAGGTAGGTTGCCGGACAGGCGACTACAGGAGGTCTGGGTGAGCAGCAGCAGCAGCTATACGACCGTGCTCGTGGGCACCGACGGCTCCGAGTCCTCGTTCCGGGCCGTCGATCGGGCTGCCGCCGTGGCTCGCGACGCCGACGCCACGCTTGTCCTGCTC
Organism: Frankiales bacterium; assembly: GCA_025966135.1. Classification (GTDB taxonomy): domain Bacteria; phylum Actinomycetota; class Actinomycetes; order Mycobacteriales; family SCTD01; genus RYN-111. The sequence goes on from JAOPVP010000055.1 coordinate 92,296, forward strand.
ACGGCGTTCCGGCCCATGAGCTCCCGCGAGCTCCAGGACGCCCACGACGCCCTCGGTGACGAGGCCTACAAGGTGTCCGGCTCGACACCCGCCCAGGATGTCCTTCGCGACGCCGCTGACCGCGCCAAGGGCATCGGTGCAGCCAAGATCGAGCAGCTCGCAGTCGAGGGCGACCCCGTCGAGGCGCTGATCCGCGCCGTGGACGAGCGAGGGGTGGACCTGCTCGTCGTCGGGAACCGTGGGCTGAACAGCCTCGCGGGCCGCCTGCTCGGTTCGGTGCCGGCCAACATCACCCACAAGGCGTCGTGTGACGTGCTGATCGTCCACACCACGGGCAAGGGCGCCAAGAAGTCGTGACTCTGCCGACCCGGCCCCCGGGCGACGAGCCCCTCCGGGACCCGGTCATGGTCGCCGCGTTCGAGGGCTGGAACGATGCGGGGGACGCCGCTACTGATGCGGTCGAGCACCTTGCCGACGTCTGGGACGCCGTCGACGTCGCCGCAGTCGACCCCGACGAGTTCTACGACTTCCAGGTCAACCGGCCCACGGTCGCCCTCGAGGACGGAACCACCCGCCGGATCAGCTGGCCGACCACCCGGTTCATGGTCTGCCGCCTGCCGGCCTCGGAGCGGGACCTGGTGCTCGTCCGCGGCGTCGAGCCCAACATGCGTTGGCGGGGCTTCTGCGAGGAGATCCTCACGATCGCCCAAGAACTCGGGGTGGCGCAGGTCGTCACCCTGGGCGCCCTGCTGGCGGACAGCCCCCACACCCGGCCGGTGCCGGTGAGCGGGACGTCCTCGGACCCCGGCTTGTCGGCTCGGCTCGGGCTGGAGCACTCCCGCTACGAGGGGCCGACGGGCATCGTCGGTGTCCTGCAGGACGCCTGCGACCGGAGCGGGCTTCCGTCGGTCTCGTTCTGGGCGGCGGTCCCGCACTACGTCGCCCAGCCGCCCTGCCCGAAGGCCACCATCGCACTGCTGCGCCGCGTCGAGGACCTCCTGGACCTCCCCATCCCGCTCAACGAGCTACCGGAGCAGGCGCGCGCCTGGGAACGGCAGGTCGACGAGCTCGCCGCCGAGGACTCCGACGTCGCCGAGTACATCGCCTCCCTCGAGGAGCGTGAGCCCGAGGAGGACCTGCCAGAGGCCTCGGGTGAGGCGATCGCGAAGGAGTTCGAGCGCTTCCTGCGCCGTCAAGACCCAGAGGCCCCCTGACCGATGGCGTGGCAGGGCTGACGACCCGAGCACCACCGGAGCGGAACCGACTGCTCGCAGTCCGGGTGCGGTTGCCAGCAGTGGAAGCTGCCGCCCGCTGGTGGCGACGCTCCTACGGTTGTGTCGGCCCTAGAGAGCCACGCCGACAAGCGCATCGACGAAGTCGCGCACGAGCGCCGGGGCCTGCGGGTCAGTGCCCTCGGCATCGCACCAGGCGTCGACGGCGGCGAGGGCCGCGGGGGTGTCGAGGTCGTCGTACAAGGCCTGTCGTACGGCGGACAACGCGGCAGCACCGTCCGGACCCGAACCGCGGGCCACGCCTTCGCGCCACGCGGCCAGGCGGGCCTCGCCCCGGGCCAGAACAGCGGGCGTCCACTCGCGGTCCGTCCGGTAGTGCGACCCGAGCAGGGCAAGGCGCAGCGCCCCCGGCTCGGTGCCGCTGGCCACCAGCTTCGAGACGAACACCAGGTTGCCCAGCGACTTGCTCATCTTCTCGCCATCGAGCCCGACCATCCCGGCGTGCACGTAGGCCCGGGCGAAGGGATGGACGCCGGTGGCGACCTCGGCCTCGGCGGCGGAGAGCTCGTGGTGCGGGAACACCAGGTCCGACCCGCCACCCTGGACGTCGAGCTGATCGCCGAGCCGGTTCAGCGCCATGGCCGTGCACTCGACGTGCCAGCCCGGTCGTCCGACACCGAACGGTGACGGCCAGCCCGGCTCGCCGTCCCGTTGCTGCATCCAGAGCAGGCAGTCGAGCGGGTCCTTCTTGCCGGGGCGGTCGGGGTCTCCCCCGCGCTCGGCGGACAGTGCCAGCATGGTCTGGGCGTCGAGATGGGAGACGGAGCCGAAGTTCTCTGCCGCGGCAACCGAGAAGTAGACGTCACCGTCGACGGTGTAGGCCGCGCCAGCGTCCAGCAGCCGCTGGACGAGCTGGCTGATCTCCTCCATGGCCTCGACGGCGCCGACGTACCACGTCGGCGGGAGGACGCGCAGGGCCGTCATGTCGTCGCGGAACAGCGCGGTCTCGCGCTCGGCGACGTCCTGCCAGCGGACTCCGTCTCGGACGGCGCGCTCCAGCAGCGGGTCATCGATGTCGGTCACGTTCTGGACGTAGCGGACCTCGTGCCCCTGGTCCCGCCAGACCCGCACCAGGGTGTCGAAGGCCAGGTAGGTCGACGCGTGGCCGAGGTGGGTGGCGTCGTACGGCGTGATCCCGCACACGTACAGCCGAGCCGTGCCGTCCCGCGGCTCCACGGCCACGGGTGCGCCCGTGGAGGTGTCGTGCAGCCTCAGCGTGAGGGGTGATGACGGCGGGGGGAGCTGGGGCACTACCCCTGCAGGCCAGGATTGCATGTCCGGAAGCGTAGTCGGGGCGCTTGCCACCTGATCGGGTACGAAAGTGCACGCGCTGGGCCCCGACCCCCAATGCATGTCCCGTCGCCTCGCTCTCGTCCTGGGAGCTCTGGCGCTGCTGGGAGCCTTGCTCCCCGTCCTGACGCCCGCCAGCTCGTCCCCCACGGCCATCTCGGCGTTCACCGAGGCGGACCCGGTGGTCGCCGGTACGGCGCGCGCTGTCGCCGGCAGCCCGTACCGGTTCGCGACCGTCCTGAGCGGCAAGCCGGTGCGGTGGAACCCGTGCGCCCCGATCCACTGGCAGTTCCGGGCCGCCGGCGCCCCCAAGAACGGACGGGCCGTCGTCAACGCGGCCGTCGCCCGGATCGCCAAGGTCACCGGGACCCGCTGGGTCTTCGACGGCGTGGTCCGGAGCGCGCCGAGCACAGCCTGGCTGCCGCGCAGCACGAGCGGCATCCGCCCGGTTCTCATCGGCTGGACTGACGCCGCACACAGCGACCTGCTCCGTGGGAAACCCGCGCGGGTCCTGGGAGTCACCCGTACCGCGTGGTTCGGCTGGAGGAGCAACGGTGTCTCGGTGGGCTCCATCCGCGCCGCGGTCATCGCCCTGGACCGCACCGACCGGCTGCCGTCCAACGGGCCGGTGTCATGGAAGACCGTTCTCCTGCACGAACTCACCCACGCCATGGGACTCGACCACGCCGGGAGCTCGCGTGAGCTGATGTACCCGGTGCTGCAATACGGTCTGCGCGACCTGCAGCCCGGTGACCTCCAGGGACTGACCAAGGTCGGGCGACGCGCGGGTTGCGTCAAGCTCTAGAACGGCGGCCAGGGGATCGCCGGCCAGTCCTCGGACGGCTCGGGGTGCACACCGACGAGCAGCAACCGGTCGACGCGGTCCACCGTCCGACGTACCTCCCGGCGGGTGAGCAGCTCACGCAGGCTGACCGCGAGATCGCCCTCCAGCTCGGCACGCAGTCGCGACAGGACGTCGACGGCCTCCTCGCTCAACGGCAGGCCCCGCCACTGCCACAGCAGGGTCCGGAGCTTGTCCTCGGCGGAGAAGCAGACGCCGTGGTCCACACCCTGGACACGGCCGTCAGGGGTGGGAAGCAGGTGGCCGCCCTTGCGGTCGGCGTTGTTGACCACCGCGTCGAGCACGGCCATCCGGCGCAGGTCAGGGTGGTCGCTGCGGGCCAGCGCCTGGAGGTCGACGGTCTCGTCGGTCTCCACCCACAGCTGGCACATCCCGGGGCCGAACGGCCCGTCCCGCAGCACGGTCGGCGGCACGATCTGCCAGCCGGTGGCCGCGCTCACCAGGTACGTGGCGACCTCACGACCGGCCAGTGTCCCGTCCGGGAAGTCCCACAGCGGACGCTCACCGCGAACCGGCTTGTAGACGCAGGTGCGGGTGATCCCATCGAGGGTGCTCGTGCAGTAGAGCGTCGCGTTGCTGGCATCGAGCAGCCGCCCCTCGACGGAGAGCTCTCCCTCACGGAGCAGTCTCAGGGCGTCGGCGAGATCGATCTCGGTCAGCGCCGGTGGCCGTTCTGGCGGGGGCAGATGTGGCCTTCAGGATCCAGCGGGAGGCTGCACAGCGGGCACGGTGGCCGGCCGGCGGCTACCACCCGCAGGGCCCGGGAGATGAACGCGCGGGCCATGTCCGCGGTGAGGCGGACCCGGAGGACGTCCGGTCCCTCCTCCACGTCGCTGAGCGGCTCCACGACGGCCTGGTCGTCGTCCTCGGGCTGAGCCAGGGCCTCCACGAGGCAGCGCTCACCGTCGGTCTCCCAGGCAAGGCCCATCGTGCCGACGCGGAACTCCTCCTCCACCGGCGCGTCCAACGGCGCGGTGTCCTCGAGCTCGCGCGGAGCCATCACCGGGATGTCGGTGTCGGTGGACCTGCGGACCGTGTCGAGCAGCTCTTCGAGGCGGTCGGCCAGCACCTGGACCTGGACCTTCTCGAGGGCCACGCTCACGGTGCGCCCCCCGCCGGAGGCCTGCAGGTAGAAGGTCCGGTCTCCGGGCTGGCCGACGGTGCCCGCCACGAAGCGATCGGGTGGGTCGAAGAGGAACACCTGACGTGGCACGTGACGAAGCCTAATGGGGTCCGTACCGCCTCCCTGTTCCCACGGCCTGCGCAGCGTCGCGTGGTTCCAGGTGCTCGCGACGAAGGATGACGCCGTCCGTTGCGCAATGCGTAAGCCTAGGCTAACGTGTCTCGGGTGGCCGACGCCCTCTCCGCAGCAGCCGAGCCGACCCGGCGACGTCTGCTGCAGTTGCTGGCGACAGGTCCGCGGACGGTCAGCGAGCTGGCCGAGCAGTTCACGGTGACCCGGCCGGCGATCTCCCAGCACCTTGCGGTGCTGACCGACGCCGGTCTGGTGACCGCCCGCAAGGACGGTCGGCAGCGCTTCTACAGCGTCGTACCCGCAGGCATCACCCAGTTGCGCGCCGAGATCGACCGCTTCTGGAGCACCGAGCTCGACCTCTTGGTGGACGACGCCACCAAGAGGGCCACCACGCAACCCGAGGAGCATCGCTCATGACTGTGGAGAAGACCGCACTGCTGCCCGTCTCTGCCGATGAGGCCTTCGCGCTCATCACCCAGCCCGACCGCCTCCGACGGTGGCTCGCCGTCTCCGCCCGCGTCGACCTGCGCGCGGGCGGACAGTTCCGCTGGACCCTCACCCCCACGGCCGTCGCGGCCGGGACGGTCATCGAGGTCGACCCCGGCCGGCGGATCGTGCTCGGCTTCGGCTGGGAACACTCGACCGAACCCCGCACGGACACGGTGACGATCACGATCGAGCCCGCCGAAGGTGGCACCCTCGTGCGCTTCGTCCATGAGGGTCTGCCCGAGGACCAGGTCGAGGGCCACCTCGAGGGCTGGACCCACTTCTTCGAGCGGCTCGAGCGCGCCGCCGTCACCGGCGACGCGGGTCCCGACGAGTGGGCGTACGCGCCGGCGGACCTCAACCCACTCACCTCTGCCAACGCCACGCTCGCCGTGCTGCAGCACGTGCTGCGCGGCATCGGCGAGGACGACCTCAGCGCGTCGACGCCGTGCACCGAGTTCACGGTGGGTCAGCTCGAGGCGCACCTGCTGGGTTCGCTGAACTCGCTGACCAGCCTTGCCGGCAGCACGCTCGTGCCCACCTCAGTCGGTGACCTCGAGTCGCGGATCGCCGACGCCGCGCAGCAGGCGGTCGAGACCTGGATGGAGCGAGGCCTCGAGGGCACGGTGCAGGCCGGACCGCAGGAGCTGCCGGCGACCATCGCAGCGAGCATCCTGTCGGTGGAGTTCCTCGTGCACGCGTGGGACTTCGCATCAGCCACGGGGCAGAAGGTGGGTGTGTCCGACGAGGTTGCCAGCTACGTCCTCGGCCTCGCCGAGCAGATCGTCACGCCCGAGTTGCGCGAGCGCGCGGGCTTTGACCCCGCGATCCCGATCAGCGGGGATGCACCTGCGCTGGACCGCCTCGTCGCGTTCTCAGGCCGCGCGTAGACGCGCTGCACCAGTGGGCCTTCGCCGCCCTGACGGCCTCCCCCCGAGGCCCGCACCTCTAGGCGTCCGCGCCCGCGCCGCCACCCACGACGGCGTCGGCCTCAGACCGCTTGGTACGGCGACCCTTCTTGGCCGGCGCCGGGAGCAGGTCGGCCACTCCTCCGCCAGTGTCATTGACCCGCACCACGAACGGCCGCTGCTCGGTGTAGCGGATGATCGTCACCGAGCACGGGTCGATCATGATCCGCTGGAACTGGTCGAGGTGCAGGCCGAGGGCGTCGGCAACGACCGCCTTGATGACGTCGCCGTGGGAGCACGCCAACCACGTGGCGTCCGGGCCGAGGCGGGCGTTCCAGTCGCGTACCGCGGCGACTGCGCGGTTCTGCGTCTCCCGAAGCGGCTCCCCGTCGGGACCGGGGAAGACGACAGCGCTGGGGTGGCTCTGGACCACCTTCCACAGCGGGTCCTTCGCCAGCTCCTTGAGCGGCCGGCCGGTCCAGTCGCCGTACCTGCATTCCCCCAGCCGCTCGTCGACCTGCAACTCCTGGTCGCGACCCTCGGCGATGACTGCGGTGGTGTCCAGACAGCGGTCGAGCGGGCTGCTGACCAGGGCGTTGAACCGGACGGGGCGCAGTCGCTCGGCGACCGCCTCGGCCTGCTTCTGACCGCGCTCATCGAGGTGCAGACCCGGGGTCCAGCCGGCGAGCACCGGCCCGGTCAGGCGGGTGAGGCCATGCCGAACGAGCACCACCGTGGTCATCGCACGACCCTAACCGGCGCTCATCGCAGGATGTTGACGGCGCGCGCCGCGACGAGCCCGACGGTGAGGAGCGACAGCAGCGACTGCAGCCCCATCATCAGCTTGGCCCTGGGCGTGAGCGGCATCGTGTCGGTCGGGCTGAAGGCCGTGGCTGCCGTGAGGGACACGAACAGGTAGTCCACGAAGACCGGCTTCCACTCCCGGGGTGCGGCGTGCTGGGCGTCGCCGTCCTGCGGAAACCACAGGTCCGGGTGCTCAGGCGCCGGCCGTGCCCCGCCGCGACCCAGCGGCCCGCCACGGTCGAGCTCCCAGTACGCCAGCCCGAAGACGATGACGTTGGTGAGCCAGACTCCGGTCGCCGCCGAGAGCAGGGCCTTCCCCGTGCCCCCTCCCCCGTTGACCAGCTCGTTCACCAGGGCCACGAGGGAGGCCGCGTTGGCGAGCGCGACGACGGCGATCAGGACGATGGACAGCAGCCGCAGGTCCTTGGACTCCACGGTGACCCGGTTCGGGTCGGCGGCGAGCAGGCCCACGAGGAGCAGCGCTTCGATGCCCGGCAGCAGGAAGCGCGGACCTGGGACCAGCTGCTCGCTGAGCAGTGCCTGTGAGGCGATCGCGGCCGCGAGGGCCATCGAGGCCGGCAGCCGGGACTCGCCGCGCCTCACAGCCAGCCGCGGCGCTTGAACGCGATGTACAGCGCGCCGCTGATCCCGAGCAGGAGCGCCAAGGACGTGTAGAAACCCCACGTCTGCTGGAAGCCGGGGTAGGGCACGTTCTGTCCGTAGAACCCGGTGACGGCGGTCGTGACGGCCAGGATCGCTGCCCAGGACGTGAGCTTGCGCATCGTCTCGTTGAGGCGGTTCCCCTGCAGGGTCAGGTTGGTCTCCAAGATGGTGGAGATCAGGTCACGCAGCGACTCGGTCCACTCGGTGGCGCGCAGCACGTGGTCGTAGACGTCCTGGTAGTAGGGCTGCATCGTCTCGTCCACGACCTCGAGGTCCCGGCGCAGCAGGGAGTTCACGACCTCGCGCATCGGCAGCACGACCCGGCGCAGCAGGACGAGGGACTTGCGGACCTCGAAGCTGCGGCGCTGCAGCTCCCGGGACCGGGGCTCCTCGTCGAACAGCACGTCCTCGAGTGCCTCGAGCTGCTCGTCGATCGCCTGCACGGCCTGGAAGTGGCCGTCGACGAGCAGGTCCAGCAGCCCGTGCAGCAGGTACGGGACGCCGGAGCTGGCCAGCTTCTTGTCGCTGTCCCAGCGCTCGAGGAGTGGCTCCACCTCCAGCCCCTCGCTCTTGCGGATTGTGACGAGCGCACGCGGGGTGATGAACGCGTCCACCTCGCGGACTGCCAGCTCTGCGGTCTCCTCGTTGAGCTGGGCGACGTAGGAGGCCAGGAACAGGTGGTCGCCGTACTTGTCGAGCTTCGGGCGCTGGTGCTCATGGGTCGCGTCCTCGACGGCGAGCGGGTGCAGCCCGAACTCCTCGACGAGGACGCGGAGGTCCTCCTGGCTCGGTTGCAGCAGGTCCAACCAGACGACGGTGCCCTCGACCTCGAGGTGGTCGCTGACGAGGTCGACGTCGAAGCCCTCTGCGACGAGCTTGCCGTCCCGGTAGGCGCGGGTGTGCGCGAGGCAGGTGGTTCCGTTGTTCGCCTGGCAGGCCACCCTCGTCATGCAACCACTACCCGTTGACCGCTACGGCAATGACGACGCCGAGGCCCACCAGGAGCCGGTACGGCACGAAGGCCGTGATCTTGTGCCCGGCCACGAAGCGCAGCAGGAAGGCGATGGAGGCGTAGCCCACGACGAAGGAGACCAGGGTCGCGACCGCTGTCGCTGTCGTGCCCGTTGTGTTGCTGGTGGCGTCCTTGAGGCCGAGGAGACCGGCTCCGAGGAGCGCTGGGATGCCGAGCAGAAACGACAGCCGGGTCGCGGACAGGCGATCGAGGCCACGGAGCAGTCCCGCCGAGATCGTGGCTCCGGACCGCGACACCCCCGGGACCAACGCGATGCACTGAGCCAGACCGATGAGCAGGCCGTCCCGGACCGTGATGGAGCGCTCCGGCCGGTCCTGCGACGCCTTCGCCTCGGCGATCACCAGGACGGCCGAGAACAGGATCAGGCCGAACGCCACGCTGATGAGCTGCTCGTCGATGGTCTTGATGACGTTCTTGAGGGCCAGTCCGACGACGGCGATCGGCAGCGACCCGACAAGGATGGCGAGCGCGAACCGGAAGTCCTTCGTGGCCCGCCCTTCGGCGGAGGCGACGCCGCCCACGAAGGCCCGGACCAGGGCGACGATGTCCTTCAGGAAGTACAGGACGGCAGCGAAGATGGCGCCGGACTGGATCACCGCGGTGAACCCGATGAGCGCATCCTTCTCGTTCTGCGTCTTCATCGGCAGACCCAGGAGGTGCTCGGCGATCAGCAGGTGGCCCGTGCTGGAGACCGGGAGGAACTCGGTCAGTCCCTCAACAACACCGAGGATGACCGACTGACCGATGTTCAAGGTTGCTCCCTGCGGCTCCGAAGCCGGGCGGCAACTGCCGTGGCCAGTCCTAGACGGTAGAGGGCAGCGGCTGACACGAACCTGCGCGACGCGCGGTTGATCGCGACTGACATTCCGAGCGCGGACAGGGCCGCGAGTGTCGTGGGCACAGCCGGCGGTGCCGTGCGGCCCCGGATGACCGTGAGCAGCGCCGCTCCGCAGGTCACCGGCAAGGACATCAGCATCGAGAACCGCGTGGCGTCGGCGCGGTCGACCCTGAGAGCTCTCAGGACCGTGAGGGTCGCCCCCGAGCGCGACACCCCGGGTGCGAGGGCAGCCACCTGCGCGAGCGCGGCCGCTGCGGCCTCCTTCGGCCCTACCGGCCGGTCCTGCGGCCGGCGGTCGGCCGCCCACAGCAGCGCGCCCGCGCCAGCCAGCAGAGCCGCGGTCGGACCCGGTCGGCCGAGCCGGCGCTCGACAGCATCCTGCGCGACGAGACCGGCTGCCGCTGCCGGGAGGCTCGTCAGCAGCACCAGCTTCGCCGTACGACGGTCGAGGGCCGTGAGGTCACGGCGAAGGGCGACCGCCAGGCCGAGGCAGGACCCGGCATGCAGCGCCGCCGCGAACCTGGTGCGGTCCGCCGGCTGCTCCCAGCGCAGCAGCCACGGCAGCAGTGTCAGCTGGGCGGACGAGGAGACGGGGACGACCTCGGCGACGCCCTGGACGACGCCGAGGGTGGCCTCCTGCCAGCGGTTCAGTCGCCGACGCCGGAGAGCTCCAGGGCCTCCACGGCGACCCGCAGGGTGCGCTTGCGCTCTTCGAGGTCGCCGGTCGACGGGGTGATGGTCAGCGTCGTGACGCCGCTCGCGGCGAGGACCTGCATCCGCTCGGCGATCCGCTCCTTGGAGCCCAGCAATGAGGTCTGGTCGAGGAACTCGAAGGGGACGGCCGCGGCGGCCTCGTCGTATTTGCGGTCCAGGTAGAGGTCCTGGACCGCCTTGGCCGCCTCGTCGTAGCCCATCCGGACAGCGAGCTGGTTGTAGAAGTTCTTGTCACGCGAGCCCATGCCGCCGATGTAGAGCGCGGCGTACCAGCGAATCGGGTCGGCGCAGGCACGGGGGTCGTCACCGACGACGAGGGGCATCGACGGGACCACGTCGAAGCCCGCCATGGTCTTGCCCACCTTGGCCCGGCCGGCCTCGATGCTGGCGAGGGATTCCTTCGCGTAGTCGGGGCTGTAGAAGATGGCCAGCCAGCCGTCGAAGAGCTCGCCGGTGAGCTCGAGGTTCTTCGGGCCGACAGCGGCGAGGTACATCGGGATCTGCTCGCGCACAGGGTGCACGGTGAGTTGAAGGGCCTTGCCGGGGCCGTCGGGCAGGGGCAGTACGTAGTGCTGGCCCTGGTAGCGGACCTTCTCCCGGCGCAGCGCCATCTTGACGATCTCGGTGTACTCCCGGGTGCGTCCGAGCGGCTTGTCGAACCGCACCCCGTGCCAGCCCTCGCTCACCTGCGGGCCGCTCACTCCGAGGCCGAGGCGGAAGCGGCCGCCGGACAGGCTGTCGAGGGTGGCGGCGGTCATCGCGCAGTTCGCCGGAGTGCGCCCGGGGATCTGGAAGATCGCCGAGCCGATGTCGATCTGGGTGGTCTGCGCCGCGACCCAGGACAAGATCGTCGGGGCGTCGGAGCCGTATGCCTCGGCGACCCAGGCGACCGCGTAGCCGAGACGGTCGGCCTCCTTGGCCAGCTCCAGGTTGTCGGCATCGTTGCCCATCCCCCAGTAGCCCATGTTGAGCCCGAGCTTCACGCTTGCCTCCCCGTTCGTCCTGTTGTCGGACGGTAGCGTCCGCGCCGTGAAGCAGCGCCATCTGGGCCGTAGCGGCCTGATCGTCTCCCGCCTTGCCCTCGGCACCATGACCTGGGGCGGTGACACCGATGAGGATGACGCCGCCTCACAGCTGGTCGCGTTCCGAGACGCCGGCGGGACGCTCGTCGACACGGCGGACTCCTACGTGCAGGGCGAGAGCGAGCGGGTCCTCGGTCGGCTGCTGGCCGACGTCATCCCGCGCGACGAGGTCCTGGTGGCGACCAAGGCGCACAGCGTGGTGGGCAGCGGGCCGATGGGTCGCGGGTCCTCCCGAGGGCACCTGCTGTCGGCCCTCGATGCCTCCCTGAAGCGCCTGCAGACCGACTACGTCGACCTGTGGCAGCTGCACGCCTGGGATCCTCTGACGCCCTGGGAGGAGTCCCTCGCCGCGCTGGACTGGGCGGTGCAGTCCGGCCGGGTGCGCTACGCCGGGGTGTCCAACTTCAGCGGCTGGCAGCAGGGTGCCTGTGCCGCCTGGCAGCGGGCCGTCCCCGGCCGAGCCCCGCTGGTGTCCAACCAGGTCGAGTACTCGCTGCTCCAGCGCGGGGTCGAGCGCGAAGTCGTGCCGTCCGCCCAAGCGCAGGGCATCGGGCTCCTCCCCTGGTCCCCCCTCGGCCGGGGCGTGCTGACGGGCAAGTACCGCAACGGCTCCCCCGCCGACAGTCGCGGCAACTCCCAGCGCTTCAAGCCGTTCGTGGAGCCATACCTCGGCGAGTCGGCCCGCTCGGTGGTCGATGCGGTCCTCACGGCTGCTGACGGGCTGGGGGTCTCCCCCGTGGCCGTGGCGCTGGCCTGGGTGCGAGACCGACCGGGTGTCGTGGCACCGATCGTGGGCGCGCGCACCAGCGCGCAGCTGCAGGCCTCGCTGGCTGCCGAGACGGTCGACCTACCTGATGTCGTGCGCCGGGCCCTTGACGACGTGTCCGCGCCTGCCGTGGGATACCCCGAGGACATGCCACGGTGGTCCTCGGAGGACCTCGAGACCTAGGCTGGTGACAATGGCCGACTACGAGTACCGCGCGCTGAAACTGCCCCATGGGGTGACCAGCGGGCACGCGCACGAGGTGCTCGGGATCCACGCCGAGTACGGCGACTGGGAGTTGGCCCAGCACGCCATCTGGCCGGACGGTCGCCGCAAGGTGACCGTCCGTCGTCGCGTACGGCCCGAACCGCAACCGCCACTGCCCAGCTAGCTGTTCTCCAGGAAGCGGTCGAGGACGCGGGTGCCGAAGGCCAGCGCGTCGAGCGGCACCCGCTCGTCGATGCCGTGGAACATGCCCGAGAAGTCCAGCCCTGCAGGCAGTTTCAGGGGCGAGAAGCCGAAGCAGCGGATCCCGAGCCGGCTGAAACTCTTGGCGTCCGTGCCGCCCGACAGGGTGTACGGCACGGGCCGCGCTCCGGGGTCCTCGGCCTTCAGCGCACCGGCCATCGCGTCGACCAACGCCCCCTCGAACTCGGTCTCGAGCGCGATGTCGTAGTGCACGTACTCCCTGGTGATCCCCTCACCGAGTACGGCGTCGATCTCGGCCTCCCACTCCTTCTCGAAGCCGGGGAGGAAGCGGCCGTCCACCATGGCGTGGGCCGTGCCGGGGATGACGTTGTGCTTGTAGCCGGCGTCGAGCATGGTCGGGTTGGCGGTGTTGCGCAGGGTTGCCCCGATGATGCGTGCCATCGGGCCGAGCTGCGCGACGGTGCCTTCCATGTCGTTCGGGTCGAGCTCGAGCCCGAAGGCCTCCCCGATCTCGTCGAGGAAGGCCCGGACCGTCTTGGTCACGTGGATCGGGAACTGGTGGCTGCCGACGCGGGCGACGGCCTCGCAAAGCCGGGTCACGGCGTTGTCGTCGTTGATCATCGAGCCGTGGCCAGCGGTGCCGGAGGCCGTCAGGCGCATCCAGGCCATGCCCTTCTGCGCCGTCTCGATCAGGTACAGCCGCAGGTCGTCGTTGACGCTGAGCGAGAAGCCCCCCACCTCGCTGATGGCCTCGGTGCAACCGTCGAACAGCTCGGGGTGGTTCGCGACCAGCCACTGGGCCCCGAAGACCCCGCCGGCCTCCTCGTCTGCGACGAACGCCAGGACGACGTCCCGGGGGGGCTTGCGGCCTTGGCGCATCCGGTCCCTGACCACTGCCAGCGTCATGGCGTCCATGTCGAGCATGTCCACCGCGCCCCGGCCCCAGACGCAGCCGTCCGCCACCTCGGCCGCGAACGGGTCGTAGGTCCAGTCCTTGGGCTGCGCGGGGACCACGTCCAGGTGGCCGTGAATGAGCAGGGCACCGCGGCTGCTGTCCTCGCCCTCCATGCGGGCCACGACGCTGGTGCGGTTCTGCGCGGACTCGAGGACCTGCGGTTCGAGGCCGACCTCGGCCAGCTTGCCGGCGACGTACTCCGCGGCCTCCCGCTCGCCCTTGCCCCGGCCGGTGCCGTCGTTGACGCTCTCGAACCGGATCAGGTCGCGCAGGAGCTCGACGGCCTCGTCCTGGGGGCTGGTCATCGGGGTCCTCCTGTGGTTGTCGGGATCTGCACGCTAACGCGCCGCCCCCAGCGGGGCTTTCGCTATAGTTGTCGGGAGGTCCGGGTCCACCCGGGCTCACCCTGTCCGGGTGGCGGAATTGGCAGACGCGCTAGCTTGAGGTGCTAGTTCTCAGTGATGGGAATGGGGGTTCAAGTCCCCCCTCGGACAC
>JAOPVP010000091.1 GCA_025966135.1 Frankiales bacterium
TTGGATACTTACGAGCCAACGCATACGGCAGATAGACTGCGCCCATCCCTTGTCTCAAATCGCGCTCGTGCAGCAGCTTCGCGCGATCCAGCTGCCGGCCAAGATCCTCGACCAGGGACACCGGCAGCATCGTCACGCGATCCCGAGCGCCCTTGCCTTCGCGGATGATGATCTCACCCCGACCGAAGCTCACATCCTTCACCCGCAGCCGCAGCGCTTCCATGACGCGCATGCCGGTGCCGTACAGCAGGCGCAGCACGAGCCCGGACGTTCCCTCGGTCTCCGAAAGAACCTGGCGGACTTCCTGCTCCGTCAACACCACCGGCAGCCGCGCCGCACGCTTCGCGCTCTCGATCCCGTCGAGCCACGGCAACGCGCACTTCAACACTTCCTTGTAAAGAAAGAGCAGCGCGCTCTTGGCCTGGTTCTGCGTCGACGCGGCGACATCCTCCGCCGTGGCCAGATGCGTGAGGAAGGACGTCACTTCTGCTGCGCCGCACTCGCTCGGGTGGCGCAGCCCGCAAAACCGGACGTACCGCCGCACCCAGTACAAATAAGCGTCCTCCGTGCGAATGCTGTAATGCTTCAGACGGATAACCGCGCGGAGGTGATCCAGCAGGCGCAGCGGCTGCACCGAGTAGACGGGACGCGTTTGCTCCGCGGCCAAACCAGGGGTATGCAGGACCGTAGGCCCTTGATACGATGGGAGCATGACAGCGTATACTGTAAGTATATACAGCCTCCCGACGGTTTGTAAAGCGTCGAGTGAGAGGCCGACTTCTAGTTAGCGCTCATAGGCACAGACAGTCACATCCCGCTGAATGGACTTCCTCATTCGCAAGCCGCGCTTTCCCGCGATTGTTGACACCAGGGCGGAGTTGCTTGGCATGCGCAGCTGGACCGAGTGTCAAACACGTTTGCGTAATTTCATGTCCTCAGATACCGACGCGAAGCCGGTCATCGATGCGAGTGCGGAAGGCTTTGCCTTTCATCCGGACATGGCGGTAATCTCGCCGCTAGCGCTGAGGAAACGCTGGAGTAAATCCGAGATCATCGCTCTATACAACGACCGCAAGAACTCAAACGCTCAACGTTACGAACCGGCTTCACTATCGAATAGAACCTTGGCTCGCGTAGTGGCTGATGTCGTTGAGTTACTCAATGAGCGCTAACTTCAGTTCGAGCGGACGCGTTTCAGCGCCGCGCGCTGAGTTGCGCCGCTCAACAAGGCGTTGGGCGTCTCAAATGGAGGTCGCATGGTTGCTTGGCTGATTTCCATGGTTCCTGGTGTCACAGAGGAGGTCATCACGATCCTCAACTATCGGCTGTCCAATCGGACAGTAGGCGCCATTATGGAACGCCTCTACGTCCAACGACGAGAGGGCTTGCGCGGCCTCCTTGAATATACAAGGACAGGGAAAGCTCGCTCCCGTTGGCATAACACCACTCTTGACGGGATTCCCTGGGGTGAAGAGCTGATCTGTGGCTCTGGCGACCGTTTCTTTTGGGCGCGCAAGGTCGAGAACCTGAAGGTCGACATTGACGAGAATGGCGACGAGAAGTTTAGGTGGACGGAAAGAAAGTGGCCTGACCTGAGCAAGTTTCGCGAAACACTCGGCCTTCCCCCTCCTCTCGAACGTAAGATCAAGTGAGTCGCCGCGAGCCGCCCAACCCGCCATTCGAGCGGACGCGCCGCAAGCGGCGCGCCGCTCAATTCTTTCGTTAGACAAGAGAAACCGTGCGGTCATTTCACGATTATTGGCTTACGGGCCATTCCGTTGATGGTGAAGGTGGCGTGCTTACGCTCCGGTTGTCTGAAGACCCGCGCGGGGTCGCGAATCCTGACAAGGTCGCTCTCGTGTTTACCGGCCTAATGGATTACTTTCTTGAGCACGATTTAGGCGTGAGCATCGTCTTCTCCGTTGAGGAGCGGTCGCTCGACTCGTTCATCGCTGACAACCTGGACCAATTTACCGAACACGCACAGTGGGGTTGGCCAAAGTTTTGGAAAGGCGACTCGGCAACCTCCCATGCGTTTCTGGCCGAGAACCAATGCCACGTCTGGGAGCTGGAGACCTCACACGGCTTGTCGGGGTGGATAGTCGCCATGCAGGTGGACGAGCGTGCGTCTGTTGTCTAACTCTAGTTCGAGCGGACGCGTGGCAAGCTGCGCTTGCCGGCGCCGCTCAACAAGGCGTTAGGCTGCATATGGTCCGACAGGCGCTCATTGTGTCACTGCTCGTCACGCCGTGTGTTGCGGCGGCCGCGTGTCCCGCCGACGACTACATGACGGTAGAGCAAGAGTTACATTCGTCGCGAGCTGTCGTCGTGGCGCGGTTAACAGGAGAGCAGTACACGTCGCAAGGACCGGGGCAGCCATGGGTCGATGGCACCTTCTATTCCGTCAATGTGGAGCGCGTCGTTGCTGGCAAATCCGCAAAGCAAATTCGCTTATTCAGCGAGAACTCCAGTGGTCGCTTTTCAATTAAGTGGGGCTTACCCTATCTGCTGTTTGTTTCATCATGCGATGGGCAGCTTTATGTCGACGGCAAGGGCAATTCAGCCGCATTACGCGACAGTCGCGCTACACTGCGCAAGGTTCGCAAGCTCATCGCTGCTAAGCGCGAAAATGCGGCCTAACTTCCATCGAGCGGACAGTCGCCGGCAAGCCGGCGCCTGCCGCTCATGTCGCTCGTTAGGGATCGTTACGCGCCTCCTCCTCATGTGCGCCTTGCTGGGTATCACTGCGAACGCACCCGCAGCTGATTCTTCGTGCAAGAAGCTAAGTGCCGAAACAAGCGGCCCGGAAATGAATTATCGCCCCCCACTAGAGGGGGAGGTGGTTGGCGAAGGTAAAACCTTTCTCTATTCGGCCCCCAGTGACCGGTGCAAATACAAGCACGTCTTCGTTGTAAGAGGCGTCTACTTAACGGTGTACAAACCACACAAGAACTGGCTAAACGTCATGTACATAGCCAGGGGCGGAGAAGACCACATTGGCTGGGTGCGCAAGGATCCGGTTCGCTTACTCGGGCACTATGGCGAAGAGCAGCAGATCCCTAACCTTAGGTCGAGCGGACGCGCAGAAAGCGCGCGCCGCTCACCATGACGTTAGGAGTCTCGTGACACCCATGAAAGCCGAAGGCTCCGCCCTACCTCCCGCGCGTGCGGTTAAGTGTGGACGGTTCGTGTTTCTATCGGTCGGCGCAATCTGCCTCTCAATAGGCGGCTGGTTCTCGTACCACAATCCAAACAGCCAAGTCCTTCTCGCAGCTGCAGTGTTGGGTGCCGGTATCGTGCTTGTCTGCCTTGGCGTCGCTTTGCCGCCTAAAGTAGTCGCTCATTTTGGGTTTTGGCTGCCGTGGTTCTTGCCAAGCGAATGAGCCGCCTAACTGCTCGTTGCAGCCGACCGCCTTCGGCGGCGGCTGAACTCGAACGTTAGATGTCTTCCTCCTCATCGCATACTCGGTCGGATATCTCGGGCGCACCTATTCGCCGGGGCGATCGCGTCTTCGTAGTTGCGGCACCAACCTCAATTGTGAACATGGGCAAGGACACGAAATCCGCGTTCTCTCGCGCGATCGGCCATACTCTCCAAGTGCAGGGGTTTGGCGAAGACGGTAGTGTCGAGCTTGAACTGTTCCCGCCGCGGTTTAAAGGGCTTGACACGATCTGGCTAGAACCGTTTCTCGTCAAACGCATCTGCTGGGCGCCTCTAGCGCTCCCGCGCGACCGGAAGACATCTAACCGCTCGCTGAAGCGGACGCGCCGCAAGCGGCGCGCCGCTTAGCGAGAATGTTAGGGCTCTCGAAGATGGCGTTTCTCGAACTCAGGACTCCGTCAGGCATGCTGGAAAAGGCGAAGCGGGAGCATGCCCGTCTCAAAGCCAGCTTCGATATCGACAACGTCTTCAACTTTTTCGTGACCGCTAATCACATCCGCGATTACATCGAGAAGAACCGAGCAGTACCTCAAGCAGATGTGGATAAATTCTTCTCTGACCAAGACATGAAGGACTGTCGTGACCTGTGCGACAAGGCCAAGCACCTACGCCTTACGAAGCGAGCGGATCCGATGACTCATCGCTACAGTGGAGCAATTGGTGGCGCACCGATCGGCGCCCTCCCACTAGGCGGTGACGGCGAATGGGAACTCTGGAGTGACAATCGAGTCGTGAACATCGAGCAATTAGCCGATCGAGTTATGGCCAAATGGGAGCAGTTCTTCGCGTCTCATGGACTGTAGCCACAACGAGAGCCCTAACCGTGCGTTCGACTCGGACGCGGTTCAGCGCTGCGCGCTTCACGGCGCCGGTCAACGCGAACGTTGGGCGTCGCCGTAACGAGATGATCTTCGGCTCCGGCAAGCATCGTTGGTTGCTCGTGCCGTCCTTTACCAGCCGCCTCTTGCCTACGGCGGCGGTCGCGGCTCATCAAGCCACCACCTGGGATTTCGCTGCCGCCGGCGGCACGCGCGTAAGACAGTAGTGGGTGAGCCACGGGTCCTTTGGTGCCCATGGGCGCGTCGCGGCGGATGTGAGCACCTGTGGTCGGGCTCGCTGGCATAATGACCACATGCATGCACCTACGCCCAACCCGCCATTGGAGCGGACGCGCCAAAAGCGGCGCGCCGCTCAATTCTGTCGTTAGGGCCTCCCTTGATCTACGATTCGCCGGTTATCCGGAAAGCTCTGTTTGCCGCCCTTCTCGGGGTTTTGCTGCTTCCCATAGCCCGCGAGCTCTTCGAGCACAGTGGGGCTATGACTGTGTGGGTGGGCGAGATGTCTCTGCGGCTCGGCGCCCGCGCGGACATGCCATCGATCGTGCGCACAACCAATGGCGTGTTCTGGACGATCCTGATCGGCGCGCTCTTCGGCATTCCCTTAGGTGTGGCCGTGCGGCATCATGTCTTTCGTTATTGGCTTGTCTTCGTTGCCGCCGCACTTGCTGTTGAACTCATGATGGCAGTTCTCTCTCCGCCCTTGGGTGTTCACTTCTTTCGCGCCGCACTCATGCTGTCCGAACACTGCCTGTATCTTATGAGCGTTTTTTTCTTTGCATCGCTCGCCTGCGTTCGGCGCGACAGGTGATGCTGAGTTCGCAGTGACGCGGCCTAACTGAAATTGGAGCGGACGCGGAATCGGCAGCGGCGCTGCCGATTCGCGCCGCTCAATATGAGGTTAGACCGCAACGTCATGTCCAACCGCTCTGCCGCCGCAGCGCACGCTAACGGGTCAGTTCTGATCGAAGTCCGGGTCAAGCCAAGCTCGCGCGTGAGCGAACTGGTGCGCGAAAATGCAGGGACATGGGTAGCGCGTATTCAATCCCCGCCGGTCGATGGCGAAGCCAACGCAGAACTCATCGGCCTTGTGGCCAAGCGTTTCGGCTGCGCCAAGTCATCGGTGTCCATAAAGAGTGGCGCATCAGGCAGAACCAAGCTGGTTCGCATAGTCGGTATCCGCAGCTCAGCAGATAATGCGGTCTAACTTTAGTTCGAGCGGACGCGTGGCAAGCTACGCTTGCCGGCGCCGTTCAACAAGGCGTTGGGCGTCCTGAAGACCGCCATGGACATTCGTCTTTACCGCGACATTGACCGCCCGCAACTTGTGGCCTTTTGGAAGAACGCATTTCCAGATGAGCCACCGCACAACGAGCCCGAAGCAGTCATTGATGCAAAGCTCAAGGTGGACGATCTCATTTTCGTTGCTACCGAGGCCGGACAGATTATTGCGGCCGCAATGGCCGGTTATGATGGGCACCGGGGTTGGCTCTATTCCGTTGCCGTGGACCAGTCAAGGCGGAGAGACGGAAATGGAAGCAGGTTGGTGCACCACATCATCCGTGCACTGCATGACCGGGGATGTATCAAGATCAATCTCCAGGTGAGGTCCGCAAACGCAGCTGTCGTCTGGTTCTATGAATCCCTCGGCTTTAAGGTCGAAGACAGAATCAGCATGGGGGTTCTTCGCATCCTGGATGCCCAACCATCCGTTTCAGCGGACGCGCCGCTGAACGAAGCCGTTAGCCCATTTGTTTCGCTAAGCATCGAGGCACACGAATGAAAACGTTTCTGTCCATTGTTGGCGGTTTCTTCTTGGTTCTTGTTCTTGTCGTAGCCAGCTTTATAGGATATGCGGCATATCAAGGACGTGGCCTAGATGCATCGAGCAAGGCTTATGTGGAAGCAAATGTTCCGCCGATCATTTCTACATGGTCGAAGGACGAGTTACTGAGTCGATCATCCCCGCAGCTCCTGAAGATCATCAATGAAAAACCCGACCAACTGGAA
>JAOPVP010000026.1 GCA_025966135.1 Frankiales bacterium
GCCGAGCAGGCCACCCGCGTCGGCATGCCGTACGTCACCGAGCGCTGGCTCGGCGGGATGCTCACCAACTTCCAGACCGTCTACAAGCGGCTGCAGCGCCTGAAGGAGCTCGAGCTCATCGAGCAGACCGGCGGCGCCACCGTGCTGACGAAGAAGGAGGCGCTCGTCCTCGACCGCGAGCGCAAGAAGCTGCTCCGCACCCTGGGTGGCATCCGCGAGATGACGCGCACCCCCAGCGCCGTGTGGATCGTCGACACCAACAAGGAGCACCTCGCGGTCAGCGAGGCCCGCAAGCTGAACATCCCGGTCGTCGCGATCCTCGACACCAACTGCGACCCGGACGTCGTCGACTACAAGATCCCCGGCAACGACGACGCGATCCGTTCGATCGGCACGCTGACCCGTGTCATCGCCGACGCGGTCGCCGAGGGCCTGATGGCCCGGGCGGGTGCGCAGGCCAACGCCGGAGCCGACAAGCCGTCGTATGACGAGGCCCCGGCCGGCCAGCTCGCCACGGACGAGCCGCTCCCGGCATGGGAGCAGGAGCTGCTTGTCGGCGCCCCGGCTGCCGAGGCAGCTGCTGCCGAGACGCCCGCGGCCGACCAGCCGCAGGCCTAGTCCCTCACCCACAGACCAAAGAAGAGAAGAGACATGGCGAACATCTCCGCCGCGGACATCAAGAAGCTCCGCGAGCTCACCGGCGCCGGCATGACCGACTGCAAGAACGCCCTGGTCGAGGCCGAGGGCGAGGTCGACAAGGCCGTCGAGATCCTGCGCATCAAGGGCCAGAAGGGCGTCGCGAAGCGTGAGGGCCGCGCGGCCAGCAACGGCCTCGTGACCGTCAAGGCCGAGGGCAGCGGCAAGGCCACCCTGCTCGAGCTCAACTGCGAGACCGACTTCGTGGCCAAGTCCGAGAAGTTCATCGCTCTCGCGGAGCGGGTCGTGGCTGCCGCCGCGGCGGCCGGTGCCAGCGACCCGAAGGACATCACGGTCGACGGCTTGGACCTGCAGGTCGTGCTCGACGACGCCAACGCCGCCCTCGGGGAGAAGATCGAGGTCCGTCGGGTCGCGACGTTCGACGGTGCCTACGTGGGTGTCTACCTGCACAAGACCAACCCCGACCTGCCTCCGCAGCTCGGCGTGCTGGTCGAGCTGACCGGCGACAACGCCGAGGTCGCCAAGGACGTGGCTCAGCACATCGCCGCGTTCGCGCCGCTGTTCGCCTCCCGTGAGGAGGTCTCGGAGGAGGCCGTTGCCAACGAGCGTCGCGTCGCCCGCGAGATCGCCATCGCGGAGGGCAAGCCGGAGGCCGCGCTCGACAAGATCGTCGAGGGCCGGGTCACCGGTTTCTTCAAGGACTCCGTCCTCAAGGAGCAGTCGTTCGCGAAGGACTCCAAGAAGACGGTCGGGAAGGTGCTCGAGGAGGCTGGCGTCGACGTCGTCCGGTTCGCTCGGTTCAAGGTCGGCCAGGCCTAGAGCCAGCTTCGCCTGCACCACATGCCGAATCCCCAGCACTAGAGTGCTGGGGATTCCGCGTTTTCCCGTGGGAGCGCACCTGACAGCGAGAGGGAGGGGTCCCGCCCGATGAGCACCGAGTACCAGCGGGTCCTGCTGAAGCTCTCCGGTGAGGCCTTCGCCGGCGGCAGGAGCATGGGAGTCGATCCTCCGACCGTCCGCTCCATCGCCGTGGGCATCGCAGACGTCGTACGGCGAGGCACCCAGGTCGCCGTGGTCGTCGGTGGCGGCAACTACTTCCGGGGTGCGGAGCTGACCGAGCAGGGCATGGACCGTCCCCGCGGCGACTACATGGGCATGCTCGGCACCGTCATCAACTGCCTCGCGCTGCAGGACTTCCTGGAGAAGCAGGGCATCGACACCCGCGTGCAGACCGCCATCGCCATGGGACAGGTGGCCGAGCCCTACGTCCCGCGGCGCGCCATCAGGCACCTCGAGAAGGGCCGCGTCGTCATCTTCGGCGCCGGACTCGGCGTGCCGTTCTTCTCCACCGACACCTGCGCTGCCCAGCGCGCTCTCGAGGTCGGTGCTGACGTCGTCCTGATGGCCAAGCAGGTCGACGGGGTCTACGACGACGACCCCCGCGAGAACGCTGACGCCGTCCGTTTCGACGCCCTGTCCTACGCCGAGGTACTGAAGCGCCGACTCAAGGTCGCCGATGCGACCGCGATCTCGCTGTGTATGGACAACGACCTGCCCCTCGTCGTCTTCGACATCTTCGCGGAGAGCGGCATCGCCCGCGCTGTCGCCGGTGAGAAGATCGGCACCCTGATAAGCGCGGAGGACAGCAGATGATCGACGAGACGCTTCTCGACGCCGAGGAGCGCATGGAGAAGGCGGTTGTCGTCGCCCAGGACGACTTCGGCGGTATCCGCACCGGGCGTGCGGCACCGCAGATGTTTCAGAAGATCGTCGTGGACTACTACGGCGCCATGACGCCGATCATCCAGCTCGCCTCCCTCACCGTTCCCGAGCCGCGGATGGCCGTCATCACGCCGTACGACAAGCAGTCGCTGGGCCTGATCGAGCGTGCGATCCGGGACTCCGACCTCGGCGTCAACCCCACCAACGACGGCACCATCATCCGGATCTCCTTCCCGCAGCTCACCGAGGAGCGCCGCCGGGAGTTCATCAAGGTGGCGCGCTCGAAGGCGGAGGACGCGAAGGTCTCGATCCGCAACATCCGCCGTAAGGCCAAGGAGACCCTGGACAAGCTGGTCAAAGACGGCCAGACCGGGGAGGACGACGTCACGCGTGCGGAGAAGGAGCTCGACAAGGTGACGACGCAGTACGTCAACCGGATCGACGAGCTGCTCAAGCACAAGGAAGCTGAGCTGCTGGAAGTCTGATGGGGAGCGTGGTGAGCGACCCCCCGACGGCGCCGGACTCCTCGCGCCAGCAGAAGCGGTCTGCAGGACGCAACCTGCCGGCAGCCATCGCGGTAGGGCTGACCCTCGGTGCGGTCATCATCGGCACCGTCTACTCGCCGTACCGCTGGTCGTTCGTGCTCGTGCTGCTTGCCTCGGCGGCCTTTGGCACCAGGGAGATCGTGCAGGCGCTGCGCACGTTGGGCGCGCAGCCTGCGATGGTGCCGCTGCTGGTCGGGGGCGCGGGCATGGTGGCGGCGGCCTACGAGTACGGCTCGACCGCGCTGTTCCTGGGGTTGGCGCTGACCGTCCTGGGATGCCTGGTCTGGCGGCTGGCCGACCCCGCCGCGGGGATCGTGCGCGACATCTCCGCGTCGGTCTTCACCGCCGCGTACGTGCCGTTCCTCGTCGGGTTCGCGGCGCTGCTGACCGTGCCCGCTGACGGACCGCGCCGGATCACGGCGTTCATCGCGACGGTCGTGTGCAGCGACGTAGGCGGGTACGCCGCCGGCGTGCTGTTCGGCAAGCACCCGATGGCGCCCTCGATCTCGCCCAAGAAGTCCTGGGAGGGCTTCGCCGGCTCGGCGCTGGCCTGTGCCGGCGCCGGCGCGATCTTCTTCACGACGCTCTTCCACGCGTCGCCGCTGCTCGGTGCCGGCTACGGCCTGGCGGTGGTCGCCTCGGCGACTCTCGGCGACCTGGGGGAGTCGATGGTCAAGCGGGACATCGGCATCAAGGACATGGGCTCGCTGCTGCCCGGACACGGTGGTCTGATGGACCGGCTTGACTCGCTGCTGCCGACGGCGCCGATCGCCTGGCTGCTGCTGACCGCCTTCGTGCCGCTGCCGCACGGTTAGCGTCGGTCGGCGTCCGCCGTACCCTGGT
Source organism: Frankiales bacterium (assembly GCA_025966135.1). Taxonomy (GTDB): domain Bacteria; phylum Actinomycetota; class Actinomycetes; order Mycobacteriales; family SCTD01; genus RYN-111. Next base: position 3,768 of record JAOPVP010000026.1, read on the forward strand.
GGGACCGTGACCTCCTTGCCGCTCGTCCTCGACGCCCCCAAGCAGGGCATGCCTCGCCAGCACCTGGCGGACCTCGACCCGGCGCCGGGCTCCGGCGATGACCCCTTCCCCGGGCGCCTCGATGGCCGTGCTCGACGCCTTCCGGCCGTCCGTCGCAGGCTCCGCGTGGTTTCCGGGGCAGGCGTTTCGAGGCCTGGAGCCGAGCGTACGGGCCGACGGGCGTGCCGATGATCAACCTGCCGCTGATCTTCGACGCTCCGAAGAAGGGCCTCCCGCCGCAGCACCTAGCCGACCTCGACCTCGCCCAGCGACGCGCCGAAGTGGTCCGCCTGGGGGAGAAGGCCTTCCGAGCTGAGCAGCTGAGCCGTCATTACTTCGCCGGTCGGGGCCTGGACGACATGTCCGACCTCGGCGCTGCCAGCAGGGAACAGCTCGCGCCGCTGCTGCCCTCGTTGCTGACCCGGGTCCGGGACGTGGACTGTGACAACGGCGCGACCGTCAAGACCCTGTGGAAGGCTCATGACGGGACGCTGATCGAGTCCGTCACCATGAGGTACACCGGCCGCACCACGGTCTGCATCAGCAGCCAGGCCGGCTGCGGGATGGCCTGCCCGTTCTGCGCCACCGGGCAAGGCGGCCTGACCCGCAACCTGTCGGCTGCGGAGATCGTCGACCAGGCCGTTCAGGCCAACGCTGATGAGATCCGGCGGGGTCAGGAGCGCGGCGTCACGAACGTGGTCTACATGGGAATGGGGGAGCCGCTCGCCAACCTGGCCAGGGTCACCGCGTCCCTGCACCGCCTCATTGAGCCAGGCCCGCATGGGCTGGGTATGAGCCAGCGCAACATCGTGGTGTCCACCGTGGGCCTGGTGCCGGCGATCAGGAAGCTGACCGAGGCAGGGCTGCAGGTCACCCTGGCCCTGAGCCTGCACGCTCCCGATGATGAGCTCCGTAACACCCTGGTGCCGGTCAACACCCGCTGGCCGATCAAGGAGGTCCTTGAGGCTGCGTTCGGCTACACCCGCAAGACGGGCCGGCGGTTGTCCATCGAATACATCCTGATCAAGGACGTGAACGACCAGCCGTGGCGGGCCGATCTGCTCGCGAAGCGCCTGAAGGGCAAGTTGGTGCACGTCAACCTGATCCCTTTGAACCCGACACCGGGGTCGAGGTGGGACGCGTCGGCGAAGCTGGTGGAGGAGGAGTTCGTGCGTCGGCTCCGCGCTGGCGGGGTCAACGCCACGGTCCGGGACACCAGGGG
>JAOPVP010000036.1 GCA_025966135.1 Frankiales bacterium
CCCGACCTCGAGCAGCTCGACGCCCGGCCGCTGCTGCCCGGCGTGCCCGAGCTCGGCGACGGCCCGGCGGTCCAGCTCTGGCCGCACCGGCACGGCACCGACGCGATGTACCTCGCGCTGCTCCGCCGCACCTGACCCCGGACTTGTCCCCTCGTTCTGACGGGGGACGGGCGTGCCCTCAGCGTGCCGGCCCGGCCGGTCGCGCTAGAACGAGGGGACAAGACGGTCAGTTCAGCCCCCCCGCCGTACCTGACCCCGACACGTCGCCCAGGCAGGCGACCCCGGCCGGGGCCGGAGCCCTAGGCTGAGGGCATGGCGCGCACCCTGATCTCCCCGAGCATCCTGTCGGCGGACTTCGCCCGCCTCTCGGAGGAAGCGGCCCGCGTCGAGGGGGCGGCCGACTGGCTGCACGTCGACGTCATGGACAACCACTTCGTGCCGAACCTCACGCTCGGCCTGCCGGTCGTGGAGTCGCTGCTGAAGAGCACCACCATCCCGATCGACTGCCACCTCATGATCGAGGACCCCGACCGCTGGGCGCCGCAGTACGCCGAGGCCGGCGCCGGCAGCGTGACCTTCCACGTCGAGGCCGCCGCCGCCCCGATCCGGCTGGCCCGGCAGCTCCGCAGCCTGGGCAGCCGGGCCGGCATGGCCCTCAAGCCGGCCACCCCGATCGAGCCCTACGCCGACCTGCTGCCCGAGCTGGACATGCTGCTCATCATGACCGTCGAGCCCGGCTTCGGCGGCCAGAAGTTCCTCGACGTGGTGGTCCCCAAGATCCGCCGCGCCAAGGCCGCCATCGGCGACCTCGACGTCTGGCTGCAGGTCGACGGCGGCGTCAGCGAGAGCACCATCGAGCGCTGCGCCGAGGCCGGCGCCGACGTCTTCGTGGCCGGCAACTCGGTGTACGGCGCCGCCGATCCGGCGGCCGCCATCGCGGGGCTGCGGGCCGCCGCGCACAGAGCGCAGGGCTAGGTCCGGTGCCGGGGCGGATCCTGGTCGTCGACGACGATCCGGCGGTCGCCCGCTTCCTGGCCCAGGACCTCCAGCTGGCGGGCTACGCCGTCGACGTGCTCGCCGACGGCCGCCGGACGCTGGAGCACGCAGTCCTGACCCGCCCCGACCTGGTGCTGCTGGACGTCGACCTGCCCGGCTGCGACGGGGTCGAGGTGCTGCGGCAGCTGCGGGCCCACCCGCCGACGTCCTCGCTGCCGGTGATCGTGCTCACCGGCCGGGCCGGCGCCGCCGACAAGGTGCTCGGGCTCACGGCGGGCGCGGACGACTACGTCGTGAAGCCGTTCGACCCGCTGGAGCTGGTCGCCCGCGTCGCGGGCACGCTGCGCCGCACCGCCGACTTCCGGGCGCTGTCGCCCCTCACCGGCCTGGCCGGCAACCACCGCATCGAGGTGGAGATCGCCGGCCGGGCCACGGCGGGGCAGCGCTATGCGGTCTGCCACGTCGACCTCGACGAGTTCAAGGGCTTCAACGACGCCTACGGCTTCCAGCGCGGCGATGAGCTGCTGCTGCTGCTCGCGTCCTGCCTGCAGCGGGCGGTCATGCGGGCCGGCGCGCCGTCGGCCTTCCTCGGGCACGTCGGCGGCGACGATTTCGTGGTGGTCTGCACCCCCGAGCAGGCCGAGGAGCTGTGCGACCAGGCGGTGACCGAGTTCGAGGCCGGCGTGGGCAGCCACTACGACCCCGCCGACGCGGCGCGCGGCTGGCTGGAGGTCCTGGACCGCCGTGGGGAGCTGCGCCGCCAGCCGCTGGTGAGCGTCAGCGTGGGGGTGGCCGGCTCCGTCGACGGCGACCGCGACTTCCGGGCGGTGGTGGCGGCCGCGACGGAGATGAAGTCGGTCGCGAAGTCGGTGCCGGGCTCCTGGGTGGCGGTCGACCGGCGGGCCTGATCGCGGGCATGCGAGACTGGCGGCGACAGTCACGCGCGCTCCGGGGTCGGTGCAAGTCCGAACCGGCGGTGACAGTCCGCGACCCGCTCGCAGCCAGCCAGCGGTGGACCAGGTGCGACTCCTGGACCGACGGTGAGAGTCCGGAGGAGAGGTAGCGCGCGGGCGGTAGGGCAGCCTCGCGCTGCGCGCTGCTCGTCGTCCCCGGAGCCAGAGCAGGGGAGTCGGGCAGTGGACATCGAGCAGGCGATGCGGAGAGCCGTCGAGCTCTCGCGCGCCGTGCTGGGCACCACCAGCCCCAACCCGCCCGTCGGCGCGGTCCTGCTCGACTCCGCCGGCGAGATCGTCGGTGAGGGCGCCACCCAGCCGCCCGGTGGTCCGCACGCCGAGGTGGTGGCCCTGCAGCAAGCCGCCGGCCGTGCCCGCACCGCCGTCGTCACCCTCGAGCCCTGCAACCACACCGGCCGCACCGGACCCTGCTCGCAGGCCCTCGCCGCGGGTGGCATCACGACGGTCGTCGTCGGCTGCAACGAGCCCACCGCTCTCGCGGGGGGAGGCATCCAGGCCCTGCGGGAGTCCCGCGTCGAGGTCCTCACGGGGGTGCTCGAACAGGAGGTCGCCGCCGGCCCGCTGAGCGCCTGGCTGCACCGCCAGGGCACCGGCCTGCCGCTGGTCACGTGGAAGTACGCCGCCACCCTCGACGGCCGCTCGGCCGCCGTTGACGGCACCTCGCAGTGGATCACCGGCCCCGAGGCGCGCGCGGACGTGCACCTGCTGCGGTCCGAGGTGGATGCGATCGTCGTCGGCGTCGGCACCGTTCTCGCCGATGACCCCTCGCTGACCGTCCGACCCAGCCCTGGCCACCAACCACTGCGGGTCGTCGTGGACAGCCACGGCCGCACCCCGGCCACCGCAAAGGTGCTGGACGACAGCGCCCGCACCCTCATGGTGACCACCGGACCGTCGTACGGCGAAGAGCGCACGCTGGTCGTGGCCGGCGGCGATCGGGTGGACCTACCGGCCCTGCTGAAGGCCCTGGCGGACCGGGACGTGGTCAGCCTCCTGCTGGAGGGCGGCCCCACGCTCGCGGGTGCGTTCCTGCGGGACGGGCTCGTGGACAGGGTCGTGGGCTACGTCGCACCGGCCCTGCTGGGCGCCGGACCTGCCGTGCTCGAGGACGCGGGCGTTGGAACGATCGACGACGCCGTGCGGTTGCACCTGACCGATGTGACCCGTCTCGGCGGGGATGTACGGCTGACGCTGCGCCGCAACGGCACAGCAGCGGCGCCGCAAGCCGCCAAGACGCAGGGGAGGGGCTAGATGTTCACCGGCATCGTCGAGGAGCTCGGCGAGGTGACCGCGTGGGAGGACCTGCCGGACGCGGCGCGCCTCACCGTCCGCGGACCGGTCGTCACCAGCGACGCCAAGCACGGCGACTCGATCGCCGTCAACGGCGTCTGCCTCACCGTGGTCGCGAACGAGAGCGGCGCCTTCACCGCGGACGTCATGAAGGAGACCCTCGACCGGTCCGCTCTCGGCGCCCTGCAGGTCGGCAGCCGGGTCAACCTGGAGCGGGCCGTCCGTCTGCAGGACCGCCTCGGCGGGCACCTCGTGCAGGGCCACGTCGACGGGACCGGCGGCATCCTCAGCAAGGCTCCGAGCGAGCACTGGACCGTCGTGCGGATCTCGCTGCCCGACGACCTCGACCGGTACGTCGTCGAGAAGGGCTCCATCACCGTCGACGGCGTTTCGCTCACCGTCAGCGCCGTGGAGAAGGGCTGGTTCGAGGTCAGCCTCATCCCGGCGACCCAGCAGCTCACCACCCTGGGCCCGAAGGCCCCGGGCGATCCGGTCAACCTGGAGGTCGACATCACCGCCAAGTACGTCGAGAAACTGCTGGCAGCTCGCGCATGAGCGTTCCCGCGCAGGAGACCCAGGAGCTCGACACGATCGAGCGTGCCATCGCCGACATCGCAGCCGGCAGGGCGGTCGTCGTGGTCGACGACGAGGACCGCGAGAACGAGGGCGACATCATTTTCGCCGCCCAGATGGCGAGCCCCGAGCTGGTCGCGTTCACGATGACGCACTGCCGCGGGCTGCTCTGCGTACCGCTCGAGGAGGACGTCCTCGACCACCTGCAGCTCGGGCAGATGGCGCCGCACAACACCGAGCGGATGCAGACCGCCTTCACGGTCAGCGTGGACGCCCGCGAAGGGGTCACGACCGGGATCAGCGCCGCCGACCGCGCGCACACCATCCAGCTGTTGGCCGACCCGGACACCTCGCCCTACGACCTGGTGCGTCCTGGGCACGTCTTCCCGCTCCGGGCCAAGCCTGGTGGTGTCCTGCGGCGTCCCGGGCACACCGAGGCGGCCGTCGACCTTGCCCGCCTGGCGGGGCTCCGCCCGGCAGGCGTCATCTGCGAGATCGTGCAGGAGGACGGGACCATGGCGCGGCTGCCTGAGCTGCGCACCTTCGCGGCGCAGCACGACCTCGCGCTCATCTCCATCGCCGACCTGATCGCCTGGCGCCGCCGCACCGAGAAGCAGGTGCGCCGCGTCGCAGCGGCCAAGATCCCGACCCGGCACGGCGACTTCCTGGCCGTCGGCTACGAGTCGGTGTTCGACAGCACCGAGCACGTCGCCCTGGTCCGCGGCGACATCGGTGACGGCAAGGACGTCCTCGTCCGCGTCCACTCCGAGTGCCTGACCGGCGACGTGTTCGGCTCCCGCCGCTGCGACTGCGGCCCGCAGCTGGACGCCGCGCTGAAGACCGTCGCCGAAGAGGGTCGCGGGGTCGTGCTGTACGTCCGTGGCCACGAGGGCCGGGGCATCGGCCTGATGCACAAGCTGCAGGCCTACCAGCTGCAGGACAACGGCTCGGACACCGTCGATGCCAACCTCGAGCTGGGCCTGCCGGCTGACGCGCGCGACTACGGCACCGGCGCGCAGATCCTGGTCGACCTCGGCATCCACACCATGCGGCTGCTGTCCAACAACCCGGCCAAGCGCGCGGGTCTGGAGGGCTACGGACTCGAGATCGTGGGACGGGTGCCGCTACCGGCCCACCCCACCAAGGAGAACCTGCGCTACCTCAAGACCAAGCGCGACCGGATGGGGCACGAGCTGCCGGGCCTGGCGGCCTTCGAGGACGAGGACACCGACGGCAGCGCTGACGACGTCCTTGAGGCGCCGTGAGCGGCGATGGCCGGCCGGGGGCCGGCCCGTTCGACGCCAGGAACCTGACGCTGGCGATCGTCGCGACCCGGTGGCACGCGGACATCACGTCGGCGCTCCTCGACAGCGCGCTGCGCACCGCGGCGGAGTGCCGGGTCGAGGAGCCGACCGTCGTCCGGGTCGCCGGTGCGGTCGAGCTACCGGTTGTCGTGCAGTGCCTGGCCTCCACCCACGACGCCGTGGTCGCGCTGGGGGTGGTGATCCGAGGGGGCACGCCGCACTTCGAGTACGTCTGCGACGCTGTGACGTACGGGCTGACGCGTATCTCGCTCGACAGCCACACCCCAGTGGGCAACGGTGTCCTCACCGTGGACACCGAGCAGCAGGCCCTCGACCGAGCAGGGCTTGACGGCTCCACCGAGGACAAGGCGCGCGAGGCCGTCCTCGCCGCCCTCGACACCGCCCGCGTCCTGCGCTCCCTCCGCACCGGAACCTGACGGTTCCCGCCACCGCAAAGAAGGAAAGGCCACCGTGCTTGCCGTCGTCCTGCCCAAGGGCAGCCTCGAGAAGCAGGTCCTCGACCTGTTCAGTTCCGCCGACCTCACCGTCGTCCGCGGTTCGGACCGCGACTACCACGCGAAGGTCGACGACCCACGCATCGACAAGGTGCGCTTCTTGCGCCCGCAGGAGATACCGACCTACGTCGAGCAGGGCATCTTCGACCTCGGGATCAGCGGCCGGGACTGGATCACCGAGACCGGCGCCGACGTCGTGAGCCTCGGTGAGATCGGTGGCGGCCGGGCCGGGGAAGCGGTGGTGTCCGTGGTGCTCGCCGTGCCGAGGGAGTCGCCGTGGCAGTCCGCGGCCGACCTTCCCGACGGCGTCCGGATCTCCACCGAGATGCCGGAGACGACGCGCCGCTACCTCGAGGAGCACGGCGTCAAGGCCAAGGTCTTCACGAGCCACGGGGCCACCGAGGCGAAGATCCCCGACATCGTCGACGCGATCGTGGACCTGACCGAGACCGGCTCGTCCCTGCGCAAGGCCGGGCTCAAGGTCATCGCCACCCTGCTGACCAGTCGCACCGAGCTCATCGCCAACCGCGAGGCGTATCAGAACCCTGAGAAACGGGCGGCGATGGAGGACCTGGTGGTCCTCATCCAAGGCGCCCTGCGCGCCAAGGGGCACGTGCTGCTGAAGCTCAACGTGCCGGTCGAGCAGCTGGAGGCCGTCGTCGCTGCGCTGCCCGCGATGGCCTCGCCGACCGTGATGGCCCTGGCGCACAGCGACATGCAGGCTCTCGAGACCGTCGTACCGAAGAAGGGGGTCAACACCCTGATCCCCGCACTCAAGGCCGCCGGTGCTCGGGACATCCTCGAGCTGCCCATCTCCAAGATCGTCGAGTGACCAGAGTCCCCCTCGCTGGCACCGCCCTCCCCATGCCCTCCGGCTCAGGCCAGCCGTGATCTGGCGCGTGGTGAAGCTCGTCGTCGGACTCGTGCTCTTCGGGACCGGCATCTGGGTGGGGCTGAAGACGCAGCTCGGCGTGGGGCCCTGGGATGTGCTGTCGGGCGGCCTCTCCCAGCAGCTCGGCATCCCGTTCGGCACGATGGCCGTGGGTGTCTCGATCGCGGTCATGGGCGTCGGTCTCGCCGTCGGTGTGCGCCCCGGCATCGGCACGCTGCTCAACGTCATCCTGGTGGGGCTCGTGATCGATGTGCTGCTGGCCACGCCCCTTCTCGACGGGCTGCAGCACGAGCACATCGCGCTGAGGCTGGGCGGGACGGTCGGCGGGATCCTGTTGATCGCCGTGGGGTCCGCGCTGTACCTGGGCGCGCACCTCGGACCCGGGCCGCGCGACGGCCTCATGGTCGCGTTCGTGGAGCGCACCGGCTGGCGGGTGGGGGTCTGCCGGGCGCTGCTCGAGCTCACGGTCCTGTCTCTCGGCGTCGCCCTCCGCGGCCCGGTCGGCATCGGAACCATCGCCTTCGCGCTCGGCATCGGCCCTGCCCTACAGCTCGCCTTCTTGCTCCTGCGCCAGACACCGGTACGACGGCCGGTCGAGGCGGCCGCATGAGCGTCGAGGTGCGACCCCGGCGGCTCACAGTCGTCTGTCGCGTCGTCGCGGCGTTGGTCCTCCTCGCCTTCGGCGTGCTGGCGGTGCTGCTTCCGCAGGGCTCGACCGGCGGCCAGACGTTCGGCCTCGCCGACCAGATCGCGTTCTTCGGCATCGGGCTGCTTCTCGCCGTGGCCGTCTTCGCGTTCACCCGGGTCCGGGTCCGCGCCGACGAGAAGGGGATCTGGGTCCGCAACGTCGTGGGAGACCGGTTCTTCCCCTGGGGCGTGGTCGTGTCCGTCGACCTGCCCGACGGTGCCCCATGGGCGCAGCTGGAGCTCCACGACGACGAGACCGTGGCGCTGCTCGCGATCCAGAGCAACGACGGGGACCTGGCCGTCGACGCCGTACTGGCCCTGCGGAAGCTCTTGGCCAGCGCTCAGGACGCCTGACCTCCAGGCGAGGGCCGGGCGTGCCGAGACGTCAGGGGTGATCCTGTTCCGCGTCCTGCTGCCCGCGGCCCTCTGCGTCGCGGTGGCCCTGCCGACTGCAGGGACGGGCGTGGCCCCGACGCCGGCCGCCTCGGCCGTCGCCGTCACGGCGGGCCTGCAGCGCAAGCTGCAGTACGTCCTCGGGCAGAGCACGGCCTCGACCGTGGCCGCGGCGGTGGACGTGGCCGGGCTCGGGCAGGTCTACCGAGCCCGGGCGACCACGCCGGTGGCTCCCGCGTCGACCGAGAAGCTGTTCACGACGTTCGCTGCCCTCAAGGTGCTGACCCCCAGCAGGCGGCTCATCACCCAGGTGCGCGCCTCGCAGCCCCGGGTCGGGAGCCGACAGCCGGGCAACCTGTACCTCGTCGGCGGCGGCGACCCGTTCCTCACTGCGACCGACCTGAACCACCTGGCGGCCGCCGTCGCGGCCAGCGGGATCCGGACCGTGTCGGGGCGGCTGCTCGTCGACGACTTCCGCTACGACCAGTCCCGGCGTGCAGTTGGTTGGAAGACCAGCTTCGTCCCCGCCGAGTCCGGGCCGCTCTCGGCGCTCGCCGTCGACCACAACGGCTGGCGCACGGACCCGGCGTTCCTGGCCGACCCGGCAGTTGCCAACCTGGCACGGTTCCGGACGATGCTGGCCCGCCACGGCGTCAGCGTGTCCACCCGGATCGGTCATGCCCAGCTGCCGACGGGGGCGCGTCTGGTGGCCTCGCATGCCTCGGGGCCGATGACCGCCGTCGTGCGGCGGATCGACAAGAGCTCCGACAACTTCGCCGCCGAGCTGCTGCTCAAGGAGATCGGGTACATGCGGCGCCACGTCGGCACGACCGCGGGTGGCGCGGCCGCGGTCCGGGACGTGCTCGGACCGCTCGGTGTCGCGGTCGGCATCGTTGCCGACGGCTCCGGGCTCTCGAGCCGGGACCGGCAGTCGGTCGCGGGGGAGCTGTCCCTGCTGCTCGCTGCGGAGCGCAGCACCATGTACCGCCAGCTGTTGCAGGCGCTGCCGGTGGCCTGCCAGGACGGGACGTTGAAGACGCGCATGTGCAACACGCCCGCAGCCGGTCGGGCCCGCGCCAAGACCGGCAGCCTGAGCTCCGTGCGGGCCCTGGCCGGCTGGACCAGCACCGCCGACGGGCACCGAGTGCGCTTCGCGTTCGTGCTGTCCGGTTTCCGGGACGCCGCAAAGGCACGGCAGGCCCTCGACGCCGCCACGGCGCTGCTCTCCGCAGCGCGCGTCGACTCCTGAGCCCCGGCTAGCGTGGCCCGGTGACCGACACCGGCGAGCCAGACGGGCGCCTCGCGCAGGCGCTCAGCCGGCCCGAGGACCGGGCCGAGCTCCTCGCGGCGCTCGTGGACGCGCGGGTCTTCGCGGCGATCAGCGCCACCTCGACCGCTGAGCACACCGTGGAGTCGACCGGGCTACGGGCCGAGTCCAGCGCCGAGCTGGCCGTCGTCCTGCTCGAATCGCTCGACGGAAGCCGGGCGCTGCCGGTGTTCCCCGACGTGGCCGCCCTCCGGCGCTGGCGGCTCGACGTACGCCCCGTCCCGCTGTCCGGTGCGCAGGCCTGCGCGGCGGCGCTCGCCGAGGGCGCCGCGGTGGTGCTGATCGACCCCGCCGGTGCTGCCGTAGCCGTCACCGAGCTGCCGACGCTCGCGGAGGGCTGGGTGCCGGTGACCGGCAGCGCTCTGGCCGCTCGCCGTGCGGTGACCGACCTGCGTCCGCCGCCTGCCCCGGCACCCGAGGCACTCATGACGGCGCTGCGGGCCGCCCTGGCGGGCGAGGGGCTGCGTGCGGCGCGCCTGCTCGAAGGGCCGGACGGTCCGGTCCTGGGGATCGCGGCCAAGCGGCCCCTCGACCCGACCGAGCTGGCGTCGCTGGCGCAGCGGATCATGCGGCGGCTGGGGGAGCGGTTGCCCCCGGACGGTCTGGACCTGGCGCAGGTGCCGGCGAGGGGTCCGGGCCAGGACGTGCTGCGAGGTGGCTGGTTCAGACGGGGCCGGTGAGCTTCTCGCCGGGACCTTCGCCGGGCTCGTCAGGCAGCGGGGAGGCCTCCCGGAACGCCCGCTGGAGGGCCTGCAGCCCGTCGCGCAGCGGCGCGGCGTGGACGCCGAGGTCTGGCCGGGCCGCGGTGACCAGACCGGCGAGGGCCGTGATGAGCTTGCGGGCCTCGTCGAGGTCGAGGGTGGCGGAGCCTTCCTCGGTGAGCCCGCACTTCACGGCGGCGGCGCTCATGAGGTGGACCGCGACGGCGGAGATGACCTCGGCCGCGGGGACGTCTGTCAAGTCGCGGGTCGCGTCGGGCTGCATCCTGCTAGTCTTTCAGACGCGACCCGACCGTCCGCCACCAGTTCGACAGCGGGTGGTCGTGCAAGCGGAGGCCCCACCTCCCACCCGAGCGGCCGCGAGGCAGCCGGGTCCGGTCGGCCCGACGGGCTCGTTGCCGTCGGCGTCGTAGCCGTCCCGCGTGGACGGCGAAGTGGGTCCTGCGCTGAGCGCGGGGCCCTTTTTCGTGGGGGCAACGGGCCGCGCGACCCACCCCCCTTTGCCTTGGAGGCAGCATCAGCGCTGAACCCCGCATCAACGACCGGATTCGCGTCCCTGAGGTGCGTCTGGTCGGGCCGAACGGCGAGCAGGTCGGCATCGTCGCCATCGGCGTGGCCCTGCAGATGGCCCAGGAGAACGACCTCGACCTCGTCGAGGTCGCGCCCATGGCGCGTCCGCCGGTGGCCAAACTCATGGACTACGGCAAGTTCAAGTACGAGACGGCGCAGAAGGCGCGTGAGAGCCGCAAGAACCAGGTGCTCACCGTCATCAAGGAGATGAAGCTCCGTCCCAAGATCGACCCGCACGACTACGAGACCAAGAAGGGCCACGTCGTCCGCTTCCTGAAGGCGGGCGACAAGGTGAAGATCACGATCATGTTCCGCGGTCGTGAGCAGAGCCGGCCTGAGCTCGGCTTCCGGCTGCTCCAGCGGCTGGGCGAGGACGTCCAGGAGCTCGGCTTCGTGGAGTCCAGCCCGAAGCAGGACGGCAGGAACATGATCATGGTTCTCGCCCCGCACAAGAACGCCGCAGACCTCAAGAAGATCGCGGCTGACCAGAAGGCCGCCGAGGGCGGCAAGGCTGGTCAGGGTGCCGGGGCAGCACCGCAGGCGGCCCAGCAGGCACCAGAGCCGACTGAGCCCGCAGCGCAGGACACCACCGACGGCACCCCGTCGGTGGAGAACTAGACGTAAAGGACGACGGCAGCCATGCCCAAGCAGAAGACGCACAGCGGCGCCAAGAAGCGCTTCAAGGTGACCGGCAGCGGCAAGCTGCTGCGCGAGAAGGCCGGCAAGCGCCACCTGCTCGAGCGCAAGTCGAGCGCCCTCACCCGTCGCCTCACCGGCACGACCGAGGTCTCCAAGGCCGACACCAAGAAGACCAAGAAGCTGCTCGGCCTCTAGGCCTCCCCCTTCACCAGACCGTCCCCGCCGCCGCGCGGCGGGGCTGACAGACAGGAACACCCGTGGCACGCGTGAAGAGGGCGGTCAACGCCCAGAAGAAGCGTCGTGAGGTTCTCGAGAAGGCCAGTGGCTACCGCGGCCAGCGCAGCCGCCTGTACCGCAAGGCCAAGGAGCAGCTGCTCCACAGCGCCACCTACGAGTACCGCGACCGCAAGAAGCGCAAGGGCGACTTCCGCCAGCTCTGGATCACCCGCATCAACGCTGCGGCGCGCCAGAACGACATGACCTACAACCGCCTCATCCAGGGCCTCAAGGCCGCGGGGGTGGAGGTCGACCGCAAGGTCCTCGCCGACATCGCCGTCAACGACGCCGCGGCCTTCAGTGCCCTCGTCGAGGTCGCGAAGAAGGCGCTGCCGGCCGACGTCAACTCCTCGCCGGCCGCTTGACCCAGTTGACCTCGACCCGCTCGCCGCGGGTCCAGGCAGTACGACGCCTGCACCGGCGCTCGGCCCGCGTGGCCGAGCGCCGGTTCGTCGTCGAGGGCCCGCAGGCAGTTCGGGAGGCCCTCGCAGCCGGTGGCCTGCTGGAGCTGTACGTCGTCGACCTGGGCGACCCGTTGGCCATACAGGCGGCGGCACAAGGTGTCGATGTCGTCGAGGTGTCCACGCCCGTGCTGGAGGCCCTGGCCGAGACCGTGACGCCCCAAGGGCTCGTGGGCGTCGGCCCCCTGCTCGACACCGACTTGGGTACGGCGCTCCCCTCGGCGCCGCGCCTCGTCGCAGTGCTCCACGAGGTGGCCGATCCCGGCAACGCCGGCACCGTCATCCGTACGGCCGACGCCTCCGGTGCCGACGCCGTCATCCTGTCCGGCAGCAGCGTCGACCCGCACAACGGCAAGTGCGTGCGCGCCAGCGCCGGCAGCCTCTGGCACCTGCCGGTGGTTGCCGGCGCCCCTCTTGAGGAAGTCCTGCACGCGCTTCGCCGTACCGGGGTGCAGGTCCTCGCCACGAGCGGAACGGGGGAGGACGAGCTGTTCGACCTCGCCGAGGACGGGGCGCTCGTGGCCCCGACTGCATGGCTGTTCGGCAGCGAGGCTCATGGTCTGCCGGAGGACGCGCTGAGCGCTGCCGACCGTCGCGTGCGCATCCCTCTCCTCGGCCGGGCGGAGTCGCTCAACCTCGCCACGGCGGCCGCGGTGTGTTTGTACGCGTCTGCCCAGGCCCTCCGCAGTTATGGTTCGGCGTCCTAGAGTGGCGCTGCGGGAGGAGGGCACGTGAGTCAGGACAAGAACGCATACGACGACCTGCCCGACGGCGTGGTGGTCGTCGACCCCACCGGTGCCGTCGTCCTCGTCAACCCTGCGGGTGCGCGGATCCTGTCGACCTCCGCGGACGCCCTCGTGGGGCGCTCGCTGCAGCAGGTGCTGCCGCTCATCGACGACCAGAGCCGCGACTGGTGGGCCTGCACCGATCCGTTCGGGGGGCTCAGCACCCGCACCCGGCAGCCCGAGCGCAGCCTGCAGGTCGGTGACGGCCCCCTCAAGGGCCGGGAGCTGCTCGTGACCGCCGCCTACGTCCGCGACGAGCAGCGCCGGCTTCAGCGGGTGGTGCTGGTCCTGCGCGACAACCGCGCGCGGGAGCGTACCGACCGCAGCCGCGCCGACCTGGTGTCCACGGTCGCCCACGAGCTCCGCTCGCCGCTCACCAGCGTCAAGGGCTTCACGGCGACACTGCTGGCCAAGTGGGACCGCTTCAACGACGAACAGAAGCAGCTCATGCTGCAGACGGTCAACAGCGACGCCGACCGCGTCACCCGGCTGCTCACCGAGCTGCTCGACGTCAGTCGCATCGACGCCGGCCGACTCGAGGTGCGCCGGCAGGTCATCGACCTGCCGGGCGCCGTCCTGAAGGCGGTCTCGGGTCGGGTCGCCGCCGGTGACCCCGAGGAGCGGTTCGTGGTGAAGCTCGACGGCGAGCTGCCGGAGATCTGGGCGGACCCGGACAAGATCGACCAGGTCGTCGGCAACCTGATCGAGAACGCCCTGCGCCACGGGGAAGGGATCGTGACAGTCACGGTGGCTCCGTTCGAGAGCGGCGCGCAGGTGTCCGTCGAGGACGAGGGCGCCGGTATCCCGCCGGAGACGGCGGCGCGCGTCTTCACGCGCTTCTGGCGCGGTAACCGCGGCCGGGGCACCGGCTTGGGGCTGTACATCGTGAAGGGCCTCGTGGAGGCCCACGGCGGGAGCGTCGAGGTGGGGCGCGCCGCGAGCGGCGGGGCCCGGTTTCGATTCGTGCTGCCCGCCGGCACTGCCCCCTACGACGCCTGATTCCCTCGCGGCAAGGCGGAGGCGGACAGCCCGGCGGGCGCCCCTGGCAGACTTTCCCGCCGTACCCCCTGAACTGGAGCAACGTGTCCGCGCCCGACTACGACCCGAAGCAGGTCAGCCTGCTCGACGCCGCGCAGCTCGAGGCGGCGCATGCCGCCGGCCTCGCCGCGTTCGCTGCCGCCGCAAGCCTCGATGACCTCGCCCATGCCAAGACCGCCCATCTCGGCGGTCAGGCGCACGTGTCCCTGGCCAACCGCGAGATCGGTGTCCTGCCTCCGGCGGCGAAGGGCGACGCCGGCAAGCGGGTCAACGAGGTTCGGCGTGCCCTCGAGGCGGCCTTCGATCAGCGCAGGGCAGCGCTGGAGGACGAGCGCGACCAGCGGGTGCTCGTCGAGGAGCGGGTCGACGTCTCGCTCCTGCCGGGGGCCGTCCTCCAGGGCGCCCGGCACCCGCTCACGACCATCCAGGAGCGGATCTCCGACGTCTTCGTCGCCATGGGCTGGGAGGTCGCCGAGGGTCCCGAGGTCGAGCACGAGTGGTTCAACTTCGACGCCCTCAACATGCCTGCCGACCACCCGGCCCGCGAGATGCAGGACACCCTGTGGCTGGCGCCTGAGGGCTCACAGGTCGTGCTGCGCACGCAGACCAGTCCCGTGCAGATCCGGTCGTTGCTCGCGCGCGGCCTGCCCTGCTATGTCGTCGCGCCCGGCCGGGTGTTCCGCAACGACGCGCTCGACGCGACGCACTCGCCGGTGTTCGGCCAGGTCGAGGGCCTGTGCGTCGACGAGGGCATCACCATGGCGCACCTGCGCGGCACCCTCGAGGCCTACGCCGAGGCGATGTTCGGCAGCCACCTGGCGAGCCGGCTGCGCCCGTCCTACTTCCCCTTCACCGAGCCCTCCGCCGAGCTCGACATCCAGTGTTTCGCGTGCCGCGGCGACGTGGCGCTGCAGCCGTGCCGGGTCTGCTCCAACGAGGGCTGGATCGAGGTGGGGGGCTGCGGCATGGTCAACCCTGCCGTGCTGGTGGCGTGCGGTGTGAACCCTGAGCGCTACAGCGGCTTCGCCTTCGGCATGGGCCTGGACCGGACGCTGATGTTCCGGCACGGCATCACCGACATCCGCGATCTGTACGAGGGCGACCAGCGCTTCACGCAGGCGTTCGGAACGGAGGCCTGACGTGCGCGTCCCCCTGTCCTGGCTGCGCACCTTCGTGCCCGAGCTCACCGCCACACCCGACGAGATCGCCGCCGCGCTGCTCCGGGCGGGCCTCGAGGTCGAGCAGGTCCACCGGTACGGCGACGACATCACCGGCGTGGTCGTCGGGCGGGTCCTCGACGTCGAGGAGCTGACCGACTTCAAGAAGCCGATCCGCTTCTGCCACGTCGACGTGGGCAGCCGCGTGCACGAGGTCGTCTGTGGGGCGACCAACTTCGTTGCCGGCGACCTGGTGCCCTTCGCCCTGCCCGGGGCGTCGCTGCCCGGCGGGTTCCAGATCGCGACCCGACAGACCTACAACCGCACCTCCGACGGGATGATCTGCAGTGCGGCCGAGCTCGGCCTCGCCGAGTCCTCGCCGGGCATCCTGGTGCTCCCGGCCGACAGCCCGCTCGGCGCGGACGTCGTCGACCTCCTGCAGCTGCGCGACGAGGTCCTCGACATCGCCGTCACCCCTGATCGCGGCTACTCGCTGTCCGTTCGTGGCGTGGCGCGGGAGACCGCGACCGCCTTCGGTGTGCCCTTCGTGGACCCAGGGCTGCTCGCCGCCGCCCCGGTGGACGGCGGGTACGACGTCCAGCTCGACGACCCGGGCTGCGACCGCTACGTCGCCCGCATCGTGACGGGGTTCGACCCGACGCTGCCCTCACCGCCGTGGCTTCAGCGACGGCTGGTGCGCGCCGGTATGCGGCCGATCTCGCTTGCCGTCGACGTCACCAACCACGTGATGCTCGAGCTGGGCCAGCCGCTGCACGCCTTCGACCTCGCGACGCTTCAGGGTGCCGTCGTGGTGCGGCGCGCCACGGAGGGGGAGCGCCTCGTCACGCTCGACGGGCAGGAGCGGGCACTGCACCCGGGTGACCTGCTCATCACCGACGACAGCGGCCCGATCGCGCTCGCAGGCGTCATGGGCGGAGCCGCCACCGAGATCTCAGAGGCGACCACAGGCATCCTCCTCGAGTCGGCGCACTTCGAGCCGTCCTCGATCACCCGGACGGCCCGTCGGCACCGGCTGCCGTCGGAGGCATCCAAGCGCTATGAGCGTGGCGTCGACCCCGATCTCGCGCCGGCCGCCGCGGAGGCCGCCGTCAGGCTCCTGGGAGAGCTCGGTGGTGCCGTGGCAGGCCCGGTGACCGACGTCGACCACCGGGCGCCGCGGCCCCAGCTGCAACTGCCGGTCGACAAGCCGGGTCAGGTCGCGGGTCGGGCGTACGACCGGGGCACGGTCCTCCAGCGCCTGGCCGACATCGGCTGCGAGGTCACCGGAGACCAGGTGCTGCTCGTCACGCCGCCGCCGTGGCGCCCGGACCTGACTGGTCCCGCCGAGCTCGTCGAGGAGGTCATCCGGCTCGAGGGCTACGACACCGTCCCGGTGGCCCTGCCGACCGCCCCCGCCGGGCGAGGCCTCACGGACAGCCAGCGGCTTCGCCGTAGGGCGTCTCGCTCCCTGGCGGCTGCCGGGCTCGTGGAGGTGGTGACCCCGCCGTTCGTCGCGGAGTCGCTGGTCGAGGGCCTGGGCCAGTCGCACCACCAGCCGCCGCGACTGCTCAACCCGCTATCGGAGGAGGAGGGGCTGCTGCGTCCGTCGCTGCTGCCGGGCTTGGTCACCGCCCTGCTGCGCAACGTCGGCCGCGGTCTGCCTGACGTCGCGCTGTACGAGACCGGCTCGGTCTTCCGTGGTGCCGGCACACCGGTCGCGCGGGTGCCCAAGACCAGCCAGCGCCCGACGGATGAGGAGTTGGCAGCACTCGATGCCGCGCTGCCCAGCCAGCCCCGCCACGCCGGGGTGGCCCTGGCCGGCCGTCGCGCCGGACGTGCGGTCGCGGTCGGCGACGCCGTCGAGGTCTTCCTGGCCCTCGGCCAGGCGCTCGGGGTCACCCTGACGGTGACGCGGGGGCAAGAGGCGCCCTACCACCCCGGCCGCTGCGCGCTGCTGCTGCTCGACGGCGAGCCCGTTGGCGCCGCCGGAGAGCTGCACCCACGGGTGGTCGCTGCCCACGGCCTGCCTCCCCGCAGTGTCGCGGGTGAGGTCGACCTCGACCGGCTCGTCCAGGTGGCGGCCGCCGGCGGTCCGGTGGCGGCGCCGGTGGTCTCGTCGTACCCGCCGTCGTCCGTCGATGTGGCCCTGGTCGTCGCTGACGACGTGCTGGCGGCAGACGTCGAGCGATCCGTGCGCGCCGGCGCCGGTGAGCTGCTGGAGGCGATTCGGCTGTTCGACGTCTTCACGGGACCACAGGTGGGGGAGGGCAGGAAGTCGCTCGCCTACGCCCTGCGGTTCCGGGCGCCCGACCGCACGCTGACCGACGTGGAGGTGCTCCGGGCCCGTGATACGGCGGTCGCGAGAGCCGCCGCCGACCACGGTGCGGTGCTGCGCGGCGCCTGACGCCGCGGCTTCGGCTGTTGTGGGACGTTCCGCCGTGGTGGAGCACGGTGGCGTTTCTGCAGCAGGTCAGCCCGACCCCGAGCTCCCGGAAACGGGCTGCATAGTCATGCAGGGTCATGTATGATCAGGCCATGGGTAGGAGAGCAGCGATCGCAGGGGCCAGCGGCTACGCGGGCGGTGAGCTGCTGCGCCTTCTCCTTCAGCACCCCGACCTCGAGATCGCCGCCATCTGCGGCGGGGCCTCGGCCGGGCAGCCCGTCACCGACGTGCACCCGCACCTGCCGCAGCTGGCCGACAGGGTCTTCGCCGAGACCACAGCCGGCGTGCTCGCAGACGCAGATGTGGTGTTCCTGGCCCTCCCGCACGGTCAGTCCGGCCCCCTGGCGGCCCAGCTGCCGGCCGGGGTCAAGGTCGTCGACCTCGGCGCCGACCACCGGCTCCAGGACCCGGCGGCCTGGGAGCGCTGGTACGGCGGTGCGCACAGTGGCACCTGGACCTACGGCCTGCCGGAGCTCCCCGGTCAGCGCGCTCTCATCGCCGCCAGCAGCCGGGTGGCCAACACCGGCTGCTACGCCGCAGCGATCATCCTCGCGCTCGCGCCGCTCGTTGCCGCGGGCCTCGCGGATCCCGCGGACGTCGTCGTGGTGGCCTCCAGCGGTACGAGCGGCGCTGGACGTGCTGCCAAGGCCAACCTGCTCGCCACGGAGGTGATGGGAGACCTGTCGCCGTACAAGGTCGGCAGCCACCAGCACCTTCCTGAGATCAAGCAGGCCAGCGGGGCGACCTCGCTGTCGTTCACCCCGGTCCTGGCGCCCATGCCTCGCGGCATCCTGGCCACCGTCACGGCCAAGCCGCTCAAGGGCGGCGACCCGCGGGAGATCCTGCTCGACGCCTACCGGGACGAGCCCTTCGTGCAGGTACTGAACGAGGGTCGCTGGCCCCACACCGCAGCCACGCTGGGCTCCAACAGCTGCCACCTGCAGGCCACCCTGGACCAGGACTCGGGACGGCTGCTCGTGGTCAGTGCACTCGACAACCTCGGCAAGGGCGCAGCCGCGCAGGCCGTCCAGTGCGCCAACCTCGTCCTCGGGCTCCCCGAGCAGGCTGGCCTCTGCGTCAGCGGAGTGGCGCCGTGAGCACAACTCACGCCAAGGGCTTCCGGGCCGCCGGGCTGGCCGCGGGCCTCAAGCAGAGCGGCAAGCCCGACGTCGCGCTCGTCGTCAACGACGGCCCGCTCGACGCCGCCGCGGGCGTGTTCACGAGCAACCGGGTGAAGGCTGCGCCGGTGCTGTGGAGCGAGCAGGTCCTCAAGGGCGGGCGGCTGCAGGCGGTCGTGCTCAACTCCGGCGGGGCCAACGCCTGCACGGGGGCCCCGGGGTTCCAGGACACCCACGCGACCGCCGAGGCCACCGCAGCTGCGCTGGGCACCGGCGCCGCCAGCGTCGCGGTCTGCTCCACGGGCCTGATCGGGGTCCGGCTGCCCATGGACAAGCTCCTGGCGGGAGTCGAGAAGGCCGTGCTGGAGCTCGCCGACGACGGTGGTGCGGCGGCAGCGGAGGCGATCTGCACCACCGACACTGTCCGCAAGACCGCGACCCACGACGGGCCCGGCTTCGCCGTCGGCGGTATGGCCAAGGGGGCCGGCATGCTCGCCCCCGCCCTCGCCACGATGCTGGTGGTCGTCACCACCGACGCGGTCGCTGACAGCACTACCCTCGACGCGGTGCTGCGGGAGGCGACTCGAACCACCTTCGACCGGGTCGACTCCGACGGGTGCATGTCGACCAACGACACGGTGCTGCTGCTGTCCAGCGGCGCCTCGGGCACGGCGCCGGCTGTCGAAGACCTTCAGACGGCGGTCACCGCCGTCTGCGCGGACCTCGCCCGTCAGCTCGTCGCGGATGCCGAGGGGGCTTCGAAGGAGGTTGCTGTCGAGGTGGTCCATGCGGCGTCCGAAGCCGATGCCCTCGAGGTCGCCCGGTCGGTGGCGCGCAACAACCTGCTGAAGTGCGCGCTGTACGGCAACGACGCCAACTGGGGCCGGGTCCTGGCCGCTGTCGGTACGACGCAGGCGGCGTTCGACCCCGACCAGCTCGACGTCACCATCAACGGCGTGATGGTCTGCCGCGCCGGGGGAGTGGGTGACGACCGTGAGGGTGTCGACCTGACCGGCAGGGAGTGCCGCATCACCATCGACCTGCACGCGGGCGGCGAGACGGTCACGGTGTGGACCAACGACCTCACCACGGAGTACGTCCACGAGAACTCGGCGTACTCCTCATGACCCATGCACGGGGCAACACCAACCTGCCGAAGGCCGCGGCTCTCGTCGAGGCGCTGCCGTGGCTGAAGTCCTTCAGCGGCAAGACCGTCGTCGTGAAGTACGGCGGCAACGCGATGAGCAGCCCGGAACTGCAGGCCGCGTTCGCAGAAGACGTGGTCTTCCTCCGCTACTGCGGTGTGAAGGTCGTCGTGGTCCACGGAGGCGGCCCGCAGATCACGGCGCACCTGGACCGGCTCGGTGTCCAGAGCGAGTTCCGGGGCGGCTACCGGGTGACGACGCCGGAGACCATGCAGGTCGTCCGGATGGTCCTGGTCGGCCAGGTCAACAGCGATGTCGTCAGCCTCATCAACGAGCACGGCCCCTTCGCCGTCGGCCTGTCCGGTGAGGACGCTCAACTGTTCACGGCAGAGCGCCGGGGCGCGATGGTCGACGGCGAACCGACCGACATCGGATTCGTGGGTGATGTCGTCGAGGTGCAGCCCGCGATCCTGCGTGCCCTCCTCGACGAGGGGAAGCTGCCGGTCGTGGCCACCGTCGCCCGCGGGCGGGACGGCCACCTCTACAACCTCAACGCTGACACCGCTGCCTCAGCCCTGGCCGTTGCAGTCGGTGCTGAGAAGCTCGTCGTCCTCACCGACGTGGAGGGGCTCTACGCCGACTGGCCGGCCAGCGACGAGGTCATCAGCGAGATCAAGGACGAGGAGCTCGCGGCCCTCCTGCCGAGCCTGTCCAGCGGCATGGTCCCGAAGATGGAGGCCTGCTTGCGGGCCGTCCAGGGAGGCGTCCCGCGCGCCCACGTTCTCGACGGCCGGGTGCCGCACGCGATCCTGCTCGAGCTGTTCACCGACGAAGGGGTCGGCACCATGGTGGTTCCGTCATGACCACGCAGGACTGGCAAGCTCGGTGGGACGCCGCGCTCATGGGCACCTACGGCACGCCACCGGTCGTCCTTGCGCGCGGTGAGGGCGCGACCGTCTGGGACGTCGACGGCAAGGAGTACGTCGACCTGTTCGCCGGCCTCGCCGTCAATGTCCTGGGGCATGCGCACCCGGCGGTCCGCGAGGCCGTGCATCGCCAGATGGGCACGCTCGGCCACGTCAGCAACCTGGCGATCAGCGAACCGGTCGTGCAGCTCGCCGAGCGCCTGAAGGCGCTGACAGGCATGGACAAGGTGCTGTTCACCAACTCCGGCGCCGAGGCCAACGAAGCGGGGCTCAAGCTGGCCCGGCGTCGCCGTACAGCCGGTGGCTTCGTCGCGTGCGAGGGGGCCTTCCACGGACGGACCATGGGGGCGCTCGCGGTGACCGGCCAACCGGCCAAGCGCACGCCCTTCGAGCCCTTGCCGGGACCCGTGACGTTCGTCCCGTTCGGTGACGCCGATGCGCTGGCGGCGGCCGTGGGTCCGACCACGGCCAGCATCGTGCTGGAGCCGGTTCTCGGCGAAGCCGGCGTCGTGATGCCGCCGACGGGCTTTCTGGCCGCAGCCCGCAAGGCGGCGGACGCCAGCGGCGCGCTGCTCCATCTGGACGAGGTACAGGGCGGTATCGGCCGGGCCGGCGGCTGGCTGTCCCACACGGTGTTGGAGCCCGGCGTCGAGGCAGATGTGGTGACCTTGGCCAAGGGTCTCGGCGGCGGCCTGCCCATCGGCGCAGTCCTCGCTCGGGGTGAGGCTGCCGGCGTCCTTCAGAAGGGTGACCACGGCACCACCTTCGGAGGTGGCCCGATCGTCTGTGCAGCCGCGCTGGCTGTCCTCGACGTCGTGGAGAACGAGGGTCTGCTCGAGGCTGCCACCGTCCTGGGCGAGCGACTCCGGAAGGCCATCGAGGCACTCGGACACCCGCTCGTCAGCCACGTCCGGGGCGTCGGGTTGTGGCTCGCCATCGTGCTGACCGAGCCGTGCGCGGCCCAGGTCGAGCTGGCTGCCCGGCAGGCCGGCTTCCTGATCAACGCCCCCGCGGCGGACGCGATCCGGCTCGCCCCGCCGCTCGTCGTCTCGGAGGCGCAGCTCGACGCGTTCGTGGCGGCGCTGCCGACGGTGCTCGACGCCGCTAGGGTCCGCGCATGAGGTCCGCAACGACAGTCTCCGGAGGCCACTAGTGAGCGCAACCCGCGTCCTTGTCGTAGAAGATGACCCCAGCGTCCGGGGGCTCCTCCACACGTTGCTGTCCGCGGAGGGCTACGACGTCGTCACGGCATCGGACGGCCTGGCCGGCCTCGTCAAGGCCGCGGCGACCAGACCAGCCCTGATCCTGCTCGACCTGATGATGCCTGACCTCGGTGGTGTGCGGGTCCTCGAGGAGGTCCGCGACGACCCCGAGCTGGCCGACACCCCGGTCGTGGTGGTGACGGGAAAGGTCGACGCCGTGCCCGGCATGCGTGACCTGCTCGGCGAGGAGCGCGTCTTCGTCAAGCCTTTCGCCGTCGCGGAGCTGCTCTCGCGGGTTGCGGAGATCACCGGCGGCCCCGACGGAGGTGGCTGATGCCCCGCCACTTCCTCACCGATGACGACCTGACTCCTGCTGAGCAGTCCCAGGTCCTGGACCTGGCGGCCCAGCTCAAGAGGACCCGGTACGACGGTCCGAAGCCGCTCAGCGGCAAGGCCGTCGCGGTCGTCTTCGAGAAGCCCAGCACTCGTACCCGGTTGTCGTTCGAGATCGGCATCGCCGAACTCGGGGGCCATCCGGTGATCCTCGACGCCCAGTCCACCCAGCTCGGCAGGGGCGAGACCATCGAGGACACCGCGCGGGTCCTCTCGCGCTATGTCAGCGCCATCGTGATCCGCACCTTCGCCGACGAGCGGATTCAGGCGCTCGCCGAGTCCAGTGGTGTGCCGGTCGTCAACGCGCTGACCGACGGCTTTCACCCCTGCCAGATCCTCGCTGACCTGCAGACGATCAGGGAGCGCAAGGGCACAACAGAGGGGCTCGTGCTGACCTACCTCGGCGACGGCGCCAACAACATGGCCAACAGCTATCTGCTCGGCGGCGCGATGGCCGGCATGGAGGTCCGCATCGGCGCTCCCGCGGGCTACCAGCCGGACGCCGCCGTGGTGGAGCGCGCGAAGAGCTTCGGCACCACCATCGTCGTGACCGACGACGCCAAGCAGGCCGCCGACGGCGCTGACGTCCTGTGCACGGACGTGTGGCTCTCGATGGGGATGACCGGCGCCGGGCAGCGCCTCGCGGACCTCAAGGGCTACGCCGTGGACGAGGCCGCCCTGGGGCTGGCGGCCGCTGACGCCGTGGTCCTGCACTGCCTGCCGGCGCACCGGGGTGAGGAGATCGCCGCCGCCGTCATCGACGGCCCCCAGTCGGCGGTCTGGGACGAGGCTGAGAACAGGCTCCACGCCCAGAAGGCGCTGCTGACCTGGTTGCTGGAGCAGGGCGCCATGCCTGTCGCGGAGGCGGGGTAGCTCATGGCTGCGCCGCGCCGGCTCGAGGCCGTCCAGCAGGTCCCGCTCACGAAGGCGGCCCGTCACGCCGCGATCGTGGAGCTGCTGGAGGCCCAGGCTGTCGCGAGCCAGACCGAGCTCGGGCGGCTGCTGGCCGCCAAGGGCGTGCAGGTCACGCAGGCAACCGTCAGTCGCGACCTCGAGGAGATCGGGGCCGTCAAGGTCCGCACCGCGGCCGGGACCGCCTACGCCGTCCCTCCCGAGGGGCAGCCACGCACCGGCACGCCGGAGGCGGTCGACGCCCGGCTCGGCCGGTTGCTGGAGGAGCTCTGCGTCAGCTCGGAGGCGACGGGCGCCTACGTCCTGCTGCGCACCCCGCCCGGCGGTGCCCACCTGCTCGCGGCGGCGCTCGACCGTGCCGGTCTTCCCGACGTCGCCGGCACCATCGCGGGTGACGACACCGTCCTGCTCGTCACCCGGGCGCCTGCCACTCCGGCGGCCGGGGCTCTGGCATCCCGGCTGCTGCGGCTGGCCGAGGGCCGCACGCTCTAGTCCCCGTTCACACCACTACTGCAACTGCAATGGAGAAGCACCGTGTCTGACCGCGTCGTCCTCGCCTACAGCGGAGGCCTCGACACGTCCGTGGCCATCGGCTGGATCGCCAACGAGACCGGCAAGGAGGTCGTCGCCGTGGCGGCCGATGTCGGCCAGGGTGGCGAGGACCTCGAGGTCATCCGTCAGCGCGCCTTGGACTGCGGTGCGGTCGAGGCCGTCGTCGCGGACTGCCGGGACGAGTACGCCGACGAGTACTGCCTGCCCGCCCTGCAGGCCAACGCCCTCTACATGGGCCGTTACCCGCTGGTCTCAGCGCTGTCCCGGCCACTCATCGTCAAGCACCTGGTGGCCGCCGCGAAGTACCACGGCGCCGACACTGTCGCTCACGGCTGCACCGGCAAGGGCAACGACCAGGTGCGCTTCGAGGTCGGCATCGGGGCGCTCGCTCCGGACCTGTTGTGCATCGCGCCGGTGCGCGACTCCGGAATGACGCGCGACAAGGCTATCGCGTTCGCGGAGGAGCGCGGCCTGCCCATCGACGTCAACAAGAAGTCGCCCTACTCCGTCGACCAGAACGTGTGGGGCCGTGCCGTCGAGACCGGCTTCCTCGAGGACCCCTGGAACGGTCCGATCGAGGACGTCTACAGCTACACCCAGGCCCCGGGCTCCTCCGCCGGTCCGGACGAGCTCGTCCTGACCTTCGTCAACGGCGTTCCCACCGCCATCGACGGCCGTACGGTGTCGGTGCTGCAGGCGATCGAGGAGCTCAACCAGCGGGCCGGTGCCCAGGGCGTCGGGCGCCTCGACATGGTCGAGGACCGGCTGATCGGCATCAAGAGCCGCGAGGTCTACGAGGTCCCCGGCGCGCAGGTGCTCATCACCGCGCACCAGGAGATGGAGAACCTCACCATGGAGCGTGACCTCGCGCGCTTCAAGCGCGGGGTCGAGCAGCGCTGGACCGAGCTTGTCTACGACGGGCTGTGGTTCAGCCCGCTCAAGCGCGCTCTCGACGAGTTCATCGGGGTCAGCCAGCAGCACGTCTCCGGAGACGTCCGGCTGACGCTGCACGCCGGCAGCTGCACCGTCACCGGCCGACGCAGTGAGGCATCCCTGTACGACTTCGACCTGGCGACCTACGACGAAGGCGACACCTTCGACCAGACCCTGGCCAAGGGCTTCGTGGAGTTGTGGGGTTTGCCGAGCAAGATCGCCGCCAAGCGTGACCAGCGTTTCGGTCAATGAGCCTCGCGGGAGACGGAGCAGTGACTGAAGGACGCACCTCCCTCTGGGGAGGTCGGTTCGAGGGCGGCCCTGCGGAGGCCCTCGCGCGGCTGTCCGTCAGCGTTCACTTCGACTGGAGGCTGGCGCCGTACGACCTGCTCGCCTCCAAGGCGCACGCCCGCGTCTTGCACCGGGCGCGCCTGCTCGACGACGGCGAGCTCAACAGGATGCTCGGCGCGCTCGACGAGCTGGCCACCGAGACCCGCGACGGCGCCTTCACCCCCCGGGTGGAGGACGAGGACGTCCACACCGCCCTCGAGCGCGGTCTGCTCGAGAAGCTCGGTCCCCTCGGGGGGAAGCTGCGTGCCGGCCGCTCCCGCAACGACCAGGTCGCGACCGACCTGCGCCTGTACCTGCGTGACCACGTCCGGCGCATCGTGGACCAGCTGTCCGAGCTCGAACGCGCCCTGGTCGAGCAGGCCGATCAGCACCTCGACACGCCGGCACCCGGGATGACGCACCTCCAGCACGCTCAGCCGGTGCTGTTCGCCCACCAGCTGCTCGCGCACGTGCAGGCCTTCGCCCGCGACGTGCACCGGCTGCGGGACTGGGACCTGCGGGCCTCAGTGAGCCCCTTGGGCTCCGGAGCCCTGGCGGGCTCGTCGTTGCCGGTCGACCCGGTCAGCACCGCGGCCGAGCTCGGTTTCGCCGCCGCGGCAGCCAACTCCATGGACGCCGTCTCGGACCGCGACTTCGTCGCCGAGTTCCTGTTCTGTGCCGCCCTGCTGGGTGTCCACCTCTCACGGCTCGGTGAGGAGGTGGTCCTGTGGAACACCACCGAGTTCGGCTGGGTGACTCTCGACGACGCCTTCTCGACCGGCAGCTCGATCATGCCGCAGAAGAAGAACCCCGACATCGCCGAGCTGGCCCGCGGCAAGGCCGGACGGCTGATCGGTCACGTGACGGGGCAGCTGGCCATGCTGAAGGGCCTGCCGCTGACCTACGACCGCGACATGCAGGAGAGCCAGGAGCCATCCTTCGACGCCGTCGAGACGCTGCTGCTGGTCCTCCCTGCCATGGCCGGGATGATCGCGACCATGACCGTCCACGCCGAGGTCCTCGAGGCCGCTGCGCCGCTCGGCTTCGCCCTCGCCACCGACGTCGCCGAGCTGCTCGTCAAGAACGGCGTGCCGTTCCGGGAGGCCCACGAGGCCGTGGGGCAGCTGGTGGCCTTCTGCACGGCAGGTCGGCGCGACCTCCATGAGGTGAGCGACGCGGAGCTCGTCGACATCTCCCCGCACCTGACCCCAGAGATCCGCAGCGTCCTCGACGTCCGCGGCGCCATCGCCAGTCGTCGGGGCCACGGCGGCACTGCACCCGAGCGGGTCTCTGAGCAGCTCAGGGCTCTGCGCAGTGAGGTCGAGGCGCACCGGGAGTGGGCGCTGTCCACCCCGTCGTGAACCTCGACCGGCCCGTCCTCGAGGTCGCACCGACGCTGCTCGGTGCGTTCGTGGAGGCGGGGGGAGTGCGGGTCCGGCTCACTGAGGTCGAGGCCTACGCCGGCGAGGGGGAGGATCCCGGCTCGCACGCGCACCGGGGGCGCACGCCGCGCAGCGACATCATGTTCGGCCCCGCTGGCCGCCTGTATGTCTACTTCACGTACGGCATGCACTGGTGCGCCAACGTCGTGACCGGTCCTGTCGGAGAGGCCTCGGCGGTCCTGCTGCGGGCCGGCGAGGTGGTCGCCGGTCTCGACACCGCCCGTGAGCGGCGTCCCCGGGTCCGCGACCGCGACCTGTGTCGCGGCCCCGCCCGGTTGGCCACTGCGCTGGCTCTCGACCGCGAGGCCCTGGGGCTCGACCTGCTCGACCCGTCCTCGCCGGTCCGGCTCCTGCCGGGACCGCACGACGCGGCTCTGGTCCGCACCGGTCCGCGGGTCGGTGTGGCGGGGGAGGGCGCAGCGACGCCCTGGCGGTTCTGGCTGGACGGGGAGCCGACGGTGTCGCCGTACCGGCCCGGGGTTCCTAGAGTGCGGCCGTGACTGCACGGCTGACCGGGCGTGTCGGGGTGGTGACCGGCGCTGGGCGCGGGCTCGGCCGGGAGATCGCGACCGCGCTCGCCGCGGAGGGCATGTCGCTGCTCCTGCTCTCGCGTACCGGCGCCGAGGTCCGCGCCCTCGCCGAGGACCTCCACAACCTGCATGGCGTGCAGGTCCTGCCCGCAGCCGTCGACGTAGCCGACGCGGACGCCGTCGACCGCCTGGTTCTTCACGCTGAGCAGCACCTCGGCACCGTGGACCTGCTGGTCAACAACGCCGCGCGCGTGGAGTCGACCGAGCGGCCGTTCTGGGAGGCCGACATGGCCGAGATGTGGGGCGTCGTCGAGACCAATCTGCGCGGTCCGATGCTCCTGACCCGCGCGCTGCTGCCGGCGATGGTGCAGCGGGGCCACGGCCATGTCGTCACCATCGCGAGCCGCGCGCTCGCCGCCACCCAGTCCGGGACCTACACCGGGTACGCCGTGTCCAAACGCGCACTGTCCGTGCTCACCGCCTCGCTGGTCGGCCCGCTGACCGGCACCGGCGTCGTGGTCATCGACGTCCTGCCGGGGCTGGTGCACACCTCGCTCACCGACGGCATGGCGACGTGGACAGACCGTCCCGACCTCGTCTGGGACGACGCGTCCGCCACCGCCCTGGTCGTCACCGACATCGCCTCCGGCCGGTACGACGATCAGCCGGGCGCGCTCCTCGACGCCCCTGCGATCGTCCGCGGCCACACATCCTCCTGACGCGGGTTCCTGACGTGCCGTCGACAACCAGGTGGCCCGGTGCGGCACGATGATCCCGTGACCAGCACCGCCCCTGAGGCCAACTCCGCGCCCCATCGCACCCTGCCGACAGTTGCGCCCGTCGCCGACATCCTCGGCGACCTCGAGTGGCGCGGGCTGCTCGCCCAGACGACCGATCGGGACGCGCTGGCGAAGGCCCTGGCAGAGGGCCCGATCACGGTGTACTGCGGGTTCGACCCGACGGCCGACTCGCTGCACGTCGGCAGCCTTGTCCCGCTCCTGGCGCTGCGTCGCTTCCAGCTGTCGGGCCATCGGCCGATCGCGCTCGCCGGCGGGGCCACTGGCTTCATCGGCGATCCGACCGGAAGGACCACCGACCGCGTCATGGCCTCCGCGGAGGAGATCGCGGTGAGGGTGACGCAGATCAAGGCCCAGCTGGAGCGCTTCCTGTCGTTCGACGACGGGCCCTCCGGCGCGATCATGGCGGACAACCTCGACTGGACAGCCCCGATGTCAGTGCTCGAGTTCCTCCGAGACGTCGGGCGCCACTTCCCGGTCAACCAGATGCTCTCGCGCGAGTCGGTAAGCGCTCGTCTCGCAAGTGGCGGGCTGTCCTTCACCGAGTTCAGCTACCAGCTCCTGCAGTCGCTGGACTTCGTGGAGCTCTACCGCCGCTACGGCTGCACGGCCCAGATCGGCGGGAACGACCAGTGGGGCAACATCACCGCCGGACTGGACCTGCTTCGCCGGGTGGAGCAGGGGAGCGGACACGCCCTGACCTTCCCGCTTGTCACCGACTCGTCCGGGCAGAAGATCGGCAAGAGCACGGGGGGCGGCAACGTCTGGCTCGACCCGGCAAAGACCTCGCCCTACGCGCTGTACCAGTTCGCGCTCAACGTCGACGACCGGGACGTGGGTACCTACCTGCGCCTGCTGACCTTCGTGGGGCGCGAGGAGGTGGAGGCGCTCGATGCCGAGACGCTCGATCGCCCGCACGTCCGGGCGGCGCAGCGCCGGCTGGCGAACGAGCTGGTTGCCCTCGTGCACGGCGCTGACGAGGTGGCCCGGGTCCAGGCCGCCTCGGCTGCGCTGTTCGGAGGGGGCGAGCTGTCCGCGCTTGACGAGGCCACGCTCACAGCGGCCCTCGCCGAGGCGCCTTCCCTCACGGTGACGGGATCGTCCCCGTTCCTGGTCGACCTGCTCGCGGAAGGCCTGTCGCTGTCGAAGTCCGACACCCGCCGTGCGGTCAAGGAGGGTGGGGCGTACCTCAACAACGCACGGGTGACGGACGAGCTCGCCGTCCCTGCAGAGCAGGACTGGTTGCACGGCCGTTTCCTGGTGCTCCGGAAGGGCAAGCGCAGCGTCCTGCTCGTCGAGCGGTCTGGCTGACCTGCCACTCCTGGCAGGGGTTGCGCCCTGTTGCCTGCGAAGCAGACGGCACCCTGCTGACCGTCGGTCGGTCACGGGCAGGTCACGGCCAGGGTCCAGAACGGGCAATTCACGGGCAATCTGAGCGTGAAACTGACCGTGGCACCCCGCCATTTGACTCTGCCGCCTCAGACTCGTAACTTCTCCTTCGCCCCCGGAGCACCGGACACCAGCGGAAAGACTCGCTGGAGCACGGTTCGCGGGCCACCCTGCAAGACCAACGCGGTTCTGCCGCGTCCTTGCTGTGGTGCCTCCTCTTCGGAGTCCGAACCACACGGTTTGACACCGAAGAACGAGACCAGATAGATTAGGCGAGTTGCCCCGCGAACGGCCGAGAGGCCAGCAGCGGAGAGCGTTCGATCCTTGAGAACTCAACAGCGTGCCGAAAGTCAGTGCCAAGAAACAACCCCGAACCGTGGGGTTGCAGGCGCCCCGTCGGGGTGACTGTCTCACGGTGAAGGATTCCTTTGGTGAACAGACATACGGACAATAAAATGTCAGTAAGTTCTGCTCGCCAGAATCAACAGCTGACCACTCGCCAAGGGTGGCAGCGACTCTCTAGAAACGTCCCAGCCTCGCC
The DNA here is from genome assembly GCA_025966135.1 of Frankiales bacterium. Lineage (GTDB taxonomy): Bacteria > Actinomycetota > Actinomycetes > Mycobacteriales > SCTD01 > RYN-111. The sequence continues at coordinate 29,250 of JAOPVP010000036.1, forward strand.
GCTGCGACGTTTCGCATCATCATTAACGGAGAGTTTGATCCTGGCTCAGGACGAACGCTGGCGGCGTGCTTAACACATGCAAGTCGAGCGACGCTCTCCCTTCGGGGAGATGACGGAGCGGCGAACGGGTGAGTAACACGTGGGCAACCTGCCCCTAGCTCTGGGACAACTCCTCGAAAGAGGGGCTAATACCGGATACGACCTCGGAGGGCATTCTCCGAGGTGGAAAGTTTTTCGGCTAGGGATGGGCCCGCGGCCTATCAGCTTGTTGGTGAGGTAACGGCCCACCAAGGCGACGACGGGTAGCCGGCCTGAGAGGGCGACCGGCCACACTGGGACTGAGACACGGCCCAGACTCCTACGGGAGGCAGCAGTGGGGAATCTTGCGCAATGCGCGAAAGCGTGACGCAGCAACGCCGCGTGGGGGAAGAAGGCTTTCGGGTTGTAAACCCCTTTCAGTTGGGACGAAGCTTCGCCGGTGAATAGCCGGACGGAGTGACGGTACCTTCACAAGAAGCACCGGCTAACTACGTGCCAGCAGCCGCGGGAATCCGTAGCGTGCAAGCGTTGTCCGGAATTACTGGGCGTAAAGAGCGTGTAGGCGGCCAAATAGGTCGGTTGTGAAAACTGGAGGCTTAACCTCCAGACGTCGACCGAAACCATCTGGCTAGAGTCCGGAAGAGGAGAGTGGAATTCCTGGTGTAGCGGTGAAATGCGCAGATATCAGGAAGAACACCAGTGGCGAAGGCGACTCACTGGCCCGATACTGACGCTGAGGCGCGAAAGCGTGGGGAGCAAACAGGATTAGATACCCTGGTAGTCCACGCTGTAAACGATGGCAACTAGATGTGGGGGGTGTCGACTCCCCCCGTGTCGAAGCTAACGCATTAAGTTGCCCGCCTGGGGAGTACGGCCGCAAGGCTAAAACTCAAAGGAATTGACGGGGGCCCGCACAAGCAGCGGAGCATGTGGTTTAATTCGACGCGACGCGAAGAACCTTACCTGGGCTTGACATGTGGGTGACCGGCGTGGAAACACGCCTTCCCTTCGGGGCACC